>NZ_JBHRTA010000010.1:0-2059 GCF_042646065.1 Parapedobacter deserti
GCAAAGGAGAAGGAACTTTACTCGAAAATCGGGGAGTTACAGATTGAGGTTGATTTCTTAAAAAAAGGTACTATGCATAACTGCAAGTTTTTTTCTATATTTTTATCGTCTCCCTTTTGCCTCCGGCGGGCGCTCGCCGCGCAGGCAGGTTAAGGTTGATCAGAACTTGATTTTCGATCCACAAAGCATCATCAGGATATTTTTTAACTTTACATACTCATAGAGGAAGCGGCCCGTGATTTTTCACGTAGTTTGTTTACCTTGTGTAGTGCCGATAGTATTGTTGGCACTACTTTATTTGTTTTCACCCCGGGATTGGTTCTGACGCTTGGATATATTGTTCATTAGTGTATTTTTCATTGAATGCCTCATCCTTTTTCCATAATGCATAGATTATGGTCAATAGCTTTTTCTGCACAGCCACGAATCCCTTCATCTTGATGCCGTGTTTGTCCACCGTACGTTCATACAGGTCCGAGAATGGCTTGACTTTGCGTAAGACCACATTGAATGCGGGCATATGGAGTATGCGGCGTATGTGGCTGTTTCCTTTCTTTGATATGCGGGTTTTACCCACATGGTTGCCTGATTGGTTTTCCACGATGTCATACCCTGCGAAACTGCATAGCTGCCGGGCATTTTTGAATAAAAGGAAACCATTGGTCTCTGCCACCAATGTTGCTACAGTTTTAATGGCCACGCCCTTTATCGTACATATCTTGCTGATCCTGGATGCCACTTCTGCGTTAGAGTTCACATGTTCAATGACCAGCTTTTCACATGCTTCTATCTGTTTTTCCAATAGCTTGACCTGTGCCTTTGTCTGCCTGATCACCTCCTTGTTCAGGTACATGCCCAGGTTGCTGGCATGCAGACGGTTGTTAATCATTGTTTTTAGTTCCTGTAGGCTCTGCTCGTGGCGGGTCAGTTCCCGAAGCTGGTAAAAAAATTCCCCCATCGGTTGCCATGGTTCCAGTGATTTCTCTGCCCCCATTTGGGCCAGCCCTTTGGCATCGATCTTATCATTCTTCGATTTGACCCCTGATGCCTGCAGGTATTTCTTGGCTTTGTTGGGAAGGATGACCGACACCGTATACCCAGCNTCCAGCCCCTCAAACCCTTTCAGGGCATTGGTTACCTTGCGGGTACCTTTGACCGACACTCTCTGGCCTCGATCAATCACCGAAATGCAGCAGTGGATATCTTTACTTGATACGTCTAGACCTACCGAATACTTTAACATGTTTCTTCCTTTTGAATGTGATAACTTTCTCGTGAAAAACAGATTCTTCCGCGCAGCCATCTCTCATGGTTTTATACAGGATTGCCCGACCCTTGCGGATATCCCTAAGTACTATTCCGGCTCATCGGAAAGAAACCAAAGCAGGCTTTCCTTTTTTACGGCATCGTTAATAGTGCCTAGTCTTGGGAAAGGTTACTGCTTTGGCCCTGTCTTTCTGCTTCAAATGTATCAACATCCAAAGATATGAGTCTTGGGCAAATGAGTCTTGATCAGAAGCGCGCGCTTGTTTGCCCGGGATTTGAAGGCATGAGCGTTTCCAAACAATGCAAGTCACTGGGTCTGGAGCGCAGCAGTTACTATTTCAAGCCCCGGGGAGAGTCATTGTTCAACCAGCAACTGATGGGGGTCATTGACCGGCAGTTTTTGGAACACCCTTATCTTGGAGCCGGGCGGATGACCGACTGGCTGAAGCTGGATATGGGTTACCACGTGAATATAAAGCGTGTCAGGAGGCTTTATAAGGTGATGAACCTGCGGACCTTGTTCCCCAAGAGGAACCTGAGTAAGGCCAAGGCCGGCGATTATAAATACCCCTACCTGCTGAATGGTCTGGAAATCGACAGGCCCAACCAGGTCTGGCAGGCCGACATCACCTATATCCCGATGTTCCGCGGCTTCATGTACCTGTTCGCCATCATTGATGTGTACAGCCGCAGGATCATGGGGTGGAGTACATCCAACACCATGAGTGTGGAGTGGTGCAGGGACGTGTTGAAGGATACACTAAGGGATCACGGAACCCCTGAGATATTCAAT
>NZ_JBHRTA010000011.1:0-1374 GCF_042646065.1 Parapedobacter deserti
GAACTGAACATCATCGCTTCGGCTGACGGTGCGGAGCCGGGCACGGACGGGGAGTTCACGGTCAGCCTTCCTGCGGGGGCGACCTCGACGGAAGACATCACGGTAAACTATACGGTGGCCGGCACGGCTACTGCCGACGCCGACTACACGGCGATCACGGGAGCGGTGGTGATCCCTGCGGGTCAGAACGGCGTGACGGTACCGGTGGTGGTGCTGGATGACAATATCATCGAAACGGATGAGACGGTGGTGATGACCATCACGGGCGGCAGCTCGGCCAGCTTCACCTTCACGGCCGGAGCGAGCGGTGAAGCCACGGTCATTATCACTGATGACGATAATACCGCTGCCAACCGGGAGCTGAGCGTTCAGACGGTGCTGAATGCGGCAGAACCCGCTACCAACGGGGCATTCCGGATCAACCTGCCTGCCGGTATCACGGCTTCGGAAAATATTCAGATAAACTACACCATTGGAGGTACTGCCGCTGCCGCGACGGATTATGTGGCCCTTCCGGCTTCGGCGGTGCTGGTTGCAGGCCAGAACAGCGTACTGCTTCCGGTCGATGTGCTGGACGATAAGATCATCGAAGGGGACGAGACGGTGGTGCTTACGCTCACCGGCGGCAGCTCGGCGAGCTTTACGTTAACTCCGAGTGCTGCAGCTGCCGAAGCGACGGTGACCATCGCGGATGACGACGCGACCCCGGCCAACCTGGTGCTGTCGGTCATGGCCAGCGTGCCGGATGCGGCCGAGCCAGCGACCAACGGCGAGTTCACCATCAGCCTGCCTGCGGGCGTTACATCCGCGGCGGACATCGCGGTGAGCTACACCATAAGCGGTACGGCTACGGCTGGCGCGGATTACACGGCGATTACGGGCGCGCTGGTGATCCCTGCGGGTCAGAACAGCATGACGGTTCCGGTGGATGTGCTGGACGACGCGATCATCGAGCCTTCCGAGACGGTCGTGCTGGAGATCAGCGGGGGCGACGACGGGCGGTATGCCTACACGGCTGCCGCAGGCGCCTCTTCGGCGACGGTGACCATTGCCGACGATGATTATAACAGCAATTCGAGCGTGATTCTGGTAACGCGCGTGTCGGATGCGGTAGAAGGCGGCGCTATGGGCCAGTACCGGATTGCACTTCCGGAAGGTTCCGTGGCCTCGGAAGACATCACGGTGAACTTCGCGATGAGTGGCACGGCCACGCGCGGCGCGGGCAACGATTATGAGCTGGGCCCGGGCACGGTGATCACGGCGGTGATTCCCGCGGGCGATAACGCGATTTTGATAAATGTCGAGGCCTATGACGACGGGATCATCGAAGGCCCCGAGACGGTGGTGATGACCCTTACGGGGGCCTCTTCATCG
>NZ_JBHRTA010000012.1:0-6152 GCF_042646065.1 Parapedobacter deserti
AACCAGTGGGAGGATCGGAACGCGGCCGGTACGGCCTACACGAGCCGTTCGTGGCCGGCCACGGGGATGACGGTGCTTACCGAGCAGTTCTATGACGACTACAACATTGCGGGCCTTCCGGCAGCCTACAGGCGCACGGACTACAGCACGATGACCAGGGGGTTGCCGACGGTGTCTCGGGTGCAGGTGCTGGGCACGTCGCAGTACCTGTGGAGCGCGGTGTACTACGATGACCGCGGCAACGCGGTACGGGAGGTCAGGCAGCACTACCGGGGGGGCACGGCCGCGGCGAATAACTATGACGACATCGCCACGGAGTACAGCTTCACGCGGCAGNCACGTACGACCACCGTGGGCGTCCGGTGGATACCTGGAAGCGGCTGAACACGGGTACGCGCACGCTTGTATCGCGCAACGTTTACAACGAGGTTGGCCAGTTGCGGACCAAGCAGCTGCACAGCACGGACGGGAGCACGTTTGCCGAGTCGGTCAATTACAGCTACAACGCGCGCGGGTGGCTTAAGGGTACGGTGTCGCCGAAGTTCCAGCAGACGCTGCTCTACGAGGACACCTCGGCGGCTGCTTTCCGGCAGTACAACGGAAACATCAGCCGGCAGAGCTGGCGGCACGGCACGGGTGCAGTCCAGGGGTACAGCTACACGTACGACCGGCAGAACCGGCTGCTTACGGGTCTTTCCGGGAGCTTCGGGGAGACGGTCACGTATGACCGTTCGGGGAACATCGCGACGCTGAAGCGTGATGCGGGTGCGGTGTGGACGTACGGATACACGGCCGCGGAGGGCAACCGGCTGCAGACCATTACGGGGGGCAGCGCAACGTACCAGTACGATGCCAACGGGAACATGACGCTGGACGGGCGGGTGAACCGGTCGGTTACGTACAACGAGCTGAACCTTCCCCGGGCGGTTGGGGGTACGTCGGCGACCTACACGTACGATGCCACGGGCCGGAAGCTGCGTTCGGTGGTTGGTAGCATCACCACGGATTACATCGACGGCATCGAGTGGGAGGGCAGTGCATTGAACGCCATCCACATGGAGGAGGGGCGTATACTTCCCTCGGGCATCTACGACTATGTGCTGCGCGACCACCTGGGCAACACGCGGAGCGGCTTCTCTTCAAACGCCACGGGTACGGCCAAGTTCGTGGGGGACTACCGTCCTTTCGGTACGGTGTACAACCAGGGCAGCATACCTTCGCCGAAAAACCGTTATCTTTACAACGGGAAGGAGCTGCAGGACGGTTCCGGGTATTACGATTACGGCGCACGGTTCTATGACCCGGTGATCGGGAGGTGGGGTAGTGTTGACCCGCTGGCCGAGCAGGGGAGGCGATGGAGCCCATACAACTACGGATTTAATAACCCTGTCAGATTTATTGACCCGGACGGAAGATGGGCAATGTCTTTAGACCTTGAAGTGGAGAAGCAAGACGATGACACGTACAAGGTAGTTGGAGGTACTGCCAATGCGGACAAGAATATCTACGTGATGGAAAATGGAAAACGTACAGGTGAAATAGTAGGAGAAATGCTCACCGAATATTCCTTCCATTACGAGGATGGCAGTGCGGTGGTTGGTGCAACTATTAATCTCAATGACCGATCCGGACAGAATTTTATAGACAATGAAATCCTTGCAGAAAGCCTTGGTCTATTCCATTACATGAAAAATGCCACAGGGGGTGAAACATATGATTTCAAAACACGAGATATGCCCGGAGGATTAACCCGGGAAGAAAGAGGTCAATACACTTATAGGGGAATGTCATTTAATGGTAAGGTAGCATCAGCAAGGGATATTGGGAATTACGCAGCTGGTTACATTGCAGGATCATATGGATTTGGATGGGGAGCTTCCCGAGTTGCCTTTGATGCGTTGGAAAGCTATCAAAAAGGAGGTTTTGCCACAGAAGGGCGACCGACACAACGGGCACAGCGTTCAGGGCATAATGTAGGCTATCCGATTTTCCAGCAAAAACAATTTGAAAGAGAATGGAAAAAAGCAACAAGTCCGTGGCCAACAGGGCCAAAATGGTAAAGGTGTTACTTAAAACAACAGGTGTTATACTGTTTTTAATGGTGGCATTATTGGTTTGGTTTGACCAGTCTCGTTCATTTTACTGTCTATCGGAAAATAAATGTGTTACGGTATGGAAACGCCTTGGCAACAAATGCTACATTGTTCCCGGCAAGTATTATGGAATATTCAAGCCTTCTGATAATTATATAAAAACGACTAACACTGGATACGTAGATGTTATTTTTCTTAACGACATAAGCTTGCTTGTCGATATTGAAGATAACGCAAAGATTATACGTCATCCTGGCAAGAATTTGATAGAACTGTACAGTAATAATAAAGCTGTAAATGATAGTCTATATACCTATTTTGATGGTAAATATCATAAGTATAAAAACGAGGTTGAGTACATAAGCATTGATATTAAGGAAAACTATGCTATCAATAAGGCAGGTAGGAAGTTAAGGTAATCGGCCAAGGAATTACAGCACAGCTTAATTAACACGATTACGGCGCACGGTTTTACGATCCCGTTATTGTGCGTTTTGGCACGATAGATAGGTTTGCAGAGAAGTACTATGATTTAACTCCGTATCAATACGGTGCGAATAATCCTATGCGTTATATTGATATAAATGGCGATAGCATAAGTGTTGCTGAGATGTATCGAGAACAATTCGCCAAAGACCTCAATAATGTATCCGCCCGACCAACTGCATATTTTTTGAGTAATTGATCGTCTTTAGCTTTACGCCCAAAATAATATATTTATGAAAGAGCGTAGAGATTACATGTTTACCCTTGTTGGCCAGTGGCGTGAGAGTGGTTTGACCCGGCAGGAGTTCTGCCTGCAGCATGGCATCACCCTAGGCAAGTTCAGTTATTGGATCAGTCGCTGGAAGGAGGATCAATCCGCCGGGGATAGCGGTTTTATTCCGATGGTTTCGCCCAGGGCGGCAGGTCATCCTGTCTTATCGGTTATCTATCCCAACGGTGTGCGGTTGGAAGTGCCTTCGGCGGACCTTGGACTATTGTCCAGGCTGATTGCCCTTGCCTGATGTTTTCGCTGGGTTCCTCGCACCGTTATTACCTGTACGGCGGCCATTGCGATATGAGGAAAAGTTTTGACGGGCTTTGCGGGCTGGTGTCCTCGGGTTTGTGCCGTGGGGCCACAGGCGGTGATGTGTTCGTTTTCCTGAACCGGCGCCGAACGCACATGAAGCTTTTGCACTGGGAGCATGGCGGGTTCGTGCTGTATTACAAAAGGCTGGAGGGCGGCACCTTCCCGCTGCCCAGAACCAGTTCGCCGGGCGGGGAGATCGACTGGAGCGAGCTGGTGCTGATGGTGGAAGGAATCGTTGTGGAAAAGAGCCGCAGACGGCATCGGTTTTCACTAAAAAAAGTGGTCTAAAGCGATCAAAAACATCGTTTTTTGCTTGCGTAAACCACTGGTTATTTGTATTTTTATGCCATGCAAACGGCACTGGGAAACCTGTCAAAAAAAGACCTTTTAGCGATGGTTTCCGACCGTGACCGGGCCCTGGCCGAGCGCGATGAAAAGATAGATTACCTGGAATCGCAGCTGGCCATGTACAGGCGGATGCAGTTCGGCCAGAAGCGCGAACGCTTTGAAGGTGACCCTAACCAGACATCCCTGCCATTCGATGCGGAACCCGCCGCGGCAGAGCAGCAGGGAGAGGAAATAAAAGAAAAGATTGAATACGTCCGCAAACGCCCCAACCACAAAGGGCGCGCGAAACTTCCTGAGCACTTACCGGTAGAAGAAATCGAGATCCACCCGGAGGGTGACCTCTCGGATATGGTCTGTATCGGCAAAGAAATCACCGAAGAACTGGAATGCGAGCCGGCAAAGTTCTATATCAAACGGTATATCCGCTATAAATATGCTGCTAAAAGCTGTGATGGGGTGAAAATCGGCGAGCTTCCCGAGCGGGTGATCGACAAGGGCATCCCCGGGGCCGGCCTTCTGGCCATGATCCTGACCGATAAATACGTGGACCACCTGCCGCTCTACAGACAGAAACAGCGCTTGGCAAGGGAAAACATCCGGATACCTTCCTCCACGATCGAGGGCTGGACAAAAGAGGCGCTCATCAAACTCCACCCGCTTTATGAGCAACTCGTCTTCGACACCAAAGCCAAAGGTTATCTTCAGGTGGATGAGACCCCGATCAGGGTACTGGACAGCGAAAAAAAGGGGCTGCCCACCAGGGATACTATTGGGTATACCATGCCCCGTTGGATGGAACGGTATTGTTTGACTATAGCCCTACCCGGGGAAGCAGCGCACCGTTGCCCGTACTGGGGAGCTTCCGGGGATACTTGCAGACCGACGGGTATGCCGTATGCGGGAAATACGCGCGGAGCAAAAACGTGGTCCACCTGGCCTGCTGGGCGCATGCAAGAAGAGAGTTCGAGCGCGCCTTGGATAATGACCGGCCCAGGGCCGAAAAAGCCCTGCTCATGATCCAGCGGCTCTATGCGGTTGAAAGGCGGGCCCGGGAAGAAAAACTGGCCGCCGAACAGATCAAGGAACTGCGGCTGACCGAGTCGCTACCGGTAATCAACGGGCTGGGGAAATGGATCTTTGAAGAGATAAAAACCACCCTGCCCAAAAGTCAGATCGGCAAAGCGATGGCCTATGCTTACGCCAGATGGGATGGGCTGTCGGCTTACCTGTATGACGGGAACCTGCAGATAGATAATAATCTATGCGAAAATGCGCTTCGCCCATGCTGTTTAGGTCGAAAGAACTACCTCTTCGCCGGAAGCCATGAAGCCGCCCAGCGGGCCGCCATGATCTATTCCTTCTTCGCCATCTGCAAAAAACACGAAGTGAATCCCTTCCAGTGGCTGAAATACACGCTGGAAAACATCATGACCATAAACCACAAGAACCTGAAAGACTTGTATCCGCAGAATTATAAAAGAAAACTGCAGGAATCAAATATGTAGTTCATAGGGCGGATACTCAATAATGCGTTTGGCGATAAGGCAAATTCACTGACATTTAATTCGGCCGGAAAACTCACTCTTGATGGGAAAGCAAAAGACTTCGTTAAAGGAATGTCAAAGGAACAAAAAGAGTTATTTAAAGGATTTAATAAACTAATGAACAGTAAAGAAACAGTATCTGTTGCTTACGAAAACAGTTACGAATTAAATGTTGGAGGAAAAATTCTGTCTGTGGATGTTGTTCAAGAATTTGGAGGCGGGCTGTACTCGAAAAACGACAATATTATTATTGTAGCACCCGATGTCGGTTCTGTTGACGTGACTCTAGATGTATTGCCTTTTTCTAATCAGGTCGTCAACCAAAATACCACATCTACACTTTTTCATGAGATAGGTGAGGCAAACACGACGAATCTTCAATTTCGAGGCGATGTGATTAAATATGAAAATCATGTACGTAAAATAATTGGACTTCCGATTCGCCCTACTGATTTAAATCATAGTAATACGATTCCTACACAATACAAAAAACCATGAGAGGAAAAACGCTATTTGCATTTATATTATTGGTTGTTATTTCTCATAGTTGTCGTCCGCAACGAGATGTTGCAGGTTATGATCAATACCGTTTGTATAAAAAGCTTATTTATATAGACAATATTCTACAGGATCTCATACCCTTAAAAGTAAATGAGTTTTACTACTCGTTGTTGAAAGACAAAGACTTGTCAAAGAAATATCAGGAATATGACACGATCAGAAGAGAACATAACATTTATGTTTTTACTAAAAAAGCAAAGGATGGATATTTAAATGTCAATAAAGGTTTAATGACATTTATTGCTTCTAATGACTCAAACGAAGTGGAAGTTAAATCAATACGCTATATTATAGATGATGAGGCAATAATAAAGGAAGAGAATATTGCTAAGTTGTTGGCTTTGGAAAAACGGAAGATCAAGAATGTTATTTATGACTTTTCTAATGAAACTGATCTCTTGTCGGTCAAGATAATTACGAGATAGGTACGATTACGGCGCGAGGCTGTATGATTTTGTAGTCGGGAAAAGCGTGGATCCATTGGCGGAGCGTTCGACAATGTGTCGCCCTACAATTACGGGATGAACAATCCGA
>NZ_JBHRTA010000013.1:0-3805 GCF_042646065.1 Parapedobacter deserti
GCTTTCATCTCCTCGTAATCGAATTCTTCTTGCTTTTCTTTCATTTTAAACTGTGACTAAGTTAACATTTTATAACTCTTGACACAGTTGATTTTACAGTCTCTTTGGCCGGGCTTATCGAACGGCTCGCCGATGAGCCGGAAATGGGTACCGCCCTCGGCAACAGCTTCTACAAGATACGCCTTGCCATCGCCTCCAAGGGCAAAGGGAAGTCCGGCGGGGCGCGGGTGGTCACCTACGTGAAAGTGGCCCGCAACACCGTCTACCTATCCTCCATCTTTGACAAGTCCGAAAAAAGCACCATAACGGACAGGGAACTCGAACAGATTTTCAAACTGATTCCATAGAAAAGCCCGGCGCGTAGCCAGGCTTAACCAGTCTATTCCGACAAGTGTTCTATTCTTCTTTTCTTATGTAAACCCAAGATGCTAAGTTGTCTAATTGAGAGAAGGGTTTAACAGCGTAAACACAATGCTCTTCAACTTCTTTAAAATCAATATCGGCGCATACTTCGGCAGTCACTTCACTGAGATTCTCGTAATCTTCTTCCCTTGGCTCCCTGTCCAGATAACAAATGACTTTAAGTTTACGGATATCTTCAAATCCAACAGCTACTGCTCTTACAGAAGGATAGATTTTCCCCCACAACGCCCTCTGCATTGAAATCAATAGCGCTTGCCTTATTTCTGTCTCGTTCATTTTAATGTCTTTATGGTCGTGCTGGAATGATATGAGCACCTGTGTGACTGTTCACTATAATACCCTTTGTTGTTGGCATCGCGGCCCCTGTTTGCGGATTTATATAATCACCTATCACTTTTCCGAAATCAACTCTTGTTTTCACTTCGTCTATTGCTTCTGACACCTTCACTTTGCCCGCATGGAAATCGTCCAAGAGTTGTTGGGCATCAGACTTCAAAACACTCTTGCCTTTTTGATAGTTATTGTGCCCCAAAATATGTTTACCCTGCTTACCCGCATGTATCTTTTTTGCAATGTTTCGAGTGGTAGTTCTACTGACCGTATTTACGGTCTCTTTGGTTAGCGAAGTACCGATTTTAACTTCACTTAATAGACCCGCTGTATACAGCTCAGCCAATGAAGTTCCGAAATTCCCTACCGATAGCAAGTAGTTACCATCGGAAAGATTGTTACCACTTTCGGCAGCCGCACCTAAGATTGGGATATGGTATGTCCATGTCGGCCAGCGGAAATTGTTCACGGTAACCCAAACCTCCTGCAAAATCCCCCCATTTCTTGTCGTGGTGTCCGAAGCTGCCATCCCATCCGGGTCGATATAGCGCAAAGGGTTATTCAGGGCATAGTTGTACGGAGACACGTTATCGAACTCATCCGCCAGCGGGTCCACGCTCCCCCACCTCCCGATGACCGGGTCATAGAACCTTGCGCCGTAATCGTAATACCCCGAACCGTCCTGCAGCTCCTTCCCGTTGTAAAGATAGCGGTTTTTCGGCGAAGGTATGCTACCCTGGTTGTACACCGTACCGAAAGGACGGTAGTCCGCCACGAACTTGGCCATACCCGTGGCGTTTGAAGAGAAGCCGCTCCGCGTGTTGCCCAGGTGGTCGCGCAGCACATAGTCGTAGATGCCCGAGGGAAGTATACGGCCCTCCTCCATGTGGATGACGTTCAATGCACTGCCCTCCCACTCGATGCCGTCGATGTAATCCGTGGTGATGCCACCAACCACCGAACGCAGCTTCCGGCCCGTGGCATCGTACGTGTAGGTCGCCGACGTACCCCCAACCGCCCGGGGAAGGTTCAGCTCGTTGTACGTAACCGACCGGTTCACCCGCCCGTCCAGCGTCATGTTGCCGTTGGCATCATACTGGTACGTTGCGCTGCCCCCCGTGACCGTCTGCAAGCGGTTGCCCCCCGCAGCCGTGTATCCGTACGTCCACACCGCACCCGCATCACGCTTCAGCGTCGCGATGTTCCCCGAACGGTCATACGTGACCGTCTCCCCGATGCTCCCGGAAAGACCCGTAAGCAGCCGGTTCTGGCGGTCGTACGTGTAGCTGTACCCCTGGACGGCACCCGTGCCGTGCCGCCAGCTCTGCCGGCTGATGTTTCCGTTGTACTGCCGGAAAGCAGCCGCCGAGGTGTCCTCGTAGAGCAGCGTCTGCTGGAACTTCGGCGACACCGTACCCTTAAGCCACCCCCGCGCGTTGTAGCTGTAATTGACCGACTCGGCAAACGTGCTCCCGTCCGTGCTGTGCAGCTGCTTGGTCCGCAACTGGCCAACCTCGTTGTACAGGTTGCGCGATACAAGCGTGCGCGTACCCGTGTTCAGCCGCTTCCAGGTATCCACCGGACGCCCACGGTGGTCGTACGTATGCTCCGTCCTGACGGTGGCCGAAAGGCTCCCCCCGGCGTAATGACGCCGCGTGCTGTTCAGCACCTGCCGCGTGAAGCTGTACTCCGTGGCGATGTCGTCATAGTTATTCGCCGCGGCCGTGCCCCCCCGGTAATGCTGCCTGACCTCCCGTACCGCGTTGCCGCGGTCATCGTAGTACACCGCGCTCCACAGGTACTGCGACGTGCCCAGCACTTGCACCCGAGACACCGTCGGCAACCCCCTGGTCATCGTGCTGTAGCCCCCGGGCCGGTACGCCCCGGGCAGTCCCGTGAAGCCCGCAACGTTGTAGTCGTCATAGAACTGCTCGGTCAGCACCGTCATCCCCGTGGCCGGCCACGAACGGCTCGTGTAGGCCGTACCGGCCGTGTTCCGATCCTCCCACTGGTTCCCCGAAGCCTGCCCGTCAACAAGCCCCTGCACCGCCGCCCGCTGGTCGCTGTTTGCCGCGCTCCCCGGGTGGTGCCAAAGCCCCGTCTGCACAATGCGCCCGTGCGCGTCGTACTTCGTCACCGTCCACTGCTGGGGGCTCTTCCCCCGCTGCACAGCGTCCTGCGTGGCAACCACCTGGTCCAGTTTGTTGTAGACCAGGTATTCGCGCCCCTTGCCCGGAAGCTGCTTTTCCACTAAACGCCCCCGGCCGTCATACCGGTACTGGTAGCAGAACGCAGAAAGCTGCGCCGCCGTCGGCACCGCCGTGCCGTCCGGATTGAAATGCGTGCCACGGCCCGGCGGCAGCACGAAGCACAGCAGCCCGAAGTCGTCGTAAACGTAGTACGTGCTCAGCACCTCGCTCCCATTGTAACCCCGGCGGAGCACCGTACGGCCCTGCTTGTCCGTGTACTCCTCTGCCGTACCGCTCCGGCCCTCCGCCTCTGTCCAGTTCTCATCGCGCCTGATCGTCACGTACAGCTCCCCCGCACCGTAGATGCCGCTCAGCGTAAGCGCCCGCGCACCAGTCGTCGCGTTCACCGTCACGCCGTAGCGCGCAACCCGCCGGCTGTTCACCCCGAAACCGCTCACCGCGTCGTTGGTGGAATGATCGGTCACCACCGTGCGGCCGGATGTGGCCGTGCGGCTCCCCGACGGCTGCCATACACTCCCAGGGAAACCCTGCTCAACCACACGCCCCAGCGGGGAGGCCTCGTACCTCCTGGCTCCGTAGGAGGGCGTGATACCACCCGAAACGGGTATCCGCACAACGCCAGCCGGGGGGCTGTTGTAATACGCAGCCTGCTGCACCGCCGCGTTTGACTTGAAAGCACCGCCGGCGCCCGTGGCCGTGCCGTAGGGAAGGTAGTCTTTGTCCTGCCTCCCGAATGAATCGTAGGTGACCGGCGTGACCAAATCACGCTGACCTGTGCCGCCCGAAGCCTTCACCCCGACGGACTGCATCTCCCTGCCAAGCCCGTCGTAGTACGTGATGTC
>NZ_JBHRTA010000014.1:0-14067 GCF_042646065.1 Parapedobacter deserti
TGCCCAGGGCTACGGGGAGACACGGCTGGTGAACGGATGCAGCAACGGTGTTCCCTGCTCGCGCGAGCAGCACCAGGCCAACAGGCGGACTGAAGTGACCGTGCTGGAATACTGAAAATAATTCACTAACTTAACTACAAGATTTTCTTAGCGGTAAGCTAATAAATAGGCACTGCAACAGACAATTTAATAGAGCTGATAACGCTATTTTTCAGCAGTCGGTGTAAACCGCTGTACGGCGTTATCATAGGGGGCTAGCGTTTGCAGGTAATCAAAAATTGAAGCCAGATCGTTTTCAGTCATGCCAGCATACATACCCCAAGGCATGAGCGTTTGAAAGTCGCCGCGTTTAATAGCGGTATACGTGTATGTCGAGTCTGCATATACCTTAAAACGCTGCACGAAGGCATCACGGGTGAAATGTTTTAAGCCTGTTTCATGTGGCGTTAAATTGGCGGAACGCACCACGCTGCCATCGGGAAAACCGAATTCGCGGCCACCGCCGCCCATGGGGCCCACAAAGCTACCTTTTTCAAACTTCGTATGGCAATCGCCGCACGCAGCTGCCGTAAAAAGATACTTCCCATGACTTAGACGGTCTTGTTCAGATGGTTTGGCTGAAAATTCCGCTTTTTGCGGCATGGTTCGCATAATTAAATTTACCGGAAAATCGGCCTTGGATTTAGGATGGTCAGTTTCAACCGGCTTCAGTGTACGGAGATAAGCTATCACTGCTTCGATATCTGCAGCGTCGACCTTGCCGTAACTGTGATAAGGCATTACGGGAAAAATAGGCTCGCCGTCTCGCTTCACACCGGTGGTAATGAGCCGGAAAAGTTCACCGTCAGTCCACTCGCCGATGCCATACGGCGTTATGTTTGCCGATATAAACCGGCCCGGAAATCCTAATGAATGGTCGAAAACCTCACCTCCTGTAAACTCCGTGCCCGAATGAGGAGGCCCGGCAAATAAGGAGAAGTCTCTTTTCGAATGGCAGTCTGCACACAGCATGACATGATAGGCAAGGTATCTTCCTCTTTCTATTTTTTCGGGTGTTGAAACGATTTCCAAGTGAGGGGCATCGCCAACACTGGGTAACGCAAAAGAAAGGTAGCAAACAATAATAATGATAGCAAGTGCAGCACCTGCCAGCACATACGTAGAAATTTTCAAGATTTTAGTCATCAGTGTTATATAGATAGGCAAAAATAGTTTTTGTGCCCATCGTTAAGCTGTGATAATATCGGAAAGACCTTCGTTTTTTTCGGCTGATGCGGATCTGTACGTCGTTGGAGAGCAGCCGATGTGCTTTTTACAGAATGTACTGAAATAATCCGGGGAAGAAAAGCCCAAATGAAAGCTGATTTCTTTTACCGTTTTGTCGGAAAATTTCAGCTGCCGCCGCGCATGTATGGTAAGCTGTTCGATGATTAGGCTTTTAGCGGTCATCTGAAGGACATCCTGGGTACATTCATTCAGGTATTTCGACGAAATGTTTAGTAAATAAGCATAATCATTTACGTCATGGAGTTCGTTAATTTTTGATGCTAGTAGCTTTTTGTACTTATAAATTAGCGCATCCTTTGCTCGCGGATTGCCTATCGCGGACATAAATTTGCACAGCTGGTCGCAATAACTGAACAGTGTGCAGACCAAGCCACGGAGGGCCTCTTCTTTATGTATTAGCTGGGTGGTGAGCAATTCATCGATCAACTCCAGGATGGTCAGTAGCCTTGCTTCAATGGCGGGATTCACCGGTGAGCAATTGACGCTGTGCGGTTGTAGCACACACAAATCGTTCACTTTCATCCTGCTCAACAACGGATCCGCCAAGAAAGTCTCGGTTAGGAACATCGCGTACCCTGCCGAAACGGAACCAGCGGTTTTTGCAACTTTCCACTGAAAGGCAGGGCCTAGAAAGAACATACTGTTGGCTACATGCTGATGTGGCATGCCATCGATAAGTAAGGCCGCTGCGGTGCTGGTGGTCCAGATGAACGAATAATAGTGGCCTTTTAGATTCGAAGTTTCGTGTTGATCCAACTTTGTGATCTTAATATGTTTCTCCAACATGGTTTCGGAAGATAAGTTGCTAGGTTGTTGTTTGCTGTCTAGGCAAAGCTATGAAATTTTTGCATATGAAAAGAGGTCTGTTGATTGACGTGATAATAGATCGTTGTACCGGCTAAGCCGGCAGTCTTCCATCGTTTAACCAGGTTTTAAAATCGTCCACCGCATAAAACAATGCGTCAGGCTGCATCGCTTCCAGTGCCTTAGCATCGGTAGTTTCCGCCCATGCGGCGCCAATCACTGCGATGCCCGCTTCTCTGGCTGCCGAGACGTCACTTGGGGCGTCTCCCACATAGATGACCTGGCTTTTATCTTTAATCGAAAGCGTTTTCAGCACTTTTCGTATACCCTGTGCTTTTACCGGTCCAGCGGGGGATCCTGTTTCGATCACTTGAAAAAATCGGGTCAGACCGAAGTGTTCCAGCGAAATTTTTGTACTTACCGGCCCTTTGCCGGTCACCATGGCGAGCGCCACGCCGCGTAAGGTAAGTATGTCGAGCAAATCTGCTATGCCAGTGAATGCAGTAGGACACATATCGTGCAATACTCGGTAATGCCTCAAATAATCAGCTATCCCTTGCTCATAGTGGTTAGGTGCAAGCGACATGATTGTGCCCTCTTCTGATGGGCCGAAAGTGGCAATGATCTCCGCATCCGAAACTGCTCTATTTGCAAGGGGCTCTATCGAAGCCCGGAAAGCGCTAATGCATAACGGCAATGTGTTGGCGAGTGTGCCATCCAAGTCAAAGATTACGGACCTTATTGTTTTTTGCATGGCGAAATATAATCAAATTCGAATTTCAATAAATAGAAAAAGTTATAAACGCTGCTAAATTGGAATTTAGTTGATAATCAAGAAAGCACCTTGCATATATAGGCTACTGAAACGAGTACTTCAAATTTTTACGAATAAAAAACATAAAAAAATTTCTATACGAGTAGAAAAACGTGGTCAATATTTTCCGTAGAATACGATTGACCGGTGTCTTTCTATCAGGTAGCTTTGCGTCCGAAGTGTTTTTTATTTTTCGGCTCGCACAGCAGTTTCGGCACTAAGGCGGCTACCTCGACGGTTCTGGTCGGTGCAACGCGTACTGTAACATCATTAACTGGGAGGCAAATGTGCCGAACGCACAGCGGTTGGTTATACCCAACCTCGCCTTCAAGGTACAGGTGTTCGGCAAGGCTGTACTATTACCGATAACCACTTACGACATTTGTAAAAAAAACACAATATTTGTAAACAAATTAGTAACGACTGCATTGAACTGTGTTATGAGTTACGTAAGATACCTTAGCTTAAAATGAAAGAAATTTTGTCTTGTATCATCGCCATGTATGTTGATGACACTTTTTTAGAAAGGACGGCAAAGTAAGGCGATCTGAGTTTATGGAAGAACTATTCGTTTCTGCTATACTGATCTATACCCTGATATCTTGCGGTTGTTTTTTGTTAACGTTTTTCCGAGCCCGTAAGCACCCCTACCGATTCTTGGTCATCGGTTCTTGGACGATGTGTGCGCACATCGTTTATAAGTTGATATGGATTGTAGCCGCAGACAAAGGACAATATGAACTCCCTGTGCCTTTCGGGTTGGCATATTCGATGTTGCTTTACCTGTTCGCGCATGCATATTACCAAATGAAAACGGTATCACGCTGGCAAATGTTATGCTTCTCTTCACCGTTTTGCCTGCATTTAGTGCTTTTTGTCATCGCCTGGCTGCGGCCCCAGGAAAGTGGATGGGCAATAGGTTATTCTTCTGTTTACTATGCGTCATGTATCTTGTCGTTGCTGGTTTATGCTACCATGACCGTACGGCTTTATAGCCGTTCTAAAAGGCCGCCGACGCCAACAGATGTCCTTATCCGACAGCTAACGTTGCTCTATTTTGGGCTAGTTGTACTGACTTACTTAGTTTTATATGAACTCCACGCCGGAGGTAGCGGTATGGGATTCGAAGTGAGACCAATGGTATTCCTTTTCCTAGCCATCGGATTCGCATTGGTGCTGAAGTATCGATTGACACGGGGTGTCCCTATCGTGGATGTGAAGGCACGGCTTATCGATGAAGATAATGCTGGGTTAGCTGATGCCACTGTCTCGGAGCTGCCTAGCGGATTAGTACAGCATATGGCCGACGTCATTGACAAAGAGTTGATCCAGTCGAAGCTATTCTTAAATCCAGCAGTATCGCTTGATATGCTTTCTCAGCGTACATCTATCCCACGCCACCAACTGACACAAGTGTTCAACAGGTACTATAAGAAAGCCTTTTATTCATTTATCGCCGCTGCACGTACGGAATATGCGATAACCCGTATTCCGGAAATGGGGGATACCATCACGCTGGATTCGCTGTCCTACGAGTGCGGCTTTAACTCAAAAACCTCATTTAATAGATACTTTAAAGAGTATACTGGCATGACACCCTCGGAATATCGATCGATAGCTAATCAAATGCTACACATACAGCAGTGATATCTTCCTACATATTGGTGGCCGTCATCTGTGTATCCTTGCTCGCAGTTAACATCAGTGTACAGGCAGGCCTGCGCAGTGCAATGGACCGATATCTCCGTATTTTTCTTGGATGCTTGGCACTGCACGCTACGCACGCCTGGCTTGTACGTGTCTATTTCCCAAGCAATATGCGGTTGGATTATCTCGCCCCGTACGGGTTATTGTATGGCCCTTTCCTGTATTTCGCCTACCAAGTGGCAGCCGGATTACCACTTAAAATCAAGCAGCTGCTACTTCATGCCCTTCCTTTCTTTATTTTTCTGTTAAGCTATATCCTTTGGCTGATCTTCCCCTCATTAAGTGAGCATTACACACGTATCTTAATCCTAAGCTTATACGGAACCCTGTCGCTCTCGTTTTTTCTATATGCGATGTGGGCGCTGTTTTTCAGAAGTTCAAGCGCCGTTGCCACCCGCAATGAAGACGTGCGGATGGTTTCGGTCATGGCTATAGTTCTCGCGTTTATAGCAGTGGTTTTCCTGGTATTTACTTACTCCGGTTTTGCAAATGGATATTTCCAGTCCCGTTTTAAGGGCGCTGTTGTCTTTTTAACGATGTTGAGCGCCGCGGTTATTTTGTTTTCCGCTATTGTGAAGCGGGTCATAAGCAAGCCGCATGTTCAAGATAAGACCGATTCAGCAGAGAAGCAGGTTGCTACGCCATCCGTAGCGGCTTTGACACCGGATAAAGGCGAGGAGAAGCAGGAGGTAAGATACCAAAAATCAGCCATCCCGACGGAGCAGTTGATTGTCTACGAGGCACAGTTGCGGAATTTGGTTGAGACTGATAAGGTTTACCTAGATGATAGTCTTTCCCTGGCATCGTTGGCACAACACCTGAAAATCCCCAAACACCACTTGTCACAGGTGTTTTCCGTCCGGATAGGCAAGAATTTCAACACATACATCAACGAGCACCGGATAAACCATTCCATTGTGCTGATGCGCGCTCATCCCGAAATGAGTATCACCGAAATCTTCCTGGGTAGCGGTTTTACAGCAAAAGCTTCGTTCAATCGATACTTCAAGCAATTTCAGGGATGTACACCGACAGCATACCGCACTGGTGTTCGATAGAAAGAGTTCGGGGATCACGTCTCAACGGATTGGGTTGGCTGACATCCCAAGTATTTGAGACGTTTTTTCCGCTGCTTCGCCAGATGTTTGCATCTGGAAATTGGTCTAATGGCCTTGCATTCTGCTGTGGAATTACATACCCATATAATATGAGAAACATTTACGACAAACTTTTTCTCTCCGTTCTTTTTGTATTCATTAATCTGCTCTGGACAACTCAGAGTTTTGCGGATGGTTCGAGGGATATGTATCCTGCAGGAGTGCCTGGGAAACGGGCGTTTCTGTACAGTAATACGGGGCCGGACTCTGACAACTCTTGGCCATTTAAAACATTGGGCGTGCATTATGTCTATGCCGATGCGGGCGAGGTAATCGCCATCGCGTCCAGCGCGCATGGCCTGGGTACGGGATTGCAGGGCCAGTTTATCGTGACCGATCCGGCTGGAAACAGTACGGTTATTTCTTACGATGGAAGTACAGGCCGGATACCGAATCGGTTAGCCGAATTAGCGGGTCCGGCGCCATATGGCGGTACTGCTACAGGCGATCAGTATACGCCGCAGTACTATTCGGCAACCGTAGCGGGTATCTACAGCATTGAACTGACACCAACTACCAATGCAACGACAAACGAGGTAAGCGTGGCTAATGTGAACGCCAATGATTCGTGGTCTCAGGCAACGGGCAATCCCAACATAGCGGCTTGGGATATATCCGTATGGAACACCGGCGTGGCAAGTTATATTCCAGGTCGGGTATATACGACGGTAATGAACCTCAATATCGGGCAGGACTGGTTGGCCACCGGTGGATTTTACGCAAAGACGTATCCGCTGACCCGAGATGGGTGGGTATACCAAGTGGACAATAACGGCAGCGTGGGGGCATACTTTACATTTTTTGTGAACAACAAAGGTTTTTTGGATCCTGCTACGCAAATACCCAGCTACAAGAGCTTGAATTCCTCGTCAGCAGCAACCGTACGGGCAAGGACAAAAGATCCAAGGGCCGCGGATGATGCGACAAACGTGACCCATAAGATGTTCTATACATTGCCGGCCGCTGACCTGCCGGCGAGCGCAGCGATTTTCTTAGATGGAACGGTAACAACCACCTGGTTAAAGAATGAGGCGCTGACCCCGACCATTACGAATTTGTCGGTCACCGGCGCTGAAGGTGTTCCCAATCAACTCAGCAATAAGGGTGGATACATCAATTTTGAGTCAAACATAATTGGCACGGTTGAGATCACCATAGCGGATCCGAATGGTGCTGCGTATCCCGCAAAGATGATTACAACAAATGCGGTGGTTGGACCCAATGAGATCTACTGGGACGGAACCGACGGTAATGGAAACAAATTGCCAGCGGGTAGTGTGCCCGCCCAAGTCAATCTGCGCTTGTTCGGCGCGGAGGTGCATTTCCCTTACATCGATATGGAAATCAATCCCAATGGGACGATTATCCAATTGCTGGATGAAAGTGGCAATGCAATTACGCCCGGGGGCGACATTGTGTACTGGGACGATACCGATGTGACGGGCGGAAACGCAAACACCCAGCCGAATCCAATGTACAACGGAAGGGATGGTAGCGGGCTGCATAGCAATCCGGCTAATCCGGCCTTTGGTGCAAGTGACAATGGGCATAGGTGGGGACGGCACGCCAACAGCTCAGGTTCAGGGAACTCAGGTGACGGCTTATACAGCTTCGGCAATGAACGATCATTAGATACCTGGTCGTATATTATTGGAACCGGGCAAACCGAAGAATTGGAAATCGAGTTGCTGGTGGCCGACCTGGAGGTGGTCAGTGTGACCACGACCGCCGGTCCTAAAGTCAACATTGGCGACGAAGTGAGTTATCAGGTAACGGTGCGCAACAACAACGACCCTAGCATTGATAGTGAAAGCGACGTGGCCGGAGCACCATTTCAGTTTACGGTGCCTGAAGGGTTCACCATTGAGGATCTAAGCAACGTGACTTTTGAGACTACCTGCGGTGTTGTGAATGCGCCGACGATCGATAGCGAGGGCAATTATACCGCACTGCTTGACCTGCCAACCGGATGTGAGATTGTATTCACGATAGTAGGCCAAGTCGGAGCCGCGCTGAGTGGCAATCCGCTAAGTGTGGAAGCAACCATTTTGCGACCGAATGACGTAACCGATCCGGACGCTACGAATCCTGATATTGGTACTCCACCTACAGACCCGCATTATGAGTGTGACAATAATGGACTGGGTGGCAATTGTAATAACATATTGGGAAATGCGACGATAGCAGTCAATATCCCACCGGTTGCTGTTGATGATGTGGAAACCATCAATCAGGGCGAAACAATCGATGTCAGCGTGTTAACCAACGATACCGACGGTGACGGAAATGCAACCATTGATGTGACTGCCGTGCAATTGGTAGATCCCGAAGATGGTAATAATCGCGTAACGGAAATCATTGTGGCTGGTGAGGGAACCTATACGGTTAACCCCACAACCGGTGCCATTGAGTTTGTACCGTTGCCCGGCTTTGCGGGTATTGCTACACCAGTTCAATATACGATTAAGGATGAGCTCGGTGCTGAAAGCGAACCTGCAGCGCTCACGATTACGGTAATACCAATTGGTGCCAACGATACTGACGAGACGGCGGTTGGCCAACCGGTCAGTACGAACGTACGCGCAAATGACGGTCCGGATGATGGTTCAGGTAATCCGATCGGTTCTACGATAGACTTTGGAACAATTAGTGATCCGGCAAACGGTACGGCTATCGAAGATCCCGATAATCCAGGCCAGATTCTATACACGCCGGATGCGGACTTCATCGGTGAGGACACGTACACCTACACACTAATATCAGTCGACGGCGTAGAGTCTGCCCCGATTACCGTCACGATAGCGGTAAAGCCGGTGGGTGTTGACGATGAGGATACAGTCGATGCCAATTCAACGGTAACCACAACGGTGAAAACAAATGATGGCCCTAGTGGAATTGACACGGAGGTGAATATAGCTACAGTGCCGACAAATGGCGTTACCGTGGTTAATCCAGATGGCACCGTAACCTACACGCCGAATGAAGATTTCTACGGCGTCGATACGTATACTTATACATTGACCACCGATGATGGCGTGGTCTCAGATCCTATTACGGTTACGATAACTGTTGTGGCAAATCCCGAGCTGACGGTGACGAAGGTGATCACGAGCACGGGTCCCTACGACAGCACGGACGACGTGATCACCTACGATATTGTGGTTACCAACACGGGCAACGTGACGGTTGACAACATTGTACTGACGGATGCCAACGCGGTTATCCCTGCGGGCGAGGAGAACATCGGCACGCTTGCTCCGGGTGCGAGCACGACGGTAACGGTTACGCATGCGGTCACGCAGGCGGACCTTGATGCGGGCAGCGTGAGCAACCAGGCGACGGCCACGGGCGAGGATCCGGCCGGTGACCCGGTGACGGACGACTCGGATGATCCAAGCACGGCTGACCCGGACGATCCGACCGACACGGACGTGGTGCAGGCGCCTGAGCTGACGGTGACGAAGGTCATCACGAGTGCTGGGCCCTATAACGCGATAGACGATGTGATCACCTACGATATTGTGGTTGCCAACACGGGCAACGTGACGGTTGACAACATTGTACTGACGGATGCCAACGCGGTTATCCCTGCGGGTGAGGAGAATATCGGCACGCTTGCTCCGGGTGCGAGCACGACGGTAACGGTTACGCATGCGGTCACGCAGGCGGACCTTGATGCGGGCAGCGTGAGCAACCAGGCAACGGCCACGGGCGAGGACCCGGCCGGTGTCCCGGTGACGGACGACTCGGATGATCCAAGCACGGCTGACCCGGACGATCCGACGGATACAGAGGTGGTGCAGACGCCTGAGCTGACGGTGACGAAGGTCATCACGAGCACGGGTCCCTATAACGCGGTAGGCGACGTGATCACCTACGATATTGTGGTTGCCAACACGGGCAACGTGACGATTGACAACATTGTACTGACGGATGCCAACGCGGTTATCCCTGCGGGCGAAGAGAACATCGGTACGCTTGCGCCTGGCGCGAGCACGACGGTAACGGTCACGCATGCGGTCACGCAGGCGGACCTTGATGCGGGTAGCGTGAGCAACCAGGCGACGGCCACGGGCGAGGATCCGGCCGGTGACCCGGTGACGGACGACTCGGATGATCCAAGCACGGCTGACCCGGACGATCCGACCGACACGGACNAACATTGTACTGACGGATGCCAACGCGGTTATCCCTGCGGGCGAAGAGAACATCGGTACGCTTGCGCCTGGCGCGAGCACGACGGTAACGGTTACGCATGCGGTCACGCAGGCGGACCTTGATGCGGGTAGCGTGAGCAACCAGGCCACCGCCACGGGCGAGGATCCGGCCGGTGACCCGGTGACGGACGACTCGGATGACCCAAGCACGGCTGACCCGGACGATCCGACCGACACGGACGTGGTGCAGACGCCTGAGCTGACGGTGACGAAGGTGATCACGAGTGCGGGTCCCTATAACGCGGTAGGCGACGTGATCACCTACGATATTGTGGTTGTCAACACGGGCAACGTGACGATTGACAACATTGTACTGACGGATGCCAACGCGGTTATCCCTGCGGGTGAGGAGAACATCGGCACGCTTGCGCCGGGCGCGAGCACGACGGTAGCGGTTACGCATGCGGTCACGCAGGCGGACCTTGATGCGGGTAGCGTGAGCAACCAGGCAACGGCCACGGGCGAGGATCCGGCCGGTGATCCGGTGACGGACGACTCGGATGACCCAAGCACGGCTGACCCGGACGATCCGACCGACACGGATGTGGTGCAGACGCCTGAGCTGACGGTGACCAAGGTCATCACGAGCGCTGGGCCCTATAACGCGATAGACGATGTGATCACCTACGATATTTTGGTTACCAACACGGGCAACGTGACGGTTGACAACATTGTACTGACGGATGCCAACGCGGTTATCCCTGCGGGTCAGGAGAACATCGGCACGCTTGCTCCGGGTGCGAGCACGACCGTAATGGTTACGCATGCTATCACATTGGATGACCTGGATAGCGGCGGTGTAAGCAACCAGGCGACGGCCACGGGCGAGGACCCGACCGGCAATCCGGTAACGGACGATTCGGATGATCCTGGTACACCCGATTCGGATGATCCAACATGGGCTGAACTGACGCAGTCATTGGCGATTACCATTACTAAACGAACTCGACCAGGCGAATATGTGCAGGTCGGCGATGTGATTGTCTATGATTTGGTCGTGACAAATACCGGAAACGTGACGTTGAGCAACATCGAAATATCAGATGACAATGCAGATACTGGTAGTCTTTCTCCTAATAGAATTGCGAAATTAACACCTGGAGAATCAGTCAATGCGACTGCCACTCATACGATTACGCAAGCTGATGTTGACGCCGGGTATGTATACAACCAGGCGGAGGTGACCGGACAAGGACCAAGTGGAGAGCCGGTTCGAAACGACTCGCACGATCCGGATCCGTCAGATCCAGATGCACCGGTAGATGAAAATTGCAAGGACTGCACCATCACACCGATCCAAGTGAAGCCGGCCGTCGCCCTGGTGGTGGCGGTTACCAACAGCGGATCAGGCCGGAACGGTGCCTTCATCGTTGGAGATGAGATTGAGTACCGGTTTACCGTAACCAACACGGGCAATACCACCCTTAGCGGCTTCGTGCTGAATGATGCGAAACTGGGATTGGAGGATGTGCAGGTGGACGAAACACTGGCTCCGGGAGAAAGCTTTGTCAGAACGTTCCGCTATACGATCACGGCAGCAGACATCCTGGCGAAGCAGGTGGTCACCAGCGCAACAGTTGCCGCGGAAAGCCCCGCGGGTGTCGCGATCGAAGATGTATCGGGCGATGATGTGACTAACGATGTGCCGACATTGGTGCTGGTGGCCGAAGGTCCTGAGACGTTGGATGACGAGGAATCAACGCCGCAAAATACACCGGTGACCGTCAACGTGCTGGATAACGACGAGGAGGGCAGCAGTGAGCTGGATCCGGCCACCGTCCGCCTGATCGACCCGGAAACAGGTGAGCTAAGCGAAGAAGTAACCATTGAGGGAGGAGGTACCTATACGGTGGGAGCCGACGGTACGATTACGTTCACACCGATCCGCGAATTTTACGGCAAATCGATCATCAGGTATGTCGTAAGCGACGTAAACGGCCTGCAGTCTGACCCGGCGACGGTGACGATTACCGTCATACAAAGTCAACCTACGGCAGCCGACGACGTCGCGAACGGCACATTCAATGGGCCGGTACCGATACAACTGATTAGTAATGATCAGCCGGATACGGCGCCTTTGGATCCAGCGACGGTGGAAATTGTAGCCCAGCCGCAACATGGTACGTTGCAGGTGAATGGCGATGGTACGGTAACTTATACACCGAACCAATATTACACCGGTCCGGATGAATTCACCTACCGGGTAATGGATGCCAACGGCAATTGGACGAATGTGGCGACCGTACGCATCACGATTGCCGGATTCCACATCCCGAACATCATCACGCCGAACGGCGATGGTCAGAATGACCGTTTTGTGATCGTTGGGCTTTCTGATTACGATAACGCAGAGGTACTTATCTTCAACCGCTGGGGTAATGAGGTTTACCGGAGCCGGAATTACCAGCAAGATTGGACGGCCCAAGGCATTGGTGAGGGGACCTATTATTACATGATAACGCTGCGAAAAGACGGGAAAGAGACCGTACACAAAGGCTGGGTACTGATAAAACGTAGGTAATCCGGGGAGGCACTAGCAATGAATAAGTATTATATGAAAAATTGCATAAAAACATCTGTATTGCTGGTTTTTTCTTGCGCCTGCATCATCGCAAAAGCGCAGCAGAACATTCAGTTTACGCAGTACATCTTTAACTCGATGAGCGTTAACCCGGCGTATACGGGTTATAAAGAGGAGTGGTTCGGACAGCTGGGCCTGCGGAGTCAGTGGGTGGGATTAGCGGGTGCGCCGGAGACAGGGACGGTGTCCATAGATGGTATCTTAGACCCCGTTTCCAAGCGCCATGGTATTGGCCTGCAGGTAGCAACAGATCGGCTCGGTCCGCAGTCGGCTACTTCGGCGTATGCAAATTATGCGTTCCGGCTGCGGCTCAACGATGAGGATACCCAGCGGCTGAGTTTTGGCCTCGGTGCGGGAGTCACGCAGTACAGCTTGGATGGTACAATGTTAGACCCAAATGATGTGGCGGACCAAGTAGTTCCTCCCGGGCGGATAAGCAATTGGGTGCCCGACATCCGCTTCGGGGTTTACTACTATAACCCGCGGTGGTACGTGGGGGCGTCGGTAATGGACTTGCTGTCAGGTGATCAGAGCAACAACATCTTCCGGTGGGACAATACCTCTACCGACAACATTCGTCGAAGGCGGCATATGTATTTCATCGGCGGTGCGCTGATCGGTTTTGACAGCGGTTTGAAACTGCGTCCAAGCGTATTGGTGAAAGAGGATTTTAAAGGACCAACAAGTGTGGATGTAAACGCCATGTTTATCTTCGATAACCGGTTCTGGATCGGCGGGGGTTGGCGGACGGGGGTTACTGTTTTCCGGAAGGACTTCGCGCGTTTCACAGGTAACAGACTGAGTAAGCAGAATTCAGTTTCTGCAATCGCCCAGCTTTATGTGACATCTGCGCTGCGGATTGGATATTCATACGATTATATCCTGAGCCAGCTGAGCAGCGTGCAGAACGGCTCGCACGAAGTATCCCTGGGTATCACTTTCGGGGGACGATCGAATAGGTTGCTGAGTCCCCGGTTTTTTTAGCGGCATTTTTAATTAGTATATAGGATGTTACTCTCTCGAATTGCAGAATATTTAGATACCGTGGAATCCGGTTTTTCGTACATCCGGGATGACCCCCGCATGGAAATATGGGTAAAGGGAAAGGAGTGGTATCCAATACTGGTGTCCGAAATCTATGGTCGCGGATACCTGATATCCTGGGGGGAAATCGAGTATACTATTGAAGACGGCGCAAAGGCTTATGCGTACCTGTTGCGTCTCATTACCAATATCAAGGAAATAAACCACGATTGAAATTACACACAGAATAACAGCTTATGTTAAAATCATATACCAATGAAGGATAATGCGATAGTAAGGCGGCCCCGGTTTTTTACCCTCAACATATTATGCGTCGTCATTGGCGTCATGTCAGCGACACTGCCAGCGTTGGCCCAGGAGCAGGTCGGTCTCCGCGAGCGTGCGGAGGAGCTGTACGGCAGGTTTGAGTACGCCAATGCGGCGGCGCTTTATGCGAAGCTGGCGGATTCGCGCAAG
>NZ_JBHRTA010000015.1:0-14362 GCF_042646065.1 Parapedobacter deserti
GACGCTGTATGACGGGGACCGCGAGATCGTGGCGAGGAAGAGCAGCGGCGGCGAGGGGAGGTTTGAGTTCATGCTTGAGCGGGATAGGAGCTACACGGCGCTGGGTCAGAAGGAGAAGTACCACGGGGATTCGGCGCGGGTGAGCACGGTGGGTATCATTAAATCCGATACGCTGGAGGTTGCCCTGCTGCTGGAGCCGGTCTTTGAGGTGGGCAGGACCTTCGAGCTGAAGAACATCTACTACGACTTCGACAGACACAACATCCGGCCTGACGCTGCGGCGGTGCTGGATGAGCTGGTACGTACGCTGCGCGACAACCCGACGCTGAGGATCGAGCTTTCGAGCCACACGGACAGCCGAGGCAGCGATGCCTACAACATGGCGCTCTCGCAGCGGCGTGCGCAGTCGGCGGTTGANGACACGTTAGCAGCCTTTTTTGCGGATCGCCGCTTCCGAGATCAATATTATATGCCAACGGGTGTTAAATTCGTATGATTTGTTGTAATGTTTTAAGATATCTTTTAAACTATGAAACCTAAATTGAGCAGTGTTATTATCGCCGATGATCACGGTATCGTGAGGCGAGGCGTAGCCAATATTATCCAGGAAAACTGGGGCGCTGTCGATGTTTACGAAGCAAAAACCTTCGAGGAGACCCTACATTATTTAAGGAATCCGGTAGATTTGCTGATCCTCGATATCAAGATGCCCGGAGGCAATAACGTTGCGATGCTTGATATGGTTAAAAGCAGGCAGCCAACAACCAAGATTTTGATGTTTTCGTCCTACGATGAGCGGATATTTGCGCCCCGGTACATGCAGGCCGGTGCAGATGGTTATTTGAACAAGATTTCTGACGACTCAGACATCATAAGCGCCATTCAAACGGTGATAGAGGGGCGCAAGTATGTTAGTGAGCGAATGAAAGATGGTTTGCTCGATTCGTTTTTTGGAAATGGCGAGCAAAGCGTAAATCCTTTAGGTTTATTATCTGACCGCGAAATGGAAGTGGCCCTTCAACTTTCACAGGGAAAGGGTGTTCTTGAAATCGCTTTAATGATGAATCTAAAAATGGGGACAGTAAGTACGTACAAGGTTCGCACCTTCGAAAAGCTTGGTGTGAATAACACAATGGAGTTGGTTGATAAATTGAAACTTTATGCTGCGATTTGAATGCAGCCGACTGAGGTATATCCAAAAAAAATTTTCTTGTTGAATACCTGTTTTTTTTCGTAAAAAAAATGTTACATATTGATAGAATGATCTTTTGGTTAGTCGTATATCGATCTATTTTTCAACCATTTATCTGTAAAAAATTAAACTGATTTCGATGTGTATAAATAGAAAGACAAGCTTGTCTAATTAATACTACAAACAATATTTTTTTGTTGCCCTAACTTTACTTTCAGTTCTTCTACCAAAGAATGAAAAACGTAACGCCGCAAATGTCATTACATCGTACTTGTCATAACCGGATTGATATGGATCAGTCTCGCACGGGAAATGTGCTTATTGGTATACCGATTCCCCGCCACCGACGGGAAGTCAATTTTGGAAAGTAAAAACGCTTATAAGATATTACCCTATTCGTCTACCTATGAACAATCATCTACAAAACCAATTATTAAACAATTCCTATACGGTTACTTGTGACAATAACGCTAGGTTTCCTAAGAAATTGTCCTTTAAGACAAGGAGTGTTTATAAGCGTATATGTTTAATGATTGCGGCATTTTGTTGTCTGATAGGACAGTTGGCTTATGGTGCTGACTTTCCGGTCACCAACACCAACAATGCCGGACTGGGCTCTCTGCGGCAGGCTATCCTGGACGTAAATGCAGCGGGCGAGGGGCCACATACTATCGTGTTCAATGTGCATGGGCAGATCACGCTGACTTCTTCCCTGCCCACCATTACGGCAAAAAAGCTGACCATCGACGGGCAGAACAGGATCAGATTGTATTCCACCGGCACCAATTCCGTCATCAACCCCTTTGTGATTAACGCAGACAGTGTGACGATACGGAATTTTACGATACAGAATAACGGGGATATTAACGTAGACATTTTCCCTAACCGGACGGGGATCACCATTGATAATATTCGCTCCTTCAGCACGGTCGGCAACTTCCTGAATGCATTCATGCGGGTGCAGGGAGCATCCACGGACCTGACAGTGAGAAATATTTATTCCACGGATGTGGAGCCTGCCGGACCGAGTCCTTATATCGGGCGGGCGTTTTATTTTACGGGCGGGATGCAGACCAACTTGGTGATGGAGAATATCCAGCTTAGCACGGCAGGCAATGTGCGCGGGGCTGAAGGTATTGTATTTAGGGATGCATCGGTTAATGGGTTTACGCTGAGCAATAGCAACATCAGCGGCTTTCAAAATGGGATAGTTTTCGATAATACTGCGGGCGCAGTAGAAACAGCGAATAATGTGACAATTAGTGATGTGGTGCTGGATAGCCTCTGGGGCGGCGTTTCGCTAGGAATTTATTCAGATTTTGTTACGACGAATTTCGAGATCATCCGGACTACGATAGACATGGACGTGGTCGGCACGGATAATGATGGAGACTATGCCATCCGCTTTGACAATACCACAAATAACGTAACGCTCGAGTCGGTTAATATCAACGAAAATGATATTCATGCGATTTGGTTCAATGGTGCTGCCAGCAATATCACGATCAACAATGTCGCCATTGGCAATAGTATGCCGGGTCTGTACAGTGGTAACTCCTATGTCAGGTTTGAAACTACGCTGGACGGACTGAATTTTAGTAATTCCGTGCTAAACGGGGATAAGCTGGATAATGCGGACAATGCGGATTATGGAATCTTTTTTGTCAGTACGGCATCCAACGTAAACATTAACAACGTTTCTTTTGATGGATTTGATGGCGATGGAGTTGTGGCAACCGGCGCGGCATCCAACTTCGAAATTAACAAATGTCGATTTACGAATAGCGTTGACGGTATTGAGTTTGGTGGCAACTTCCCACGTAGTAATGTAAACATTATTAATTCGTCTTTTTACAATCAGAAGCGGGGTGGCATACTTGTAAACGCTACAAATGCTATAACGGACGTTGACATTAGGAACGATACCCTGGTGAACAACGCCAACCACGCCATTTGGTTTTACGGCACCGCTGCCGTAACAAATGCGGAGGTGACCGGTTGCGTGATACGTGATAATGGCGGCGCAGGTGTGTATAGCGTTGCCTCCAGCAACATTGTGATTACCGATAATTCCATATATAATAACGCAGCTCGGAATATCTTTTTAGAGACCGGTAACTGTTCCTATACCGCCGCGGCAGGTCGCACGCCAGTACTGGTGTCATCTACGGCGCTGGGTGGGGGGCAGTACGAGATACAGCTTACGGTGCCCAATATAACGGCGGGCGCACAGTATACCATAGATATCTATGCGAACGATCCGACCACGAACAAAACGAGCGGACAATATTTTGTGACCTCTATCCCGAACGTCAGCGCTGGTACTTCCACGCAAACGGTTACCTACAATGCAGGCCCGGGTGCCACCGGCCTTGGTTTCTGGACGGCCACTTTGCGTATACCTGCAAACACTTGCGGTACATCCGAGTTTGGCAACAGTATACCTATGACCTTTTCAGGTCCTGCCTGCGTGAACGACGGCATCATCGCATGGTACCGTGCGGACCAGGGAGTGAGTGGTGTAAACTGGGGCGATATTTCCGGGAATGCCAATCATATGACCGTGTCCGGCGATCCGGATAACACCACCGCCTTGGTAAATTTCAATCCAGCCATTTATTATGATGGCAATGATGTCCATTTTGTACCTGCTTCGGCAGGTGTCACCGGCGCCTACACCCTTATGGGAATGGCGGAATTGGAAGGTTCCCAGACCGGGCGCGTATTCGCCAGTTCTGTGGGGAATAAGCTGCTTGGCTGGCATGGAAATCTGGAGAACCGCTTATTTGTGGAAGCCTGGATAAATCCAGGCAACGCCATCACTACCAAAGGAAAATTATATTCTTTCGAGCGCGCTGCTACCGGGGCTTATGAGTTCCGTAGCAACGGCGCAATGCTGAATACCGGCGCTACTTCCAATGCGACCGAGTGGAGGCTGACCGTAGGTGGGAACTCTGCCGCTGAGTTCTCGAAAGTGGCAGTGCCGGAAGTATTCATCTATAACCGTGACCTGCTGCCTGCCGAACTACAGCGCATTGAATCTTATATGGCCCTAAAATACGGCATCACCCTCAGGGGAGGCACAACGGATTATATTACCAGCGACGGCACGGTACACATGTACACTGCCGCCAGCAACGCGGGCTTTGGCAAACGCATTACCGGCATCGGCCGCGATGATTGCACCATGCTGAACCAAAAACAGTCGCTTAGCCAGGATACCGGTATGGTAACGATCGCATTAGGCGATGCCATTGCCTTGTCCAACGCAGCAAACGCTAATGCCCTTACCAACGATAAATCTTTCCTGGTGTTTAGCGACAACGGGAGCACTACCAATATTTTCACAACGGTATCCGGCACGGAGGTAACACACCGCATGGGCCGCATCTGGAAAGTGCAAAAAACGGCGAGCTGGGATGATAGCCAGCAAATAACATTGAAGCTGGATGGCGGAAACCAGGACAACTACCTGCTGATCAGTACCGACGCCGTGTTTGGCACCATAACCCAGGAGTTGAAACTGGACAGCAGGGGCCTTGTTACCCTTTCCTCTGCTGATTTGGCCAACGGCGCCTATTTTACTTTTGGCAAGCAGCAGCGTTTCCCCGGTGGTGTGGCTACCGATCTACAGGCATGGGTGAAAGGTGATGCGGGCGTCACCGCAGTTGACGGCAAGGCTACTAAATGGACGGATCAGGCGGTGCAAAGAGAATGGCCGGTGGCCAATGCTAATACGCTTACCTTGGTGCCGAACGCGATCAATTATAATCCGGCCATCCATTTTGCCGGTAATAATTATTTTACGGTACCGGGTTTTGCACATACCTTTACACAGGGTGAGATATTCTCGGTGCAGTTCTCCACCCTGGCGACCAACTCCACTGTAGCAAACTTTCCCTTCGAGTTCGGTGGAGACCCTGCCGGCGCCGCGGCACAACATTATCAATATAGCAACGGGTACCACTATACGCATTTTGGTATCAGTTCCCGGCCAGGTTATTCACTTGGTGGGATTAATATGCAGCGGGCTCACGTATTGAATAACTGGAGCGCTCCGGGCAACTGGGGTGTGAGCTTTGATGGCAAAACGATCGGTAGCAGTACCACGTTGACGGTTGATTTTCGGAGAACGACAACCGGTAATATTGCTAATAATGCCATCGGTGCGGGACAAGCTTCTTACTTCACAGGCCGTATTTCCGAAGTGATCTTGTATAACAGGCGACTGAATGACGACGAGCGGATACGGGTGAACAGCTACCTGGCTTTGAAATACGGATTGACCTTACGTAGTGCAGCAGGGGCGCTCACCGATTATATCGCCAGTGACGGCAGCACCCAGATGTGGACCGCTTCCAAAAATACCGGTTACGGTGAGCGCATCACCGGTGTCGGTAGAGACGATAATGGTACGCTGTACCAAAAGCAAAGCCGATCGCAGGTAGATGGAGCTGTTGTAAGTATTACCACAGGGACCGCCTTTTATACTTCCAATGCAGACAACCCCAGTACGATCAGCAATGACCTCTCTTTCTTCGCGTTTAGCGATAATGGAAGAGCAGATGCTTATACCGAAGCGGTCACCGGCCTCGATAATATTACCGTGCGCAGTGCACGCATCTATAAAATAGACCGTACCAACTGGGCCAAAACGATGATGCGGTTGGCGCTGATGGATGCAGACAACTCAACATATCTGTTGTTGAGCGCTGACGAAACGTTCGGTGCCGGCGACCAGGTTTTCCAGTTGGATGAAAGAGGCCTGGTGACGCTTGACAGCGAGGAGCTGCCAGATGGCGCCTACTTTACTTTTGGTACTTCACAGGCCGCTCCGGCCGGCGTAGCAGCAGGGCTTGCCGTATGGGCCAGGGCAGATACCGGGATTGTAGGCGGCAACAATGTTACGCAGTGGAAAGAGCTGGGTCCCTCCGCACGGGTGTGGCCGAAGATCAACACCGCAGTGGCAGCATGGAAACCGGCATCTTTCAACTTTAACCCCGGCATAGGTTTTGCCGGCGGAACCTATTTCTCCGTACCTGAATTTGCCACTACCCAATCAGCGGGTGAGATATTCTCAGTGCAGTTCTCCAACCTCGATAACAACAGCGCTGCCACCCATTATCCTTTTGAGTTCGGCGGAACATACGCGAGCAACCAGTCCGTATATACCTGGAGCAATAGTAACCACTATACCTATTTCGGCTCCGGCACAGCGCGGCGCAACTTTGCTTATCCGGCTACGGTCAATGTGCGCAATTCGCACATGCTGAATATCTGGAGCGCGCCGAACGACTGGGCAGCCGGTATAGACGGCAAGGTGCTGGCGAGTGCAGCAACCAATGCAGTCAGCTTTGTTTCGCCGGCCAGTTTGAAGTATTATATCGGAGCAGGGCATAATGCCATTTTCAACGGTGATATCTCTGAGGTTATCATGTACTCCCGCAAGCTGACCGATGTTGAACGCCAGCAGGTACAATCATACATGGCGCTGCGCTATGGACTTACGCTGGGAGTAGGTACCCCGATGGACTACCTGGCCAGCGATGGTGCCACGAAGATGTGGGATGCTTCCGCTAGCGGCCCTTACGCCAAACATATCACGGGCATTGGCCGTGATGACAGGGGAATGCTGTATCAGAAACAATCGGTCAGCGCAGATACCGGTATTGTTACCATAGCCGTTGGCCCCGTTATCGCGGCGTCCAACGCAGCCAATACCAGCGTAATTAACAACGATCTTTCTTTTCTCACCTTTGGCGATGATGGCGGTGTCACTACTTACCTGACACCGGTTACCGGTATTGATGAGGTGAGCACGCGTATGGCCCGTATTTTCAAGATACAGAAAACCAACTGGGCCGATCAGGATATTACGTTCAAACTAGCTGGTGCAGAAGATGCAGAAACCTACCTGTTAGTAAGCAGTGATGAGAACTTCGCTGGGGGCGACGCCGCGTATAAGATGAACGAAGACGGCACCATCACCATCGGCAGCAATTTGCTGGCCGACAATGCCTACTTCACCTTTGCCCGCCTAACCAGGGGCCCGAATAGCGTAAAAGACGGCATCACCTTCTGGCTTCGTGCCGACGACGGCAGATCTAGCGGTGGCCGTTGGAGCGACTATAGCAATTTCGGTAATAACGCACTCCAGGGCGTAGTGAACGGTCAACCTGTTACGGATGCCCGCGGCCTGAACTTTAACTACAGCCTCGTGTTCGATGGTACCGACGACTTTTTAGATATTAGCACGACCCGTATCGATCCTGCCAACGCTACCGTTTTTGCGGTTGCAGGCGGTTCCGGACTGAATGCCGCCGGTCGTAACCTGATCAGCAGCGGTGCGGTGGGTTCGGCCCAAGGCATGGAATTCCGTATTGCTGCTAACTTCTTGCAGTACTTGGAAAATGCGGCAGCGATATCAGCTGTAGCCGGTACTAAAGCGCCGGTAACTGACCGGCCATATATTTTTAGCGCTACGCAGACCAATGGTACTAACGGTGTACGCTTGTTTCAAAACTATGCGCTGGATAACCAGGGTACCATTAACCTAACACCTGCTACGGCCAACCTCGTTTCGATCGGTTCCCGTACTATTGGCGCTAGGGCGTTGTATTGGATGGGTAAAATAGGCGAGGTGATCGCCTATAACCGGGTGCTCAACGATACGGAGCGGCAGACGGTAGAGTCCTACCTGGCGCTGAAATACGGGATTACCCTGAACGCGGGTGATACCGACTACCTCGCTTCCGATGGCAGCGCCTATTGGACAGCTGACCCTGTCTATAAAGACCGCATTACCGGTATAGGAAGGGATGATGCAACCGCGCTAAACACCAAGCAGTCGCTCAGTGTTGAGGATGGCGTAGTGACGATTGCCCTGGGCGATCGCTTGGAGCTGACCAATGAACAGAACAGCAATATCATTACCAACGATAAATCTTTTCTGGTATTCGCAGATAACGACTTATCTACCACTTCTTATTCCAACACGGTTGCCGGCACCAATATAACGCGCCGTTTGCCCCGTGTCTGGCAGGTACAGAAGACCAACTGGGCCGATCAGAACATCACGCTGAAAGCCAATGTAACAGGAACAGACGTATACCTGCTGATCAGCGACGATCCTACATTCACCTCTATTGACCAGGAAGTACCGCTGAATACGGACAAGATTATTACCCTAAACAGCAGCCTGCTGCCAAGTGGCCACTACTTCACCTTCGGCGCCCCTGTGAAATACCCGGGCGGCGTAAGCAGCGGCAACCTGATATGGCTGCGTGCCGATATCGGTACTTCCGCTACAAGTGATAATACACCTGTAAGCGGCTGGAATGATCACAGTCCGAACGGAAACGATGTCTCGCAGGCTACAGCAGGCAGCCAGCCCATATATATGGATAATGGGGCCAATAACCTAAATTTCAACCCGGTGGTTAGGTTCAACGGTGGTACACATGGTTTGACCGGATCGTCATTCCTTAAGACCGGTACCTACAATGGTGCAGCCGCGTTCCTAGTGAGCAACCAGGCTAGTTCTGTTGCAACGGTGATTTTTACCGAATCGGCCGGAACCGGCACTCAGTTCACACTGCATGCCACCTGGTCCAACAATGTCGTTTACTGGGATGCCCCTTATGTCAGTAACCGTATTTTCTACGACGCAGGAAATGTCAATAATCAGACCCTCCTCTGGACCGCTACCAGCGATCTTACACTCACCGCAAACAAGCAGTCAATTTACCGGAACGGTTTAAATGTTGCTAACGGAAACAATACCAGTACCTTCACGGGTAATAACAGTCCTTTACAGGTAGGCTACAACGCCAACTCGTATAACGGACGTATGGGTGACCTGATCATTTATGCCAATGCGCTTACACCGCTCGAACAACAGCGCGTAAATACTTACCTGGCTATTAAGTACGGTATCACGCTGAACAATGGCGATACCGACTACCTGGCTACTGACGGTACTACAAAAGTATGGGATGCTGCCGCCAATAGCGGTTATAAGAATAATATAGCCGGTATAGGTCGCGATGACGCCGAAGACCTGCAGCAGAAACAGAGCCGCAGTATTAATGCCGGCGTGCAGCTGGCCATCGGTCTCAATGCCCTGGCAGAAACCAATTCGGACAATGCCAGCAATTTCTCTGCAGACAAAACCTATTTGGTGTGGGGAGATGATGGCGCCAGCACCTTGTTCAAAACGGCGATCAGCGGCAACCCTGCTGTGAATTACCGCATGAGCCGTATCTGGAAGGTGCAGGAAACAGGCACGGTGGGCAACGTACAGATCGCAGTGCCCTACGATGCCTTGCCGAATGCAAAAGAAACCTTCCTGGTAGTAAGCGATGATGCTACGCTCGATGGCGCGGACCAGTTCCTGCCGCTAACAGAGATCACACTCAATGGCGTAAAGCATTACGCTGCAAGTACTGATTTAACCGACGGACAATACTTTAGCTTTGCTTCTTCGATCAAAGCCCCAGGTGGCGTAGTGGGGACCAACCTCTGGCTGCGGGCAGATGCAGGTACCTCCAGCACTACAGACAGTACCGCTATCAACGGCTGGACGGATTATGCTTCAGAACTGAACAACGCTGTTCAGGCCGCTGCGGCCAGCCAGCCGATATATAAGAACAACGCCACCGACAACGTGAATTTCAACCCGGTGATGGCCTTTGACGGCAGCAACGACTATATGGATGTCGCCAGCAACCTGAATATCACGGGCAGCAGTCCATTCACGGTATTCGGCATGGGTACAAGAGCATCCGTAGGCACTCCTGACGGTTTCCTGAACCAGCAAGGCTCGGCTATAACCGGGAACTTTACCTACTATTGGACAGCTGCAAACAGATTGGTCGCCGCCCCCGTCAATAGAGGCCCAAATGGAATTGCCAGCAATAATTCCTACGCGATTGCCGGAATACCTTATTTTACTTCAGCTACCCGAAACGGTAACAATTTTGGCATGTATATCAATGGCCTGCCGGATGGATCCGGCGGGGACGCGGGCTTTGTTCTCACCGAAAATAATTACCGGATTGGTAACCGGGCCGCTTCTGCTGACGTTGCCTTCCACGGAAACATTGGCGAGATCATCGCCTATGCTAATCCCCTGACCGATGAGGAGATGCAGCGCGTGCACACCTACCTGGCCATTAAGTACGGCATTACCCTGAACAACGGCCTAGATGATTACCTGGCTACCGATAACACTAAAATCTGGGATGCTACCGCAAACGCTACGCATAAGAATAATATTGCCGGTATCGGCAGGGATGATGTAGAAGGCTTAAATCAGAAACAATCCCAGAGCATCAACCCCGGTTTCCAGCCCATAGTGGGCCTTGGCGACATTGCCGAGAACAACCTTGCCAACACCAATGCATTTACGGCAGACAAGTCATATTTGATCTGGGGCGATGACGGTGCCAGCACTTCATTCACAACCACCATCACGGGCAACCCTTCCGTAAACACTCGTATGGCACGATCATGGAAGGTGCAGGAAACCGGCACCGTTGGTACGGTATCCATTTCGATTTCAAAAGATCAGATCCCGTTGAGTGCCGGTGCGCCTTACCTGGTCGTGAGCAGCGATGCCACATTTGATGGGGCGGACCAATTCATCCAGTTATCTGAAGTCGATGTAAACGGTGTTACCAGTTATTCAACCACCACAGATCTTACTACAGGGCAGTATTTTACGTTTGCCAGCCACGTAACCTCGCCGGGCGGTGTGCCGGGAGAAATGCTGTGGGTCAAAGCGGATGCGGACCTGCAGGTGAACGGAAGCGACCAAGTGGAACAATGGCTGAACCAAAGCGGCGCCATGGTCACTGAACTGCGTGCTGCGCATCCTGCCGATACCAATGCGATCGTCGCTTCGGCAGACATCGTTCGTGTGGCCAATGGTATCAACTTCAATCCCACGGTTGATTTTTCCGGTGCTTCGGGCAAATCCCTTAAGGGAAATGCGGCTAGCGTTTGGAATTCAACGGCTGACCTATCGATATTCTCCGTGAATGCTCTTGAAGGCCCTGTAGTGAATACCATAAACGGTATCTTCAGCACCAACGGAAACTGGACATCGGGAACTGCCACGGGTAGGGGGCTCCTCATGACGACCTCGGGCAACTACGGCCTTGATGGTGCCGGATGCGTTGTCGCGCTATCCACACCCGCTTATACTGGACCCATCATTGCCAGGGGAGTTTATGTAAATAGCGGCAACGCATCGGGCGGCAGTACCTGGTTGAACGGCCGTCAAGGACCTCTTGGCACAGACTGTGCACCGGGCGCAGACGGCTCATTCTTTGAAGTTGGCGGCCGTACCTCCGGAGGCACTGCCTTGGATACCCGAATTTTCAACGGTAAGATCCCGGAAGTGATCGTGTACAAATCGGCACTTACTACCACTCAGGCGCAGCAGGTTGAATCTTATCTGGGCATCAAATACGGGATTACGCTCGACCAGACTACACCACAGGACTACTTGGCCACAGACGGGTCCGTTATCTGGAATGCGACGGCCAACAGCACGTATAAATACAACATCTTCGGCATCGGCCGGGATGATGCCGAAGGGCTTGTGCAGAAACAATCCCGCAGCATACATGCCGGATCTATCCTTACCGCCGGCATTCGTTCCATTGCTGCCACCAATGCAGAGAACACCAATACATTCGGTGCCGACAAAAGTTATATCCTATTCGGCAGCAACAGCGACGCCCTTACGGTGAGTAATACAGACCTGCCGGTTGGCAGCTGTATTGGCGAGCGGCTGACGCAGGAATGGAAAACGCAGATCACCAATTACGATATCAGCACGCAGCCCCTCAGCCTGCAATTTGATTTGAATGGCATGACCGTCGCGGGAACGGTGGTTGAAGATTTCACGATGATGATTGACCATGACGGTGATGGCGATTTCAGCACCGGAACGGTTACCGAAATACCGGCCACCAGTTATGACGGAGGGATCGTAAGTTTTGAGAACGTAAACGCGTTGACAGATGGTGTGGTGTTTACCTTAGTCACCAGTTACCCCGAACGCACTGCGAGCCTGGTGCCTGACGCAACGGTAAGCACCGTAATTTCTACGTGTATCCTGGATGGAATGCTTTATTTCATTGATCCTTCCGATCCAAATAAATATATCGCCTCGATCGATCTGAACGGGAACACAATGGATGTGACCAAACTGTCTGCGGTAGTGGACGTGAACAACGATATGGCAACCCTTGGCGCCAACAGCGGAACCGTTTACGGAACGCAGCTGATGCGGCGTTTGATACAGATCAGCTACGGAGGCGATAGCCTTACGGTAAATGGCGGCGTAATTTTGCGCCTGCTGTGGGATCCTGCAGAGCAGACTGCGGCCGAAGAGTACCTAAGTACGACGCGCGGCGTGACTGCGGATCAAACCTGGACGTGGTTCAAGCACGATGGAGATATTACCGCCACGCTGGCCGATCTCGGAGCTGGCGGCTTGCAGAACATCACGGCCCTGGAACCTTCGGGAAGCGGCCAGGTCGATGCGATAGATTATGTGGAATTTACCATCCCGGCTTTTTCTACCTTCGGTGGAGTGGCGACCGCCAACAAGGTGGTAAACATCGCGGCTGTCCAGGACGGGGAAGAGGCAGGCCCGCAGCATGGCATATTCGACATCAGCCTGCCTCCGGGGGTGACCGCTGATGAAGATATTTCGGTCAGCTATACACTGTCCGGGGATGCAACGAACGGATTAGATTATTTGCAGCTCGACGGTCAGATCATCATACCGGCTGGCGAGAATACCGTGCAGTTGGTTATTCAGGTAAACGACGATGAGGTTATCGAACTGGATGAGGTTGTAATTGCCGAGCTTACGGCTGCCACCGCGGCCGGAGGGGATGCGTGGGCCATTGGTGCAGGTAGCGCAGCGTTGCCCATCCTGGATAATGACCGTACGGACCCGACCAAGACGGTGCTGGAACTTATCGCCAGCGTACCAAACGCTTCCGAGCCTGATATTAACGGCGAGTTTGTCATCAGCTTGCCCGCAGGTGTCACTTCGAGCGAAGCTATTACGGTAGACTATACCATTGGCGGAACGGCCACTCCTGACCTAGATTATTCGTCTATAACGGGCTCGATTGTTATTCCAGCCAACCAGGGCAGTGTCACCGTTCCGGTGGCCGTGCTCAGCGATATGATTGTAGAGGTTACCGAAACGGTGGTGATGACCACCAGCGGTGGAAACTCGGCCAACTTTGTCTTTACGGCCGGTACGGCCAATCAGGATATCGTCAATATCGCCGACGATGGTGCGTACCTGGAACTGAATATAACGGCCAGTATTCCGAATGCGGCCGAACCAGGAACGGCGGGAGAGTTTACCGTGAGCTTACCTGCTGGAGCTACCTCCAGCGAGGACATTACAGTCAATTATACGATCGGAGGTACAGCCACTGCGGACGTCGACTATACGGCGATTACGGGGGCGGTGGTGATTCCGGCAGGCCAGAACGGTGTGACGGTACCGGTGGTGGTGCTGGATGATAATATCATCGAAACGGACGAAACCGTGGTAATGACCATCACGGGCGGTAGCTCGGCCAGCTTTACATTTACAGCAGGTGCCAATGATACAGATACGGTGGTGCTTGCCGATGACGACCGGACAGACCTGGCCAAGATGCTGCTGTCGGTGGCAACCGCTGCAAATGCGGCAGAACCGGGCACGGACGGTGAGTTCACGGTGAGTCTGCCCACTGGTGTGACTTCAAGCGAGGACATTACGGTAAGCTATAGCATCCTGGCTGGCAGTACCGCTACAGCGGGCAGTGATTACACGGCCATCACCGGTGCGGTGGTTATCCCTGCCGGAGCGAACAGCGTGGCAGTGCCGGTAATCGTTATTGACGATCAGATTATCGAGTTGGACGAAACCGTGGTCATGAACATTAGCGGCGGCAGCTCGGCCAGCTTTAGCTTCGCGGCCAGTGCCGATGATGAAGCGACGGTGGTGATTGCGGACGATGACCGTAATGATCCGGTTAAGACGGTGCTGTCGGTGACGGCCAGCGTGCCGGATGCTTCCGAGCCTGATGTGGACGGTGAGTTCACGGTCAGCCTTCCTGCGGGCATTACATCTTCACAGGATATTAC
>NZ_JBHRTA010000016.1:0-258519 GCF_042646065.1 Parapedobacter deserti
AATAAGTCGCTTTAATGGCCCTGTAGTTCAACGGATAGAATACCTGCCTGCCGGCAGGCAGGGAAGTTTCCTAAACTTTAGATATGGGTTCGATTCCCGTCGGGGTTAATAAAACAGGAAAAGCGATCTTAATCGCTTTTCCTGTTTTATTAGCGGCTAACCAACACTCACCTTTCCACAATCGTCCTGAATGTCAGGTTCACTCGCGGTGCGCTTATTTTTTTGGTCGGGGGCAATCTGTGGAGCCAATGCGTTTGTGTAGTGCCTTTCATTACCAACAGGCTTCCGTGCTCTAATAGCAGGTCAATCCGTTCTTTGCGCTGCTTGTGCTTAAAGGCAAACTTCCGTTGCGCTCCGAAACTCAACGAACCTATTGCGCCATCCTTTTTCAAATCGGTTTCTCCGTCGCTATGCCAAGCCATTCCCTCATCTCCGCTATGATAGAGATTAAGCAAACAGGAATTAAAGGTTTCGCCCGTTTCATTTTCGATCACCGTCTTTAGCTCAAGCAACTCATCGGTCCAGGGCAAAGCATACTTTGTCGTATTGGAATAGGTATATTCGTAAGGCTTTTCGCCATACCACGCGACTTTCCTTTTGGTAATTATCTTTCTACCGAAGATAATGGCTTCATCATTCCGCCAGTCGATCGTTTCCAGCAGCCTCTTCAGGTAAAAATCTGCCTGTTCGTTGGAGAATAGCTTGCCGTAATAATTTACAGTCCCATCATAAGGAAGCCAATTACTGTGTCTGTTACCGCTCATCGTATCATACCCTTAACTAATCGCATCGTGGAAGATAATACCCAACGTATGGCGCTCGCCCGATTTGACTTCACTCACTCCGTGTTTCATATTTACGCGGTAATAGCCTTTCGTTCCCCTTTCGGGTTTAAAGTTGGTTGTAAACATCAGCACATCGCCCTTCTTCGGCTTTAAAACAATTGCTTTGGATTGTGCCCTCGGAATTTGCTGTGTCAGCACCATTTCACCGCCTTCAAAGTCTTTGTCAGGCTCATTCAGCATTAAAACGATCTGGATTGGGAAAAAAACATCTCCGTATAAATCTTGGTGCAACATATTGAAACCACCTTGTCCATATTTCAAAATTAAAACAGTTGCTTTTTGCTGTCCGTTATTGTGGCACTGCTGCAATAATTCTGCGTGTTCCAATGGAAACTGCGTGTCCAAACCCAAGGCGCTGAACCAAGCGTTTGCAATCGGCGCAAGGTATGGATAGATGCCTGTTCTTATTGCCTGAATCAGGTCCGGAAGCGGATAGTCGAAATATTTGTATTCTCCCAGGCCAAACCGATACCGTGCCATCACTACCGTTTTCCGATATAGGCTTGAATTGCCGTAGTTGGCTATCAACGTTTCACAATGTTTGTCTGATAGCAAATTAGGTATACTGGCATAACCATGTTGGTGCATTCTTTCGGTAATGCTTTGCCAATCCGCACATGCTATCTTTTGGATTACATCTTGCATAGTTTTACGTTTAATTGCCGGAATGCATTTTTGCCCCCTCCCAACCAATGATGGCTGCCTTTCTTGTTGCCCCCCACATATAACCGCCGAACGCTCCTGATGATTGGATAACCCGGTGGCAAGGAATTAAAAAAGCAACAGGGTTACTTCCGATTGCCGTGCCGACTGCCCTCATTGCGTTCGGACTGCCGATTTTTTTTGCTATGCTGCCATAGGTTGCTAATTTTCCCATTGGTATTTTCAGCAGGCTTTCCCAGACCTTCAGCTGAAAATCGGTTCCTTTCAGGTGCAGTTTGATTTCGTGGAGTTTGCTCCAGTCGTTCTGGAAAATGAATAGCGCGTTTTGTTGCAACAGGTCCAATTTCCGTTGGAATTTCGCCTTTGGAAACGATGATACAAGGCAGCCCAGTGCCGTTTCATCCTCTTCAAATGCCATGTAGCAAATACCTTTCAACGTAGAAGCCACAATCAACGAACCAAATGGGCTTTCTGCAAAACTGTAGTTAATATGCAGGTTATTGCCCCCGTTTTTATATTCGGCAGGCGTCATTCCTTCAATATTCACAAACAAATCGTGCAAACGGCTTGTGCTTGATAGCCCAGTTTCAAACGCGGTGTCAAATAAGGTAGCCTGTTCTTCTTTCAGCATTCGCTTGGCGTATTCGACACTGGTATATTGCAGAAATTTTTTTGGGCTTACACCTGCCCATTCTGTAAATAACCGTTTAAAATGCGACGGACTAAGGTTTATCTTTTCCGCAACGGCATCTACACTCGGTTGCAGTCTGAAATTTTCTTTTATATAATCGATTGCCTCAGCAATCCGATGATAATTAATGTTTGCTTGTGTTTGCATCGCAGTCAATTTTATACCTACAAATGTCTGCAGTCGGTTGCAAATATAAAATCCGAAATGTGCTATTTTTAATGGGGACAAGCCTGCTTGGTAAACACGCCAATGGCTCTCGGCCCGCATTATTCCAGGTACGTGCCCTGGCGCATCAGCAGCGCCCGGTATTTGTTGAACACCGCTGATTTGGATACGAAGCCCATGTAGTTTCCGTCGCCGTCCACTACAGGGAGTATCCAGATGTCCTCCCTGTTCATCTTCTGCATCACGGCCTCCATGTTGGCATCCATCTGCACGATATCCACCGGCTTTTCCGCCAGCTCGCGCATGGTTTTCTCCTCCCGTTCCGGATATTCGCCGAGCAGGATCTCGAATAAGCGTTCGCTGTAGATGATTCCCAGCAGCTTGCCGTCCATATCTACCACGGGAAAGATATTCCGTTTGGTGTGGATGATGTCATGCCGCCGGTCAGTAGCCCGTTCATCGGGGCGCAGTATCGTAAAATTCCGTTCGAGCACATACCGCAGCTTCATCATGCTCAGCACCGTGCGGTCTTTGTCTTCATGGGTGAGCAGGTCGCCCTGTTCGGCCAGCACCTTGGTATAGATGGAGTACTTGAGGGCCGCCCGGTTGATCAGGTATGAGATGGCCGTCACTAGCATCAGCGGCACCATCAGCGCATAGCCACCCGTGATTTCCGCGATGAGGAAAATAGCCGTCAACGGCGCATGCATAATACCGGAGAGCGCGCCGGCCATGCCCGCTACCACAAAGTTGGGCACACTCAACTCGATCAGCCCCGTCTGGTTGATGCCATAAGCAAACGCAAAGCCCAGCAGTCCACCCATCACCAAGCTGGGGCCGAAGACGCCCCCATTCCCCCCACTGTTGAGGGTCACGAGCGATGCTAGCGACTTGGCAAACACCGTGATCACCGCATACACGACCACGAGTATACCGATGTGTCCGTAGCCAGCGAAGATGCTGTTGGCCAGCAACGCATCGTTGCGGCCGTCAAGGATCCGCTGAATGGTCAGGTAGCCTTCACCGTAAAGCGCAGGAAAAAGAAAGATCATCAGTCCGAGGCTCAGGCCACCTATGGCCACTCTCCGGTACGGATTTCCGATGCTGGCAAACATCCGTTTGACCCATGTACTTACCTTAGCAAAATAAATGGAAAAGCCGCCGATGGCAATTGCCAGCACGACGTAGAATAACAATGCCTGAAACTCCCAGTCTTCCGTAACGAGGTGAAACAGCGGTTCACTGTACAGCAACCTTGACACCACCGAGGCCGTAGCCGCAGCCATCAGCAGCGGGATAAACGCAGGGATGGAAAACTCCGGCAGCAGAATTTCAATGGCGAAGATCATTCCCGCTACGGGGCTATTGAACGCTCCCGCGATGCCTGCCGCAGCCCCACACGCCAGCAGCATGGTCACTTCCCGGTAGTTGAGCCCAAAAAACCGCCCCGCGTTGGCCCCGATCGCAGAGCCGCTGTAAGCAATGGGAGCTTCCAGCCCGGCCGACCCGCCGAAGCCCACCGTCAACGCGCTGGTAATGATCTGAGAATACACGTTGTGGGGTTCTATGCGGCTGGATTTGCGCGATATGGCATAGATGATCGGCGTCATGCCGTGATCAAACGTACCCTTCACGATAAACCGGCGCACATACAATACGCTCAACAGGATGCCGATAAGCGGAAAAAAAAGATACAGGTAGTACTTATATTCCCACTGCACATCCTCCTGCAAGAACGCCGCGATCGAATGGGTCAGCCCTTTGAGTATAGCTGCCGCGATGCCGCCGATGATGCCTACAATCACCGCTAAGATGACCAGGAAATTCCGGTTGGAAATCCGCTGCATGCGCCACTGGTTCAACCGGGTGATGATATGTTTACGGCGTTTGTTCATGCAAGACGATTCGATATTACTCCCGGAGCAATGCGGGAGGACGAAGCAACCAATCGGGTCAAAGGTACTATTTCCTTCGTAAAGATTGGTTGCAAAAAAAATGCAAGCGTAGGCTTGCATCGATCATAAAGGTATGGAAGGCCGCCTTATTTTGCCGGGAACTTCCGGTCTGCTTTGATCTCCTCAATCTGTAATGTATGCCGTGCGGTATGCGCCGGGATATACAACAAGGAATGAAAGCCATCTACCGGACCAAACGGCGAATCAGCAATCCGGTTGCGCAGGTCGTCCGAGGAAAGGCCGTCAATGTATCCAATCAGTTCCTTGCGTTGCTTGCGCAGGTCCTTGATGGCTGCGTCCGCATTGGTATACTTTCCGGCTTCCTTGGGCGCCAGTTCTCCCGGCGCCTGCGCCTTGAAGCTACGGTCGGTCATTCCCTTGATCACGTCATCGTCCGAAACGTTGATTTCGCTCCGCCGTTCGGGGTTCGGTGCCTGGCTGATGGTCTTTTTCGCATAGCCCAACAGTGCCTGTTCAGTCGCGATGATGTGTTCCAGGCATTGGCTGATGGACCACTTATCCGGCGCCGGCTGAAACCTCAGTTGCGCTCCGTTTAGTCCGTCGACCGCCCGCTGAAGGTCAGTCAGCGTCTGTTGGTAGTAATCAAGCAAAAATGCTTTGTCGCGCTGCCCAGCACCCACCGCCTGGTTTTGCGCCGTTACAGTACCGGTCGCCGCCGATACTGCAAACAGTAAGAATAATAACCGTTTCATCTTTTTTTTAAGCAAAGCTAACACATATTTGTCGACACCGGTGGTGCCATACACGACATTTTCAATGGGCATCTGAGACGTTAATTATACCATCGCTCTGACGGACGCATTGTACTGCTCATACTCAGCCTGCTGCTGCCTGATGAATGCATTGTCTTCCAGCCGCCCCACCACAGCATCCATCTCCTGTTCGTTTTCGTAGACCATGCGGCGGTACGGGTTGCTATAGTCCTTGGCGCGCGTCTTGTATATCTCGGTGCAGATCCACTGCTTGGTGGCCACACTTTCCTCAATGAGCTGCCGGATAAACGCTTGCGTCAGCTGCGACGTGTTCATTCCCTTAATTTCCAGCAGGGAGGCCAGTGCGTGCTCAAACTTACGGGCCGGGTATTGGTCGCTAAGTTGATGGTAGCGTTGGTGCACGGCGTTCCAGTCGTTGATCGCCCCCGAGCGGATGTCGTCCATCAGCGCGCCTACGTCCTCCTTGCGGATAAGCTGGCCGCCGATATTTTCGAATTCCTCCCGTTTGAGGCCACCCCCTTCAGAAAGGTGTTCAGCCTGCAGCTGTGCAAAGGAGTGCCTGTCGAAATACCACTTCAGCTGAGTTGCCGCATAGTATTCGATCATGCGGCGGTATGCCTGATAGCCCTCCCGCACTTTGATGAGCACCACTTTACGCTTTGAGTTTTCCACATTGTCGAGCAGAATCTCACGGCCCCGCAGGTCGATGGTATTGTCCGCCAATATTTCCCGGCCCCTGCGTGTCCAGTCTTCGATATCACCGCCTTCAGGATAGCACGCCCTGCCGGTAGCGGCTTCCATTTCCCGCAGCGCCGCAAACGCTTCATTGACCGTATCCGGTGCCAGCACATCATATTCAAAGTACTGGTTTTTAAGCGTACGCCGGTCGCGGCTGATGAATTTAGTATTGTTGCGCATCAGCGCATACATGTTGTACAGAAACCAATAAGCCGGGAGGATGACGAGGCGGTCGTTGGGCACGTCGTGGCTCACCATTGCAAAAGGCAGTCGGATATCGAGCTCGTGCATGAAGTCGCCCTTAACGATGAGTGTGTACGAGGCGAAGCGGGAGCTATGTTTGAGGCTCACGCACAGGCCGGGCCAAAAGCCACGGCCAGCCACGATTTCACCATCAGCGCCCCGCGAGTTGTGGTTGGAGCCCACGGTAGCCCCCGCGGCCATGTTGCTCTGCCCCATCACCAGTGATGCGCAGAGGAACGAATTATTGTGGTGCTGTTCATGGGCAGGAAAAATGAGCGAGTTAAGCACTTCGCAGCACGAGATGGTACTGTTATCGCCAAGAAACGAGTTGATGAGGCGCGCGCCGTATTTAAGCTGCGAAAAAGACGACAGGATAAACCGTACCGCCTTCACGCCGTAGAAGATGCGGCACCCATGGCCGATGATGCCGTTGACCAGCTCACACCCCTCACCGATCTGGGTAAACGCCCCGGCAATGGAGTTGACCGTCACGTTCTTCAGCTTATTCACCCCCTTGATATACGCATCTGTACCGATTTTGACATCCTTGATGATGTGCGAGTTTTTGATGACCGTACGATGGCCCACCACGCTGTAGTAGCCCCGGCGGGAATCGAACCTATCAAACGTAATGGCCCTGAAACGCTCCTGAAGCACACTGTCGTGGCGGTTGCGGGTCCACAGGTACACGTCCGAGGCCTGCATGCCATCAAAGGGCAGCACGGCGCGGCCGCCGTTCTCATTGCAGAGCTCCAGCTGGATGAGGCCACTTTCGGGGTCGCCGTCCTTCAGGATGCCATTGCCAAATTTCGCGTTGCTGCTCGTCTCCATCTCATTGATGTTGAAGAGCATCACCTCATCACCGATGATGAAATGCGCCAAGTAGCGCACGTTGTGAATGGCCGTGTGTCCGCCGATGTCGCAACTCACCACGACGCTGTTATAGATCCCGGTGGGCAGGTTCAAATCGCGGTAGTCCAGGTACTCCGCAGCCATGTCGCCGATACGCACGAAGCCGTAAAATTTGGATTGCTGGATCTGTTCGGGCAGGAAAGCGTCGGTCACCCATACGTCTGCCCAATTGGGCGAGTAGTTTCCGTTGCGGATGAGCCGTTCGATTTCCGCCTCATGAAGCGGCCTGTAGGCATACGCCGTCAGCTGCTGCCTGTTGCGTTGCGCATACTCATCCGGGCCCTCGGCGGCGAATTCCCGGGGGATGAACCCATATCCCAAACCATTCAATGGCATTCTACGTGGCGTCATCGTCGCAGTATTATTCAACGGTAACCGATTTGGCCAGGTTCCGTGGCTTGTCCACATCCAGTCCCCGTTCCACGCCGATGTAATACGCCAGCAGCTGCAGCGGGATGACGGAAAGCAGCGGTGCGACGATTTCATGCGCCTGCGGCACCACCATTACAGCTTCGGCAAGATCCGTTACGGTTTCATCCCCTTCGGTTACCACCGCCACCACCTTGCCCTTGCGGGCATTGATTTCCTGAATGTTACTCACAATTTTTTCATGATACGGGTCCTTTGTCGCCACGAACACCACCGGCAGCTGTTCGTCTACCAACGCTATCGGGCCGTGCTTCATCTCCGCTGCCGGATATCCCTCAGCGTGGATGTACGAAATTTCCTTCAGCTTCAACGCCCCTTCCAGGGCGATTGGGAAGTTATATCCGCGGCCGAGGTATAGGAAGTCCCGTGCATCTTCATAGCGGCGAGCAATGGTTTTGATGTGTTCAATCTGATTTTCCAATATCCATTCCACCTTAGCCGGTACGTCGTCCAGCTCGCGGAGCAGGGTACGGAACAATCCGGCGGAGATGGAGCCCCGTATTTCAGCAAGCTTCAGGGCGATCAGCTGAAGTACGGCCAGCTGCGCGGTAAACGCCTTGGTGCTGGCCACACCGATTTCCGGCCCGGCGTGCGTATACGCACCCGCATGGGCAATGCGGGCAATGGACGATCCCACCACGTTGACGATGCCGAAGATGGTAGCCCCCTGCTGCTTAGCGTTCTCCAGTGCCACGAGCGTATCGGCCGTTTCGCCGCTCTGCGAGATCGCCAGGATGACATCGTTGGGCGACACGATCGGGTTGCGGTACCGGTATTCCGAAGCATATTCCACCTCCACATTGAGGCGGCATAGCTCTTCGATCAGGTATTCGCCGATGAGGCCGGCGTGCCAGCTGGTACCGCAGGCCACGATGACGATGCGGCTGGCATCGCGCAGTTTGTCGGCGATACTGTCCAGGCCGCTCAGCGTGATCGAGTTTTGCTCTATATTGAGTCTGCCCCGCAGCGAGTCGCGGATGGTCTGCGGCTGCTCATGTATTTCTTTGAGCATGAAATGCTCAAAGTTCCCCTTTTCGATCGCTGCCAGTTCCAGGTCAAGCTTCTGTACAAAAGGGGTGATGCTTTCGTTGCCCAGGTTTTTAAGCACCAGCTCGTCCGGCCGCACAATGGCCAGCTCGTAGTCGTTGATATAAACCACCTCCTTGGTATAGGCCAGCATGGGCGAAGCATCCGAGCCAAGGAAATGCTCATTGCGCCCCACGCCGATGACCAGCGGGCTGCCCTTGCGTGCCGCGATGATCGTATCGGGATAGGCCTTATCGATGAGGAGGATGACGTAAGCGCCTGTGACCCGTTTCAGGGCGATGCGCACCGCTTCCTCGAGCGAACAACTGTTGTTGAGTTTGATGTCCTCGATAAAGTTGAGCAGCACCTCCGAGTCGGTGTCGCTGTTGAAGGCATATCCGTTGGCCAGCAGCTCATTTTTGAGCTGAGCATAGTTCTCGATAATGCCGTTGTGTATCAGGGCGATGTTTCCTGACGCGGAGGAATGCGGGTGTGCATTGCGGTCGGACGGCTCGCCGTGTGTCGCCCAGCGCGTGTGGCCGATGCCCGTAGTGGCTGCGAGCGGATGCCCGTTGGCAAACTCTTCCAACGCCGCCACCTTGCCCTGCTTTTTATATACATTGATACCGTTGCCGGTATGCAGTGCAACCCCTGCACTGTCATAGCCCCGGTATTCCAATTTTTTCAACCCTTCAATCAGGATGGGATAGGCTTGTTTTTGGCCTGTATAGCCGACAATTCCACACATAGCGTAGTATTTATTTATGGTGTACGGGCAAAAATAGTGTTTTTACAACTAATCAATCGATTGTGCGAAATTTTTTTAATTTTAACAATTCTTAACATTTACCGCTTTAAGAAATCGCGCAAGCTTCGTACTTTTGCAGCATTAACGTTTGTCTTTTCATAATTTAGGTTTATAATTGGTTAGTTAGAAAGCCCCGATTCTCCCCGTTTCGGGGCTTTTCTTGTCATATTGGTCCACCAAAAAAAGCTATATTTGCCCCATGATTTATGCGTTGATAGCCGCATTGCTTTTTGCCGCCATTTTGCTGTATTTCCGCATTGCTGACCGTTACAACATCATCGATAAGCCCAATCAGCGCAGCAGCCATACGCAGGTGACGATCCGTGGGGGAGGAGTGATTTTCTATTTCGGTGTCCTTGCCTGGTTCATCTGGAGCGGTGGCGTTTATCCTTTGTTTTTTGGTGGGCTCACGCTTATCGTGCTGATCAGCTTTCTTGATGACATGCTCACACTGTCCAACAGGCTGAGGATTATTATCCATTTAGTCGCCGTACTACTGCTTTTTGCGGAAGTGCAGCTGTTTTATTACTCATGGTATGTCATTCCCATTGCCTTGGTTTTGGTCATTGGCACCATCAACGCCTACAATTTCATGGATGGCATCAACGGCATCACCGCCATGAACAGCTTCGCCGTGCTGTGGCTGCTGTGGTTAGCCAACCGGGACCTTGGCTTTATCGACGATCGGCTGTTATATTGCACCGCGATAGCCAATGCCGTTTTCGCCTTCTTCAACTTCCGGCGGCGGGCCAAGTGCTTCGCAGGAGACGTTGGCAGCGTAGGCATGAGCTTCGTCCTGATCTTCGCGACCCTGAGCCTGATCCTCACCACCGGAAACCTTATTTATATTATGTTTTTTGCGGTGTATGGGGTAGACAGTGTGCTGACGATTATTTACCGACTGGCCAGGCGGGAAAATATTTTTCAGGCGCACCGGACGCACCTGTACCAATACCTGGCCAATGAGGCCGGCGGAAACCGGCTGGTGATCGCCACGTGTTATGGCATGTTGCAGGTAGGGGTGGGGATGCTGGTGGTCTCTGCCGCCAACTACGCGTCTGATACGCAAATCAAGGTATCGTTATGTGTTTTAATTTTGCTTACGCTGGCGTATATCGGGATCAGGCGGTACGTGTTGGATGGGTTATCGTTTAAAGCCTAATTTGAACCACCTCACTTCAACATTATTAAAATCGATACATCAGGCCAAATTGGAGATGTAAGTTGTTTATGTCCTGTGGGTCAATGGTCGACTCACCATTAGAATCAGTGACGACTCCATATTGATAATTGAATGCGTGGATGAACTGCAAATGTGCGTTGAAAACAAGCCGCTTGTAGTCCCATGTGCCAAACGCCGCGATACTGGCGTCCACCCAATTGCGATTGTAGTCCTGAATTATCCAAGTCGCAAAATCCTCATTGCGTACCAGGCGCTCAAACTGCACGCCAACTTGTTTTAGTCCACGTATCCAACTAAGGTCAACAGCCTGCACATTGCTGCCCGGCCCCATACCCGCTCCTAAAACCTGACCATAGTTAGTGTGGCCGTCACGCACTGTTCCGTGAACGTACCAAGAGCCAGATGAACGAATCCGTTTTGTATTTGTTACCGCCATTTGTGTCATTTCCGCGGCGACCTGGAGGTTACCGTCCCAAAAATTTTCTAGCGGAATCAGCTTGCGTAAACCGAGTGTATAGGCACGGGTATGATTTAGCTGCAATCGGAGATCCCGTCCATCATAAGCATGGTCGTTTCTAGCGAATTCGCCGTAGAATTCAATTTGTACTTTCGGTATCACGTAACGAAAGAAAAACGAGATCATTTGGTCCCGTGATATATTTTCATCCAAGGAGTCGGGCCCCATTTTACGGCTTGCCGTGAACGGCTCAAGGAAGGGCAGATATTTGTCAACGAAAGAGCCCTCCATTCCATCATTTGAGTTGTAAGTTCTGTTAAAGCCGAGGAAAAAGCCGGGAATCCAGCGTGGTTGATAGTTAACTGTAATTCCAGAAAAGTACCGACGACCCGCTGCCGTCGGACGATAATATCGCATATGCCGTGATGTGTCTCCAAGCAAAGAAGGTGGAAATCCAGATTTTGTCAACCGGCCAATTACGATTTGTCCTTCAAATGAACCGATGTAGGATCTTATAGGCTTTGAAGTATTTAACGTAATATGTGGAAATCCAGGAGCGGTGTTGCTCATCAATATTGAATTACGTTTCCCTGGACCCCACCAGAGGTTTTCTGTAGATAACCCGATGGATATGGGGTCCAGAGTAAGTCTAATGCTACTCTGCCCTAGGAATGCGTTCGAATAATTGCTGATTCCAAATCGCTCCGGTAAATCAATATTGTTCCCAAATTGCCTATACCATTGTTCATCCGGCCCATTTGGTCCCCCATATCCCTCATAAGTACTATTCCCTGACCAGACAATTTCAGGTTTAAATTGCACGCTGAGCCATCGGTACTTTGCATATATTCCCGCGCTTAAATAGGTTTGTATTCCCTTCGCTGGGATCATAGGGCCATCATTCCAACCATATGGGTAGGAGGTGTTCACTTGATTTTGCCATATGATCGGCAAGAGGCTTACCTCGCCGAACCCGTCGGAGGTTTTCCAAACTGTAGTGTGGTAGCCGGAGTTATCGTGAAACGAAGTGTCGTATTCATTGCTTAATGAGGCAAACGTCAGCGGGCGCACCATAAATGATATCGATGAATCCACGGCACCAAGTAATTGTCGCCTTCTATAAAAATCTTCATAAGGTGAGGAGTCTACTGGAACTGTTTGGCCCAATACTGCAGATCGATGCACGGTGAGTGACGTGAGTAAGGCAATCAAATATATTATCCGCATAACATGAACTTATTCAAGCATTAGAATCACAAAGAAAACAAAAAATATTCGATATGGCTGAAAACAGCTATTCAAGTGTCTCTGCAAGTTTGCTGAGAACAGGTGTCGGTTTCCAATTCAATATGGTTTGAGCTTTGGTATCATCGAACGTAAGTGATGAGGTCATTTTCAAAAGCTTGTTTGAGTTAATGGGAGATGGACTACCAATAATGTCTCCGGCCAGAGCTAATATTTTGGCGAACCAATAAGGGGTGCTTAACGGCTTTCGTTTATTGAGTGCTTGCGCAATAGTTTGCTCTAATTCTCCGAATGAGGGATGGTGGCCGTCGGTAATATTATAAATTCCACCTTTTTCGATAAGTACAGGCATTATTTTGGCGATGTCTTCCGCCCAAACTATACTTTTCCGCGCGTTGGCCTTGCTAATACTCAGGTACTTGCCTGATTTGATACCACTTATCATTGCGCCCAGATTACCCGGAGGGTTGGGGCCGGCCACAAGTGGAAGACGAAGGACACCGAGCGTGACGTCCCTTTCCTCGGCCCATTTTGTTATCCAGTTCTCTGCAAGGATTTTGCTATTTGCATATGGGCTTGCGCCGTTAAGAGGATGATCCTCTGTTATGTTTTGTCCTTCTTCTAAACCATATACAGCAACCGAACTAAGAAAAATGAAACTTGTAGGTAGTCTTCTTAGCTTTTCTAGAGCTAAACATAGATTTTTCGTGCCTTCAAAATTGACGCTGTAGAACTCTTGTTTTTCGGCCTGTGTTTTGGGTATACTATGAGCTCTACCCGCCGCATGTATGATTGTTTCAAAGTACAAATCTGGATCAAATACAAACGGACGTCGAATGTCAATTTTTAGTTTTGACCCGTTGTGCCCTAAAGACGTAACTTGGTATCCGAAATGTGATGTTAAGTGTTTATTGAGAATAGCTCCCAAAAACCCAGATGCCCCTGATAACAGTATTTCCACAATTCTAATTTTGTGTTTTTATATCGCTTTTTATCCCGTTTATGATACTGAGGAACTTACTCGCCGATTTTCGCCTATTCCCTTCGTTTTTTATGTAGACTTCCCCGTTTTCTCTGATCTTTTCTTTTTCCAAAGCCGGCATTCTTCTTGTGCTTTGTATTAAGCGAGCAAGCCCCACATCAGGAGCAACGTTGTCGGGCACTACCCAGCCGACTTTGTTGGTGCTGAGGATGAATCCAATTTCGCCTCCTATAGTTGACAAAACAGGCTTTCCTAAAGACATATAGTCGAACAGTTTGTTTGGTCTAGCGCCTTTAAAGACGTCATTATTTTCAAGAGAAATAATTCCGCAGTCTGCGGCGGCGGTGTATTTTATGATTTCCGTTTTCGGAACTGGCTCTAGAAAAATAACTTGTTGCAAATCATCTTTCTCCTTTATCTTTAATAAGTTCGGTTTGTCGGGCCCATCTCCAATCAAAACTATATACTCGTCCTTTCCCAAAAACTTCGCAGCCCTGACTACTGACTCTAAAGCGTTAGCATTTCCATGTGCCCCAGTGTATATAGCAACGTAAGCTTCTTTTGAAACTCCAATTTTCCTACGAACTTCATCAATTGTTTCTTTTGTTATTTCTATTTGTTTCTCGACCACAACGCCGTTGGGAATCAAATCTATTTTGTTAGACGATATTCCTTTTTTAGAAATGTAGTCTTTTTGATACTGTGTAAGCACAATTATGTGCTCCGCATTATTGTATAACGACGCTTCAATGTTAAATAAAAACTTAGCCATGCTACCCTGCTTCCGTTTGTTCATTGCTATCAACGATTCAGGCCACAAATCGCGAACCTCTAAGACAAATGGTACCTTGAAAAGTTTAGCGATTAATAATGCTACGTATGTCACAAAGATTTGAGGCGAGGAAGCAATTATTACATCCGGTTTTTTCTTAAAAAGTGCTTTGAGGGAGAATATTATTGAAAACGATAGCATATTAACTACCCTTTTCCAATTGTTTTTTTTATGGGGGAATGCCCAACACCATTTTATTGTAATTTCGGGATGATTGCGATCTATTTGCGTTCTCTCGTCTTTAGATAAATAGCGTCTCAGCGAATAATTAAAAGAAGATAGCCAAATTATTACATCAAGCGATTGGCTATTGACCCATTCGTCTATTAGTTCGAAATGACGAGTTATTCCAGGGAGACTGGTGGGCACCGCGTATTGATTAATCACCCATATTTTCATTTGCTTTATTTATTTAGTTTGCAGCTTGCATATAATAAGGTGTCGCAATATTACACATTTTATGATAAACGTTCCGCAGGCAAGACGACTCCGGTTATTTATTAATTTTAAAGGTTATTACAAGATTAGCATGGAAGTTGTTAGTCCATTTAAGGTTCAGTTATCTTTAGTAGTAATTGAAGATGTTATGAAGAAGGTTTACTTGTATCTCGTAGTTGGAAGTCTCTTATTAATTGTCTCGTTTTTTGCTTTAAATAGCATAGTTAATAAGCAAACCTCGACAGAAGGCATCGGTATAAATAAGGAGTCTAGCTTAAACCTCGATCCGAATCCAGCCCAAATAGCAAACGATCCTGACAGTGGAAGTAGCAGCATTGCTGTTGTGGACTCTGTTGTCATATTGTTTGATTCAAATGCAAATGACAGTGTGAGGTTTGTGTTAACTGATTCGTGGGAGGACGGGTCGTCAATGGATATTGGTGAAGTGGACAATATTATATACATATACAGGAACGGGAATTACTACCGGCGTAAATTCGACGGGCCGGTGTTGGTAAGTTTGTTTGGAGCCAAAGGAGATGGAAAAACAGATGATACAGAAGCAATTCAAAAAATGCTTGATAGTGATTACAAACATATCGCATTCGAAAAGAAAACTTATCTAGTTAGGAAGAACACGAAGCTCTCGGGTTTTCCAAACAACGATCAACCATGTCTGTTATTAATTAATAAGGACGGTACAATACTCGAAGGCAATGGGGCCACAATTAAGGTGCAAGAACATGCTCAAGGAATACTTGAGGTCCAAAAGAGCACGAATGTCAAGATTCGAAATTTGAATCTGGTTGGAGCAGGAAACTTTCCAAAATTGGACGGAAATACAGGTAGAGGAGAAAAAGGGACGGCAAAAGAAGGGTACTACACGTCGGGTTTTTGGGGCTACTATAAGAATAATTCGAATAACACATCATCGCAAAACAGGGGCGGATTTTCCGGTAGATTCCCTCAATTTGATGGACAAACTGGCGGAACCTGGGGAGTATGGAATGGCGGATATATCGGAAATGTCGCATATGGGCTACTAATACATAATGGCAGCCACGATGTTGTAATAGAAGGGTGTTCAGCCAAGTCTTTTAATTACGTAGGTATCGGTGTAGGCCATAATGGCGATTATTTTCCGAAAGATTTAGGATATAAAAAGTCTACAAACATCACATTTCGAAATTGCAAGGCTGAATCAAACTATTCCGCAGGCTTCCACTCCATGGATGTCGAAGGATTTATACTAGATAATTCGTTAGCTATAAATACCGGACATCCAAACGCATCAATCTCTGATAAACATGTCGACCCAGGTTATGGGTATACATCAAGAGGATCAAGGAAATACACGAACGGTGGAGTGGTTGAAGGTTCTCGGTTCGCAAATAACAGACGGAAAGGACTAGACGTACATGCAGGCAATAACATTACATTTAGAAATAACTCCGTTTCCGGTAGTTGGGTAGGGGGAGTGTTTGCGGCGTGGTCCAACAAAAGCCAGCCGGCCACAAATATTAAGATAGTCAATAATGCGATTGACAACTGTGGCGGTGGTCCTGGGAGTTTAGGTGCGATTTATGTAGGTGCGAGCGGCAGCGAATCGAAAGAGTTTCGAAAGTTGAACGCAATTATTGATAATAATAAAATTACAAACTACTCAAAATCTGGTATTTGGGTTAGATATGGGCACAGCGTTCAAATCCGCAATAACAAAATAGAAAATTCAAAAAAAGGAGCATCTGCAAACTTAGCGGGTATTTTAGTGCTCGGCCTAAATGAAAATGATAACGCGGAAGATGTGAATATAGTTAAAAACACTATCAAAGATAACACATCAAATATGCCTAGGGGTATTCAGCTCTCTATGACTCGATCGTCTACAATCGACGCCAATGTTATCGACTTTGAGAAAGATGCCAATGTAGGATTATATACTGTAAAGAGCTCCGGCTTGGAAGTAACGAATAACAAAGTATCTATAAAAGGAAAAGGTACAGCTATTGCTGTACCTGCGTCTGTAGGAAAAGTCTTATCTAATAGTGGCGATAAAAATTAAAATTAACCTTTGAGGTTCGAGTGTTCTAAGATTAAGGAAATGATTTGGGTTGCCGCTTGACCATTTCCGTACAACGTCGGGTGATGTACACCTACTTCTCTTTTCAATAAGATTGGAATTCGCGACAAATCGTCAAAACAAAGCACGTTCCAAGCGTCTGTTAGGGTTTCAGTCCATTCTGTCTCCGATCGGATGGTAATGCATGGTGTCTTTAGTATGTATGCTTCTTTTTGGAGGCCTCCCGAATCCGTGATCACGTGGGCAGCATCCATCAAATACTTAATGTTGTCAAAGTATGAAGCAGGTTCAATAAATTGGATGTTTGTATAGCTGTCGAATCTAATACCAAATGATTTACAAAGGTTTTTTGTCCGTGGGTGAATAGGAAAGACAACACGGTGGTCTGCTTGATTCAGAACGTCCAAAATCAGGTGCATTCTATTAGGTTCATCTGTGTTATAAGGTCTATGTATAGTTACGTAATAGTATGGTTCATGAAGTCTAGGTTCGACATTCGTAATGACGCTCTCCGCAAGCTTTACCGCGTCTGCCATAATATCGCCGGTGAAGAAAACGTTTTCCTCGATACCCTCCGTGGCAAGATTCTGAACTCCCCGTTCCGTAGAAGTAAAAAGCAGGCTTGACACATGGTCCGTAAGGATACGATTGATTTCTTCGGGCATCTCTTTATTAAAGCTTCTTAAACCAGCTTCCACGTGAATGACAGGAATGTTTAACTTTGATGCGACCAACGCGCCGGCCAACGTTGAATTTGTGTCTCCGTAAACCAAAACATAGTCCGGAGTTTCTTTAAGTAAAATCGGTTCGATCTCTTGTAACATCCTTCCCGTCTGCTCACCATGTTGGCCTCCGCCAGTGGCTAAAATATAGTCAGGTTTTCTGATTTTCAGTTGATCAAAAAAAACCTGACTCATATTTGAGTCATAGTGTTGGCCTGTGTGGATGGTTACAATATTGATTTTGTCTCTTGCTGCGAAATCAAAGGGTGCGTGCTTAATAAACTGCGGACGGGCACCAATAACAACTAGTATCTTAATTTTTCTATCTCCCATTACTGAATTATCGTTTGTTCATATATTTTGATCATTTGCTGGACATTGTCGGGCCAGTGGTATAGCTCTCTTACTCGATTGCGCCCAGCTCTCCCCATTTTTTCTCTGATCTCGGCATTCAGATATAGATATTCAATTGCTTTTGCCAAATCTTTTACGTTTTTAGGTTTCACCTTTATCCCGGTAATACCGTCTACTACGACCTCATTCAGTCCGCCGACACTACTCACAATGGTCGGTTTACACATAGCAGAAGCTTCTACAGCTGCAACGCCGAAGCTTTCGCTGTCTAAAATGGATGGGAATATTCCGACATCGATGTTGCTATAGTAGTAAGGTACTCGATGTTGCGGCACCGCGTTGATAAAGTCACAATATGTATCGACCTCTAATTCCTTAGCAAGGTTTTTTAGTGCCGATTCCTTACTGCCCTTCCCAACGATTAATAGTCTAACATCATTGCCCACTTGTCGTTGCTTAAAAATAGCAAAAGCTTGGATTAGGTAGTTGATCCCGTATTTGTCTTCAAGCGATTTGATTGTTCCTATGGTAAACACATGTTTGTCTCCGTCTCGAACATATTTCGTGGGGTCAAATAATTCTAAGTCTACACCGAATGGAGTTACTGTTATGTCTTTATCTGTGTATTTCCGAGTTTCAGTTGCCATTACGTGGCTTGTGGAAAGTATTTTGTCAGCAGCTTTTAGGTTGTAGATTAGTATACTTTTAAAGACGCTGTTTTTTTTCGGGAAGTCGTACACATCTGCTCCCCAAACGGAAACAATGAACGGCTTGAAGCCTGCGAGAGTGCCTAGTAGACCATAACTACTGGCATAATGGGCATGTAATAAATGCGGCTTAATCTCGTTTAAGCAACTTTTTAAGCTTGAAAGAGCAGTGATGTACTTTATCTTATCAAATATATTAGTCCGGCTTTGTGAAATTCCCGCGTGTTTGTGGGTAATGCCCAACTCCTTATAAACATTATGGTTGGCTGGAGATAAGCTCCATAAACTCACGTCGACTTGTTGCTTAGATAGAGCAACAATCCATTTGATGGTATGTGATGAATTTCCGTCTGCTATAATGAGAACTTTCATTTTTTCAATAGGGGATAGAACCTAATTATTCCGGTTTGTGACGGCTGATAAAGATAATGCGACCTCCGTCGCTCGGTTGTCCCATGTATTTGTCTGCGCCACATGAACCAGATTTTTTTGAAAATCTTTTAAGTTTGAATCAATGGGACCGAGTTTGGATGCTTCCATCCATTGCTTTATGTGTTCCTTACTGAATTTAATAGCCCAACCAATCGCACTTTTTTTTACAAAATTGCCCACAGCTGTATTCTCTACTGAAAGAACTGGTTTTAAGTAAGAAATATATTCAAACAACTTTGCGGGCATAGCGAATTGCCAGTACTCTGTCGGTTTAACGAACAGGCAACAGAGGTCACAGGTCTTATATAGATCGATTAGCTCATCACCCTTTTTGTGGACAACGCGGATGTTATCACTCCTATCAATTGTTTCACGCATCGGATTTTCTAGTTTCTGATAGTCGTCATGTCTGCAACAGATCGTAAATACGATGTGGGAGTATTCAACAACCTGTTTAATGAATAAGGTTAGGTCGTATATGTCTCCTCCAATCCCTCCCACGTATAATATCCGAATTGGATGACACCAAGTCGGCTCCGAAAATTGATTTTTCATTGACAGGGTGCCAGGGGGCAAACTGATCGTTTCTTTCTTTAACTCCGGTATGTATTTCTTCATTTTTAAGGATGGCAGAAACAATACGTCTACTAATTTTGTGTATTGAAGAATATCATACTTATAAAAAAATTTGGCTACTATCCTTTTCAAGGGGCTTGCCTGATCGTTGTAAAATTTGAACTTCCAATGGATGTCTCTATAAAAAAGGCCGATTCGGATATTGTGGTTCTTGCAATATCTCCAAAAACTAAAGTCCATTAACGGAAAAGTGGGGAAGTGGTGATGCTCAGTGAGCAACGTTGGCATAGTCGAACTTTCGGAATATACAAACTCATATTTAATACCCCCCTCTATATTGTCTTGGATTGTTTTAATTTGCTTTTTTCTTTCTTTCCCAACCCCCATTACAACATCAACTCGATATCCTATTTTCCTGAAAGCATCAAGCATCTTAAATGGACGAATTTGGCTTGCTGAAATTCTATTTGGATCTGGTTTGTACGGAAGGTGGAATATGATTCTTTTGTCCATAGCCTTTTATTAGTTGAAGATACTTCGATAAAAATATGATTAGCAGCAATACGGCTGACAGCATTAACATTATCGGATGGTATAGGTATTCGTTGAATCCACCACTTATCGCTCCTTTATAGGAAAAATAACAAAACAAGCCCAAGAACACGGGAGTCTTTTTCATCCTCAGAAAGAATATATACATGGACTGGATTAGAAAACCTACATATAACGGTGATGCTAGTAGGCCGAATTTTCCGAAGTTTGCCCAAGCCTCTGCAATAAATAGTGAATTCATAACTCCTGCTGTACCCTCCTCGACTGCTTCTGGGTTGTACCGCTCCATTAATATTCTTGCGGATCGTTCCGACCGCTCAATTCCTAATAAATCGGTAAGCTGTGCAAAGCTACTGAAGCCCAAGAAGTCATGATGCTGAGGAAATGTCTCAAAACTAAAATATATTCCTGCACTTTGACTTAACAGTATTCGTCCTGGGATACCAAAACTCAGACTAAACAAAATATTCGATTCAGACGGGCTAAGAAATGAGTACATTAACAAAAGCATAGTAATGAGTCCCGCACCTGAATAAATCAGCGTAAACCTCTTTATTTGCCCTTTTTCGTACACTCTAAAAAAGAGAAATCCTATCAGATATAATACCACAGGAGCTTTTGCCATATTGTACGTCAATATCAATATCGACAGAATGAATGTGCCCCAAAACCAAATTCGATCTCTAAGGCGTCGGGTCATCCGATAATAACCATATGCAATATATGATATGATTGGCGTCAAAAGGAGCCCGAAAACATTACGAAATATTGGGTTTCCTTTGAATTCTCTTCCGACTTCCTCCCTTAGTCCCGCTAATAACAGAGCGTCACCACCTTTTACCAGTTCAATAATGGGGATTTCTCGCATCATGATGTAGGTGTATACAACAGATAAGGCGCACATTGTGGTGACTAAGTAGAGTGGAAACCGGACAAATGAGTCAGTATTAGATGTATATGGAGTGATTCTTTGCGCAACATACTTCTTAAATAACATTCTAGTGTTAGCGGCGAATATTTTATTGGCAAGCAGCATACCTAAAGGCAGCATTAACATTGTATACAGAATTGCCCAGTAACCCATTTGTCTCGGTGCCTCGCTCGATAATTTACTTATTTGATAGTGATTATCAACGGAGTAAACTACTAGGATGGCTGAAAAAAAACACTGTAGGATAACGTTGTAGTACGCAATCCAAGAGATCATGTTCAATTTCAAAGGATTTAATGTGCCTGCCGCATTTTTGAATAGAGTAATGGCCCCTATTAAAACTATGATGCCTACTACAAGGTACATGGATCTATCTTATTTGTGTAAGGCGCTGTCAGAACCTTTCGCTAACGATTTCTTCCAAAATATTGAAACATCTTTGATCGTGAAAAAATGAATTGTGCCAGAGTAATATAAAATTTCCTTTATAAAAATAGCATTGTTTCATCAAATGTTTGAAAGTTTTAATTGCTTCTCCTGTATAGCCTAAATTCATGTAGTTTGATGAAATTACAGTTGTTTCCATGGCTATAAGTGGGCGTTCTTTTATTTTTAGCTTCGCTCTATTCTTTAAATCATACATGGTATACTCATAACAAGTACCGCACCTGAATCCGACGTGATCGGCATAAGATAATGTCGAATCGTACTGTAAGTTAGCGCTATCCAAATGCGTGATGGTTTCAGGCGTTCGGTATCTTAGATAATGCTGTCTGACTCCAATATGACTTTGCTTGATATCAAGTCGCTGTAGTTTGTCGGTCAAAATTGTTGCTTCTTTTTGCGTTTGTTTCTGATTTAAGTATGTGTTATAGCTGGAATGTAGCCCTATTTCATGACCTCTATGGTGAATGTCCAACATAAGTTTCTCGATCATTGGATTGTCCAGCGTATAATTGCCGTCAATTTGGCCAGCGGTATGGTCACATATAAAATAAAAGGCCATTCCGGTGTTGTTCTTCTCTGCTAACCTCATGAGATAGTTAAACGTGTTGTGAGAATCCGCTCTCCACCCGTGTTTTTTGACATTAAAAAACTCTTTCACGTTTCTCACACTCGTTCGAAAGTCCAACGAATTGATTAGATTGCTCGTAATTTTTCTGGCAAGAAGCCTATAATTTTCGTTAATCGGATTAAACGGCCAATCAACGTCGCAGGTCAACGTTATTCGAAACGATTGCTTTTTTCTACTTAACCTTGAATTTGGATCAGAGATTAGTTGCCATAGTATTTCTACGTATTCGTTTACAATAGGCCGCGTTAAAAAGCTAGCTTTGTAGGCGACGGAAGATTTGCTTGGAAAGCGGTCATGGCTGTCTCGATCATCGACCACCATTTCTTCATAACGACTTAGCATAAAAAATATACTGCCAAATAGATCGATGCCACATGAAATATTGCTTTCATCATTGCGAACTATGTAGGCTTCACCAAATAGAACATTGATGTCTGAAAAAGGCAGCGATTCTGTAAGGAAGGTCCTATTCAGATGAAGAACTTTTAACGGCATTTTGGGGAGAGTGTCGTCAGAAAGCCATTTTACCGAGGCATTTCGAAAGAAGGTGTCGTTGAGTTCTATATCCTTACGGGGGCCCGGAGCATCTATACTAATGGTGGTTTTATCACTGATTGAATCATCGAAACGCACCGTATAATCTAGGCCTAAAAATTCAGAGAGTACGACTTCGAAAACGTAATTCTTCTCAGGGACGCACGTCTTACTTGTTTCAATGATGATCATCTTCTAAATTTTATGATCTTTGCTGGGTTCCCAACAACTATTGCGTTCTCGGGTACATCTTTGGTTACTACTGCTCCGGCGCCTACCACGGCTCCGCTACCTATGGAAACTCCCATGAGTATTGTCGCGTTAGCACCAATCCAAACATCGTTTCCTATATTGACAGGGCGACGGATCGATTCTTGACTACACATTGGAATGCCGTTTAGTATCGTCCCATGATTTCGTGACCAGATCACTGTTTTCGGACCAATCATCACATCGTCTCCGATGTATATTTCACCGGATAGATGACAATCTGCATTAATGTAAAAGTTGTTTCCAATGACTATTAAGGGATCTCCTACTATCCGAGAATAAGGCTCTATTACGGCTCTACCCTTGAACTTTGTGTTGGTTAGGATGGTATTGTTATGTATAACAATACCCTTCGTTTTCATTTTAAAACGGTAAACCCGTTGCCTTATAAGATTAATTATAGTCTTGGGCATAATACTAAGTCCTTTTTATAAGTCTTTTAGTTTTATTGACGATAAAATTCTTAATACTAGCTAGTGAAACCGTAATATCGTCCGGACTAAACTCAGCTTTTACAAGCTTCTGACAAGCTAGACTATTTTTCCATTGTTTTAAGCCCATGTGCCAGAGCGGGAAGTGCTTTTTATAATTATTGATACAATTGTCGAAATCCTCCAAGTATTTGACATACTTCACCTCTCCATTTTTTAAATGTTTGCAGTTGTGTTTTCCGTCATAGTCAGCTTTGAGCAAATCTGTGTAAGCCAACCAAGGTAGACTAACGCCGCAGGCTGGCGTAATTCCAATCCATGACCATGATCTTGGGTTTATCTCGATCAAGTAGTACACTCCTGTCATTTCATGTCTTTTATATTCAAACTCTGCAATTCCCTTATACTTTAGTTCTTTTACAATTTTGGCGGTATTTTCTATTAATCTATCAGGGACTTGGTAAACCTCTCCTACGATGCAATCCCCATATTCTGCAGGATACCCCCTTACTTTTCTTCCTGTAAATGTACCTATTAAATCGCTATGTACGTCAGCATATACGCCCACAGTAAACATTTGATCAGAAACGCCCATAATAAGCTGTTGAAATATCAGAAATGGTAGGTAGTCCTTTTCCTTTGTTAGAAAAGTCTCTAGAGCACGCTTATCGTAGATTTTTGTTAGTCTCAAACGGTCTAATTCGGTCTCAAGCAACTTAGCGTCCAAGCCGTGGTCCGACGAACTGCGCCTAGCGTTCGGCTTTGCAATAATGGGAAAATCAATATCAAGACATTTCATCACTTGAGACAAGGTGTATGTACGCGGCGTTAAATAGCTGTTACGATTACCCAGTTCATAAAACTTTTGTTTGTCAAGGACCAATTCTACAACCTCTTGGTTTGAAACGCAAGGTATACTCACCGCGGAAAGTGCTGTTTTGTTCCTCGCAATGGCCTGCGCCCAAATGTCATTTGTCGGGAATAGAACCGGTTTTTCCTTCTCTTTTTTACATAGTTCGTATAGTTGATCTATAAATCTTGATTCATAGCCAGCTGGATCGGCGCATTTGACGTACTTGGCGTACCGCGAATACGTGCCAATAGACCGGCTACAATCCATAGCAATACATGATACCCCGCGTCTGCCAAGCTCTTGTATGATACTGAGTCCATTGAAGTTGCAATTAAAAACTATTGCCTTATTCGTTCCATTTTGAGAGTTAAACTTCATGCGAATTAGCTAATGACTTTTAAAGATATTCTATGTTCTGTGCTTACTGTTTCATCTATATGCTATTATACCATTTAATGCCTTTCCCACCTCACCAAAACGCATTTCAAATCGTATCTAAATTCTATGAGTCAATAAGCAAACATATCGGTTATGGCGACCATTGACTAGCTTCTCAAAATTGCCACAGTATTTTTCATCTCTATCCACCTGTCAATGGGTTACAATAATTTTTTTGACACTAAGTACAATACCAACAGAAGACAGCTATACACTACGCTACCTAGAGACATATACAAAAATAAGAAGTGTGATATGCTAAACTTATAAACATACGATATTGTAAAGGAAACGATGTTTGCCGAAAAAAGCACTATTTGCAGAATTAACGCGAGTCCCTGTTTTTCGAAGGCTCCGGTAACCAGACTCAAAGGCCCATAAACAGTCCTTATAAAAAAAAGAGGTAATAAAATTTTTGAATAGGTTCCTGCCACACGCCATGCTTCGCCAAACATAAGCGCAAATAAGTCTTCAATAACAAAAAACAAAACAGTGAATACTGGCATGCAGATAATTAGCAGTTTTTTCAGTGTCGATAAAAACTCCTTGGAAGCCGCTTTACCTTCCTTATAGCGATCAGCACAAATTTGGTAGAATAATTGTCCCATATTGTTGCTTATTAGCGATAAGGGAACATTTAGATATCGGTAACCATAAGAGTAGTATCCTAGCTGCTTAATACCATATAGATTCGAAATGAAAAAAGTATTTATATTAACAGATAAATTATTAATTAGTATACCCCAGACAGAAATCAAAGGAAATTTTTTATAACGCTTAGCATTTTGAACGATGGTGCTTCTTGTCACCTTTTTAAATTCGCTGCGATGCGACATAAAATGTCTTATCATTTTATAATTTCCAAATAAGGCAGAGAAGAAACTTCCTAAAATCAGGCCAACGTAATTGATCCCTGCCAAACCAAAACCCAACTGTAACCCTGCATTTGACACAGACCTAATGATGTTTGATCCTGCTATGGTCTTATATTTCTTGAATCGGAGAGAAAAGTAATTTAAAGCGTTATATAGTCCTCCTAGAAACGCCGCGAAAGGGACTAGATACAGCCAGCTTCCCAACCCGTCCCCTCCAATCAGGATTAATATTGGCTGCTTAAACAAAATAAAAACGACGAAGAGAAGTAAGGAGACCGCAAAGGCAACGATCATGGAAAGAAAAGCCAAGCTAATGGCGTCTGCATCTTCTTTGGGTAAGGGGATTGCAAACTCGTACCTAAGATTAATCGCAGAGACGAAAACAAAGACCATGGCATTAAAGATAGCCAATATCCCAAAATCTTCAGGGGTGAATAACCGCACTAGGAATACGCTCGCTAGCAAGGGAACTATTTGAGCCAAAACCGACCCCGAAAAAAGCGTAGCAAAATTCCTGTTAAAATCCGACTTTAGTATGTTCTTGATCAATGCTTTCCCGCGTATATTCGCTCAATAATGTCTACGACCTTCAGTCCTTCCAACGCATTGGTGCTTATAGCGGCCTTTCCGTTTAGAACGTCGACAACATTTTCGATGACGTAGTGATGATTGGCAGCCGACCCTTTATAAGCCCCATAGTCGTTGCCGGGATTTGTCGGAGGAAGTACCAGCATCTCATAATCCTTGATGTTGCAGGTCTCTACCTTATCCATATATTGCCCTCCGATTTTGACCGATCCGTTTTCGGCAATAATGGTCATGGAGCTTTCCAGATTCTGATTCCAGACAGAAGTGGAATAATTCAGCGAACCCATACCTCCGTTTACAAAATCAAAGTTCACAAATCCGCTGTCTTCAAAATCCGTCAAGTCCTGATGGTTGAAGTCATTGAATTTGCCTTGTATATTTGTGATGTCGCCAAATAGCCAATACATGATATCAATGAAGTGTGAAAATTGGGTAAAGAGCGTACCGCCGTCCAGGTCCTTCTTACCGTGCCAGCTTTCAGGTTTGTAGTAGCGGTTGTCGCGGTTCCAATAGCAATTAAGCTGTACCATATAGATTTTGCCTAATCGCCCGCTTTCAATCAGGTCCTTGATCCAAACCGATGGCGGCGAGTAGCGGTTCTGCATGACGGCAAATACTTGCCGGTGAACTTGCAGTGCTTTAAAAATGACCTTCTCTGCATCCTGCCTGGTGAGCGCCATTGGTTTTTCCACCACGATGTGCTTGCGCGCTTCCAGGCATTTCATTGCCTGTTCCGCATGGAAGCCATTGGGGGAGGCAATATTAACAACGTCAACGTCAATTCCGGAGTTCAGGAACTCATCAAGGGAATTAAAGAATGGTACACGATATTCGTCAATTCCTAATTGCGATTTATCCTTAATGTCAATAAGTGCGACAAGCTCGCTTTCTTCATTGCGGGTGATCATTTCGGCGTGGCGCTTTCCGATGTGGCCGCAGCCGATAACAGCAAATTTGACTTTTCGATTCAGTGGTGTCATTTATTTGATTCGTTGTACTTGGTTATCTTTTAGCTCGTATTCCTGTTGTGATTCCGGACATATTGCCCGATTGCTTTCATCGAATCGCAGACGGTGACCGTATTCGCTCACCCAGCCGATCTGGCGGGCAGGGTTGCCGACGACCAGTGCATATGGGGGTACGTTTTTCGTTACGACAGCGCCGGCTCCAATGAAAGCGTATGCGCCGATATCATGTCCACAAACGATCGTCGCATTTGCGCCGATAGAAGCGCCTTTGCCTACGTGCGTTTTGGCATATTGGCCGCGGCGGTTAATTGCGCTGCGCGGGTTCGTTACGTTGGTAAATACCATGGAGGGACCGAGAAAGACATCGTCATCACAGGTCACACCCTCATAGATTGACACGTTGTTCTGTACTTTCACGTTCACGCCCAGAGTCACCCCTAGAGACACGACTACGTTTTGACCAATGTTACACCGTTCGCCGATTTTGCAATTGGGCATAATGTGCGAAAAATGCCAAATTTTGGTGCCAGCACCAATTTCCGCCCCTTCGTCAATGACGGCGGTTGGGTGTGCGGAATAGTTATTGGTTGTTTCCATACGCAAAGAAGTCCTTTATTTGTTCGATGATGTAATCCTGGGTTTCAAGCTCCATTTCAGTGTGAATAGGCAATGAAAGCACGTTCTTGCAGAGTTGTTCTGAGACGGGGAAATCGCCTTCATTATACCCATATTGCCGATATGCCTGTTGAAGGTGTACGGGAATGGGGTAGTACACCATAGTGGGGACGCCGCGTTCCTGTAAAAATGCTTTTAAGGCATCCCGTCTTCCGTCTGCTATTTGGCAGGTGTATTGGTTGTAGACATGAGTGGAGTACGGAGCCTGCTTAGGCGTTGTTAATCCTTCAATGTCGGCGAGTGCAATGTCATACTTTTGCGCAACTGTGCGTCGTGCGTCAGCGTATCTACTAAGATATTTTATTTTAACGTTCAAAACCGCGGCCTGTACAGTGTCCAGCCGGGAGTTTACTCCAATCGACTCATGGTGGTATTTTTGCCGTTGACCGTGATTGGCAATCATATGAGCGCGTTGTGCCAACTCCGCATCGTTGGTCAGAAGCGCACCGCCGTCACCGAAACATCCAAGGTTTTTGGAAGGGAAGAATGAGGTGGTGCCTATCGTACCTACCGTTCCAGCAAACTGCTTCCGACCGTCAGCAAAGATGTATTCCGCACCCATTGCTTGGGCGGTATCTTCAATAACGGCAACATCGTGCTTGCCGGCAATAGCATTGATAGCCTCCATGTTAGAGCACTGCCCGAATAGGTGAACTGGTACAATGCCTACTGTTTTTTCGGTGATCGTTGCCTCCAGCTGCTCATAATCGAGTTCAAAGGTGTCTGGCTGGACATCGATGAATTTGGGAGTGAGGCCTAATAACGCAATGACTTCTACTGTGGCAATGTAAGTGAACGCGGGTACGATGACTTCGCCACCGGGCTTAAACCCGAGGGCCATCATGGCAATCTGTAAAGCGTCCGTGCCATTACCGCAGGTCACGGCATGGTTCACTTGGTTGAATGATTTGAGCGATTCAATGAATGTTTTGACCTGAGGGCCGTTAATATATGCTGTTTCCGACACAGCTGACAGAAGCGCTTGGTCAATTTCTTCTTTTATACGAAGATATTGGCCTTTCAGATCAACCATCTGTATTTTTTTATCCATAAATCTCTAATTAGCGATAAGCTGGTTTGTGATATAATTCCCGATAGATAAACAGGACGTGGCCGCTGGTGACGGGGCGTTGCGTACATGGACTACGTTACCTGCCTTGCTGATGTCAAAATCATCGATAAGATTGCCCTTGCGGTCGCAAGCCTGCGCCCGCACACCCGCGTCTCCGGGAACAAGATCTGACTCCTGTATCTCTGGGAGCAAACGCTGCAGCGCTTTAGTAAAGGCCGACTTGGACAACGACCGATAGATTTCTCCCATGCCGGTCTTACCATACTTGGCAACGATTTTCCAAAAACCTGGCCATGCAAAAGTATCGAAGGTGTCTGTCAAACTGAGGTTAGTGAAGCGGTAGCCTTCCCTTTTGAACGCTAAAACGGCATTCGGGCCGGCTTCAACGCCTCCCTGGATCATTCTTGTGAAATGCACGCCAAGGAAAGGGAACTTCGGGTCTGGAACCGGATAAACTAAGTTTTTGACCAGGTGCTCCTTTTCGGGCTTAAGCTTATAGTATTCGCCACGAAAGGGAATGATGCGCAGGTCGTCCGCGTTTCCGGTGCTGAATGCAACACGATCGGAGTGCAGGCCTGCACACGTCACAGCCCGGGTGGCTGTGTAGCTTTGCTTATCGGTTTCCAGGTATACAGAGCCGTGTTCTGTAAGGATATTGACTACAGTTTCTAAAAATGCGATTTCCCCACCCGCTTCCGTGATCAGGTTTTGCAGCCGTCGCGCCATAGCAGGATAGTCTATGATGCCGGTTTGGGGCACGTGTATAGCCGCTATACCCGCGGCGTGAGGCTCATAGGCTTTGATTTCTTCTTTTGAAAGGAACTTAAGCTGTTTCAACCCATTTTCTACGCCGCGGTTGAAAATATTGTGCAATACGGGGACTTCTTCTTTTGAAGTGGCTATGATCAGCTTTCCGCAGAGGTCATAGGGAATGCCTTGTTCTTTAGCAAAGTTGAGCAAATGCTTATAGCCTGCAATGCAGTTCTGCGCTTTGAGGCTGCCCGGCTTGTAGTAGATGCCGCTATGGATGACGCCGCTGTTGTGTCCGGACTGATGAGCTGCTACAGAGGCTTCTTTTTCAATAATCAATAAGCGAGAGGTTGGATGTCGCTTTAAAAATTGATACGCTGTTGCCAACCCGACCAAACCGGCTCCAACGATAATGCAGTCATATTGCTTTGTAATCATCGGGTCTTATTTTGGTACTATAACCTCCCATCCACTAAATCCCTACTCAAACATGCCTTAGTATCGAAGATGACACCGTTGTTGCGTTTTACCTTTTGGTAGTCGAACTTCAAAAATTCATTATGGGCAACAGCGACCACAATAGCATCATATACCACGTTTTTATCGACTTCATTGAGAATATCCAAACCGTACTCGTGTTTTACCTCCCCTGCATCGGCCCATGGATCATAGATGTCCACACTCAGACCAAACTGAGCTAGTTCATGATAGATATCCACCACACGGGTATTCCGTATATCCGGGCAGTTTTCCTTGAATGTAATGCCCATAATCAACGCCCGTGAGTCTTTGATCTTGTGGTCTTTCTGAATCATGAGTTTGACAACCTTGTCAGCGACGAAAGCGCCCATCTGATCATTCACCCGGCGACCAGATAGGATGACCTGCGGGTGATAGCCCAGAGATTGGGCTTTATGAGCTAAATAATAAGGATCCACCCCGATACAATGGCCGCCTACCAGACCCGGCTGGTATTTCAAAAAATTCCATTTGGTACCTGCTGCTTCAATGACGTCATGGGTATCAATACCGATGCGGTCAAATATGAGTGAAAGCTCATTAACAAACGAAATGTTGACATCCCGCTGAGCGTTTTCGATGGCTTTCGAAGCCTCAGCAACTTTGATGCTTGGTGCCTTGTGCGTACCCGCCGCGATGATGGAACGGTAAAGATCATCCACACGGTCTGCTATCTCAGCTGTCGAACCACTGGTCACTTTCTTGATCTTGGTGAGCGTATTGATTTTGTCGCCCGGGTTGATGCGTTCCGGAGAGTATCCGGCGAAGAAATCTTTGTTAAACTGAAGCCCTGAAACACGCTCCAATACCGGCACACAGTCTTCTTCGGTACAGCCCGGGTACACCGTAGACTCGTAAATAACAATGTCACCCACCTTCAAAACCCGACCTAACATTTCGGACGCCTTGATCAGTGGTGTCAGGTCAGGCGCCTTAAACTGATCGATGGGAGTCGGTACGGTGACAATGTAGGTGTTGTACGAACGGAGATCTTCGACATTTGCAGAAAAAGAAAGCCCTATGGTCTGCTTCTTTTCTTGCTTCAACGACATTGCAGCTTTAAGATCTTTAATGCTGGCCTCTTGTGTCCGGTCTTTGCCCGCCTGCAATTCGCTGACGCGCTGTGTGTTGATATCAAAACCCAACACATCGTACTTTTTGCCAAATTCGATCGCTAATGGCAAACCTACATACCCCAAGCCGATAATGGCGATACGGGCATTTTCTACGGTTTTTGATGAAGATTGGTCGCTCATCTATTTCGGTGTTTATCTATAAACGGTGTTTTTGCGGTTACAATATGCCGACTTGCTAATTCAATGATTTATTCAAGTCGTTTTTCTGTTTTTTCACGGCAAATCGAGCAACAAAAGTACTCATTTTTTTGAAAGTTGCAAATTCGTCTTGCTTATTGCTCATATAACACCAGTCCACTTTTCATTTTTCGATCGCTCAACGTGAATTTAACTTTCCGGTCAATAACCCCTTCCACTTTGGGTGCCAATTGCTCCAGGTAGTCAGCGTTGAGCGCTTTTCCTACAATGGTGACCTCAATGGTGCCGCTGTCGCGCCCCTCGGCATAGTCTCCCGTAAGCACCACCTGCTCTACCTCTCCCATGCGGCTGAGCACGGTCTCCACGATGCGGTCCAGCCCCAAATATTTATGTACGATATCCTGCAGCGCACTGAACAACGGGTGCTTCACATTGGCGCGGTACGATACGCGGTTCTGCTGGGCTTCCTTTTCGAGATAACCGGCTTCGGAAAGGTTGTTAAGCTCCTTGCGGATGGCGTTGGTAGATTCGTTGAACTCTTCTGCTAACCCCCGCATATGCCCCCTGTTGGCGGCATTGATGAAAAATTTCACCAGCAGACGCAGACGTGTTTTGGAGGTAATGAGCGAGTCAAGCATGCGGACAATCGTATAATGAGCAACAAAAGTACTCTTTTTTGTTAAATGAACGAAAAGCTTGTCATTTTCTTGTTGCAGTTCAGCGTCTTTGTGATATCTTTGGTACTGATTTCAATCAACGCATTTATACAGTCAACTAGCTAAAAAATATGTCCATTTCCAAATGGCCGGTGCTGGCCATCGTTGTCAGCTCGCTCGCTTTGCTTCCTTCGGAAAAGGTCTTTCCCGAAGCTGTGTCGGCGTCGCCCGATGTATTAACCACCGAAGTGTCCTTAAACGTGTATGCACAGGAAACCCTGGAAAGTGTCCTTTTCCGGCTGCATACCATCACGCGCTGCCCAATGCTGTGGGATGCCCGCATGTTGGCGGATTGCCGGGCCAAACCGGCGACCTACCGACTGGTCCCATTGAAAACAATATTGGCGGAACAGCTGGAAGGCACACCGATCCGATACGAGTTGAAGAAAAAGAAGCTCGTTTTTTACCGCGCGAAAACCGCCTCCGTGGTCAACTGACCTCCCTACCGCCGTAGCGGAAAACATGCTTCGAGCACCTCTTGCAGTGGAATGCCGGTGGCTGCTCCGCCGCAAGCGGTGAAAAGCCGCCCTGTGTACGGGGCGCTTTTCTCTTTACCGATTTGCGCAGAAAATTGCAGCCGCGCAAACCGTTAATTTGCAATTTGTACCTTGGCAATACGATGGCGCCGCATCATCAAGTGGCCGAAAATGATACTGCTGTCTACTCGACAGCGTTTTTCCGATGCTTCGGCAAGCCGACTCGTCCGGCATAAAATGTACACGAAAGTGAATACCCGCCTATAGGAAATGTTTTGCATTTTTATAGTCCGCAATTAAACTGTTAACTGGCAAAATCTAACAATATGGAAACACACGTATCTATTTTACACCGCAAACTGGTCTTGCTTGGCATTACTCCGGCTGCCTGGCAGGCATTGTCAGAAGCCGTCGTCAAAGTAACGCGGCCTAAAGGGCGCTCGTTGCCTTACTTGATGGGCGACTTCTTTTTTGTAACCGACGGGTTGCTCAAACAGGAATACGTAATCAACAACACCCCGGCGATCGAACGTTTTTTAGACAATGGAACACCATGCTTCATCACCTGGTCAGACCAGCAGCAGGACTTCGAAGCACTGGAAGACTCCGTATTGCTGAAAATCACGGCCGCGGACCTGCGCGGTCTTAAACAAGCGCACCCCCTGTTAAATGCGATGTTCAATCAGCTATACGCCGAGTGGATGGAGCTGCTGAAGAAGCGCCTTGAACTGCTCCAAGGGCTGAAAAAAGAGCGTGCCGCAGCGTTCCGGTCTGCCTTCCCGGGCCTGGCCAGCCGCATTGCCAAAAAAGACCTGGCCCGGTACCTTGCTATCAGCCCCGGCTACCTGAGTGGGAATCTATAGCGTGCATCACCACTTCGGCAACTTTAGATTTACGAAGCCAATACTTCAAAATTCTGAAGCGCACATCCCCGATTTCGGAGATTCGCCCAGCGCGATCACACCTAATTTAGCATTCAGGAAAAATTAATAAATGTTTAACCGTGACTGCCGTGCCAGCCCGGTTTTCCGACACTGCTTTACTGCCGGACGCCCCACGGGGCGCCGGTTTTTTGGGTCTATATGCACGTATGCAGCTTCCCTTTCGCCTTCATATTGCCTCCCACTATCCCCACGCGAACGAATCGCAGCGGCTACCGGCTGACTGCAGCTACCGCATCGCTTATGCAACGGCGAGGTGCTGGCGCGGCGACGGGTGGTGGGTAGCCGAGCAATGGCATGATGCACGGCATGCCTATCCCTATCTCATCGAGGTGTACACCACGAAAAGGCTCCGTTTCACCGTGGAATGCCTGCGGGAAGATCTCCATTGGCTCTATACCATGGCCGGAGCATTCCGGTTAGGCCGGCAAACCAATGCTGACCATTTATGGCTCTACGCCGATGAACACACCCAGGTATTGGCCACCGAGGGCCACTATGAAATACAGCTGGAATCCGGCCGTCACCTGCTTTTCGGGTTTGTGGTGGAGCAGGGCTGGCCACGGCGGTATGCAGCTACCTCGCTTGCTTACCTATATGCGTTTGAGCGCGATGGCGGCCGCACCTGCCGCAGCACCCCCCATCTTCCCATTACCCCTGCTATGCGCGCACAGTTGCTGTCACTGGCCACCATCCCTCCGCAGGAGGGAATGGTACAGGATGCGGCCATCTATCGCCCCGTTGCCCAACTTACCCAGCTCACGCGGGATGCACACGAGGGCGCCGGGGCGCACGCAGCGCGGTCATTTCAGCTGGCCCAAGCCGTACGTGGCTACCTTCGCGACGCGGCCAAAAACGCGGGCCGCCCGCCCGCCATCACACAACTTGCCGCGCACTTTCATGTGACGCCCGATTATCTCAGCCGCGTCCATCGCATGCATTATGGTCAAAACCTGCAAAGCTACTTGATGCGCCTGCGCCTCAACGAAGCCTTCCGGCTGTTGACTGAAGAAGGGCTAACCGCATCAGCGGTGGCCTACCGTTTGGAGTTTACCGATCTATCGGCGTTTGGCAAGCTTTTCCGCAAGCAATTTAAAAAGACGCCGAGCTCCGTGCGGAAAAAACACCGTTATTGACTACCGCTTTTTGTCTTTACGCGCTTTGAGATACACATGCAGTTAGGAAAAATGAAGTTCAGTATTGGCAAAAAACACGTTGACCTAAAAGGTCGGATTTATACCACGTTTTGGCCGGATATCTACCAACAGCGGGGGCGAATGAAGGGTATTTTTGCTGTATGATTATCAATTATGTGTTTACAGGCATTTTTGCCGCCGCGATGCTGGTACCAGGTACAGGGCAGCGCGAAGTCACTAAGGCTGGAGAAGAGCCCGTGGTGAAGGAACATGAAACAGTGAAAGGAGAGGAACCAATGTACTGGTATCAGACGAATGAAGCCGGAACACATACAGATGGTAGCACTCCATTTTTCGGCACGCGTAGCCAAGCCTTGCAAGCTGGTTGTAGCGAGGACGCTGGCATCGTATGCCTTTACGGGTCAGATCAACCCGATCTGCCTGCAAATACGCCGGTGGGAACACCTACAGCGGACCAAGCAATTTTCAAAGCAAACTAAGCGAGATTACCTTTTGCGTTTCTGGTAGAGGGGTGCTGTTGTAGGCATCCCTTTTTCATTATCTAGTTATGGATCTCTCAAAACCAGGACATCCAATCGCCTCGTTTCTCTCACCAAATCTAAGCCATATCGTCTTAGTTCAAATTGAAATCCCTCTTCGGTAGGGTTGTCTAGTGATTCTCCGGAAAAGGAAATGTCCACATTTCCGTGATAGTCAGTCTCGTCGAAAAAAGGCATCGATGAAAAGTGTTCGAGAGTCACACCGAAGGATCGTGAAAACCAAGAGAAGTCGCCATTCAGGTAATGGCGTATGCTATCCATTTTCTCGCTCCTCGGGTCTTGCGCAAAAAAAGTATTGAGGGTAGGGCCTCCTTTCGAAGCCAAGCGATCTACACTATCGACCCGTACAAGAACCAAACAGTCAACAGATCTTTTCTCTATTGAAGCCCGTAGCGGGAAATACCGTTCGAAATCCGTCTTTACCGCATCAAATATTTTGCCTTCCCATGAGTCGGGTACTCTGCATTGATAGTGGTAGTGATGGCGGTCCATCCAGTCATCCAAAGAGCTATTCCTTAGTTCGGGCGGCTTTGAATAACGCGTTTTATCCCTTGCTTCAAGTTGGGTGCGTTGGGGTTGAAACGGATCAAAACGAATGTTCCCCAACCGGGAATAAAGAAACTGATAAAGCACTTGTACACTTCCCGAGAGAGTAATGCAGTTCGAGGTCAACGGCTTGATAAGCCATAAATTCTTAGTTGAATTGTGCCTTACCAAGTAAGACCCAAAGGCGATATCAGATTGGAAAGCGGTATCAAGCAACGTCTCCCGGATCGAAGTCGTCACGGTATTCCGAACAGAAAAATGTTGCTTCGCGATAGCCATAGTGAGCTTTTCCTCCGTGACTTCATCACGCCTCGTTAGGTGTCTGACCACCCCGTCACTATCGATCCATACATAGTATGGTACACCAACGTGGGGAAATAGTTGATGGAGTACTGTGTCACCCGTAACGAAGGGGATGTTGGGTCGATGCACGAATGTACGGGTATCGAAAAAGGTTGCCGTCTGTGCTAGCCCTAAAGAACTGACCGCTAAAAACTGCACGTTCTCGGAAAATTCACATTGTAGGCTATCAACTTTGGGAAAGGCCTTTAGGCAAGGCAGACAAGTTGTGTTCCAGAAATCGAGGATTACCAGCCTTCCACGTAAATCGGAGAAGCACAATGTGTCTGTATCATGGTTGTAGACGTTTCGCAACACGAAGTCGGGCACAGTGTCGCCGATGCTCAACTCTTTGTATTGAGCATACCCGGTATTAAGAAGAAGTAATAGCGAAGCTATTATAGAAACGAGATTTTTCATCAATAATCAGGGTTTTGTGTCAAATAAGGGTTATAACGTATTTGGTCTTCAGGGATCGGGAAAAGTGCTGAGCTGGATGCCCAATGTGGCTTTATTGAAGTCATCGCGCTATCAAGGATACCCCATCGTTTCAGATCACACCACCTATGCCCCCATTCTGCAAAAAGCTCCCTTTGTCGCTCCTCCTGTATTGCAGAATGCAGGGCGTCGTCATCGGCAGCTGACGGGGGAATGCCCGCACGTCTACGGACGGTGTTTAGGTCGTCTCGGGCTCCCGACGGGTTTCCCGATCGTAGTCGAGCCTCTGCTCGAATAAGGTAAAGTTCGGCCAATCTTAAAACAACGAGGTTTTCCAAGCGTTCACCGAAGGCCTGTGCCCTGTATTTCGATGCATAACCCACTCGTATCGGACCATTTCCCGCATCCCCTATCCAATGTTCCATGCGAAGGTCTTCCGAACTGAAGCGCGCAAGCAGTTCTTCGGTTATGGCCAAAATCGGTAGTGAGTTCGCGTTTGGCGGCAAAAGTACGCCCGCTTCAGGGTTATTTCCAGTTCCGTTACGGGGCGCAATTTCCTAGATTGTTTCCGCACTATTTATACGAAATGTCTTGGAAAGATCGTTTTCCAGCGTGTAGCTACCGGATTGGATAACCTCGTTCGCGCCCAGTAAGGCATTTTCGTAATTTCCTAATAGGAGTTGAAGGCGGGCCAATAATGTTGTTGCCGCCCATTTGTTGGGTCGGATTTTTCCTGATGTCGCATAGGATTCGGGGAGCCGCATTTCCGCGTCCAGTAGGTCAGCGAGCACTTGATCAACGACAAGCGATTTGTCAGTCCGTCCCATAAGCATGTTCTGTTTGTAATCCGTTGTTAAGATAAGCGGGACATCCCCGAACAAGTGGACCATATAATAGTAGTGGAACGCCCTCACAAATTTCATTTCGCCCAATACGATGCTTTGGATAGCGGTAAGCGAAGGGTTTCCCAGTTGTTCGATAATACTGTTGCAGTGGTAGATTGTTCGGTATGCCGCAGCCCAAAGCTGGCTGGATATGGCCGAGTTGTCTGGTGACAGCGTATTTAAATAGAACGGGCTGTAAGTGTCGTGCTGGTTTACTGGGCGTAATTCGTCAACCGCTAATCCGGAATATACGGTAAGTCCCCCATTACCGATTCCCAATGACGTCGATCGCATTTGTATATATACGCCGTTAACAGCGGAAAGTGCCGCTTGCTCATCTGCAAACACGTGTTTTGATTCAATCAATTGGGGAGAGAGGTCAATGGCCAGAAACGATTCGCAGGCCATGTGCATTATAGAAATCCCAACAGCGGATATAAGAACAGTTATACTTTTCATGGTGTTACAGTTTATAAAGTCATATCGATGCTGAAAGCCCATGTTCTCAGCGGCGACAAGGCATAAAGGTTTTGATTTTCCGGGTCGGCACCTTCATAATTTGTCATTGTGAATAGATTTTGGCCTTGTATCGAAAGCCTGCATCGGCTAAATCCAATGCGGCCGGTCAATCGATCCGGCAAGGTATATGAAAAAGCGAGACTCCGTAACCTGACGAAAGAAGCATCGGATATAATAGCATTGGAGCTGGCCAAGCGCGAGGCACTGAAGTAGGCATCGCCGGTGGTGGCTGTAAAGCGCTGCACGGGAGCCTGGTCGCCAGGTTGTTCCCATCGGCGAAGTACCAACGTAGGTTGGTTCGCATAGCCATATCCGGGAACATTGCTTCCGAGGCTGAATAGGTAGTTGTATCCGTCCTGTTTTTTGAAATCAAGCGTGAATGTCAACTCGAATCGTCTGTGGTAAAAGCTGTTATTAAAACCACCAAACAAGTAAATGTCTTTAGATGAGGGGAACACCAGATCCGCGTTGTTGTATACGCCATTTTCATCCACGTCTTGGTAGCGGTAGATACCAGTCTCGGTATCCACACCAAGGTACTGGTAACGTAGCCTTGTAGTCAAAGATCGGCCAACGACGAATTGTTTACTATAACTCGAGCTAGCCAGATCCGGGAACGTCAGTAATCTATTTTTCGGGAGGGTGAGGTTTACGGATGAGGACCAGCCGAAAATGGATCCTGATCCGACATTGAAACCGAGTGAAACTTCCCACCCAGCGTTTAAGATAGTTGCGGGCAAGTTTTGTACAACCGATCCGAACCCTGTCTGTTGCGGAAGCGTATATTGGATTAACTGATTGTCTGATGTGTTACGGAAATAGTTCAGGTCTATGCGTATGTTGTTATTCAAAAAGCGCGTTTCCAAGGCGAATTCGAGCTTTCTATTTCTTTCCCATGAGAAATTCGGATTGAAAAGCGCGGTGGGGTTCAACGAGGGTTGCCCCTCATAGGTGTATGATGTGGGTGACCACAGATCGAGGTAACGGTAGTCACCAATTTGGTCGTTTCCGGTAACACCATAGCTTGCACGCAACTTCCCGAAATTTAGAATACCGGATAAAGCGATAAATTGTTCGCTCGAGAAAATCCATGCGGCCCCGGCAGCCCAGAAGAAAGCATATCTGCTGGCCGGCCCAAAGCGGCTTGAGCCGTCCCTTCTCCCCGTGAGATTAAAAATATAACGGTCGTTCAGCGTGAAGTTTAACCGGGTGTATGCACCTTGATACCGATATTGTACAGACGAATTTGATGAGACGATGTTGCCGGCAGCGGTTACGGAACCCAACAGTGCATCACCGCTGTAATTTGTGCCGTATGTGGTGGCGGAAGATTGTTCCTGATCTTGCCACGTCGCACCGATCAAAGCTGAAACCACTCCCAGATTCATCTCTTTTTCATAAGAAAGCTGAGGTTCAACAATCCATCCCACCGTCTTGCCGTTCGCAAAATTGGCGCTCGGCTTGACTGTTGAATAGTGGTCTAACGATGCTGTAGGGCTACGGCTATGTTCGTCATTGGTGGTCAGATTGAATCCCGCATTTGTCTGCAATGCAAAATCTTCGTTAAATTGATATGCCAACGAAAGATTCCCAATGAAGTTCCAGTAGGTTGCTTGGTATCGGCGCTCGGCATGGGCAAGCGGGTTGGCGTTTATCATCCCTAAGTTCCGATAGGGTACTCCGTTATTATCCCAGGCAAGTGTTCCGTCCTCGTTGTAGAGACGAAGGTATGGGGAAGAATTGAGGTATCTTGTCAAATCCTGCACCGGGAGGTGGTTATCAGACCGGTTGATGGTCAAAGAAGTGTTGGCTTTAAATTTCCCGTGGCTGTCTTCCACCGAGCCGCGGCTTTGCAAACCGAAACGGCGGTTGGCCACAGATCTATTGAATACGGTTGATTCATCGTGGTATGATGCTGAGATTAAGTAACTCGATAGTAGGCTACCACCAGTTACAGACAGTTGCATGTCGTTGTACATGGCGTTACGGGGGTACAGCAGCTTATTGAAATTGGTGTACCTGGAGGTGTCCCAACCCGTCAGGTCTTGCGCATTGGAAGCGTCGGGCATCAAGCCATCATTGGTGAATGCTTCCCTTCTCATGGCAAGGTATTGTGGACCAGTAAGCATGCCCACGGTACGGGTTGGATTGCTCAAGCCTGTCCGATAAATTGCGTTGATAGAGAATTGCTCTCCTAAACCTTTTTTCGTGGTAATGAGCACGACGCCGTTTGCCCCCCGCGACCCATATATCGCAGTGGCGTCGGCGTCTTTTAAGATTTCTATGGACGCAATGTCCGAAGGATTAAGCAGGCTAAGTGGACTGAAACCAGCTGCTCTGGGGTTGTCCGTTGTTTCGTTTGTAGGGTTAGTCAGTCGGTTGAGTGGGGATTGACCCTGTAAAAAAGGTACACCGTCGATGATGTATAAGGGATCGCTCCCATTCAGCAGGCTGTTTTGCCCACGTATGCGTAATGTGATATTCCCTCCCGGAATTCCGGTTTGCTGTGTTACTTCCACTCCCGTTACCTGCCCGTGCATGGATGCCAACACGTTGCCTACAGGCTGGCGGGAGACCGTTTTGGCATCGATTCTGCCAATGCTACCCGTGCGGCTACGGTCAGTGACGGTATAATACCCCGCATTGACTTCCACTTCTTCGATTTGGAGTGTATCTTTGAAAATATCCAACGTGTCCCTACCCAAAGCGGCAGCCGCCACTGAAGTCTCCGCGGCAGCCTGCGCGCGGGCTTCCAAACACATGGTCGTTAGCAGCAAGGCAATGCTTGCTACATATATGGTGGTGGTAGTTTTTGGTTTCGGTTTGGGCAAAAGCTTGCCCGTTGCGTAGTTGAAGCGCATTTTTCATAATCGTTAGTGTTAGAAAAGGGATTGGTTAATCCGGTAGGTTTAATTTGAGACTGCGATACAGATTAAACAGGCGACTTGATGAGGCTCTTGTAAAGATTTTTGGTTGAAAATGGCCGGTTAAGAAGCGAGTAAAAACAAAGAAATCCCCGCAACTTGCTGTTTGGCAAGGCCGAAGGCGGGCTTTGTATGTTGGTTCGGGTGGTCATTGCTCGCTATATCAGCGAGTCTCACTTAAAAAGAGGGGGCACTTCGCTCCGCCTTATTCGTAGGGTCCGAAACCTTTGAGCTTGGCTGAAACGATAGCGCCCACATTCTTAATGCTACAAAGGTAGCATATTAAGAGATGCAGGCATAATCTATCGCTCTCACTGCTCAAGGAAAAGTTTCGGACTTACGAAAGTGAGACTCTTTAATTATACCGTTTATCTACAATATTTACCTGACTAATTTAAATCCAATAAATTATCCATAACAACTTTCATAATGCAATTATACAAACAATATACCAAATTAACAAAAAAAATCGCTCACTTTTTCGAGTTGAAAAAACTTCACAATTAAGGTTGATTTATGCATGGAAAATAAATCAACTGAAAAGAAGAAAAAACAAGAAAATCCGCAGCATTACAAACTCAGAAAAGCCATTGGAAATGCCTTTCAAAAACTCAGAAAGAATGCAGGATATACCAGTTCTGAAAAATTTGCAAATGCAAAAAAACTAAATCGAGGAATGTACGGAAGGTATGAAGCTGGCTCGGTCGGCATGAAGATAACCACGCTACTTGATAACGCAGTCGCCCACGGCCTGACTGACGAAGATGTTTTCAATAAAGACTTTCTCGCCCTTGGGCGGTCCGATGAGGAAAATGCGCTGACTGAAAAGAGCATCAACCACCTTGTTGACCAACTTCGACACCAAGTAAAATTAGTATCGAGCGAAGCGAAAGCATATAGCTTAGACGACAATGACATCAAAGACTTGCACAACATGCTTGTAGCGGGTTGGTCTCCATTATCTAAGCGTGAGTTATTCAAGAAAATCGGCCTCAACTCCAAGACACCGCGTTTCGAAAACATACTGGAAATTCTCAAGGGGGCGGGATGGATGACAATGACGAACTTGAAGAACCTGAACGATCCAGGACAAAAATATTATACCACCCAAGTCGGAAAGGATGCGCTGGCTGCATACGAACCCTCAGCGGCCCGGCCGGACCCGTTGCCATAAAAAAAGCCGCACCCGAATCGGATATGGCCCAGCATCAATCAGCCATAACACGAGCTACCGCTATTTCTTATCCTTGGCGAGGCCAGCGCGGACTTTCTCGACAAATTCTTCCGATACAGTAGCGTAATTAGCAATTTCGACCATCGTCAATAGTACGGATGTTACTTTGTTGGCCGAGCAATAAATCATATGTACTCCTTACTGTATCTTTTATGTCCGATGGTAATCCGTTAAAAACCTCTGTGCGATGTGCTCCGGCAGGGCCGACCGGAAGTAGTGAAATAAGATTACATCAGCAATTCGGAGTATGTTACACCAAACATGGCAGCAAACAAAACATTAATAGGCTAAACTGGCGATTATTGCGTTAAATCAGTTCAAACACTAAACCCACGGACGAGTAAACCTCATCCGCGGGCTGCTATTATTTATTATTTTATAATTGCAATATGGTCTAAGTGCAAAACGGCACCCACAAGGTCTTCATTGCCTTCAACAGCAAACTCCAACCTGTTGATAGCCCTCCATGTGAAAGCACCGATAGGTTCATGGTAACCATTACTGACTGCCCCTGTTTCACCGAAATCACTCAACGGGATGGTAAATACGGTCCACTCATCTTGATCGCTGTAAGCAGCATCGGTAAGTGTAACTGCATTACGCCATGGCAAATGCCCTTCCTTGTACTGCACGAACCGAACCTGCAAATTTGCCTTATCAGGACTTTTGATGGCGAAACGCAATTTGTAGTCAGCATCATACTGTGCTTCCAAATCAAAGGTTGGCCATATACTGATCCCTATAGATGACCACTGATCCCCGATTTGCCAGCGAATACTTTTCAAACCTTCATATGATATGGATTCGTCAGCGAAATTGAGACTTCCCGAAGGCTCATGGCTTTCATTAGTCATCCCGCCGGAAAGCTCATCGGTATAAATTGAAACGTTTGGAGGGCCATCGCTATTATAGGTCGGCGGCACATTCAAACCCAATGCCTCCAAAAGAGGTACATTGAGATCAACGTCGAAACGATATTGCTCTCCTGGCACGAATAAGCCAAATGAATTGTGGTAATCCCATGTGGTCCATGCAATATCATGTTCTTCAAAATAGGTCCTGACAACTTCATACCACTGACATCGATCTGTATTCTTTGCATTGTTCATCAACACTCCAAATTCTCCGCAAAACAAACGGACATTCCTTGCTTTGGCAAAACTGATGGCCTTATCGAGCTGGTTTTTAAGCGCGCCAATAGTGCCTTCTACCGCGTAACTATCATATAGGGCACCAAATGATGTACCCACTAACGCTGGCGGCACTGCAGGCATGGTGGCTGCATTATAGGGGAAGGGAACGTTACCTGATACTTCCAACGATGGGTTAGTCCAACTGGCCCCCTGATGGGTAAACAGGAATGGATCGTAAAAGTGGAAGGTATAGATGAGGTTGGGATCGTCATATTCCGGGAGGTGCGCCAACGCTTCAATGCCATTGGCATCGGCCCCTCCGACAATGATGGTATGTGTACTATCAATAGCGCGGATGGCGCTGATCATCCGTCCCTGCATAGCTGGCCACTCCGTTGCCATGTAATTGCCATCCGGCTCGTTAAACAGCTCATAGTGAATCAGCGCTGACCGGTCTTTGCAGTGGACAGCGATTTGCTCCCACACCTTGGTTATCTGCTGTTCGCCATAAGCTTGGGGAAAGGGAGTGGAGCTAAAGTAGGAATGATTGTCAATGATCAAGTGCAACCCTACCTCCTCAGCCAAATCCAGGGCATAATCCAATTTTTCAAAAAACACCTCGCTCAGTGCATAATCCGGTGCTGGGCCGGTCATACGGAAAAACCGGACCGGTACACGGACCACGTCTACACCCAAGCTCTTGATTTGCTCGAAGTCTGTCTTCTTATAGACCGTTTTACCAATGTCTTCCGCGCTATTCGCCAAAAACCAATCAGATAAATTTACTCCCTTGCTGAACGGCATATCTAGTGGGTCTGGCTGCTCATTTGGCACCTTTGGTTCGGGAGTAGGCTCTGCTGAAACCTTGTCCTTGCAGGAAAAACAGTGCACTAATAAAATAAAACTTATATAATGGATGATTTTAATGATCATGATGTCGTTGTCTTAGATGGTTAATAATTGGAATTTTGATGAATTTTACCTTTGCCCTCAATAATCACTCGCTGTGGCAGCGGCATACGGGTAAACCATTCTTGCGCCGTGGTGGAACCTTTCTCCAGCGCATAGGCTCTGTACTTCCCATGCCTGATGAGATCTTCCCTGCGCAATCCTTCAAACCAGAACTCGTGTCCTCGCTCAAGTAATATATCATCCAGGAAGCCCTGAACGCCGCTGGTTGCGTACCGGGATAGCTCATAAGGGTCTATTCCAGCCCTTACACGTATCTGGTTTAATAGCTGAACCGCCTCATCGGTGACGATACCTTCGGATCTTACAATCGCTTCTGCCAGCAGCGTTAGTACGTCTGCATACCGGTATACGATCCAATCTATGGAGCTATCCTCACCAATGGCTCCCGGATCTTCGCCATATTTTACCGGTATGGCTCCTCTAGTGAGCGCATTGCCCGGATTGCTTTTGCTGTATTGCACACCGTCTGTACCGTGATAACTTCCTACCAACACGTTTAAACGCTGGTCTGTGGGATCAAAGGTTTCATAGAACCGCCATGGGACGCGGTAGCCGTTCCACTTGACAATATTGGGATTGTCGGTAGGATATGACCCAGGCAACACATGGGCCAACCAAAGCTGAGCGTTGGTGCGATCGCAAGTGGCTGCGAAAATGATTTCGCGGTTCCGCTGGTTTTCGTACGTAAAGATATCGGCATAACTGGAATTCACCAGCCCATAATTATACCGAGCATCAGTGAGTTCCCGGCCCATCGAAACGGCGTCATCCCAGCGCGATTCCAGCATATACAATTTGAGGATCAAGGTGTTGACCAAACCTTTGGTAAAGCGACCATAATCACTGTTATCATAGCTGTAAGGCAATACCGCAGCAGCCTCCTGTAGATCCCTTTCGATATGCGCTACCATGTCTTCATCCGTAGGCCTGGGGATAACGTCTGTCGATAGCGGGTCCTGAAGTTGATCGATGTGCGCGACAGGGACCGGGCCAAACCAACTGTACAGGAGGTATCCCATAAAGCCCCTGGCGGCTTTTACTTCTGCTATCGCTTGGCTTTTCCGATCGGCGTTAATGTCTGCGCGTTCGAGTAGGTCCAACACCATAGTAAACCGATTGAGATCTCGCAGGTAATCATAAAACTTGGTTACTAATACTGTCTCTGGGTTCCAGTTTTGGTATATCGCAGCATTCCACATGCCATTATCCCACAGACAATCGCCAATATCAGTAGACATGTCGCCAATGACTTGGTACCCGTCGTTATTGACCGTAAATATACCGTTATACCAGTTAGAGCGGAACGGCACGTAACAGCTCACAACGAGTGCCTCGACGTCGCGCTCGGTTTTGGGGAAATCTGTGGGGTTGATCACACCGGACACTTGCATGTCAAGTTTGGTGCACGCGGCGAGCAGGCAAGCCAGCACCAGTCCTATCCCTATATTTTGGAAATAATTAGTTTTCATCGCTTCTACAAGTTAGAATCGGATATCAATGCCAGCCGAAAACGTGCGCACATTAGGGTATGCTACGTCTGAGTTGTCGGTTTCAGGATCGATACCGCGATAGTTGGTAAATATAAAGGGGTTATTCACGTCTACGTAGATGCGTATATTGGATATACCCCGGTTTACTTTTTGGTTATAACCCAGCGTAAGATTTCTGACCCGGATAAACGATACGTTGTCCATGAAATAATCGCCATGGCCATACATATTGGTCATTTGGGTATAGCCCGGTCGGGTGGCTCCCTGGTTATCACTGCGCCACACCTCTTTTATACTGACCGGCAGGTTATGGTCGCCAATCAAGTTAGAACCACCCAGCGCCCATGAATCGAGGTAGGTCATGTCCATCAAGCGATTAATTGTTCCGTACACGTAGGCCGTAAAATCCCACTGCTTGTAGCGCAAGGTATTTGACAACCCCACGAGATAGGCTGGATCCCAAGAGCCGTAAAACACCTTATCAGCGTCGTCGATCCGCCCATCGGGCACACCGGTTTTGATGGGCACACCGCGCTCATCCACCATCAGGTTGCCGCTTTGGTCTCGCTGGTAGGAATCGATATCGCGTATATAAATCTGTCCTGGCCGGGACCCCGGCATATGGGGTACTTCCTGTCCGGCCTGTATAAGGCCATCAGTGAGGTACCCATAACCTGCCCGCAGTGGATCATGGTATCTTTCAAATGACGTAGGTACCCAAGAATATGCCCTTTCCTTCCATGTATCGCGATACAATGAAAACGTGCCGGTGGTGGTCCAACTGAAAGTTTCGCTTTCCAGGTTTTGCGAATTGATGGTGAGCTCAAAGCCCTTGCTCTGTGTTGTGCCGATGTTGTCTGCCAGGCTTGAGACGGGAAAATAACTGATAAGCTGACGGTGAAACAGCAGGTCAACAATCTGCCGCCGATAGTATTCAGCTGTTATACTCACCTTGTTAAAAAGCGCTAAATCCAAACCAAAGTTCCATTCTTTCGTAGTTTCCCAAGTCAACCGCGGATTGCCGATCTGACCAATCGTAACGCCCCTTTGGGCTGTGCCCCCAAACAGATATTCTGCCGTAGAGCTATAGTAGTCTAAGGCACCGTTGCCAATATTCGAGTTGCCGGTTTCCCCGTAGCCTATGCGGACTTTCCCTTCATTGATGAGATGTCGCAATCCTTTCATGAAGGACTCATCGGAAAATCGCCATGCGCCGGATATGGAAGGAAAATATCCCCATTGGTGCCCGGGGGCTAAATTTGATGCTCCATCGGAACGGAAATTGACCGTGAGAAGGTAGCGGTCTTGATACGCATAATTCAGCCGTCCGAAAAATGATGCAATGGTGCTCCGGTTTCTCCAAGACCCTACGCTTGGCCGGGGGAACTCGCCGGCGCCGAGGTTATCAAATCCGTAACCATCGGTGACAAAGTTCCGGTTGCCCGCCGAAAGCCCTTCCCCGTCGAACCGCTGGTACGAATGCCCCACCAATGCACCGAGTTTGTGTTTGCCGAACTCCTCATGATAGGCTGCGGTAATTTCCATAAGGTAGTCGCGATTATCATATTGGTTAATGGACGCTTCGCCGTTGGCGTTACGGCCGTACAGCGTTGACTTCGGAAGATAGGAAGACCGCTTCCGAAACTTCCGGTCGACACCCGTGTTTACTTTTAACGTCAGTTGCCGCAATGGCCGGTATTCGGCAAAATACATGGCCAGAAGGCGTTCATCCACACTCTTATCTGTGATTTCCAGCAAGGATGCCGGATTCGGAATCATGGGGCGAACCTGGCTAAGCGTATACTCGCCCCGCTCATCCTTAATCGGCAATAATGGACTGAATTCCACAGCCGAGCGGATAATACCGGCATATTCATTTGCACCGCTCCCAAGCGGAATGTTGTTGAAGGCATTGCGATTAATCAATACACTAGCCCCCATCTTCAGTTGATCGGCAATACGTTGATCGACATTTATACGTGCGTTGACACGGTTCATGTCGTTAGATTTGATTACCCCGTCTTGGTCGAAGTAGCCCAATGACAGTTGGTATTGGGTAGCCTCGCTCCCACCGTTGATAGACAGGTTGTGTTGTTGCTGCCCTGAGCGGCGGGTGATCGCGCCAAGCCAATCGGTATTGTACATTGGATCACTGATTTGTTCGGCAGTGTACTGAGGTGCCGGCGGACCAAACGTAAAATCGGCCAATGTACGTGGCCCATACGGATGTATGTGGTTATCGATCAAGAAGCGTTCATAGATATAGCTATTTGCCTCGGTCATGAACTCGCTGGCACTAAGCATCCGGTAGTTGTCGGCGAGACGCTGTTGGGAAATTGATGCCGAATAGGCAACTGTTGGCTTCCCTACCTTGCCCCGTTTTGTGGTAATGATAATGACACCGTGGCCGGCACGAGCACCGTAGATGGCGGTTGCACTGGCATCTTTCAATACGTCAATCGATTCGATATCATTGGGATTTAACGAGCTCAAGATAAAATCTTTGCTCCCACCGTCATAGCGGTTGCCGCTACCAGGTTCGCCCGACGAAGTGATCGGAAAGCCGTCGATAACAATTAAGGGCTCGTTTCCGGCGCCCACGGAAGTCGCCCCTCGGATGTTGATGGCGGTATAACCACCGGGTTGGGCACTTACCATATTGGCCTGCAATCCCGCAGCTGCACCGGCCAGCAAATGACTGATGGTGGATGTGGTGGTAACCGGTGCATCATCCAATCGAATACTGGAAACGGCGCCAGTCAGATCGCGCTTCTTCTGTGTCCCATATCCGACTACCACGACCTCCTCCAGGCCTGCTGGACTCGCTTCAAGTATAATGGTACCGACATCGGCCTTTATCGCTACGGTGCGTGTCAGGTAACCTATATACGAAAGTTCTAAAGTAGCATCTTCCGGTACCGCTTTCAGAAAGAAAGTACCGTTATCATCAGATTTTGTCTGGATGGCAGTACGCTGTCCTCCTGCAGTGAGCACCCGGGCCGTTGCACCGACGAGCACACCACCCATCGCGTCTGTCACCGCACCTTGCACGTCCACGAGCTCCTGCCTAGGCACAGCTTCTGTTGGCCGGGCAACCGGCTTTTTACGCTCGCGTATCAAGATTGTTTTTTCGTTGATGGCCCACTCAAGATCCTGACTTACTAAGATCGCAGCAAGCGCTTCTTCCAATGTGGCGTCTACAAGCGAAACGCTCACAGGCAACGTGTTCTTAAGGTGGGTAGACCGATAAAACACGGTGTACCCGGTTTGCGCCTTTATCTCCTCAAAAATGACGGGCAACGACGCGTTCTTCTTTTTCAACGTGATTTTCTGGGCATAGCTATCTATTGCAGAAACCTGTAAAACTACCATGGTCACCAATAAAAAACTTAGCTTCATAACCCGCAAAAAATGGTTAAAACAGTTTAACATTTGCTTATGATTTCTCAACCTACTTTCGGTCTGCGTTTGTGCTTGTACACATACACAGATTTACCTAAGTTTGTTGAATCTGGTTATTACATAATTCAGTTTACATTGCATTGTGATGGAGCCAGATAAGACCGGGAGTGTTGGTAGCGCTTCCGGTTATCTTCTTTACCCCCAACCCATCGGTGGGAGCACTCCGCTGTGTCTAGTCGGCTTTCGAAATAATAATCCTCCTTTCTTTAATGGTATAAGTAAGGTCTCCGGCAAACGCAAGGTTATTCAATACGCCGGAGACATTTTCATAACGGGAAAAACTGCCGGTGTACAGCTCTTCTTTGTTTACGCCTTGATATTCGATTTCTACATCATACCAACGAGCTACTCGTTGCATTATATTTTCGAGGGTCTCATCTTCAAATATGAACATCCCATCTTTCCAGGCTGTAAAAAGAACCGGATTGACGGCATGAACGTGCATAGTACCACCGGTACTAACGCTTTGCTGGCCGGCTGTAAGCGTTGTAGTGCTGCCATCAGCCAGTACACTTACCTGACCTTCGACCAAGGTGGTCATCACAGCAGCTTCGTCGGCATACGCGGAAACATTAAACTCCGTTCCCTTAACCTCAACGGAGTGGCCTTTGGAAACAACTTTGAAAGGCACCTTATGCAATTCTTTATGCGGCCCGACTGACGACGTCAATCCCCTGACAGCAAAATATGCTTCTCCTTCTAAATAGACAGTCCTTTCGTGGCCGTTGAAGTTGTTGGGGTATGTTAAGGTGGAGGACGCGTTGAGCCAAACCTTGCTGCTATCGGGAAGGGTGACTTGATAAGTGCCCCCTTTTGGCGTGGTGAGTTGTAATGAAAGGCTTGGATTACTGATTACGCGACTCCCATCGGTGTAGGTCACCTCGTTTCCGATCACGATCTCTCCCCGAGCTCCATCCAACACGATCGTACGGCCATCGGATAACGTGAGTGTTGCCCGGTTGCCGCCGGGGGGGATATCACCCGTATGGTCGCTAACAAGCGCCGGCTGCGTGGCTGGCGCACCGTAGTACCGATAGATACCAAATGAGACGCTTAAGACAATTAAGATTGACGCCGCAACGTAAGGCCAATATGATAGCTGGAACCGTCTGCGTTGTCGGCGGGCTTGTAAGGCTGCATGAATAGCCTGATCTGTTTGGTGGACAACGCGCCTAACCGAATCTTCGTCGGTTTGTGACACCACAGCATCGTTCGCAAGATAATCCTCGACAAGTTGCTCAAGGGTGTTCCCGGATCGCTCTACCTGGAAAAAAGCTAAGATTTCTTTTAATTCCTCGGCGGTGTAATCTCCATTGAGATACTTTTCGAATAGTTTCCGATAGTCCTTCTCTCCCATCATGGTGATACGTTTGTATAGATATACCCGTGGCCCGGAAAAACTATGACAGTATATTTGATTTTTTTTACCTATTCGTGCATCAGGGATAAAGCGACGGTCATAACAGCGCAAAGAGTGGGGTTTAAGATGCTGGAAAGGCGCTGCATGGCGCGATAGATATGTTGGTTGATAGCGGCAGGTGAAATATTCAACAGCTCACTGATTTCTTTGTAGCTTTTTCCTTCAATTTTATGGAGGATGAAAACCTGGCGCTGACGCTGAGGGAGCTGCTGAAGTGCGTGCTGAACTAACGAGACGTTTTCTTCGCGGGTAATAAATGCTTCAATTGGGTTTTCGCTGACCGGAGATTGCCGTAACAAGTGCTGCATCAGCCGCTCGTCTTGGTGAGCCCGACGTATAATGTCGCTGACTTCATTGCGGGCCAACCGATATAAAAATGCCGGAAATGAAAGTTCAGGATTAATATAGGCGCGCTTTTCCCATATTTTCATAAAAATTTCTTGCAACGCATCCTGAGCCAAGTCTTCTGACTTCAGCAACGTGAGTAACTTAACTGCGATCCGCTTTTTATATCGGTTATAAAGCGAGAGAAAAGCACAATGGTCCCCTCGTCGCAACCGTCGAAGCAACGCACGCTCGTCTGAAGGATCTGAAGATGACGTCATATAGGATATCCTACAAATAAAAGCCATTTATCTCGGAATTGCAACAATGCCGTTGAAAGCGAACTTGGGCAAAAGTATGGGCTTTCGCACAACGTAGGTCTTTCGGATACCTTCATCGCAGCTACTGCATTAACATATGAATTGGAATTGCGCATATATCTAACTATAAAACAGGTTTTTATGGTACTACGACACAGGTACGAGACATCCAATTGCAAAAAAGTGACGGAAACCCAAGCTGCCAAAATTTCTTGTCGCCGTTTTGTACCGCGGCGAAGCCGAGGTACAGCATCGCCAAGCTGCCAAAATGTTGCTCCATTTAATTAGCAGCTTGTTTTCAACGACCCGCTAAACTCACCAAACAAAAATAAAATATGCACGAAAGTGAATAGGTGTGTATTAGAAATGTTTTGCACTTTTATGCCATCGATTTAACATTATAAAACAACGTTATGACCCGAACACTATTAACCTTAGCACCGTTATTTGCTTTGTTAATTACATCCGCATGTATCGGAAATGGCCAGCACAACCAAGCCTATGCAGCCCCAACGGAAAAACACCTCCGCGATTCGGTATTTGTGCCCTTCGAAGAGGCCCTGCGTATGGTGGCCAACTATGCGCCACATGCCGGCTATGTCGTAGATGAACACGGAGACACCACTTCCAATACACGTGCCGCATGGTTTAGCGTCGAGCAGCTTGAAGCCCTCTTGAATCGAATTAAGGCAGATGGAGGAGACGGCATCCGCTTTTACCTGGGTACCTACAGCGACCACTACCCCGATGGAATCGCAGCGCATATTCCACCACGCGAGTACTGGGGCCGAAATACGCTGCTCCTGGTACCCACGCGCCCCGTCACCGGCCCTGATGGGCACGTTTTCCATCAAGACTACCACAGCGATCACCCCGACTCACTGGCTGCCGACGGCGTGCAGGTAACGGCCGACATCGAAAACGATGCGAGCATGTGTCCGCCTAATTGTCCCGGCGCAGGCTTAATCCAACCGCCTCTTCCATGAGCAACCTGGTTACCTATTATACACTCATTGAGGCGGGCTGCCTTATTGCAGCCCTGATTTTCCTTAGGCATGAGCAGGGCAGCGTTTGGGGTATTCAGCGTTGGTACCTGTGCCTTGTATTGCTGGGCGAACTATGCGCTTTGTATTGTATATGGGTATTGGGCCATCCGTCCAACCAATGGATACACAACCTCATGATACCTGCCATCGCCCTGTTCGTAGGCCAGATGACCTTTGCCGCCGTGGCCGAGCTCGACGGCACGCGACGTTCATGGCTGTATGCATGGTGGGGTATAGTAGCAGCAGTATATTTAACTGAGGCGGCAATAAATGGCGGCTTGCCCGAGTACCTGCGGTACACCCGGCTTTTCGTCAATGTGAGCATCAGTGCCGGTTGTTTTTACTATTTTATCCGGCTTATGCGCACCAACACCGCCCGAGATTTGAGAACGTTGCCTGAATTCTGGTGGATTTATGGCACCAGCTGCTTCTTTTTTGGGCAGAGCATCGCTAACCACTACGTCCAGCTATTGGCCGTGACCAAGACGACCATCGCCGGTGCCTCGTTGCATATGATCCTTTATATTATTTTGATCAGCTTACTATACGGATTATGGAGTTATGCCTTCTACTTGCGCAGCAAACGCCGCAGCTTGGCCATCAGTTCCTCATAGTACTCCTACTCTTTATGGTAGCCGTACCGTCCTTGCTGGCCTTCTTTGCAATTCGCCAGCACGGACAACGCAGACGGTATGAAGAGGAGGCCGCGCGGATGCGGGCAATAGCGGAAGCGGACGCTGAGCGACTGCGCATAGAGGCGGAAAACGACCGGCTGCGGGCCGCACTGAAGGCGGCGCAGGAGGAGACTGAACGAATCGGCCGCCAACTGCACGACGGAGTAGGCTACCAGGTGACCCTCCTGCGATCGGAACTGCACCTCCTCAAGGAATATCCAGAAGAGTTCAATGCGGAGGTCGCTGCTAAACTATGCGACGACATGAATCTAATCAGCAGCGAAATACGCGACCTCTCACATACGTACTCGGGGCACACCTTCAGGACCTTCGGCCTGGTTGATGCCATCGAGAGGGAGATTGAACGGATCGGTAAGACCAGCAACCTGGCCATTGAGGTGGCGATCGAAGGATATAAAGACGGTTGCTTGACCTACGAGAATACCGAGCATCTGTATTACATGTTTTTGGAAGCGGTGCAAAACGTCCAAAAACATGCCAATGCTTCGAAATTGGTAGTTTCCCTTTCAACAGAGAACCAGCAGGTATGCCTGAATATTTACGATGACGGTTGCGGATTTGAGCCGAGGCAAACCATAGGGCTGGGTCTGAGGAACATCGAGTTTCGGGCCATAGTGGCCGAAGGCAATGCCGCAATTCTTTCCGTGCCGGGCCGTGGCACCACCATCACCATAAGTGTACCAATATGCCTAGGAGAGACATACGCGTAGCTTTGGTGGATGACAAGGAGCTCTTCTACGTTGCCCTGCAGCGCAAGCTAAAACACATCGCCGGGGCACGATCGGTGTTTTATGCCAATAGCCGGAAAGCGCTACGGCAGAAGCTCGACACCTGCTCGCCACTACCCGACATCGTTCTAATGGATATTCAGCTAGCCGTAGACGAAAACGGATTTGAGTGTACCCAATGGTTGCGCGAGCACTACCCTCAGATCCGTGTGGTGGGCTATTCAGATTATCCCCACGCCGAGACCATTCAGCGGTTGATCAATTGCGGAGCCAGGGCATTCATCGAAAAAGGGCTGGGCGCTGAATCGCTAAGGATGGCGCTATTTGATGTGCACGAATCGGGCTATCACTTTAACCAATTCATTCCCGACGATGTTTTTCTGGAGGCTGCCCAGCGCTTGGTGCTGGATGATCCAGCAAAAATTACAGGTACACTGCAGCAAATCATGATGCTTTGCGCCACAGATCTCACTGCTGCGCAGATCGGAGAGGTCGTCTTTCTTGGAGAGCGCGCGGTTAAGAATTACATCGGCCACCTTTGCCGCTATTTTGGCGTCAAAACGACCAAGGCCATGGTGGCCCAGGCGTTCTGGCAGGGACTCATGCCGAACAGGATGCCCGACCAGCTCCGCGAAACCATAGCCAAGGTAAAAGCAACGATAAAAGAATAACAGCTAACCAAATTCACAAACACATGCATACTGAATTTCAAACTTTACACCGCAAACTCGCCACGCTTGGCATCACCCCCGCCGAGTGGCAGGCAGTGTCAGAAACTGTCGTAAAGGTTGAGCGGCTCAAAGGGCACTCGCTGCCGTACCTGCGGGGCGATTTTTTTTTCGTGAGCGAGGGGTTGCTCAAGCAAACGTACGTATTGAACGGCGCTCCCGTCGTCGAACGCTTCTTGCACGAAGGAACATCCTGCTTCATCACTTGGACAGACCACCAGGATATTGAGGTGCTGGAAGACGCTGTCCTGCTAAAAATCTCGAACGCCGACTTGCGCCACCTCAAACACACACATCCCGTACTGAATATAATGTTCGTGCAGCTATACGCCGAGTGGATGGAGATGCTGAAAAAACGCCTTGAACTGGTCCTAGAATTAAAGGAAGATCGCGTTGCTGCATTCCAGGCCGCCTTTCCGGGTCTGGGCAGCCGCTTATCAAAAATAGACCTGGCTCGCTACCTTGATATTAAAACCGGGTATGTAAGTGGTGTTATAAACGATAGAATTTTAGCAAATAATTCAACAAAAAGAAACCCGTTACCTTAGAGATAACGGGAATCCGCCCCAATGGGATTAGGGGCTATCAACCTAAACCTGAGACAAAGGTAAAGACTACGATGGAATCTACCAAATCTTTGTTGAATTTTTTTTTGAGGCGCAGGCTCTGCGATCATACACCAACCTAAAGCAGCATTGCCTCCCTGCCAAACCGGTATTGGATACCGATCTCATGGGTGGTGTTACTGATGCGCCGGTTCAGCGGCTGGTTGCCCGGGTTGAACTGGTAGCTGTAGCCCACACCGAAGCCCGAGAAGTTGAACTGTGCAATGCCGGCTACCTCTCCGTAGCTGCGCACGTTTGCACCGATGCCGAACACACGCTTGATGAACACCAGCGCTGAAGCCTCCGCCTGCGGACGCAGGTTCTCCGCATACGTCACCAGCAGCCCAGGCCGCACATGGAAGTCCCCGCCCAGGCCGAACAGCGCCCCAGCCGTCAGGTGGTACAGGTTCCGGAAATTGTAGCGGCTGTCGCTGTCTACACCCAGGCTCCCAAGCATCAGACGCGGCAGCGATAGCCCCACGTAGTAACGCTCCGGACGGAACAGCATAACCCCGAAGCCGATCAGCGCGTCCGTCTCACGGATGTCTTCCCGGAAGGCAGGGTCCAACGGGTCCAGCTGCGAGAAACGCCCGTCGAGGTAGCTCACGCCGGCATTCAGCGACAGCCCCACGTATTCCGTCTCCGATATCCGCACACGCTTGGCGAAAAACGCCGAGGCCTCCGTCAGCTTCTCCACCGCAAGGCTCTCGTGCCGCACGTTAACGCCCGCTGTGGCGCCGAAACCTTCCAAACCAAAATGTCCGCTACCCCAGAAGACGGTGGGCGCACCATCCATGCCCACCCACTGCCGGCGGCCGATCACCGACACCTCCCCGCCCATGCTCATCAGACTCGCCGACGGGTTGACAACCGTGCGAAGCTGACCGTACTGGGTGTGCGTCAGCGCATGCTGCGCATGTGCCGCCGCAACTACCGAAAACACCCCGGCCAATGCTAATGCTATGTGTTTCATGTTTCCTGTTTTTCGCTAATCTAAATATCTTATATGATCACTATTATTGTCTCCAACCATCACCCCTCTCTTCAAACGGTTTTTATGCCCGTTGCGGCCACCGCCTTGCCTACCGGATCGAACTGCCCCTGATCCAGACGTGGAACAATGGCATAACCCGCTCAATACCGCAGCACAAAGTACCCTTTCCGGTATCCCGTACTGCCGCCCGTGCCAAGCTCCACCACGTAGAAGTACGTGCCGGCCGGAAGCCGCTGCTGACCCGTGCCGATGCCGCGGAAAGCCACCCGGTCGTTGTCGTAGCCCGAGGCCTCCCAAACCACCGTGCCGTTGCGGCTGATCACCGTCACCCGGTTGACCGGATGGTCACGGATGCCCTCGATCATCAGGAATTCGTTGACGCCGTCGCCGTTGGGCGACACCGCCGGATGCACCCGCACCGGAAAGTCCAGGGACGGGTCGGTGACCCTCACGGTCACCGTAACCGGTGCTGCCGCCTCGTGATTACCATCGCCCGCCTGCGTAGCGGTGATGCGGACCGTGCCCAGGCGGTGGATGTGCAGCACCGTGCCCTCCATCGTAGCCACCTGTTCGTCATCGATGCTAAGGCTCACGGGAAGCCCGCTGCTGGCAGAAACATCCAGCTGGATGGTGCCCGCATCGCGGCTCACCTCTGCCGGCGCGTTGATGGTAATCAACTGCTGTGCTTTGCCAACTGTCAGCACCTGGCTTATCTCCGGATGGTTTGCATAGTTGCCGTTTTCCGGAACCGTGGCGGTGATCGTCGCGCTGCCTGCACCAACGATGCGGATGCGGCCGTTTGCCAAGACCTCCGCCACCAATGGATCACTGCTCGCGTACCGTATTTCCTCACCGCTGCTGGCCGCGGCACCCGCGGCGAAGTCCGCAGCGCCGTAGGTTTTCTCCGGCAATACCGGGAAGGTAAGCGTCCGCATTGCCGGTGTTATCCGAAGCGCCGCCGCAAGCACCAGCGTCTCATAATTGCTGCCACTTATGGTGGCCGCCACCTCCTGCGTGCCCGCGTCCGTGCGGCTGTTGTTCGCGTAGCTCACCGCAGTGCCCTCAGGCAATGTACCTTCGACCGCAAGCGATTTTGCCGTACCGTCGTAAACAAAGCTGCCATCGCTTAGCGTAATGCCGGTGATGGCGGCAGGCGTGATTGTCAGCGCTGCACCTATGAACGTGATATCGTAATTAGTGCCCGCAGACAGCGTACCCCGGGTGATCGCATACGTACCCACACCCTCGCCCGGCTCCCGCTCCGGCGCGCCCGTGAATGCGTCACCATCCACCAAAGCCGAGGACACCGTGTAGGTAAGCTCCGGATCGGCACTGCCGTACGCCTTTGTCCGGTTTTGTGCTGTGACCGTCAGTTCAAGCGGCGTCACCGTCAGCACCGCCGTCAGTACCAGCGGCTCGTAGTTGCTGCCGCTGATGGTGGCCACAACCTCCTGCGTGCCCGCGTCCGTGCGGCTGTTGTTTTCATAACTTACCACTGTGCCGGCCGGCAGGTTGCCCATGATGGCTAGCGATTTGGCCGTGCCGTCGTATACGAAGCTGCCATCGTTTAGCGTAATGCCGGTGATGGCAGCAGGCGTGATTGTCAGCGCTGCACCTATGAACGTGATATCGTAATTGGAACCCGCCGATAGCGTACCCCGGGTGATCGCATACATACCCACGCCCTCGCCCGGCTCCCGCTCCGGCGCGCCCGTGAATGCGTCACCATCCACCAAAGCCGAGGACACCGTGTAGGTAAGCTCCGGATCGGCACTGCCATAAGTCTTTGTCCGGTTCTGTGCTGTGACCGTCAATTCAAGCGGCGTCACCGTCAGCGCCGCCGTCAGTACCAGCGTCTCGTAGTTGCTGCCGCTGATGGTGGCCACAACCTCCTGCGTGCCCGCGTCCGTGCGGCTGTTGTTTTCATAACTTACCGCCGTGCCGGCCGGCAGGTTGCCCGTGATGGCTAGCGATTTGGCCGTGCCGTCGTATACGAAGCTGCCATCGTTTAGCGTAATGCCGGTGATGACCGGGTTGAATTGAACACTCAAGGTATTCGACGCTTGGTTTCCATTGTTTGCGATATTAACCGCCACGCCCGCAGCGACAGAAAGCTGCACTTCCCCGCGCATAGCGGGTGTGACCAGAAACGTGTAAGCCGTATTGTCACTTGTCTGCAAATCACTCACGATGCCGTTGGAAACTGTGATATCATCAAGCGTAAATCCGGTGACCGCCTCACTGAACGTCGCGGTAACGACGAATGGCCCGTTAACCGGCGAAGCCACCTCAGTCGTAAGTGTCACCGCTGGTGTCACCGAATACACCATCACACCGTCAGTCGGCGCTATGCCCTGCAATGCCCGAAGTGCATCATTGCCCGCGGCGTCTTGTATGGTTCCTCCATCCAGCATCAACTCATTGCCCAGTGTAATGCCGTCCAGATCCTGATCATCCGCCTGCACGGTATAACTAAAGGTGAGCGGATCGTTGTCTGAACCACCAACATAGCTTGCCTGCACGGTGACCGCGCCAATGGTCAACTCCAAATAAGGTGTGCCATTGGTGGTATTGACCGTCACTGCTTCATCTAGCTGTACGGCAAATATCAGCGCATCACCTTCCCGATAATAGCCGTTTGCCGGGACATTTACCGAGATTACCGACGGTGACACCGCATCTACCAATATCCCGTTTGTGCTTCCCACACCCGCCAGCACAAGGGAGGCGTCGTTTCCGGCCTCGTCCTGCAGCGCACCGCCATTCAGTGAAATGCCAGGCCCTATTTCAATTCCATCCGTATCCGATTCGCCCTCCTGAACGGTATAGCTAAAGCTTAGTGTGCTGTTGGTGCTGCCGGTAAGATGCGCTTGTACCGCATTGCGGCCAATCGATATGGGCAAGGTAGGCACACTGCCGGATACCGACACATCTTCACTAAAGTGTACGGTAAAGCTGAGCACATCGCCACTGCGATAAGTACCCCCAGCTGGCACCGCTACGGATGTCACCGCCGGTGCCGTGCCATCGTAGACAAGGCTGAGCGTATTGGAAGCGGTGTTGCCGTTGTTGCCGATGTTCTGCGCCGCGTCCGCGAGCACCTGAATGCTCACTGCACCGTCTGCGACAGGTGTCACGAGCGCAGTATAGGTGATGTTATCGGCGGTCTGCAGGTTGCTGACAGTCGCATTGGCAACCGACAGGTCTGCCGTGGTAAAACCGGTGACCGGTTCCGTAAACGCTATACTGACGGTAAACGCCTCGCGGACCGGCGAAACTGCGGTGGTCGATAGCGTGACACCCGGCGTTATCGCATAGACAAACACCCCATTCGTGGCTGCCACGCTGTTCAGGATCGGCACTACATCATTGCCTGCAATATCCCGTATGGTGCCGCCATTCAGCCGAATGTCACTGCCAAGCACAACCCCATCCAAGTCCTGCTCCCCTGGCTGCACGGTATAGCGGAAGGCGAGGCTATTGGTGCCTGATCCGCTTATATAAGGCGCTTGCACTCCCGTTGTGCCAATGGTCAGACCCAGGTAAGGGATGCCAACGCCAGCGTCCACGATTACGTTCTCATTGAACTGTACGGTAAAGGTGAGTACATCATCTTCCAGGTAGTAGCCGTTGGCCGGCACGGCTACCGAAGTAACCGCAGGTGCCACCCCATCGATGATGATGTCGTGTTGTCCGGCTATTGAATTGACGCCGCCCACTGCGGGCAATGTCAAGATCGCATGGTCGCCGGAAGCATTCCTTATGGTCGCCCCATTCAGTGTTAGCGCTCCGGTAGATTCGTAATCCAGGTCGGCGCTGAGGTCGCCCGCCTGCACGGTATAAGTAAACGTCAGTGTATTGGAGCCCGAACCGGAAACATACGTCGCCTCCCGGTCGATACTCCCCGTCTCCAGCACCAAGGTAGGTGAGCCATTTATAACATCGACGATAACCGCTTGGTCAAACGAGACCGTCAGTATAATGACGTCAGCTATTTTATACAATCCGTCTGGAGTGACGGCCTGAGCCCCAGTGATTTTTGGATTTATGGCGTTTACGGTAATGGTGATTGTATCTGTGGCGGTCTGGGTACCACCACTGCCGCTTAAGCCCAGGTCGCTGGTCGTGATCTGCAGGCCGGCCGCGCCGTTGTATCCGGGTGTGGGCGAAAAAATCAGACCATTTAACGCACTGTTGATGTCCGCAATGGTGCCCTCGAAAGTCATGCTGCCATCATTGGCCCCGCTACCGACAATGAAGCTCAGGCCTGTAGTGCCCGGCAGCGTGAGCAACCCATTGCTGGCCGTCAGTGTGACCCGTATGATACCTCCTCCTGCATCCACATCGCCGACGGAAATGAGGTTGCCGTTTCCGGCGCTGAAGACCAGTGCTCCATCCTGATCGACAGTTTGCGCTGCGGGAACGGTATTCACGGGTGCATCGTTTACCGCTGTCACAGCCAGCGTTATGGTGGTGGCGTCTTCCAAGGCTCCGCCCGACCCGGTGTGGCCGTTATCGTTGATACTTACGGTCAGCGCCACATCTGAGGTGGCGTTGAGCGCCGTGGTGAAATTAAGATTACTTGCTGCCACAAACGCATTAAGGTCCGCGATCGTACCGACCAATGTTAAAGTCCCTGTTCCGGACCCACTGACGGCTATCCCACCACCCGAAGTGGCGGAAAGCGTGCCGCTTCCCACCGAAAATGTGGCGGTAACGGGATTGCTACCTGCATCCACATCGGCGAAGCTGATGCCCGTAAGCGCGGTTGGCACGTCTTCATCTACCGCAATAGTGGCTGGAGCCGTAACAACAGGAGCATCGTTCACGGCCGCAATCGCTAAGGTTACCGTCCCGGAATCCTGGCGGGCCCCGCCTGATCCGGTATTGCCATTGTCATTTATTGTTACAGTCAATGTCACATCGCCATTCATATTCAGCGCAGGGGTGTAGGCCACAGCGCCCGCAGCAATGAAAGTGTTAAGATCCGCAATTGTTCCACTCAAGGTTAGGGCACTGGCAGTTCCCCCGACGGTAACACCACCTCCGCTGGTCGCTGACAGCGAACCGCTCGGGACGGAAAACGTAGTGGTAACGATTCCTGATCCGGCATCAACATCGCTGAAGCTAATGCCGGTAAATGGGGTTGTCGTATCTTCATTGACGGCAATCGTGGCCGGAATTGTCAGCACCGGTGCCGTATTCACCGCTGTCACATTGACGGTTTTGGTCGCCTGCACGCTCTGATCCGTCCCATCGTCTACCATAAAGCTGACCGTCCGATTGGCGGTATTCGGGTGCTGTGAGGTATTGCTGTAGGTGACGGCGCGTAGCGCTGCTTCCCATTCCGCTAATGTGGCTATCGCACCCGCGGAGGTGAGTTCCAGCGTGCCGGTAGCGGCGTTGAAACTACCCGTGATATTGCCCATCGTGGAACCATCGTTGATAAAGCCCAGTACATCCTGACCGCTTTGGAAATTGCCGGTAATAGCCACCACGGCCGAAGCAAGCGTTGTGTTGTCCGGGTCGGTCACCGTCAAAGCATTATCAATCGCTATAGCCGCCGGGCTGCCATCAACCGGCTCCGTAAAGGTGGTGGTGCCACCGGTGGTGGTGACCAAGGGTGCATCGTTAACGGCTGTGATATTGATCGGTACCGTACCGAGTTCGACGTCTCCGGATCCATCACCGTCATTGGCAGTGATCGTGAGCATGTCGGCGGCAGGTCCACTGAGATTCGCGGGCGGGACATATTGTATATTGGTTGGGATGCCGATATAGCTATTTATGGCGATAGGGGAGCCAGTTATTGTTGCCGTTGCGGTGCCGTTTCCAGCGAATGTCACCGGTATACCTCCGGGGGCTGAAAAAGCAATCGTGCCATTGAATACTGATAATATGACTGTGATTTCGTCACTATCGACATCGGCAAAACTGCTTGAAGAGATATCGAGGTTACCCATGATGTCTTCAGTAACCGTGATGACCGCTGGTAAACCGACGACCGTAGGAACGTCGTTCACAGCGGTAACGGGAAAGGAGACAGACGCCTCATTGGAATTTACATAGCCATCATTAGCCAAGAAAGCGATGGTAGCCGTACCAAAGAAATCCGGTGTCGGTGTGAATGTGGCAGCCTTTAGTGCGGTATTGACAGCGGCAAGCGTGCCTGACGCGGTAAAGGACGCCGTTCCATTTCCTCCTCCACTAAAGGTAATGCCGTCGGTTCCCAGGGTTATAGTTCCACCCGTTACCGTAAAGGTGAGAGTCTGGTCATCGCCGTCGATATCAGCAACCCCGATATCATCAGAAAGTGCTATTGGCCCGCTGTCTTCTAACACGGCTGTTGGCGCCGTGGGCGCCGTGGCTACCGGAGCATTATTTTCGATTTTTTGCACGGTGGCTGTAGCTGCCGCTCCTACGTTGTCGGAAGCATCCGTCAGCGTTACGCTGAGTGTAACCGTTCCGGGGTTTAAATCACTCAGGTTGATACCCGTCACTTGATCAGTCACACTTGTGACCGTACCGGAGTTTGAAACAGGTATACCCCCGCCGCTACTAGTAAATGTGTAATGATAAGTTGCCCCTACCTCAGCTCCCGCAAAGGTAAAACTGATGGCCGCCTCGTTATCCGAGGTAATCAGATCCTGATCAATGCTTACGGTATAACCCAATGGTGGAGCGAAGTCTAGGCACCAACTAAAATTATCCAGATTTAGGTAGATAAATCCTCCAGCTATCGAGATCTCTAACTGATCGATCAGCTTTTTGGAATGATCTTCGGGCCCTTCCGCCGAGAAATCGATATAGGTGTAACCAGAGTTGGAGGTAGGATTTGTTTCAAATCCTCCCGTTTTGGTAAATGTGTAAACTTGGCTTCCAGATCGGAGTCCGCTGATCGTCACGGAACCGCTACCCGTTGGGCTTGCGCCATCCGCTATCGAGGATAGGTATAGGTAAAGCCCCGGCACGGCAATTACTCCGTCAACTATGGTAATGGTAAAGGGGCCTGTTCCGGCAGTATTCTTTAGGTTATACGCTGATCCTCCCCATCCATTGTTTGGAATTTCGCTATTGACCCTCCAATTTGTAGAAAGCGTAAATACTTTCCCGTTGCCCGAAAACGTTGTTGCGCCATTGGTTTCCCCTTGATCGAACGTTTCAGTAAAACAGGAGCCGACATAATGCAGTTGCCCGCCCGTAAATGCCGGAGTGCCACCGGTTTCATCTTCATTTTGGATGTCCGTATTAGCTTTTAAATCCAACCGAAGGCTGCCCTCACCGGCGACGTTGTTGACCACAACGGTGTAAGTAGCAGAACCGTTAGTGCCTGAGACACTAGTGATGGTCCCGCTTGCGGAACCCGTGGTTGTAAGCTCAAAATCGGTAATATCTACATTGAATGCATTTTTAGAAAAGGTAACCGCATAGGAAACCGTTGTGGCAGTGCTGGTGGGGCTGCCCACGAGCGCAATACCCAGCACCTCAACGGGGTCTTCATCGCCTACCGAAAAGGGGGAGGCGTATGTAAAATGGTCGAGATAAAAGTTGATGTCGCTGGCTTCTATTCGAATCTCGTCTACGTCAAAGAAGATCGGATTTGCCGAAAAGTCTAACGGTGCTTCGGCCGTTCTAGAAAAACTGGCAGGGACCGAACCGGTGGCTATCCCGTTCTTATACCCCGTGATAGTACCCGATTCATCTGCGAACCCGGCATCCCTCAGGTAAATACCCCTAAACTGAAATGCTCCACCATCTGCTTTCTTTATTGTCCATGCAGTGATTGCCCCTGGATTTGCGTTGTTATCATACAGACAATAAGAACCACCATATCCCTCAATCAGCTTCCCAGTAATTACGCTTCCATTACCTGGATCATTAATTGAAAACAAAAATCCTCCGGCGTTTGCGACTTCCGGTATCCCCGGATCGGGCAAATTATCTCCGAACGTGAGTCCGTATCCATACTCGGCACCCAGATTATTAAAATCAATAGTAGTCTGTGCCTGATTCCAGTAAGGCACAAACATCATCAATAACCCTGCAAAGAGGGCAGAAGCGAAGAAGCTTTTCATGGCAGATCCAAAATGTATCCAAGCTGATAGAACTTGAAAAAGGGGATGTCAATCACATCCCCGAAAATCGGTTAATTTCTTGAAGGGAATATTCCTTCCAATGCGATAATATAATTCATCGCAATGTAGGGTTGCCTATTCTCGTGTGGTTGATTTCCCCCCACCGGTTGGATGGTTTGTGGGCTCATCGTTGTGTTGGGCACACCTTGGATGAAAGCGCTACCGGCAACTGTCTTTCCCCGTTCGATCGTTACCTGGTTATTGGCAATGACAGCATTCGTGGGATCACTTGCCGTGCCATTTTCTTTACTCGCCATCAGTTGATGCGTGTGCATGGGCATTTGGGCCGAGATAAGGCTTACGTTTTCCACCCCACCCGTTTCGCCTTGCGTGTAATTAGAGCGTCCGGCACCCTGGCCCATGCCTATCGCGCACCTCCCGCGCAAATCCGGGAGAGCGAACGTCGTTCGACCGTCCCCACCATAGGTGGTGCCCAAGAGTGAAAAAAGCGCAGTATTTTGCGCAATCGAAAGTAGCCTGCCGTCACAAATCGCCCAGCCCCTTGGAGCGAAATTGAATCCGACCATCATGATTTGTCCAAGAAACGGTTCCATAGTTTTGAATTTAAGTGGTTAAAAAAATTTATAGCGTAGTCTAACTTAATAGTAAAAGGCTCCGAAATCCGATGCTTCAGTTGATATTATTAGGTCGTCAATCAGTCTGAATTCTATTCATGATTTATAAAGGCTCCATCTTGAGCCCATCATGAAAAAACAGGTTGGACGGCGCGAAACGTCGAATACTGCGCATATAAGTTGGCCGACAATTTAGATAGCGTTTTAAGTGATAGATAGTAGATATAAATAGATAGATAGATAATGCCGTGCAAGGTATTAAAAAATCTTCTTAATGTCATAGAATTTATTCGCATAATTTTCGAAAAGTATGCCACTTCGATACACTTCGTCTTACCGCGATACGCCTGGTGCCATAGCTTGCCTTGCGGCTCCGTCCGACAAAAATGTTGCACCATTAATTGCCTGATCTTGAACTAATCACTATTTTCGTTGCAGATATGGCAACTTCTAACGGATCGGGGATGGATGGTGATCAGCTGAAAGGCAAATCGACAAAGCCATGCGTGGGCGACGATTCGTTGCGCCTGCAATTCAATGCTATCTTTCACACGTACGAGCAGCCCTTATTTCGCCTGGCCGCCAACCTTTGTAAAGATGAAGACATGGCGCGTGACATTGTGCATGATGTTTTCCTGAAGCTGTGGGAGATCCGCCAGCAGCTGCATCAGATCGAATCTATCGAAGCTTTTCTCTATACGCTTACACGCAATAAGATCATGGATTACCTCCGTAAGGTCGCCTCGGACGCCAGGCTCAAACAGGCCATCTGGGAGTCTATGCAGGAGGTGCTCCATGCAGACAGTAACACAATGGAGGCAAAGGAATTTCGTGACATCCTGAACGGTGCAATAGATCAGTTGCCTGCCCAGCGGAAGGCCGTCTACCTGCTGCGCGATGCCGGCTACAACTACAACGAGATCTCGGACCGCCTGAACATCTCGCGGCACACCGTAAAGAACCAAGTGAGCGCCGCGCTAAAGACCATCCGTAAGGCTATCGGCAACTTTTTCAATTAATTTATTCATTCGGATAGGACACATTCCCGCTTGTTGCGTCTATTAGCTTAGACAACGACATGAAGAAGCACATCCGTTACCTGTTTCAGCAGTATCTTCACAACCGGGCAAGCCGTCAGGAATTGGAGGCCTTTTTCCACATCATCAATTCCGCACGCTACGATCGGGAGCTTGCCGCCCTGTTAAAAGAAACCTATGAGACATTAAAGCGGGAGTTTCCCTCATTGACGTATATCGATGCCGACGGGAGGCTCAATTTCCTGCAGACAGGGGAGCCAAGGACCACCAAGCGGCTATCGACACGCAAGCGTGTGTGGATCGGTTCGGCGGCCGCTGCGGTCATCCTTGCCGCCTCTATCGGCATCGGGCACCTGGCCCCAAGACTGACTACACCGCAAGGCAGGGAAACCGTGCAGGTGATCCGCCAGGCTGCAAGCGATGAGAATAAGGTCATTCAGCTTTCGGATGGGACAACCGTGTGGCTCAACTCATCGAGCAAACTGGAATACCCCCAGCATTTTGAGCGGGGCAAACCTAGGGAAGTGTCGCTCATCGGCGAAGCCTACTTTGAGGTGGAGCGCGCCGAAGAGTGGCCGTTTATCGTCCATGCTGCCGAGGTAAAGACCTCCGTGCTGGGCACCGCCTTCAATGTAAAGGCCTATCCCGGCTCGGCAGCTGTAACCGTGGCGGTAAAGCATGGTAAGGTGGCCGTCAGCAAAAGCGGCGAGCCGCTGGCTGTATTGAAGGATAACCAGGAGCTGCGGATTCCGCTTGCCACGCAAGACCATCCGGTGCTGGAGCGGCAGCTCAGCAGTAAAGTGGCGGGCAATTGGAAAGCGGGTTATCTTGACTACGAAGATGAGACCATCGCCACGGTGATTGCCGATCTGGAACGCTTTTACGGAATCCAGGTGACGCTGGAAGACCAGTCGCTGGCCGATGAGGAGATCACCATCTCGCTGCGCCGCGACAGCCGGCCGGAATACGCCATATCAATACTGTGCCGGCTTATCGACAAGCAATACGTAAAACAGGAAAATATGTATATCATTCATTAACATTATATAAACACGAAAAAGCGCGCTTATGGGCTGAAACTATACAAAAAGCGAAGCCACCGCCGGCTGGTCCCCGGCGATGGCTCATGGATCCAATAAACTAAAGGCATGTTATATTAAATCATTTCAAAATTATGCATTTAAAACCAAACCAATGCAAGAGGAGACTATTGATGAGAATTTCCTTCCTTTCCATTTTTCTTACTGCTGCAACGGTATTTGCAGTATACTGCTCGGCGGCCCAGCACCTGAGCACCGTTAAGGCGACACTGCCAGCAGGCACCGTATCCCTGCGCGATGCGCTGAAACAACTTGAGCAACAGACGGACATCCGCTTCACTTACCGCAGCAACGACATCAGCGAGTACAAGGGCATACGGGTGTCGGGCAACGGCAACAATGTGGCCAGTATCCTCGACGACATGCTTCAGCAGACCGAGCTGCGTTATGAGCATGTGGGCCAAACGGTTATCATCAAGAAGGTCCCACCGGTATCGCGGGGCGCCGAAGCCGAAGGCCTATCACTGCCCGGCTCGCAGCAGCTGATTACCGGTCATGTGGTAGACGAGCAGGGGAACCCGCTGGCAGGGGTTTCCGTCAGGCTGAAGGGCAGCGCCCAGGTGACCACCACTAACGATGAAGGCGTGTTTACACTCCCGGGCGTCGGCCCCAGCGCCACGGTGGTGATCTCCTATGTAGGTTATCAAACGCGTGAGCTTACGGCAGCCGAACTCTCCGGCACATCACCGCACATTGCCCTCCAGCCGGATTTCGGCAACCTCGATGAGGTGACGGTAATCGGCTACGGCACCACCAGCAGGCGCGTTAGCACGGGCTCGACATCGGGCATCAGCAGTGAAGAGATCAGCCGTGCCCCCATCAACGATCCGCTGGCGGCTTTGCAGGGGCGCATCGCGGGCCTTGACATATCGAGTAGCAACGGGTTGCCCGGGTCGGCATTTACCGTGCGGCTGCGTGGCCTGAACTCACTGCGGCAAGGAGGCAATGATCCGCTGTATATCGTAGACGGTGTGCCGTATTTCTCGACGCCGCTGAATGCGTTCAATGGCGACAATGGCAGCCAGAGTCCGCTCACGGGGATCAACCCTGCTGATATTGAGCGCATCGATGTGCTGAAAGATGCCGATGCTACGGCCATCTATGGATCGCGGGGGGCCAATGGTGTCATCCTGATTACCACCAAAAAAGGTACCGCTGGCAGGACACGGGTGGGCTTCAACCTCTATACCGGCGCGGGCAAGGTGACCAACCAAGTAGATATGCTCAGCACCGCCGAATACCTGGAACTGCGCCGCGAAGCTTTCCGGAATTCCGGCGCGGAGCCCGATCCGGAGACGACGCCAGACCTGTTCGAGTGGAGCCAAACAGACGACCGGAATTGGCAGGATCAGCTTATCGGCCACACGGCTAGCGTTACCGAAGCAAACGTTTCGATGTCTGGAGGCACTGAGCTCACCTCCTTTCTGTTGAGTGGTACGTTGCGGCGGGAGGGCACCGTGCAGCCCGGCAACAACGGCTACCGCAAGGGGGCCGGTATGCTGACCATCAATCATCAGTCGGCCAACCGCAAGTTTGGCATCACGGCCACGGCCAATTATACGGGCGATCTCAACAATGCCCTCGCCACGGATATCACCCAGTACTTCAGCCTGTCGCCTAATACGCCGGTCCGCGATGAATCGGGCGCTTTCTACTGGTACGGCAATGACCAGAACCCCATCGCCTACTTGGAGCGGCGCCATGAGACACGCAACAAAGCCCTGCTCACCAGCGGTACCGTGCGGTACAGCCCCATAGATGGACTTACGTTGTCTACTGCGCTGGGTTACAACCACACCAGCCTTGATCAGTTGCAGCGGTATCCTTCTACGACATTCAACCCGGCAAGTGGATCAACCAACATGTCGTACTTCGGTGATAGCGACGTGGCATCCTATAGTGTGGAGCCCCAGGTTACCTACACCTATACAGCGGGCGGGAGCACGCTCGACCTGCTGGCCGGAGGCACCTGGCAACAGAGTGAGCGGCAGGGCCAGTTCCTGCAGGCCGAGAATTTCTCATCTGATGCGCAGCTGAACAACATTGGGGCTGCCGCTACCCTCCGGACACGCAGTACCTCCTATGCCATGTACCGCTATCAGGCCTTCTTTGCCCGGGCAACTTACAATTGGGCCAGCAAGTACATCGTCAACGCCAGTTTCCGCCGCGATGGCTCCTCGCGCTTCGGGCCGGACCGCCGTGTGGGCAACTTCGGTGCCGTAGGTGCAGCATGGGTGTTTTCCGAAGAGCAGCCCATCACGGACGCACTGCCTTTTCTTAGCTTCGGCAAGCTGCGTGGCAGCTTCGGCACCACGGGCAACGACCAGATCGGCGACTATGGCTACTTGGATAGCTGGAGCTACGCCACTTATCCGTACGACGGCGTCACCGGCCTGTATCCGACGCGCGTAGCCAACCCGGCCTACAGCTGGGAGCGCAACCGCAAGATGGAAGGCGGGGTTGAACTCGGCTTTGCCAACAACCGGTTTACGCTAAATGTAAACTACTATTTCAACCGGTCAGACAACCAGCTTATCCAGAAAACACTGAGCCCGCAAACTGGCTTCTCGGGCTATACCGCCAACCTGCCCGGCGTGGTTGAAAACCGGGGCTGGGAATTCGAAGCGAGCAGCGTCAACTTCCGCAACGATGCCTTCGAGTGGAGCACGTCAGCCAACCTGACCATCGCACGCAATAAGCTGGTAGACTATCCGTACCTGATCGGCTCGGGCGAAGAAGACCGCTTGGCCATCGGCTACCCAATTGATCTCGTGTTTGGATTCAAGTTTACCGGGGTGGATCCGCAAACCGGCATCGCGCAGTTTGCTGACCTCGATGGCGACGGCCAGGTGACAAACCAGTTGGGCGATAGGTACGTGATCGGTAGCCGCCTTCCTGAGTTCTACGGCGGCGTCACCAACAACCTGCGCTATAAAAATTTTGATTTGAGCTTCCTGCTCCAATTCGTCAAGCAAGAGGGTGAGGGCCTCAACTTCGGTTACATGGCTCCCTCGGCACTCGGCTTACGCACCAATTTTGACAGGTCGGTGCTCAACCGCTGGCGGCAGCCCGGCGACATCACCGATATCCCGCGTGCTGCAGCCTTGGCTGCTGACGAGGGATATAGCACATACAACACCTACTACCGCCATTCGGATGCGCTTTGGGGTGATGCCTCCTTTATCCGGCTCAAGAACGTCATGCTCAGCTACGATTTCACGTCGCTGTTGCCGGCCCTCAAGACACAGCACGTTAGCCTGTATATACAGGGACAAAACCTGTTTACCATTACCGGCTATGATGGCTTCGACCCGGAAACGCGCGGCCGAGTGGTGCCGCCCATGAAGTTCTACACCGCAGGTATTCGTTTCACTTATTAATTTGAACAGACGATGAGAATTCTTACCTATATCGCTTTCGCTATCCTCCTTGCCGGAGCCGGCTCGTGCAGCAGTTTCCTCGACCCGGGCGCACCAAAAAACCAGATGCCGGCAGCGCTGGCCTTTACAGACGATAAGACGGCCACCGCCTCGGTTACGGGTGTGCTGAGCCGGATGAACCAGCTCAACTATCAGTTTGCCAATGTGCTGTCCATGATCCTGCCGGCCATGGCGGCGGACGAGTTTGTCTACGCGGTTTCGTCGGCCCCGTTTGACGAATTCAAAGACAATGCCGTATCATCCGCCAATCAGTATGTAAGCACGCTGTGGAGCCAGCCCTACTCCTACATTGCACAGGCGAATGCCTGCATCGAAGGGCTTGAAGCCGCCACCGGGCTTAGCCCGGCCGTGAAGAGCCAGCTACTGGGTGAGGCCCGGTTCATCCGCGCATTCTGCTATTTTTACCTGGTTAATTATTTCGGTGATGTGCCGCTGGTGCAAACCACAGACATATCGGTGAGCAACACCCTGGGCCGCGCGCCTGCGGCAGAAGTGTATACTGCCATCATCGCCGACCTGCAGGATGCCAAAGAAAGGCTGGGCAACGGCTATCCGGCTGGCGCTGCCGTCGATGCCGGCGGCGAACGCATCCGGGCGAACAAGGCGGTTGCTTCGGCGCTGCTGGCCAGAGCTTACCTATACACCGAGCAATGGCAGGCCGCAGCGGCCGAGGCCACAGCGGTGATCGGCAATAGCCTGTACCGGCTTATGGATACCGAAGCGCTTGACGACGTATTTAAGGCAAACAGCGATGAGACCATCTGGCAACTGCAGGCGGTAAACACTGCTGGTGGGCGCAACACCTGGGAAGGCTTCCTGCTGATTCCGGCAACCCCGACGTCCTCGCCGCTGTTCCGGCTGGTGCCGGGCTACCTTTACGACGCCTTTGAAGCCGGAGATGAGCGCTTTGCCAGCTGGGTAGGCAGCGTAACCACCTCCACAGGCGCTGAACACCGGTATCCATATAAGTACAAGGCGCGGTTCGGTGTCACCCCTGTACAGGAATACACCATGGTACTCCGCCTGGCAGAGCAGTACCTGATCCGCGCGGAAGCCGCGCTGATGCAGGGCCGTCCGGAAGAGGCCATGGTAGACATTAACACCATCCGCAGGCGTGCCGGCTTGGCCGAGCTGCCTGCCGATGCCGGCGCTTATGGTGGCGCCGGAGCCTTTGCCGCTGCCGCGCGGGAGGCGCTGGAACAGGAGCGGCGCGTGGAGCTGTTCGGCGAATGGGGCCACCGCTGGTTCGACCTGCGGCGCTGGCCCAGCGTTACCGGCGATACGAATAAGACCCGGGCCGACGATGTGCTGCCGGCACTGAAAAACGACTGGCAGTCTGCCGACATATACCTACCCTTGCCCGATGCGGCCACGAGGACCAACCCCAATCTATTGAAGTAACCCTAAAACGACAACGCCATGTTCCCAAGATCACTCGTATTGCTCCTCTTCTGCTGCACGCTGGCGCTCGCCGCCTCCGCTGCCAAACGAAAAGCCACTGTCACAGGTAAGCTGACCGGCTATGCCGAGCAGCAGGTGACGCTGAACGTTCAGGAATACGCTGTTCTGGCGGGCCAGGAAAAGGTGGAGACAACCCTCGCCGGCGACGGCACCTTCAGCTTTGCTGTTGAGCTGACCGGCCCGGCAAGAGCTTTTCTGGTCTTGGGAACATCGCCTGTCGAAGAGCGCTTTACCGTACAGAAGGCGGATGGGCGCGACACCACCATCACCACGCAGACCAATCGTGCGGCGCTGGTATACCTATACCTGACACCAGGCAGTAAACAGCATTTGACGGTCGATGCCAACGACGTCCAGAACACGCTCCAGATTACCGGAAAGGGAAGCGCTGCCAGTAGGTACCTCAACGAGGAAGACTGGCGATTCAACCGCTACCAGGATAAGCACCTGAAAAACTATTTCAGCTATATGCACTATCCGCCCGAGCTATACGTCCGGTATGTCGAGCAGCGCAAGGCAGACCGGTTGGCCTTTCTCCAGCAGTATGCCCGGCAGAACCGCCTTCCCAAACACCTGCGCTACGTGAGTGAGCGGACCATCCGTGGCGACGCGGTCACGGCGCGGCTGCTCTACCCATCCATGCGCAACAGCTACCGCAAGGACGACTTCGTGCCAGATGACAGCTACTATAGCTTCATGGAAGAGGTCGAGATCGATTACTCGCGAAGCGATAAAGGCATCGCCTACTTCTACTTTCTTGACTATTACCTGAAAGAGAGCCATCGGCTGGCAGGCACGGATGAAGACTACTTCGATTGGGTGAAGACCAAGCTCAGCGGCTGGCCCCTCTACGAGTACTACGCTTTTGCGCTGGCCAGCAATTTTAAGAAGAAGCTGTATGACCATTTTGGTTCGGATAGCCCCTATCCCCAGCTGGCCGCGAAGGTGAAAGCAAAGTATCAGCAGCTGGAGGGCATGCTGGAGGGTAGCCCCGCGCCGGCCGTCGTGCTGTACGATACCAGTGGGAGCAAGGTTTCGCTTTCCGAGCTCAACGGGCAATACCTGTATCTCGATTTCTGGGCTACGTGGTGTGGGCCATGCATCCAGGAGATACCCGCGTTGGAAGCGTTGCAGCACGACTACCAGGGCCGCAACATCGCGTTTGTCAGTATTTCGGTAGACAAAGAGGCCGACAGACAAAAGTGGAAAGACTTTGTCGCTTCCCAACAATTGAAAGGCATCCAGGTGTGGGCTGATGCCACGAACAGCCGCAAATTTACCGAAGCGTTCAACATCCGGCAGATACCCCGATTTGTACTGCTTGATCCCGCCGGCAATATTGTTGACGCCAACGCTGCACGTCCGTCGGACAAACGCATCCGCCAGCTCTTGGACAAGCTGCTGTAGGCGATGGGAGAATAGGCGTTAAACCATCCGTTTAAAACTGTTCGTCTGTCAGCTCTTTATTTGCCATGGCACCTGCCAAACTTCCGGCAGCCACGGCGGAAGCCACCGAGCGCATCATACCTGCGTTGTCTCCGCAGGCGAACACACCGGTCACCGCTGTTTTTTGAAAATTGTCTACTTCGATATAGCCTTGCTCCGTCAGCTTGCAACCTAAGCTGGCGGGTATATCCGTATGCTGTTTGAATGGAACCGCTGCGTAAAGCGCCTTGAAACTCATTTTATTGCCATCGTACAGCACAACGCTGTTGATATGCCCGTTTACATGCTCCACTTCAGCAATTTCCGTTTCCACAACCGGAATATGGTATGTTCTTAGCTTTTCCGCTTGTTCGGCACTAAATGCTGCCTTTCCCAAAGTCAGAACCGTGATGTCGTCGGTCAGGTTGTTGACCATTGACGCCAAGTGAAAGGCGCGCTCGCCGTTTGCCATAACTCCCGTCTTCTGCCCGCGGAACTCATAGCCGTGGCAATAGGGGCAGTGGATCACAGAGATTCCCCAGCATTCGGAAAAACCCGCTATCTGGGGCATGATATCGATTATACCCGTGGCAAAAATAAGCTTCTTTGCACTAAACGTATCGCCCAGTTGAGTGGTAATCGTAAAACCATGTTCGGTTTTCTTTCCGCTGACGGCAAGTCCATCGTGAAATTTTACGGTGCTGTATTGCAACACCTGTGCCTTGGCTTTCGCTGCGATTGCGCCAGGCTTCTCTCCATCTTGTGTGATGAAATTGTGCGAGTGCAGCGTCTGCCTATTGCAGGGTTTCCCGCTGTCAATGATCAATACTTTTCGCAGGGAGCGGCCCAGTGACATAGCTGCGGAAAGGCCGGCATAACTTCCGCCGACAATGATCACATCACTATTTTTTCTTTCTTTCATATGATTGAAATTTGCAATTGCCCAAAGTGCACCTGTCCATTGATTTGGAAAGTACAAGCAAAGTTAAAAAGAATTCTTTTATTGCGACATTATCGCAATTAATTAATGCGATTTATTTGCATTAACTTTGCAACGGAAATAAATGACGATGAAACGCAGGAATACACCGGCAAAAGAGGCCGTACTGAATGTGCTGGCCAATACCAGAAAAGCAATGAGCCACGACACGATCGGACAGAAAATAAACATGGATGTGGACCGCGCTACGATTTATCGGGTATTGAGCCGTTTCTGCGAAGACGGCTTGGTGCACCGAATTATCGCGGAAGATGGGAAGCAATACTTTGCGGTCTGCATGAAATGCGATGAAAATAAGTTAGACGATAATCATTTCCATTTTCGCTGTACAAACTGCCAAACCATCGAGTGCTTGCCCATTCCTGTTCTTGTTTCTGTGCCGGAAGGTTACCGCGTGGAAAGCGTAAATTGTGTGCTCACGGGGACGTGTAAAGACTGTGCATTGTAGGATAGGTAAATTAAGCGTTTGTTGCAAAGAGATTAACAAAAAGTTACCAAAATATTATAAGTTTACAAAAACGGCCCGCGGAGCCGGCCTATTGCATATCTTTGGCAAACGTGTATATAACCGCATGGAGCGCTCTGATCTGATTCGTGATTTACAAGCAGGGAAAGAAGCTGGTTTGACGGCTGTTTTTCGTCTCTACAATCGCTCTTTGCTCTATTTCTCACAGCAGTTTGTACCTCAGGAAGTAGGAGAAGAAATTGTCGCCGACACCTTTCTCAAAGTGTGGGAGCTACGGGATCGCTTTAATACCATGGATCGATTGAGGGCTTTTTTATATATCGCCACTAAAAACGCATGCCTGAACTATCTGAGAAGTCCCCATGCAAAACGATCAGTGGAAAATATTTCCGAGTTCGAGGATTCTTTAACTGAAGACACCGACACGTTGACCAAGATCGTCCAAACAGAATTGATCAGGCAAATTTATGAAGAGGTTGCTAAACTCCCGCATAAGCAAAGGGAGGTATTTAGTCTTACCTACCTTGACGATTTGAGCGTTGAGGAAATCAGCGGAAAATTAAAAATTAGCCCTTCAGCGGTCTACATCAATCGTTCCAGAGCATTAAACTACCTGCGTAGTTCGCTAAAACTGGATGATAGCCTTTGGATATGGGCCTTGTTGCTCCCTGTGTGTTGATGTGTTACGCCGGCTGCCATTACTCAGCACGTTCCTTCCAATATCCCGATACCTCATTAGTCAGCCGCCCAGTCGGCCAACCGTATACTTTTGCCCCCTAATTCTTAAACTGCTCAGCCTTTTATATAATTCGTAAAAATCCTTGAAAGATTTTCGATAATGACGTGTTTCTATAAATGGAATACAAGTTATACGCCCATGCGCGAAATAGACAACATCGTACGACTGATCAAAGAACACCTGGAAGGAAAAGGACAGCCCAGTTCCGAAGCGGAATTGAACGAACTCTTTGAACGCTATCCAGAACTGATTGGCCTCATGGAAAAAATGAAACGCAGCCAGGAACTGAAATCGGCGTTAAACAACTATAAATCTATCTATAACGAGCAAAGCCAGTTGAAAGAGGAAAAAATGCTGGAACGCGTGTTGGCGGGAATCCGCCATAAAGAACCGAAAAAACACACGCAAGCTGTGCTATGGAAATATGCTGCCGCTGCAGCGCTTGTTATATTTTCTCTGGCTGGGCTTTGGGCCCTGAAAGACCTAACAACAAAAGATGCACATCCGCAAACGGAATTGGGCGCGCACTTACTGCCCGGCAAAAACAAGGCTGTCTTAACACTGTCTAACGGACAACAGGTTGAACTTAGTTCCGAGCAAGAAGGCATCGTCATCAGTGAGCAATTAACATATTCAAACGGTGTCCCGCTGCTGGAACACGAACAACATCCAGATAATGCCATGCAAATGGCGCTGACCACCCCAAGGGGAGGTCAATACCAGATTGTGCTGCCTGATGGTTCGAAGGTGTGGCTCAACGCGGACAGTAAATTGGAATACCCAAGAACGTTTTCGGCGGACCACCGCAACGTGGTACTCGAAGGGGAGGCTTATTTTGAGGTCGTCGAAAATCGCGAGAAACCGTTTATTGTCACAACAGCCAAAGAAACCGTCGAGGTATTGGGAACGAATTTTAACGTCAGCGCATATAAGGACGAACCTGTATCATCGGTTGCACTAATTGAAGGAAAGGTTAAGATTTCGCTTCCCAACCAACGGTCGACAATTATCTACCCCGGCCAGCAAACGCTTATCGACGGCAGTGCCATGCGTGTGGAAAGCGTGGATGTAAACGAGTGCGTATCATGGAAAAATGGCGAGTTTATGTTCAACAACGAAACCCTGGAAAGTGCGATGCGCAAACTGGCCCGGTGGTATAATATTGAGGTTGATGTAGCCCCCAGCTTACAAGATATATCGATTTGGGGTTCGGTATCGCGATACGACAATTTCGATAAGGTATTGCGCATCATTAAAATGGCAGAAGAAAACATCCAGTTTGAGGTAAAAGGAAGGAGGGTGACGCTTATGAAGTAACTGTTTTATCTCATTCTGGAATAAGAACAAAGCTGAGGAAGGTGGTGCTTCCCCAGCGAATGGTTCTATTCTAAACAGCTTGTTACATCTTGTTTTGAAACTAAAACCAATCAAAGGTAATGAAAAATTACACGTTATCCCTGGGAAACGGACAACCGTTTCTCAACTATAAAAGTCTAATTATCGTGAAAACAGTAGTTGTGTTTCTCTTGTTTGGCGCATTTAACATGCAAGTAAACGCCTATGCACAAACGGTTAGTATCGATAAAAAAGATATAGCCATTATCGACGTTTTCAGGGAACTGAAGCTACAGACAGATTTTAATTTTATCTGCAGCTCAGCAATATTAAAAGAAACGCCTCCCCTTGATGTACACTTAACCAACGTACCGTTGGAGGAGGCGCTGCGATCGATTTTAGCCCCCCATGGACTGATCCACGAACGGGAAGGAAAGAACATAGTGGTACGGAGGGAAAAGAAGAAGCCCAACTACTCTTCCACACGCGCAACCTCGCAACAACAAATGGTTTCCGGTCGCGTCACTGATGGGAACGGCAAGCCCTTGGCCGGCGCTAGTGTCACAGTCAAAGGTAGTCTGACGATAATTGCGACCGACGCAAACGGACAATTTACCATCACTGCAGATCGGGGAGATCTCTTGGTGTTCAGCTCCGTTGGTTATGCAAAGGTCGAGCAGCCAGTTGGGAGTTCCAATGTGATTAATGTGCAACTCGCAGCTCAAGAAACCGATTTGGAAGAGGTCGTTGTAATTGGATACGGCGCAGTGGCTAAAAAAGATTTAACTGGGGCGGTCAGTACCATCAGCGGCGAATCATTGCAACAAATTCCGGTTCAGCGGGTGGATCAAATGCTACAAGGACGCGCAGCAGGTGTCGATGTAAAATCTGTAAACGGAGCGCCAGGCTCAGGAACCACCATTCGAATCCGGGGAAGCCGATCCATCAACGCAAGTAACGAACCGCTTTATGTGATTGACGGCGTGGTTGACGCCGGGGACCTAAATACCATCAATCCGGCGGACATCGCTTCCATTGACATCCTTAAGGACGCCTCAGCCGCGGCCATCTACGGCTCTAGGGCATCAAATGGCGTGATAATCATTACCACGAAGCAGGGTACACCGGGCAAGGATAAGGTTACGGCAGCAGCATCTTATGGCGTTTCACACATCCCGAGCCATCCGAAGATGTTAAACGCTGAGCAGTACATTGGTTTTATAAATGAAGCGTATATCGAGATGGGACAGCCCGAGCTGTATCCCAATCCAGATTCTATTCTGCGCGTCGTAGGCAGCGAAGGTACACCGTGGATAGAATCCGTATTTCAGACCGGCCACTTTGCAAATTATGACTTGGCGGTGAGTGGCGGCAATGAATCGCTGACGTACCGTTTGTCCGGAAATATCACTGACCAGAAAGGGACGGCTATTCGATCTTCATTCGATCGGTATCAGGTGCGCTTGAATATGACCAAACACCTCAACGAGTCGTTGCGTTTCGGTGTAAACGCCAATTATAGTCATTATGTACGAGAACCCGGCTCCAACATCAACTTCGGTTCCAACGAAGGGTGGTCATACTCGCACATGTTCCTCCCGCCAACCATGCCGATGCATAAGGGAGACGGAACCTTTGAAAGCTACAATCCCAGTCGATATGTCGGAGGCGGCCACGTCAACACAAGTGTCGCCACGGCCAGTCTAACAGACGCTTACACAAAATACAATGATTTGCTAGCCACCATTTACGGTGAGTACGACATCATCGCAGGGCTCACGTTCCGGTCGACATTAGGAACCACGGTTTCACATAGCCGATACAATTTTTATCGGCCTTCGTATATGCCGCTGAGCGTTGTCAATGGCCAGGAGTTTGGTGATGCGCTGTCGGACATCTACCTGCGCAGCTATTTGCTCAACGAAAATACACTGACGTTTAAGCGCGCCTTCGGTGAACACAGCCTCAACGCCGTAGGTGGTTTTACATACCAGCGAAGAAATAGTGAACGGCTTTATGTAAGGGGCGGAGGTCTTACCAATGATATCATTAGGTGGAATGATTTTGCAAGTGTGCCCCAGGATCAGCGCAACACCATTTCCAATTACAACGACAACACACAATCGTCGTTTGTAGCACGTTTAGCATACGACTACGGCAAAAAATATTACTTGACACTAACCGGCCGCTACGATGGTGCGTCGAATTTTGCGCTTAGGCACAAATGGGCGTTTTTCCCCTCTGCAGCATTCAAATGGCGGATCATTGAGGAGGAATTTATGAAACAGCTGAAAGGAAATACCTTAAGCGACCTGGCCCTTCGCCTAAGTTACGGCACTTCAGGCAATCAAGGTATTGCCAATTACCAGTCGTTGGCAACGCTGAGCTCCGATCCTCACAGTTATGTTTTCGGCGGTGTACCACGGCTCGGATATACACAGGGACGATTGGAAAACAGGGACCTAAGATGGGAAAAATCCAGACAGTTAAATATTGGCGCCGACGCAAGCTTCCTCAATGGACGAATCCAGCTTTCCACTAACTACTACCAAACCGAGACAAGAGACCTGTTGCTTACTGTTCAGATCCCACGGCAAACGGGCTATGCAAACAGACTGGTCAACCTGGGTAAAACGAATAGTCGTGGATTTGAATTCGAAGTACGGGGGGATGTCATCAAAAGACCTGACTTTACCTGGAACGCCGTCGTGAACTTATCCACAAATCAGCAGGAAGTGACCGATATCGGACCGCTTGTCCGGGTGCTGCTTGATGACAACGGATACGGTGCCCAGACGAATTTTCTGGAAATAGGCGTACCCATCGGTGCTGCTTATGGTGTAAAATATGAAGGAACATGGAAAAATCAAGCGGAAATAGACGCGGAACTGGCTAAACCTGCCGGTGAACGTACGCTCGTTTCAAACTCCAACTTCTACCGGCCCGGAAAACCCCGATATGCCGATACTAATGGAGACGGTGTGCTTAATATTGATGACTACCACTACCTCGGCACGCCGCATCCGAAGCGCTTCGGTGGTTTTGGCAGTACGTTCAGCTATAAAGCGGTAGCGTTAGATTTCTTCTTCAACTTCGCTCATGGACACTCGATGTTTAACAACATGGAGTTTTTTGCCGGTACCGGCACCTATCTCACCAACCAAATGAGCTACATGGCGGATCGATGGTCTCCCGACAACCCCTATTCAGACATCCCTGGGGTCAATTCAAGAGACCATGTCCCCAGTACACGGCTGTTGCAAGACGCCTCATTTCTGCGGTTAAGCCAGCTAAACCTCAGCGTAGACCTCGCAAATTACGTATTCAAACAGACAGGCAAACAGCTTGTTGTGTACGTCGGCGGCAGAAATCTTTTACTGTTCACGAAATATAGGGGGTATGATCCGGAAGTGAACAGCTCTGGGACTAGTTCGACAGTGCGGGCAAAAGATGATGGTGCCTACCCCAACAGCAGAATTTACAACATCGGAATTAACCTTACACTTTAATCTTTACCAAACTCATCTCTAAGATCATGAAGATTATTAGACTTCTATATGGTGTTTTCTTGGCATGTGCATTATCCGGCTGCGAAGAAATGCTCACAGAAAGCCCGCAAAGCATCATCGCGCCAAATGATTTCTTTACCACGGAAGCGCAATGCATCCAGGCGACCAACGGTGTATACAGCTCGCTAACCGGCATTTTCGGGAATCAAGACCTGTGGGCATTGACGTTTGCCGGCAGCGACTTGTTTTTGTTCAATGGCGGCGGAGTGGACATCCGGGCCTACCAAGCTTACACGCACTCCGCGTCTGCATCAGCTAGCAGCTACAACACCTGGAACAGGTGCTATACCGCTATAAAAAATGCAAATATGGTAATCGCTAAGGTCGCCGAAGCACCGATCGACCAACGTATCAAAGACCGGTTACTGGGCGAGGCAAAATACTTGAGAGCCCTTTATTACTTTATACTTTCCAACGTTTTTGGGGACGTGCCAATGTGGCTAGATGAACTGGATGTAACCACCGTCTCCGAAATGGAAAGAACACCCCTAGCTGCGATCAGGGCACAGCTCATTACCGATCTTGCCCAAGCAGAAGCCGGTCTTCCATGGCAATATGGAGCGGAAGATTTGGGCAGGGTAACCAAAGGTGCTGCGCTCGGCTTGCTCGCCAAGATGCATCTCTACAACGAAGACTGGACAAATGCTGCTACTGTCGCCAAACGGATTATCGAGGAGGGTCCCTATGAGTTGCTTCCTTACGATCAACTATTTAGTGAATTCAATGAACACAAGAACAACAGCGAATCCCTATTCGAAATCCAGTTCAGCCGTAATGCGGAAACTGGCCAGAATTTTCAGGTGAACTACTTCTATACCTGGTTTTTTCCTACCCGAGACGGCACTTCCAATACCTATTCTGGCGTCAATTTTGGAACCACAAATCTGGAAAGCTACCCCGAGTTTTATCCCACCAATAAGCTCATAGGCCTCTATGAGGCGGGCGATTTGCGCTTGCCGTTCGTTATTGCCTATGAATACGATGAACAGCCGTTTACCGGTTTTCCCCGCCACCTGGCTGATCCGACCAAAATATTCCCTTGGTTTGGTCCCAAGTTCTGGGACCTTACGGCCCTCAGGCGTGCTAGTGAGAAGAACCTGTACTTTATGCGGTTTGCAGAAGTGTTATTGATTCATGCAGAGGCCCTCAACGAGCTGAACCAAACGGACCAAGCAGTCCTGGAACTGAACAAGATCCGGCAGCGATCGGGTCTTGATGATTTGGGCAACCTTTCGCAGCCCGAAGTGAAAGCCTATATCATGGACGAAAGGGCCAGGGAGCTGGTGGGAGAATTCCAGCGACGCTGGGACCTCATGCGCTGGGACATACTGGTAGAAGTCGTGCAATCCACCGCTGAGGACAATCCAGTTGGTGCACAGAATGTCAAGCCCTACCACCGGTTCTTCCCCATTCCGCATGACGAGATTGTAAAAAATCCTAATCTTACACAGAATGATGGATATCAATAGACGGACATTTCTTAAAACTTCGAGCATGCTTCCACTAATCGCAAGTGGAAGCGTGCTTGCTTCCACATCCGCCGACGGCCGGTTTGGGCGGATCCGCTTCGGGGTTTGCACGGATGTACACCAAGATCTCATCCCTGATGCGGAACGCCGTCTGGCGGCTTTCATCGAAGAGATGGAACGCGAAAAACCGGACTTCATCATCCAGTTGGGCGACTTCTGCTTTCCTGATGAGCAAAACACTAATTTCATGCAAATCTGGAACAGCTTTTCGGGCAAAAAGCTCCACGTAGTCGGCAATCACGATCCGGAGGGCGATTACACGTTAACCGAGGTTATGGATTTTTGGGGCATGGAGTCTCCCAACTATTCCTTGAACCTTAACGGATATCACCTTGTTACCTTAAACGGAAACGATGTAAATCCCGAGCATGAAATTCCGTGGAAGTATGAGCGATATATATCAAAAGAGCAGCTTGATTGGCTGGAATCGGATTTAAATGCTACCGATTTGCCAACGATTGTGTTCTGCCACCAAGGATTGGACAATCCTAAGAGGATCGAAAATGCGCTGTTTGTCCGAACGCTTTTTGAGCGGGTCAACCAACACGCTGGATTTCGAAAGGTCCAATTGGTATTTTCCGGTCATCATCATTTAGATTATCACAATGTCATCAACGGTATCCACTACATCCAGATCAATAGTATGTCTTACAATTGGCAGGGAGACAACTATGCCGAAAGCCCTTATCCCGAATCAGTAAACAAACAATATCCATTACTTAAGTATATGGCGCATTATAAAGATCCACTATGGGCACTCATCGAGATAGACGAGTCTGGCCGTCTCACGCTTACAGGGCGTAGCTCGACATTCTTCGGCAAGTCGCCGCAAGCCCTTGGCAAGCCTCGATATGAATACGCATATCCCGTTGTTCCACACATCAAAGACCGCCAGGTTCAGCTTACCAATGCTGCGTTTGCGCCTGCTACGGGATGTTGACCACTACACACTACGGATAATTCTACACCCACCAAGCATCGGCCAATGATCTTTGCCCATGGATTGCAGAATTCCGGTATTGTACCTATCTTAGTAGGCCATTTGTACTTCCGATTATGGATAGAAAACACTTTTTAAGACATGTTGGTCTTTTGGGTATCGGTGCGGCAACCGCCCGTTATGGTTGGGGCAATACGAACGTGCCCACTACAGCAGACACGCCCGTCGGCGTAGGTGTTATCGGATGCGGAGACCGGGGCAAAGGCATCATGCATACGATAAAAAACAGCGGCTCAAACTGGTTCAAAACGGTAGCACACTGCGACCTATTGGATTTCCGTTTGGCGGAAGCCAAGAAAATCACACCTTCAGCAACAGCATACCGCGACTACCGGCATTTACTGGACAATCCGGCTGTGGCGGCCGTTGTTGTCGCCGTACCGCTCCACGCACACTTTGCAATCGCAAAAGACGCACTGCTGGCCGGAAAACATGTGTATCTGGAAAAAACGATGACCTTTACCATTCCGGAAGCGCTTGAGCTCGTGCAGATGGTAGAAAGCCGCCCATCCCAAGTGCTCCAGGTGGGATATCAGTACCGCTATTCACCATTGTATATCAAGGTAAAGGAGCTGATACGGCAAGGGCAGCTTGGTGAAGTGACTCAAGTGGACTGCCGCTGGGACCGGAACAACGATTGGCGGCGTAAGGTGTCCGATCCGGCTTTAGAACGGTTGATCAACTGGCGCCTTTACAAAGAATATTCCGGGGGCTTGGTGGCTGAGTTGCTTTCACATCAAATGGATTTCATCCACTGGGTCTTTGATACACACCCCGATGAAATCATGGGATTTGGCGGCGTAGACATCTACCGCGATGGCCGGGAAACCTATGACAACGTGCAACTGACCTTACGGTACAACCAGCTGGGTATGATTGGTAACTTCGGCACAACGCTGGGTAACGCACGGGACGGATTTTCCTTCCGGATCAAGGGCAACAAGGGTACCATCTCCCTGCTCTTTGATACGGGTAGGTATTATCCAGAGTCGGGCACAGCGCCCCCTAAAGGAATTATAGACGGTGTTACCGGAGCAACGGCTGTTACTGGTGAGAAAGGGGGTGGATTTGCGATACTTCCAGAACCCACCAAGGACGGCACCATCTACGCGTTGGAAGATTTTCACCAAGCTATATTAACGGGCAAAAGTCCCCTATCGAATGTCCATACAGGAGCTAAAGGCGCGATTTGCGCATCGCTGGCCAACCAAAGCCTTTATGCCGGCGAGCCCCGTTACTGGAAGCCCGAATATTCGGTTTAAGCGCCATTTCGATGAGTTAACCTAAATTTAACGGCCAAAGCACATTGACTTTAGGCGGGTAGGCTACCTTTGTCATTGATCGTATTCGGTAACAGTGCAAAAAAAATTTTACATTTGTTGTTGCATTGCCAAGGATACTCCTATTTAGCAAAGAAACGTAGCTGGGTTTACTGAGATGTCTGCACGTATACAAGTAGCTTCCACGCTGATTGCCGGCCTGAGGGAAGGTCAAGAAATTGCATTCCGGATGATATACGACCAGATGCATAGACCTATTTATCGAATGATCCATGCGCTGGTGAAAGACGCGACGAAAACCGAAGAGTTAGTCCAGGAAACATTTGTCGCGCTATGGGTAAACAGGCAACGCCTGAACGCCGACCAGCCGCTGTACCCTTACGTGTACTTAACCGCTAAGCGGCTCGCCATTGACCACTTCCGGAAAACATTGTTAGAAACTCAGGCTGTTGACCATCTGAAACACTCGGCCGACCTATATACAAGCAATACTGAAGAAACGATTGCGGTCGCGGACCTTCACCGCTTTGCGGAAGAAACCATCCGGCGGTTGCCCCTACAACAGCAAACGGTATTTATGCTGAGCCGCAATGAAGGGCTCTCCTACGAGGAAATTGCCCAGCGTTTGCAAATTTCGCCCAATACGGTCCGAAACCATATGGTATGTGCCTTGAGAACGATCAAACTCCGTTTTTTAAACGGCGGACTCATCTCCTTGCTGGTCGGGTTCATCTCCTTGTTGGCCGCCGTTTCCGTAATAAGATAGCATTTTTTTTCCTCGTACTAGTCCGACTATCCCTGTAGTCCGTTTATTCAATAAACGGAGCAAACAACCGTTGGTAATAAACGCACTATGGATAAAGACAGGCTGCACCTCTTGTTGAAACGTCAGCTCGCCAAAGGGCTTCAGGAAGAAGAACTGCTGGAATTGAAACACTTTAATGAGGATGAGATTAAACAAGCCCTCAACGAATTGTTGGACGAGCGCTCCCCTGAACAGCCAAGTGACCCGTCAGACCATCAGATTCCCAGCGAGCGGATTTACCGAGAAATTTTGCGCCATCCACACGTAGCGGCAGGCTTTGATCGGCCAAAAAAACACGACCGTCGACTATGGCATTCATCCGTGAGGTGGGTCGGAGGGACCGCCGCCCTGCTATGTGTCGGCTTATTCCTGTTTGTTTTTGTGAATGACTGGTCAGAGGCAGCGCCTCCTCCTGCTACCGCAACGGCGGCAGCCGACCCGATCGTACCGGGAGGAAACAGGGCCACCCTGACGCTTGCAGATGGCCGGACCATTACACTGAATGAAGAACAGGAAACAATTGCTATCAACACAGACAACATAACGTATGGCGACGGCACACAGTTGATCGAGCATAGTCATCAAATAGACGATTTCCAGCAGTTTGCTACCCCCCGCGGTGGTACCTATAGGATTACGTTATCTGACGGGACGGAGGTATGCCTGAATGCAGACAGCAAGTTGAGATACCCCCTGCAGTTCACGGGGAACGAGCGGGTGGTTGAACTTGACGGAGAGGCTTTCTTTGATGTAGCGGAACAACAGACGGCACAAGGACGGAGACCTTTTTTGGTTAAAACCAAATCGCAGATCGTCGAAGTGCTGGGTACCCAATTCAATATCTCGGCGTATCGTGACGAGGCGGCAGAATATACCACGCTCATTGAAGGGTCAGTGAGAATTTCAGGAAATGACAGACATACCGTGCAACTTGTTCCGGGTGAACAAGGGATCGTGTACGAAGGGAAACCGCACGTAAAAACTGTGGATGTTAGTGTCTTCACGGCATGGAAAGACGGTTATTTTGCTTTTTCTGATACGCACATTCAAAACGTAATGGCGTCCATTGCGCGATGGTATAACATCGATGTGGAATATGATGATGATGAATTGGATGCTTATTTCGGCGGGACAATATCACGCTTTTCGGACTTCGAAACGCTATTGGAAACCATTGAACTAACCGGGTCGGTTAAATTTAAAATTGTCGGAAGGAGGGTTATTGTCATGACATAGTACGATGTAGCGCGATAGCGGCGGGCCAAGTCATAAAAAAGCATTCAGGAGCGTTGCGACCGCTCCCGAAATGCGAGCATGACACAGGCCACGCGGATTTAATAAAATAAGTGGAACTCTTTTAGTTAAACCCAATTCAAATGTACGAAAATTACACCGCACGTTATTACTTTTTACGAAAATGTGTCCAGCCCAATTCGTTATTGATTATGAAATTATGCGTTATCTTGTCTCTGATCAGTTGCCTACAGGTAAGTGCATTCTCCTACGCACAGCGTGTCACGCTGGAGGCAAAGCAAACAGCGCTGGTTGACGTATTCAAAAGCATAAAAGAACAAACTGGATACCACATCTTCTATGACAGCCGGGTGATCCGCCATGCGAAACCGGTGACCCTCAATCTTTATGGTGTCACGCTCGAAGAAGCCCTGAATAAAAGTCTACAGGGGCAGGCACTGGGGTATAAAATCGTTGAGAAAAATATTATCATTACCCCAAGGTCAGTAAGTTCGCCAACGATGACGGTCCAGGCCCAACAGGTGGTCATCACGGGCAGGGTTGCTGATGAGCAAGGCAATCCACTGGAGGGAGTCACCGTCCGTACAAAAGACGGGGCAACGGTCGTGACCACCGACGCCAACGGAAACTACCGCATCTCGTTGGCTAACCGTGAACAGACTCTTCAGTTCTCAATCGTCGGGTTTTCAGCGCACGAAGCGCCTGTGCCGGCCGGCAATATTCTCAACGTATCGCTGAAGGAGCTAGTGAGTGGCCTTGACGAGGTCGTCGTGGTAGGCTATGGTACCCAACGGAAAGCAAACCTCACCGGTGCGGTGGATCAGGTAGGGCCTGAAGTCTTGGAGCAGCGCCCGATCACCAATGTCTCGCAAGGATTAGTAGGGGTTGTTCCGAACCTGAATATCCGGCTTTTGGACGGCAAACCTACCCAATCACCGGCCTTCAATGTCCGGGGGATGACATCCATCGGGCAACAGGGCAGTGCCTTGATTTTGATAGACGGGGTGGAGGGCGATCCGCGGATGCTGAATCCAAATGACATCGAAAACATCTCCGTATTGAAGGATGCGTCTTCTGCTTCGATTTACGGGGCACGCGCGGCGTTCGGCGTAGTCTTGATCACCACGAAGAAGGCGATCGAAGGTAGTACATCGATCACCTATTCGACCAATTTTTCGTCACGTTCACCTACAGCGGTGCCCGACAACATCACCGATTCCTATCCATGGGCACAAGGGTTTAGTGATGCTTGGTCGCGATGGAACGACAACGGGAATACGCCTACCGCCATAAACAAGACGCTACCGTTTTCACCCGCATACCTTGCCGAAATCAAACGGCGGTGGGAAGACCCTTCCCTGCCTCGGGTTGACGTTAATCCGTCGACTAATGAATACCAGTATTATTATAGCACCGACTGGTACCGGGAGCTCATGAAGGACCGCTTTTTTGCCCAAGACCACAACCTTTCGCTCACCGGCGGCAACGATAAAGCCTCATTTTATGTTAGCGGTCGCTTCAATGGGCAGGACGGGTTGTTCCGGTACAATTCGGACGACTATGGCATGCACAACATACGGGCTAAGGGCAGTATTCAGCTCACACCATGGCTGCAGGTCGAAAACAACACCGATTTTTCAAAGATGACATACCACCAGCCGCTCAATGTAGGAGAGGGTAGCGGCATCTGGCGTAACATGGCCGACGAAGGTCATCCACTTGCCCCGTTGCTTAATCCAGACGGCACGCTGTCGTTTTCCGCAGCCTATACCGTGGGCGACTATTTTATCGGCAGGAATGGCATTGATACCGAGCAGCGTCTGCTTCGCAACCGTACAGCGCTTACGGCAGCGTTTTTCGACAAAAGCCTGACCCTGCGCAGCGACTTCACGTTCCAAACGAACGACATCGGATCGAACCAGAACCGGGTACAGGTGCCGTATAGCCGCTTCCAGGGTGTCATCGGCTATACCGGTACTAATACCAATGATCTGGAAGAACGAAGACGCACTACCGAATACCTGGCTACGAACGTATATGCAGATTACGTCAAAAGCATCAACGATGCGCATAATTTCAAGGTGCTCGCCGGCTTTAACTACGAACAATCGCTGTACAGAAACCTCACCGTGCGGCGCAATGGCATTGTATATGAAGACGCGGATGACATCAACCTGGCGTTAGGGCAGGGCATCGTTACCACAGGGGGATACCAAAAGTGGGCGATTGCAGGTGGCTTCTTCCGGGTGAATTATGACTACCGTGAGCGCTACCTGCTTGAAATCAACGGACGCTATGACGGGTCATCGAAATTCCCTTCAGACCAACAATGGGCATTTTTCCCGTCGGCATCGGTCGGCTGGCGCATTTCGGAAGAACCGTTTTGGAAGGTCAGCCCCCAAGCGGTATCTAATGTCAAAATACGGGCTTCGTTCGGCTCATTGGGCAACGGTAACATCCGGCCTTATGAGTTTACCGAGAACTTCGCAATTTCTCAGTCCGGACGTATCATCAACGGCATCCGTCCGCAGCGAACTGCACAGCCCGGTGTCGTCCCTGCAGGCTTGACCTGGGAAACCGTGACCACGGGCAACCTGGGGCTGGAATTTGGCATGGTGAACAATCGCCTGCAGTTCGTTGGCGATATCTACCGGCGGTGGACCACCAACATGTTTACCGAAGGGCCGACACTGCCGGCAGTATTCGGCACGAACGTGCCTAAGGGAAACTACGCCGACCTGGAAACTACTGGCTGGGAGCTGTCGCTCAACTGGCAAGATCGGTTTGAATTGGCCAGCAAGCCTTTTGGCTATGGCATCAAGGTTTTCATGGCCGACTCCTGGTCAATCATCACCAAATACAACAACCGTGATATGAGCCTCGCCCTACCACACTATGCCGGAAAACGGGTAGGGGAGATCTGGGGGTACCGGGTGGAAGGCCTGTTCCGTTCGGAAGAAGAAATTGCAAATTCTCCGTCTCAGCACAATATCCCGAACACCAATACACGCCGAAATTATCCAGGGGACCTCAAATTCAAAAACCTGGATGGCGACGATGTGATCTTTCACGGTGCAAACGAAGTTGGGAACTCCGGCGACAAAACCATTATTGGCAACTCCGAACCGCGTTATGCCTATGGTGTAAACCTATCGGGCGATTGGAGTGGCTTTTTCCTTTCTGCTTTTTTTCAGGGGGTGTTAAAGCAAGATTGGTATCCTTCGGCAGAGGCACGTTTCTGGGGGCAATACAACCGGCCATATAACCAATACCCCCGCTGGCATGAAAATAACATGTTTCGGGAAGAGTTGGGTAACTTTGACGCATACCTGCCCCGATTGGTGGGCTATATATCGCAGGGCACCGGGCGGGCATTGCAAGTACCAAACGATCGATACCTGCAAGACGCCTCCTACATACGCCTGCGCAACCTGCAAGTAGGCTACCGGATACCGCAACGTGCGCTCTCCAAGCTGCGCGCGCAAGGCCTCACCGTGTACCTTTCTGCCGAAAACCTTTGGACTTGGTCTCCCATGTATAAGTGGACACGCGATACCGACGTGACGAGCATCTATGGCTCCGACAGGGACCTGAGCGGAGGCACCAGCGGCGACGGCTACAACTATCCGATGATGCGGTCGATCGCTGCCGGTTTAACTCTTAATTTCTAATGACAGCAAATATGAAAACATTCCGTTATATTTTGATTGCAGTGGCCACCGTGTCATTTGCTTCTTGCAAACTGGATGAGGTTCCGGTCGATACCGCTACCAACCGTGCGATTTTCGGGTCGGCCAGCGGCATGGAACTCTACGCCAACTCATTCTACGACATCCTGCCCACCCCGTATGACGGGGTATTTGCCATCGACAATTTGTCTGATATCGTTGCCCGAAATGGCGTGGATAATCTGTTGGCTCCTAATGCACTGAGCGCGATTACCAGTTCTGGGTGGAGCTGGGGAGACCTGCGAAACATCAATTACTTCATCGAAAACGCGGCTCAAAGCGCAGTCGCGGAAAAAAATCATTACATCGGCTTGGCGCGATTTTTCAGGGCGCTGTTTTATTTCAATAAGGTCAAGCGATTCGGCGATGTACCCTGGATAGACCGGACAATTGAGGTTGATGACGACGAGACCTTGAACGCACCCCGCACCAGTCGGTTTACGGTAATGGAACGTGTGTTAGAAGACCTGGATTTTGCGATCGAGAATATTTCGTTGACCTCCGATCCGACCTGCACCCGCATCACTAAAAACGTAGCGCGGGCCTACAAAACCCGCATTTGCCTGTTTGAGGCCTCATTACGCAAATATCATACGGACTATGATATGCAGGCCACAGCCGATGAATGGTTTCAGCATGTGGTAGACGCCGCCAACGGGATCAGCGGCTTCACACTGCACCAAGCGGCCAGCCCGGACCTATCTTACCGCGAGCTTTTCATCACCCGGACACCTTACGCTGATGAGACGATCTTAGCCGTCGCCCTGGATGCCAGCTTGCAGGTGTTCAGTTCTGCAAACCGACGGTTTATCAGCCCCACTTACGGTAGCCGCCCCAGCCTTACTCGCAATTTCGTCAATATGTACCTTACCCTTGACGGTAGCCGCTTCACCGATTTGCCCGGCTACGAAACCACGCCCTTTGTCGACGAAGTAAAAAACCGCGACCTTCGGCTGAAGCAAACGATCCGCGTCGGCGATTACCACCGCACGGAAAACGGTGTGCCGGTTATCGCTCCACCTAACTTCAATCAAACCTTTACGGGTTACCAACCCATCAAGTGGTGTTATGACGAGCGCTTCCCCTACGATGACGAAAGCCGTAACGACAACGCCCACATCATTATGCGTTGGGCCGAGGTATTGTTGAACAAAGCAGAGGCGCTGGCCGAACTGGGCAGTATGACCGCTCAAGAATGGGCAGCAACAATCGGCGCCCTCCGTGCCCGCGCCGGTATCACGGGACCAACGTTGACCGCACTACCCGCGTCTGCTGACCCTTACCTGTCTGCGTATTACAGCGGGCGGTTCACGGATCCCATCTTGTTGGAGATAATCCGTGAGCGCACGGTCGAATTGGTATTCGAAGGGCTTCGCCCGGACGACCTAAGGCGCTGGAAACTGGGCGAACTGTTCGAAACCGCTCCAATGAATGGCATTTACGTGCCGGCTTTAGGCGAACACGACCTCAACGGAGACGGTATTATGGACGTCTGCTTCTATCAGGGAAACCGACCGGCTCCATCTAACCCATCCGTAGCATTTGTGGACGTATCCTCCTCGTCTGCTGCAGGCAGGATACAGCTATCAAACGGGACATCAGGAGAAGTTATCTGGAACCCGGGGGTAAGGGAATGGCAAGACCGGAAATACCTGTACCCAATACCTCAGGCAGACCTCGAGCTGAATCGCGAATTGGGCCAAAATCCGGGATGGTAGCGATGAGACGGTTAAGTATGCTATGTCTTTGTTTAGCCCTGCTAGGCGGGGTTAACGCGCAAGACCGCCGGACGAATATCCATGTGGCCAGCTACAACCTGCGCATGGACACGCCACGCGACAGCCTCAACGCATGGCCGCACCGGAAAGAGAACGTCAAGGCGCTGATTCAGTATCACGATTTTGACATTATCGGTACGCAAGAAGGTTTTATCCACCAATTGCAGGACTTGTTGGAAATGCCCGGTTATGCGTATTTCGGCGCTGGCCGCGACGACGGTAAGCAGGCAGGTGAGCATTCGGCTATCATGTATAAAAAAGACCGTTTCCGGGTAACTGACTCAGGGAATTTCTGGCTGCAGGAAACACCCGAGGCGCCGGGATTAGGCTGGGACGCTACCTGTTGCAACCGGATTTGTTCGTGGGCAAAGCTCAATGACAAAATCACCGGCCAGTTTTTCTTTATATTTAATGTGCATTTCGACCACCAAGGCGTTGTCGCCCGCAGAGAATCTGGCAAACTGATGGTGGACAAAATCAAGGAAATTGCCAAAGGTGCTCCGGTGATTTGTACCGGCGATTTCAACTCCACCCCCGAGACCGAGCAGATAAAAGGCATGTCAGCGATTCTGCAGGATGCATATGACGTCTCCCAAATGCCTCCGTATGGACCGTTTGGGACCAGCAACGGATTCCGCGTTGCTGCGCCGTTAAAAAACCGGATCGACTATGTGTTTGTCAGCAAGGATTTCGAGGTTCTGAAATATGCGGTACTCACCGACTCCAAAGACCAACGGTATCCATCGGATCACCTTCCCGTAGTGGCTACCGTGCGCTTTATCGACTAGCGTCAATACACGTTGGTAAATAGCAGGAACCTATTGCTTTAAGCGATGGTTCCTGCTTTTGTCTGGTTTGCGGGGATGCAATCGCCAGCAAAATATGCGCCTTCAGTGCGCCTCTAAATATTCACGTACCTCATGAAGGTTATCGAATGTGCGGTCCGCTTTCAACATTTTCCTGATGGATTCATGGGTTTGCACACCGAAACAGGTTAAGCCCGCGGCCGTTGCGGCAGTCGATCCTGTAACGGAATCTTCCAGTACCAGGCAGTCCTTCCTGTCTACCGCCAACTGCGCCACGCATAGGTTGTAAGGCTCCGGATCGGGCTTGGGATTTTGCACCTCTGTGCGGGTCACCAGCAGACGGAAATAATGTTTTATTCCGTTCCGTTCGAGGTGATACATGGTTACCGGACGCTTACTGGAGGTCACCACCGCCATGGTGATACCCCGATGGTGCAAAAAACTAAGCAGATCCGCTGCTCCGGGCATCAGGGGTACGGCTTCTTCTTCATGCTGCTGGGCAACGTTCGCCCTGACTTCCTCAAAGAATGTTTCGCGCTCAGTTTCAAAGCCATATTTGCTACGCAATAACTCAAGTGCTTGTGTATCGGTTGTTCCGGCGAGCTCATTTAGCCACACATCGCTCTGGAGCGGAAATCCGTGATGTTCTAACGCCTTCCGCCACGCCTTATAATAAAACCATTCAGAGTCGAGCAGCGTTCCATCCAAGTCAAACAGCACAACTTTCCATTTTGCAATCATATCCGTCAATATTAGCTCTTGGTGCGAAGATAAAAATATATTAGATATACATAGCAACTTATCAGGGCATATCATAGCGCTCAAAAATGTCTTCGGCTACGTGGGGCTCGAAAATCCACATGAATTACCCGCCTAATGGCAAAGAGGGAATCTGGTGACTTCTTCGCAGATTTCCTCTTTTCGGGTCAAAGCAGTCCTGCCTCCCTGCCAAACCGGTATTGGATACCGATCTCGTGGGTGGTGTTGCTGATGCGCCGGTTCAGCGGCTGGTTGCCCGGGTTGAACTGGTAGCTGTAGCCAACACCGAAGCCCGAGAAGTTGAACTGTGCAATGCCGGCTACCTCTCCGTAGCTGCGCACGTTTGCACCGATGCCGAACACACGCTTGATGAACACCAGCGCTGAAGCCTCCGCCTGCGGACGCAGGTTCTCCGCATACGTCACCAGCAGCCCAGGCCGCACATGGAAGTCCCCGCCCAGGCCGAACAGCGCCCCCGCCGTCAGGTGGTACAGGTTCCGGAAGTTGTAGCGGCTGTCGCTGTCTACACCCAGGCTCCCAAGCATCAGACGCGGCAGCGACAGCCCCACGTAATAACGCTCCGGACGGAACAGCATAACCCCGAAGCCGATCAGCGCGTCCGTCTCACGGATGTCTTCCCGGAAGGCAGGGTCCATCGGGTCCAGCTGCGAGAAACGCCCGTCGAGGTAGCTCACGCCGGCATTCAGCGACAGCCCCACGTATTCCGTCTCCGATATCCGCACACGCTTGGCGAAAAACGCCGAGGCCTCCGTCAGCTTCTCCACCGCAAGGCTCTCGTGGCGAACATTAACGCCCGCCGTGGCGCCGAAACCTTCCAAACCAAAATGTCCGCTGCCCCAGAAGACGGTGGGCGCACCATCCATGCCCACCCACTGCCGGCGGCCGATCACCGACACCTCCCCGCCCATGCTCATCAGACTCGCCGACGGGTTGACAACCGTGCGAAGCTGACCGTACTGGGTGTGCGTCAGCGCATGCTGCGCATGTGCCGCCGCAACCCGGGCCACCAGCACTGTTATTATTAATAATGTCCTTTTCATATATATTCGTATGTCCCTTTCACATTTTTATCCGCCAAATCCGTGTCATCCCTACTTCAATGTTAATACCTCAGCACGAAATACCCTTTCTTATATTTCCACATACCGTTCTCCTTCACTTCCACGATATAAAAGTAGGTGCCGGCGGGCAGCGGCAGCTGCCCCGTGCCAATGCCACGGAAAGCCACCCGGTTGTTGTCGTAGCCGTTAGCCTCCCATAGCAGGGTGCCATTGCGGTTGAAGATCGTCACCCGGTTTTCCGGATAGTCCTGTATCGCTTCGATCATCAGGAATTCGTTGATGCCATCACCATTGGGCGATATCACCGGATGAACAAGTACCGGCAGGTCAGATGATGGATCTACTACGCGTACCGTCACCGTGACCGGTGCTGCCGGCTCGTGGTTACCGTCGCCCGCCTGCGTGGCCGTGATCCGTACCGTGCCCAGGCGGTGGATGTGCAAGACCGTGCCTTCCACCGTTGCCACCTGTTCATCGTCGATGACCAGGCTCACCGGCAACCTGCTGCCGGCCGAAACATCCAGCTGGGTGCTGCCCGCATCGCGGTTTACCGTAGTGGGTGCATTGAACGTGATCGACTGCGGTGCTTTATGCACGGTGAGCACCCGGCTCACCTCCGGCCGGTTGCTGTAGTTGCCGTTCTCCGGCACCGTCGCCGTGATCGTCGTTGTCCCCGCGCCATGGACCGCGATACGGCCGTCCGCCGTAACTTCCGCCACCAACGGGTTGCTGCTCGTGTACAGTATGTCCTCACCGCTGCTGGCTGTTGCCCCCGCGGCGAAGTCCGCATCCCCGTAGGTCTTCTCCGCCAAGGGCGCAAAAGTGATTGTGCGCGGGGCCGGAGTAACCTCTAATATCGCCGTTAATACCAATGTTTGGTACCCCGCCCCGGCCATCGTCGCCGTCACCGTCTGGCTGCCTACATCCGTGCGGCCGTTGTTGATATAGGACACCGATACGCCTGCTGGCAGCTCACCGGTTATCACTAATCGGTGTACCGCGCCGTTATAAAGGAAGGTACCGTTGTTGAGGCTGATACCCGTAATATCCGCTGGCAATTCCGGTGGTGCAATGATAAAGTCGGCCCCGATGAACGTAATAACGTAGTTACCGCCGGCTGATAGGTCGCCCTGCGTAATTGCATAGGAACCTGCATCCTCACCCGCTGTCCGCGCCAGACTGCCCGTAAAGGCATTCCCCGCCACCAGCGCCGGATCAACCCGGTATGTCAGCTCCGGATCGTCCGAACCAAAGATCTTCGTCTGATCGTCTGCCGCCACCGTGATGGCCAGCGGCGTGATCGTCAGCGTGGCCGTCAGCTCCAGGGTCTCGTAGTTATCGCCGCTGACCGTGGCTGTCACTTCATATTCGCCCGCATCGGTAGCCCCATTGCCCGGCTCGCCGTCGATGGTGTAGCTCACCGACGCGCCCTCGGGCAGGTCGCCCGTGATGGCCAGCGTATGGTCCGTGCCGCTGTACGTGAAGCTGGCGTCTTCAAACGTAATGCCCGTGATGGTGGCCGGAGCGATTGAAAACTCCGCACCAGTGAAGGTAATTGCGTAGTTATCACTTAGCGAGAGGTTGCCCTGTGTGATCGCATAGCTACCCACATCCTCACCCGCTGTCCGCGCCAGACTGCCCGTAAAGGCATCCCCCGCCACCAGCGCCGGATCAACCCGGTATGTCAGCTCCGGATCGGCCGAACCGAAGATCTTCGTCTGATCGTCTGCCGCCACCGTGATGACCAGCGGCGTGATCGTCAGCGTGGCTGTCAGCTCCAGCGTCTCGTAGTTATCGCCGCTGACCGTAGCCGTCACTTCATATATGCCCGCATCGGTAGCCCCATTACCCGGTTCGCCTTCGATGGTGTAGCTCACCGACGCACCTTCCGGTAGATCACCCGTAATGGCCAGCGTATGGTCCGTGCCACTGTACGTGAAGATGGCGTCTGCAATCGCAATGCCCGTGATGGTAGCCGGAGCGATTGTAAGCTCCGCACCAGTGAAGGTAATTGCGTAGTTATCACTTAGCGAGAGGTTGCCCTGTGTGATCGCATAGCTACCCACATCCTCACCCGCTGTCCGCGCCAGACTGCCCGCAAAGGCATCCCCCGCCACCAGCGCTGGATCAACCCCGTACGTCAGCTCCGGATCGTCCGAACCGAAGATCTTCGTCTGATCGTCTGCCGCCACCGTGATGGCCAGCGGCGTGATCGTCAGCGCGGCCGTCAGCTCCAGGGTCTCGTAGTTATCGCCGCTGACCGTGGCTGTCACTTCATATTCGCCCGCATCGGTAGCCCCATTGCCCGGTTCACCGTCGATGGTGTAGCTCACCGACGCGCCCTCGGGCAGGTCGCCCGTGATAGCCAACGACTTGATCGTACCATCATACACCACGCTCTTATCTTCTATTGAAACACCCGCTACCGGCATATTATACTGCACTTCCAGCACATTAGATGCGGTGTTACCATTGCCGGAAGTATTGGTGACCGCATCGGCCGGAACTGACACCTGTACGGTGCCCCCCACTGCAGGGCTTACCAGCACCGTATAGCTGACATCATCCGAAGTCATCAGGTTGCTCAACGTTGCATTGGTTGCGGTGATATTCCCCGTTGTGAATCCGGTGACGGCCTCGCTGAATACCACGGATACCATAAACGGTGCATTCACTGGCGAAGAAACCGTCGTACCGACCGTCACGCTTGGGCGTGGAGTCACCGTGAGCGTAAATATATCAGCCACCGTTCCACCGTTACCATCATCGGCCGTCACCGCTATCTCAATAGTACCGACATCCGTATTCCCCGGTGTGCCGCTGAAGGTTCTGGTATCTTCATCAAAATCGAGCCAATCCGGCAGGGATTCTCCATTACTCAATTCAGCCGTGTAGGTGAGCACATCGTCCTGGTCAGTGTCTTCAAACGTATCTTCCGGAAACTGAAAGCTGAATGGCGTATTCTGGATCGTTTCCTGATCGGGAATGGGGTGCGTTACGGTTGGCGCTATATTAACCCTCAGATCGAGCATGCTGCCATTTTGTATGTTATATTCAGCCAGTGTCCGACCGTCTTCTAACGCGGCGCCGTCAAAGAGCAGCCGTTGTAGATGCGGCGGAACACCAATCTGGTCTTGAATCCGCTGTTTCACCTGCTGGATCGCATCGCTTCCTTCCGCATGAATGATCAACGTACGACCCGATTCGGTTCTCACGAAGATCACCATCGACGCGCAGGCGGGGGTGTCCCCTTCAACCGTCCAGCTATGGTCATCAATCAACGACTGCCGCGCTTCGGCACCGGCACAGTATTCCAGTCCCATCGCCCCTAACCGGATGCTATTTTGCAAACCGGGCAGCGCGGCCCAACCGATCAACGTAGCGTCGTAGTTTTCAAGCGAGAGACCGGAATTGGCCAGCATGTTGTGCATATTGGTCACCTGGGAAATAGCCCAGTTCCCCAGATCGCGGTTGAAAGATGTGGCGCCACTGAACGTCGATTCCATATTCGTCACATGGGAAACATCCCAACTACTGAGATCCCTATTGAACGCTACCGCATTCCGGAACACCCATCGCAAACTGGACGCATTTGGAAAGGCCCAACCTGCTATATCGCCGTTAAAGGCCTGTGTGTCATTAAACATCCCGATCATATTGGTCACGTTTGAAACGTCCCAGTTGCCGAGCGCTTGATTAAACGCCTTTGATTCGGCGAACATCCACGACATATCCCGCACATTGGAGACATCCCATCCACTGATATCGTTGTCAAACGACGCTGTCCTTGCAAACATAGCAGACATATTCGTAACACTGGAAACGTCCCAGTCGCCGATATCCTGATTGAATGCGAACGCGTCCTGAAACATCCAATTCATCGCCGTAACGCGCGAAACATCCCAGTCGCCGATATCCTGATTAAATGCGGCGGCCCCCTCGAACAGCGCCTGCATGTTGGTGACCTTCGAAACATCCCAACTGCCGATATTCTGATTAAAAACGGAAGCATGGAAAAACAACCGCCGCATATTGGTTACATTGGAGACATTCCAGCCACTGATATTGCCGTTAAAAGCGGAAGCTTCCTCGAACATTGCATCCATATTGGTCACACTTGAGACATCCCAACCACTGAGGTCAGCATTGAAGGATCTGGCACCAGCAAACATCCATGCCAATGACGATACCCCGCTTAAATCCGGAACGTCGACCGCGGTTGACCTCAGGTTGCTGGCATTTGCAAACGCGCCTTCCATGGTTGTCCACGCGATATCGCCCCATTGCTCAATGCTACGTAGCTTCTGGTCATTCGTGTTGTCGCTGGCAACACTTCCAAGCTGGATGGCCGGGAAGTCTCCGCTGATAGACACCGTATACGTCCCTGCTTCCGCGTAGCTGTGCACGGCATTGCCGGTTTGGCCGGTGGAGGTCGTACCGTCCCCCCAGTCTACCGAATAATTGTACCCGCTTACGTTGGGATTCACCGGTATGGTGATGCTTTCATTGGCGGTAGTGGTTTGCCAGCTAGTGACGAATGGCCGTTGGGTATCGCAGCCGGCATCACCAGTAATCGTCCAGCCATGGTCATCCATCAACGACTGCCGTGCTTCGGCACCGGCACAGTATTCCAGTCCAAACGCCCCTAACTGTACGTTGTTTTGCAAACCGGAGAGCGCTGCCCAACCGATAAGCAGGGCGTCGTAGTTTTCAAGCGAGAGGCCGGAGCCGCTGAGCATATTCGACATATTGGTGACGCTGGAAATGTCCCACCCTGCTAAGCTTTGATCGAATGCCGTAGCCCCGAGGAACATCGCGCTCATGTCCGTTACGTTGGATACGTCCCAGCCAGCTATATCCCCATTGAATGCAGTTGCATTGTTGAACATCGAGAACATATCCGTCACGCTGGATACATCCCAACCGCTTATATCGCTATTGAAAGCAATTGCGCTAGAAAACATACCCGTCATGTTTGTGATGTTTGAAACGTCCCAACCGCTTATATCCCCATTGAATGCGAGCGCTCCCACGAACATGTATTCCAAATCCGTAACACTGCTTAGATCGGGGGCATCGGTGGCGTTGCTTTGCAGATTGGCCGCGCGAGAAAAGGCCCTGTTCATCGACGTCCACTGGATGTCGCCCCATTGCTCAATGGATAGGATCTTTTCCATATCGCCACCTACCGCTACGGTTCCGAAACTAATGCGGGGAAAGTCGCCGGTAATCTCTACCCGATAGGTACCGGCAGTCGGGAATGTAAGGGTGTGCGTACCCGTAATACCCGTCTCGACGCCGTGGACCGCGGCATCGTTGACATCCGCCCAATAGATCGTATAATCGTATCCGCCTCCAATTGTGGGAATCCGGATTTGGGTATCACCGGTTTCGCCCGGGTTATCAGTCTTCCACATGGTGATGAAATTTCCGGGATCGCCTGGGGTGATTACGTTTGTATCGCCCACTACCGTAATTGTAAGGGCCTTCTCAAACGTTTCGCCATGGCCATCAACCGTCCGGATTCGTAAATTGTACGTTCCTGCAGCTAGTGCAGAAGCATCGTTGGCCCGCAGCGTATTTCCGCTGATGTTGAAGCTGGCATTGTGGGTACTACCTGCACCCGCAACCAGCGAGTAAGCATGCGTATCCCCCACGTCGGGGTCAGCCGTGCTAAGCAAGCCCACCTCCGCATTGACACCCGCGCTCTGATTAACAGAGCTATTGCTCAGGGTGATGTCGGTGGGTGCATCATTGACCGGGGTGATGTTGATCTGAATGATTCCAAGGCTGATATCGTTTCCACCCCCGGTGCCTGTATGGCCGTTGTCATTAATGAATACTTTCACTTCTGCTGCACCCACTCCACTGAGGTTGGGCGTTGGCCGAAAGTAGATGTTACTGGGAATGGCGATATAATTGTTCAGGTCGGTTAAATTGCCCGAAAGCGTCAAACGGTCAGTTAGGTGGCCGGAAAGGATAATGCCCGTTCCAGCAGCGATATCAAAGATGCCGCCGGTTGCAATCAATGTTAACGTAAGCGCTCCCGACCCCGCATCCACATCGCTTATCGTAGCAGCAGAAATATTGAATTCATCTGTAATGGCATCTTCCTGTACGGCGATGAATGATGGCAGCCCCGTGACCGTGGGGTCTACATTGGATTGGCAACGGGATTCCTGGGGAATAAAGGAAACCAAGAGCCCGATCAAAAACGAAACGAGAAGCAGCTTTTTTTTCATCAATAGCGTTGTTACTAAAAAATGGGAGCGTAAGACCGCCCAGGGGACCACCGCAGGTAGAACGGGTAGATGTCTTTCCATAGTGGCACAAATAGACCACAATTCCTATTGAAATGGTATCCCTCTTTTGGGGGGTACGATATCCCACCCGAAACAGCCTTTTCCCCGAGCACTTCGCTATAGGTTCCCGGTAAAATGCCGTGCTTTGGCCTTTTTCACGGCATTGTATAGGCTCACATAGGGATATCACAGGGATGAAGCATAGAGGAAGCATAAAGCAAGCATGAATGAGGCATAGGTGAAGGCAGGGCTATTAACTTAGGGACGCGTTACTTTTTACTTGTACTTCCGGCTAATCAACGCATGCCGGCTATTGACTTGTAGCTTTTCGTAAATGTTCTTGATGTGATATTTTACCGTTTCAAGCGAGATATCCAGACGGATGGCCACTTCCTTGTTGGTGAGCCCCTCCTCAATGGCGGTAACGATCTGCGCTTCCCTTGGCGTCAGCTTTTCCGCTAAGTCCCCGGTATTTTTGGGATTGAAATATTCCACGACCTTACGGGCGATGCCGGGGGACATGGGGGCACCACCTTCGTGCAGCGAAATCACCGCTTCTTTAATCTTTTGCAACGGAGTCTGTTTAAGGAGGTATCCCGATGCGCCGTTGCACAAAGCCTGGAACACCCGAGTGGTATCATCGTAGACGGTAAGCATGATCACGTGGCACGTAGGCGCTTGCCTTTTGATACGCGTGATACCTTTGATGCCTGACTCTCCTGGCAGACCGATATCGGACAGCACAATATCGAGGAAAACATCGTCCTTCCATTGCTCAAAAAAAGCCTCGACGGAATGTGCTGCCAGTATACAGGAAACGCCAGGCTGACTGTCGAAAAATTGGGTCAGCATGTTTCTGATCTGCTCATCGTCTTCAATAATGCCCAAACGAATCATGGGGTAAAAGTACGGTTTAACTGCGAATGGATATATCCCCCTTTTGGGTAGTACGTTGAACGAAAGCTGAAACGACAAAGAAGAGGTTTCGAATCGAAAGCATTTGCGCCTTTGCGTTAAAAGATTTATATTGCCTTATGGTATTGACGATTATGGTTGTTTCGGCAGTGCTGATTTTACTCAGTGCACTGCCCTTTATACAAAATCAGCATTGGGTATTCCGGGTAGCTGAATTCATGAAGCTCCAGCTGCTTTTGCTACAGGTCATCGTATTCGTTATCGCTTTCTTTTATGTCGAAGACAGCCCTGCGCTGTGGTATTTCCAGGCCGCACAGGCCGTGTTGATCGGTTACCACGTTTACATCCTGATGCGTTATACCAAATTCTGGAGAAAACCTAAAACGGAAAAGACGGGTAATGCTTCCGATCCGATTAAACTAATCGCATGCAACGTTTATCAGTTCAACCCGGATCCCAGTCGCTTTATCGACTTGATCCGCAAGGAGCAGCCCGATGTTCTCCTAACCATGGAAAGCAACAGCACTTGGGAGCGGGCCATGCGCCCGCTGGAAAAAGACTACCCGAACCGGGAAAAAGTTACCCTGGAAAACACCTATGGCATGCACCTTTATACGAAACTGAAAGTCAACCAGATGCATGTGCATTTTTTTGTCGCCGATGATCTGCCGAGCATAGAAGCAGAGCTGGAAACGAATGGCGGACATCGCTTTGTATTCTTTGGCGTGCACCCCCCGCCGCCGAGCCCTACGGAAGAAGATACCTCTAAGGAACGTGACGGAGACCTGCTCTGCGTGGCTAAGAAAGTAAGGGATTATCAACTCCCTGTTGTCGTTGCCGGCGACTTCAACAATGTGGCATGGGCCAGATCTTCGATGCTATTTAAGAAAACAAGCCGGCTCATTGATGCCCGGATTGGCCGGGGCATATTGGCAACCTTTCATGCGAAGTACTGGTTTTTCAGGGTGCCGCTGGACTTGCTGTTTCATAGCCCAACGATTTTTATCGATTCCCTCTTTACCTATCCGGATATCGGTTCGGATCATTTTCCTGTAGGATGCACTTTCCACGTGGGCGCCCTTTCGTCCAAGCAAGGGGAAGAACTGAAACACCTTGAACCCGACGAAATGCAGGAGGTGAATGAATTGATTCAGGAAGGAAAGGAAGAGCAAGACAACAACAGGGATGCAAAACACTGACGTAGCGCTAGCCGATGATACAGCGGCATGTTTACCCTCCCTTTTTTGGTGGCAAGTCCAAGGAAAGCTGAAACAAACCATGCTGATCGGTCACGGAAAGCGTCCCACCGATTTTCGCAGCCCGATGTTCCATATTCACCATCCCCCGTCCGCCCTGGCGGCGCCCTACACCATTGCTTTTTGCCGAATACCGGTTAATGATGACAAGCCGCACGTTCTTATTTACCAACAAGTTAATAACGATTTCCGAGCCATTGCTGTACTTGATGGCGTTGGTCAGTGCCTCCTTGAAAATCAGGAACAGGTTTTGCCTGAAAGCCTGTGAAACTTTGGCGGAGTCCACGTCGCCCTCCTCATCAAACCGGTAGCTAAAATCCAGCTCCTCCCGGAGGCGGTATACATAGTCTTTCATGCGGATGACCAGGTCCTTCATCGTGTCGAACCGCGAATCGATCGACCAAACCATATCGCTCATCGTCAGCAGCGCTTGCTTGCTGGTGTCGGCAATCAGCTCCAGCTGCTTCGCCTGATTTTCTTCCGGCATCTGGTTCGCAGACAACGTATTGGCCTGGAAAAAAATCCGGGTCAGCGAACTGCCTACCTCATCGTGGAGGTCAGCCGCAATGCGGTTGCGGATAGTCTGTTCGCGGCGGATTTTCTGTATCCGGCTTCGATACCAAAGCACCGTTAGGGATATGGCCAGTGCGACCAGCAGCCCGCCGAACCACCAGGTTTGATAATAATGGGGTTGTTTGACTACCGTAATCTCCCTAAGCCTGCTGGTGGTTCCTGTACTCCTGGTTTTCAATCGTATTTGATAGTGGCCAGGCGAGGGATCGATAAGCGAGATGAATTGGCCAAACTTCAGCATGTCCGAATCGCCCGAGTTTATCGAATAAGTCACCTCACAATCCGCTCGGTAGTTCTTCGGTGTTCCCACGTACAGTCCCGTAAGGCTTTGGCCGGGCTTCAACGTCAATGTTCGATCCGCGCGGTAAGGCCACGAGTAATCGGACATTTTCTCACCTGCATTACCTTTTGACGTGTGTATTTCGGTCACATAACTTTCCAGCTGATTGCCTTCATTAAACCAGTCATGCGCCATATCCAGGACGGTATAGCCCATCAGCCCGCCGATAAACACCCGATTGCGGACGGTATCCGGAAACGATGCGCCGGAATTGAACTCCGACTGACTCAGCCCTTCGGCCGTTCCGATGCGTCTCACACGCTGTTGCCCATCGATCAGGTTCAGTCCATTTGCCGTGCCAGCTACTTTTACGCCGTTCGACACTTCAAGACTATAAATCAAGTTATTGCTCATCCCATTGGCCGTCGTTAAACGCTGCAACACCTCCCCGTCTGGATCAATCGCTACTAGTCCATCCCCCTGTGTCGCCACCCACGTGGTATCATTTATGATTATGGACTTAAATACGCCAATGTTACCGGATTTTGGGTATTTCTTTGTTAACACCCCGTTATCGAGCAAAAAGAGGCCAACATTCGTACTTAAAAACAAGCCTTGCCCTTCGTGGTGTTGCATGTGGCGAATCTGAACATCCAGCGCATGCGGCTCGCCGGTCGTCAATTCGTATCGATCCAAACGAAGACTTTTTTTATCGAGCATCCAAAGCCCGTTCATGCCGCCAATGAGGTAGTCCGTTGCGGTCTCAGCGAGGCACATTACGAATATCGGCAAGTGGGCGGCGTACTTTTCGCTGGCATTCTGGGATAGTGTGTAGCGCAAATCCGCAACCCGGCGTTGGCGCCGGTTAAAAACTTTCAGAAAGCCCCCTTCTGTACCCACAAGCAACTTGTTGTTGTTCATCGGGAGCATCACATATGCATGCCGGAGCTCCTGAAAGGTAAACACCGTACCGTCGGGCTCGATGTAACCTGCTCCGTTGTATGTCGCATAAAACTGTGCGCCATCGGGGTAAACATAAATGCCCCGCGTACTTTTGTTCGGGCCCGGATTGGCCGGGATAAGTTGTGAAATTCCTTTGGTTTTGGGGTACACCACAAAAATCCCTTCCTCCGTTCCCAGCAACACTTCACCGCCGGCAATATGGACCGATGTTGTTCTGAACCGGTGTCTGGAAGGGATGCCCACCCGTTGCCGAAGGCGGAGGGTAGAATCCAGCAGGTATACCGCTTCGTCATCGGCGTAAGCATGCAGACCATTGCCTTCTTTCAACACATAGTATTTATCTTCAGACAACACAAAATTCCGGGGTCTTATTGTTGTCGCAATACCCTCATCAAGCGAGTAACTGAATTGTTCAGGAACATCCAAGAATAACGTATCTTGATGTGCAACCAGGTTTTTGATCAACGATTGGAGGCCTGGGAGTTGACGGTACTGCGTTTGTCCATGGCGGTCGGTGTTGATTGAGAGCAGGCCACCTCCCGTTGTACCCACCCATATCTTTCCTTTCCAGATGGTCATGCTCCGTGGCGACACCTTGTTGCTCGCAAGTTTGCCGCGTTCATTCAATTCGTCAATCCGGGTAAACTGGTTGCCTTTCAACAGCAGCAGGTGGCCGTTTTCATAAGCGATGATGACCGTGGAGTCTGCCAATTGTGCAATTGAATGTACGGTGCGGTCTTGGATTGGTGGCAGAAGAGCCGAATCTACAGCATGTACTTTCCAGGTCTTGAGGTCAAGGTAACTCAGGTTGGCGTTGCCCGCCATCCACAACCGATTCCGATAATCGATTAGAATGCGCTGGGGCATATCGTCGGTGAGTCGCTGAGCCGAAATAGTATTCAAGATATCCAGCGAACGGTATCCGTCATAACGGTAGATTTCGCCGTTGGTGAGGTACCAGATAAAGCCGAGGCTGTCTGTCGTTACATCCTTGATGAGCACCTCATCCTGACTGGGAAAAAGTCGGAGCCTTGCGATCGTGTACTCCTGTCCATAGATGGTCAGTTTGGCGCACAACAGCCAAATGAGACTACAAAGTCGAAAGCACCGATTCTTCGTCATGTAGGAAAGTAGATGTACCTTTCAAAGGTAAGGCAAATCGCAGCCTGAATCCAAATACTTTAAGTATATGATAACAAATTTAATCCCCGGCGAAGCGATAGCAGATGGCGTAATCACCTACTCAAATTTTAAGGCACTAAAAAGTTGATCTGCTCCCCATGAAAATGTGGAACAAACCAACCATAATAGACGGATTAATTTTACGTTAACGGTCAATAAAAAAAAGTGCCCGCTTCTGCCAGACCAGGCTGCCGCTGCGAATCATGACCCGATACCGGTATCAGCTTGAAGTAGCGAAACGATTTTTGCGCCTCCAAATCGATGTATTGGTACTCACGGTCAATATTCCTTAACCCAACTAAACCCAAACTTTCCCATGTTTCATTGTCGTCACCCACCAATATTTCCATTTCCCGAATTTTACGATCCCCATTTTTCTGAGCAAAGTAAAAACCATCAACGTTTAGCACTTCACCCATGTCCACCGTAACCCAATGATCTGGGTAGTTAGTCGCAGGCGACGCAAAACGTGCTATCCAAAAGGTTTCGGATGTGCCATCAATCAAGTTTGCGACAGCATGCCTGTCAGCAGTATTCTCCGAACTAAATCCGGCGATCGACCACGTTTCTTTAGGGTAAAGGGTCCGCTCGGTGACGATAAATTCCGCCGGATCGACCGTTTGAAACGCAGCATAAAACGTATCAATGGCCAAAGCCGTAGGCTTATATCGTGTGGTAAAGGCAAACTCCGTCTCCGGTCGGTAGTCGGGAAGCATCGTCTGATTGGAGACCGCCCCTGTAGTGACATGGGCCGAGTCGCCCTTGTTGGTCATATACCTTACCAACGTGCCAAGCAAGGTGGAGTCTGCAGATTCGGGAAACCAGTTAATAAGCAACCCTCCCTCGGTTTGCCGGACATTGTCAATAATCCGGTGGTTAAGGTTTTCGACATAACTTTCCCCGTACACGCGACCGAATATTTCAGCACGCATCGAGCTATTGCCTTCGCCGTCATAGGTACGAATGTCAAACGTGTAGATACCCTCCTCAATTTCTGGGATGACCACCTGCTTGTATGTGGCGATATCCTCATCGGTAACCTCTGTCTCATAATACCCGTCGATCCCCCACGATATGCTCATCTTCCCGACCCGAGCATCGGTACTCATGAGCGCCCGGACGGCCGCCCGCTTATTGCCGGGCAGGAACAAAAGGGAATCAACCCTGCCGGGATATACTTTTTCCGCATTTTCCAGATAATCGCGGTAATGATAATCAATCGGCGTACACCGGCTGATCATTAAAACGACCAAGACCAACAAAAGGGCCCGTGCCGCCATGCTATTAATTTTTCTTTCCATAACGATTTGTCTTGATGTTAGTAAGCCGTACCAAAGAACGTGAGCTCGCCCAGCGCGACATCGGAATTTCCACCCCAGGTATCCAATGTCCGCCAGCGCCAATACCGATAGGGTTCTTCCTGAAACTCGACGTCAAACTCTTCGCCAGCGCGGGCATAACTGATGTCGTCATCTGTAAACTCCCCGAATGGAAGTCCTGAAGGTTTGATAGATTCAAACGTACCGACCAATGTCCACGACTCCCACGTGCCATCCGGGTTCGGATCGTTGGAACCCCACAATTCAAAAACGCTCGGGTGATTGAACCGGTACTCATTATTCAACCTTGAATACATCAGGAACCGGCTCAGCATCGCCGGAACACCCATATCAAACGTAAAATGCTGGGGGATCCCCGTGCCCGGTGCTGTATGGAAGATAGTGCTCCCGACCCGGTCATTGCCATCCCAAAGCACCCTCGGCGTATGGAAGCCTGTATGTGCTTGATAAGTATCTGACGGCAAATTGTATTCCCGGAACAACGATTTATCCATCATCTCCTCGTACACAGGTAGGTAAACGCCCGTCAGCGTGTCCGAAGTATTGTTCCAGCGATCGGTAATATAAACCCCAAACTCGCGCTCTTGGCTTGGATATCCTCTTACGTTGATGATACCGGACTGAAGTCTGGTATAGAAATCCCGAGCCCTTTCCCAGCCTCCCGCATCGTTTTTAGCAATAATATGGATTGCCAGCGCAGCTTCTGTCTCGTTTTCAAAGTATAATCTGATTCCTCCGAACGTTGCAGTGATATTTTCCGGCTCAGCGAGCTTTTCGAGTGCACGTCGGTAGGGCGGTGTCAACGCAGTGATGGTCAAAGTGGTCGGATCCGAATCCACATCTCCTACACTGACGGCATAAAGGTTCACCTGATAGTCCCCAGCCTCTGCAAACCCATCGACGGTAATCGAGTTTTTGTAAATCGATGCCTTATTTTCACGCACACGGCCATCTCCCAAAGTAAAAACGGCTTTGACATAACGGAGATCCCGATGATTGGGCAATTCATAAGTAATAATAGCCCCTCCGGAAATACTGGTTACCTCGTATGAAGTGATCGGTCCCGGCTTTTCACCCTTCCTTGAAGGACCCGGTTCGAGGTTGTCCTCGCAGCCAACAAGCAGGAGTCCTATGAAACCACACCTCACGGCATATAGAAATTTTTGTAAGTAATTCATAATAATCATTTTTAGAATAATATTTCTGCTGGTCCCAGCAACCGTTTACCAAAGCGGAGCTTGCATCAGATCGGGGTTTCTTCGCAATTCATTGATGCTTATCGGCCAGAAATATTCGCGCTGTGTAAAGCTGCGATTAAACAAGACGACCGGACGATAATAGGTCTGCGGCGTAGATTGGCGGATGTCCCAGCCGTAAATCGGTGTGTTCAATTCCTCCTGCGCCTTCCGCCAGCGCCGCAGATCCCAAAAACGCTGAGACTCAAAAGCCATCTCGATGGTGCGCTCCCGATGGATAATCTCCCGCAATCCGTCTTTGGTGTTTGGCTTGTCGGGATAAATGGAATGATCCGACCAAGATTCGATCACTCCACGTAAGCCGCTGCGTTCGCGGATGCGGTCGAGGTACATGAAAATCTCCTCCGAGGGTCCATTTACCTCATTCAACGCCTCTGCATAGAGCAGATACAGGTTGGCCAGACGCATCATCACAAAGGGATACGGATATGTCGTAATACTGTTCTGGTCTCCAAGCACATTAAAATAGCTGACCAGTTTCTTTGGTGTATACCCGGTTCCGGAGTACCGGGTGGGTGAATTCGTGGCAGCTGCATTTCCACCCGGCCTCGCGTTGATGGCATAAGCCAGGAGGTCATTGGTGTGGTTGCTCATAAAATATCTCCCACCGTCGAAAGACAGGGATGCATAAAAACGGTCTTCGCGGTCAAAGTGTAGGCCGACCGTGGTATACCCTGGAATCAGGTCGTATTGATAAGGGGATTCCCCCAACGGCACGTCCCGCAGTTCAAAGCGGTTCTCATAGTCGTAGCTGAAATCTTCTTCGATCGGAACTCCGTTCTTGCTATAAAACTTAAGAGCCATATTCAGCGTAGGTGCCATATAGCCGCCCGCCCGCTGGTTAGTGATCCGGGCCGGATCAATACTCCTCGGTGTAAACGCTGTAAATTGATGATCTGCAAACGCTGTACTCCTGTTGTTTACCCACAGCAACTCAGGATTGTCCATCCGCTCGGTGACGGCCTGCCGTAGGCTCATCTGGTTGATCGTACTTTCCTGGGGTCGCACCAACATGGTCGTAGGGGCAGTCCACTGGTACAACCGCTTGCCGACCGCTTGTGCTGACTCAATGGCATCCAGGCAAGCATCGGCTGCCCGCTCCCACTTTTCGGCACTGTAGGCCGCGTTAAATAACGATTGCCCTTCGGCATTGGTATAGCTTTGATAATCGGCGTTTCCATTAAACAACGGACTTGCCGCGGTGACCAACATTTCGGCCTTCATGGCTTTGGCAACAACCTGAGTGACCCGCCCCGTCTCCATCTGCGGTTGCATTACGTCTGCCATCAGCGCAGGCATAGCCTCATCGATCGTCCGGACAATGTAATCAAACACATCGTCCACAGGTTGGCGCACAAAGGATACCCTTTCTGGATCTTCAAACACCTCGTAATTCTCATCCACAATTGGGATAGGGCCGTACATCCGTAATAGGTAGTAGTGATAATACGCTTTTAGAAACTTGACCTCAGCGGCCCAACGATTTTTTTCCATCTGATCCATATCTCCCACACCCTGAATGTTCTCCAGAAAAATATTACATTCACGGATGCCCCGCCATAGGTGGGTTCCTCCCTGATTGCCGTCCCAATAATTGACCAAGGGACTGTTGACATTTTGGGCACCCATAGCCAAATACCAAGTGGGCATACTTCCTTGTGAGAAGTTGGTTGTCGAATTCAGCCACATCTCGTCGCCGGCAAGCCATGCCGGATTGCTATTAAACGAATGTCCGGTCGGAATCCAGCTGTAGCAGGTGAACAAAAAGCGTTCGGCCATCATCCGCATGGAAAAAGCCTGATTAAGCTCAGCCACATTGTCGGGCACAATATCCATGAACTTGTTGCAGCTATTGAAAACGAACAAGCCGGATAAGAGTACTGTTTTTATAATCTTCTTCATTTTGAATATCATTTATTTTGGTCAGCCCTTGCTTAGAGTGTCACGAGGACACCCAAGTTAACCACACGCTGTAATGGATATCGCAACCCGGCATCCCCCATCTCCGGATCCCATAGGTCAAACCTACTTACATTGAATAGATTGGTTCCGCTGGCATATATTCGGAACCGATCAATCTTATATCTTTTTGTGAATTGGGGGTTTAACGTATATGCCAGCTCTACCATTCTAAGCCGCAGAAAAGACCCGTTTCGCATCCAATGGGTGCTGGTCTGCGTATTGTTGGGCAGCGGATTTTGGCTTAGCCGGGGCCATAACGCATAGATGTCCCGGTTGTCTTCAGTCCAATGGCTATTTGCCCATGCCTGTAATACGGCATTGGGCTCCCACATGCTGCCAAATGGAGCCGCTCCGCTGACATTGGGATCGTTTGGACTATGCGTAAGCGGGTTAATGTGCAGGGAGGTGCGCGCCATCCCGCTGAAAAAGAATGAAAAATCAACGTTTTTAAAACCCGAAGTCAATCCGAAGCCATAGTTGATCTGCGGCACGGTAGGGAAGCCGATCGGCACCTCATCATTGGCATCGATCACCCCATCGCCATTCACATCCAAGTACTTGATGTCGCCTCCCATTACCATTTGGCCAAACGATTGGCGGGGATTGTTGTGGACCTCTTCGTCGTCAATGAATAACCGTTCGGCGATATATCCCGTCCGTTGGTTGTGGTCGCGGCCGATCCTACTCAGGTAAGGGTGATCGTATGTCGGCTCCTCATAATAGAGGTATTCGCCTCTTGCGAAGGTAAACGTACCCCGCCCCTGAAACCATAAATGCTGGTTCACATTGTGGTTGTAAACCAGCTCCGCGTCAAACCCTTCGCTTTTGTACTTCCCAAGGTTTGCCAATACCGGAGCTGCCAACCCCATAGAGGAGGGCAGTGCAGCACGTTGTTGCACGACATTGCTTCGGATTTGCCGGAAGACATCCCCGTTAAAGTTAATTTTTCCGTTGAACAAGGCCAGGTCAACACCCAGATTGGCCTGCTGGGAAACCTCCCACGTTACAAAGGGGTTTGCATAACGATTGATAGAAACACCGTTTCTTTCGTAATTCCCTTCGCCCGGGTTGATCCCAAAGTTAAATCGACGGGCATTGTCATCCAGATTGACGTTTGACAAGTAGAAAAACCGTGTATCATGGATGTGGTCATTACCTACAAGCCCGTAGGTAAATCGGAGCCTGGCGGTGCTGAATATATCCCGAAGCGGATCCATAAAAGGCTCATTGTGAATGGTCCATGCGATACCAGCCGAGGGGAAAAAGCCCCACCGGTGATTTTCTGCGAACACCTCGGAGCCGTTGTAACCGAATGAGAACTGCGCATGGTAACGGTCGTCATACACATAGGTAAGACTTCCGGAAAAACTGGCGTTTCGGAACGGCAAGGTATTGATCACCGATGCGTTTGACGCATTTTGAGGCAAGGTGACCCGGTTCCGGATCGTATTGACTAGGAAGGCGTTAAAGCTGTGTTTTTCGGCAAATCGGCGGTTATAATGAAGCTCATTTTGCATGAAAAACACCGATTCCTGCCCGCGGCCGTTATCACTGAAGCCTAGGTATTCCGTCCCACCCAGCGGGTTAAGGCCCATAAAGGAATACGCTCCTGTATTCTGGTCGACGAAAGACGGCGTATAATAAAACGGGGTATACGACCGCACGTACTCCATCCGGGCGTTGCGCGAAGCATTGATAAAACCACTGTAGCGGAATCCTTCGATCCACTGGGAAAAGTCCTGCTTCAACTCGACCTGTACCTGCATATTACTCTGCGACCATTCTGAATACCCCCGAACGATCTCTGCATAGGGGTTCAAATAAAGGTTGCCGCTTCCATCATCGTAGTTGCCGAACAACGGGTGGGTGATGTACGCCTGTTGCGGCCCCGCATGATATACCGGTTGAAAAAGCACCGGATTCGCCCGCAGCGCATTGCGAAACGAAGAACTGCCTCCCTGTGGCGGTCCGCTATAATTGCGGTAATTGGCCATCGTGCGCACCATTAACTGAGTGGATTTAGTCACATTGACTTCAATGTTGCTCCGTAGGTTGTACACCTTAAAATCAACATTATTGTTGAAGTTATTTATTGGATTAACCCGTATCAACCCATTGTCCTGCGTCAGGTTGCCGCTGACCATGTATTTGGCCAGCTGTCCGCCCCCTTGGATGTTTAGGTTGTAGTTCTGAGTGTAAGTATTAGGTTTCGTGACTTCGTTCAACCAGTCTACAGCGGGATAAGCTATCGGATCATCGCCCGCAGCGGTCCGCGCAATTTTTTCGTCTGAATACAAGGTCAGTGCAGTTGGATCACGTGTCAAGACGGCCTCGTTGTGCATGCGCATAAACGTGACCGGATCGGCAATCTTCGGCATCTGCGTGGGAGCAGACAGCCGTTGTTCAGCGCGTACCGTGATTCTGGGACGGCCTTCATTGCCCAGTTTGGTGGTGACGAGAATCACACCATTGGCACCGCGTGAACCGTAAACTGCTGCTGAGGTAGCGTCCCGCAGGATGGAGAAGCTGGCGATATCATCTACCGGAATACGTGCCAAATCATCGGCGGTAACCTCCATGTTATCAATCAAAATCAACGGGCGTTGGTTAACCCCGAACGTGCCGACGCCGCGAATGAAAAAGTCAGCGTTATCCAGTCCGGGTTCGCCGCTTCGTTGGAAGGAAATCATTCCCGCTACCCGCCCCTGCATTGCTCCGGTCAGGTTACTCATCGGCATGCGGAGCTCCTCGGGATTGATGGAACTCACCGATCCGATCAAGTCCGTTTTCCGTTGGCGATGGCCGAATGCCGTAACCACGGTTTCTTCGATCATAAAAGCAGCTTCGACCAGTACGACATCAATGATTTCTTTCCCCGTAGTACTGATTTCCTGCGTTTCAAAGCCAATCATATTGAATACCAGCATGGCATTAGCAGGAACATTGAGAATATATCGACCGTTTAGATCGGTGGTGGTACCCACGCTGGCCCTACCTTTCACGGAAACCGTGACACCGGTTAGTATCTGCCCAGTGGTGTCCCTTACCGTTCCCCGTACTTCGTGATCTTGGATGGTGCGTTTCGGCAATGATACAGGAGCTTTACGTACAAGCGCTGGTGGCCTGCTCCGTACCACTATGGTATTCTTATCCACTGTGTAGGTCACTGGCTGCCCTTTGAAGACCTCCGTCAATACCTCTTCAAGGGAAGCTTCTCGGAAATCAGCGGTAATTGGCGAAGTTCCTGTGAGCATTAACGGGTTATACAGCACATTAAATCCGCTGGCCTTTCGGACAGACTGGAGCACTTCCTCGAATGAACGGTTTTCTAACCGGATGGTAATCCGCTGCCCATAGGTAAGTGCGCTCACATGTACGGTGCCAAACAAGGTTAACAGGACAATGAGTTTCATGACTTTTCTTAAGACTAAGCCATTAAATACGTTGCGTCTTCTTTGCAATACGACATAGAAGTTATACATTTGGTTTACTTGGTTTGTAGCAATTAAAAAAATGTGAATTTACAGTCTTAGTTGTTTAGCCAATGTTTATACCGGGGGCGGTTCCAGCGCCTCTGGTATTTTTCTTGGCGTTATAACGAATGCCTATTCCATAACTGTTACCCTCCTTCCTTCCACATGGAACTTTACGGTGCCCGTTAGTGCAAGCATATCCAGCACATCCTTTATATCATCGAATCTTGACATGGTGCCGGTAAATTGTTTCCCGCGCATGTCGCCTTGATAGGCAACTTCTACATCATACCACCGGGCTATTTTACGCATCACGCTTTCCACCGGTTCGGCTTTGAACCAAAAGTATCCTGACTTCCATGCCAGCGCTTCTTCGCGCTCAAACCGCTCTTTCTGCACATGTTTCTTGCGCTTATGATACACAGTCCGCTGCCCGGGTTCCAATTCGTAGCCCTGTGCGCCAATTTGAACCTGTACACTACCCTCCAACAACGCTGTCTGTTGCACTTGTTCATTCGGATAAGAAGTAACAACAAATGACGTCCCCAGTACTTGGACGGTTTGCTCTTCGCACCGCACAACAAACTGTTTGCCGGCCTGCTTTTCTACGTCAAAAAACACCTCTCCGGAGACCTCAACCACACGCTCGTTGCCGCTGAAAGCCAAAGGAAAACGAATGGAAGACTCGGCGTTGAGCCAGACATCCGTGCCATCGGCCAACGTCACCCGGAATTGCCCACCCCGAGGTGTACTGACGGTGTGGTATTGGAGAGCATGTTGCCCCGGTGCATCCATAGCAAGACTTTCATATTCCAATAGTCCGTCCGCCAGCTTACGGATAGCCTCTTGGTGCTGTCCGCTCAGTAATGAAAGATCAATTTCGTTTAGCGAAACCTGTGTCCCGTCCTCCAACGTTAACAGTGCCTTGTTACTTCCGGGTTGGATGAGCGCCTGCTGAACCGAAGGCTCATTAATTGACGTTGTCCGTAAATATAAACTAATAAAAACCACCAGTCCAATCAGTAACATCGCGGCCACCGCATACGTATGCCAACGGGAACTTCGGCGTTTGATCTGCCGATATAACCGTTTTCGGATACGGCGCTTGATCTGCTTCTGATTTCCCATGGCTATTTCGTCCCATGGTCCTTCTGCCAACTCGAATTCATCCCGGTATGCTTCCAGCAAGCTAATTTCCTCAGCCGAACATTGCCCAGCAATATACTTCTCGTATAGAGCCATAAAGGCGTCCTTGGTCATCATATATTCAAGGTTTACTACTTACATAGAGTCAAAATTCTTCCAGCACACACACCATGTTTATCACCTTTTTTAAAAAACAGTGCTTATCGATTTAGGCAAATCGTTTCAAGATATTTACTACCTTTGGCAGCAAGAGCCAATTAGATTCATACCCACAAGAAAGTTAAGACAGGTTATGGGGTCGAAAAAAAAAGCATTTGCGATGGGCGGAGTGCGGCCGGACGCTGAGCTTTGGGAAGCCGTGGCCAATGGCGATGGGACCGCATTTTCCCTGTTGTTTGACCGTTATTGGCCCATAGTCTATAAAACGGTGTTTTCGTACATTAAAGACGGGGCGCAAAGCGAAGAAATCACACACGATATTTTTCTAAATCTCTGGCGTGGCCGTCATACGTTTCAAATCCTGTCTTTTCGCGCATATTTACTTGCGGGAGCCCGATACCATGTCTATCGGTTTATGAAGTCGGCGAAAGCCTCGACAGTAAAATACATCGATAATTGGGACCAGATTTCCGTACCAAAGGTGGCTAATGCCGGCGCAGAAAAAATAGCCACCGATGAATGGGAGACTGATATAGCCGGACTATTGGCCGACCTGCCGGCAAGGTGCAGGGAAATCTTTCTCCTTAGCAGAAAGGAAAATTTATCGAACGATGAGATCGCGGACCGATTGGGCATTTCGAAACGCAGTGTAGAAAACCAAATCACCCGTGCGCTCAAGCATTTAAGGGTTCAGTTGAAAACGTTAACCTATTTTGTCTGGTTGATCATAACAATTTTTCTATTCCTATGATCAACAACGTGTTTTATGACAACAACACCGAAGTGCGGTGCGGAAGTGCGGTGCGCAAAAAACGACTGGGCGGAGGGAAATGACGAAGTCGAAAAACCGATAAAAAAAGCCCCGAAATTGAGAAATCCGGGGCTTTAAACTAACCAATTATTAACCTAACTTATGAAAAGACAACCTTCATTATACGTAAAACGGATAAGCTATCGTTTTAGTATACGGTGCTCAAACTCTTTATCCCTTTCCCAAAATATTCAAGAAATCCATTCATAGCATTATGCTGAGGTTATTTCCTGACAAAGAAAGGGATATTGGCTGTGGCCACGTTGTTATTACCATCCGATACGTAAAGAAATAACCGATAAGCTCCTTCTTTTTCAGGCGCCGTCAGCAATGCTCGATCATACGCCTGCGCTTCAACGAGTCCCGGAAGGGCCTCCGGCCTGCTTTCACGGTCGCCCCCCTCTTTCAGGTCTGTGCTTTCCGGCAGAAGTTCCCAACGCGTCGTCAACTCATCACCATCCGGATCGGATACAAAGACATCTGCTTCATACACATCGCCTGGCTGGAGGTAGATGAAGTCAAGCGTCCGTTTGCCGTCAAGCAGTACCGAGTCCAAATGCGGAGCCCGATTCGCTGGCCATTGACCTGTCCAAAGATACTGCATCACATCGACCACTTCGCTTTCCTCGCCCGCTTCGGTAAACAACCCATACCATGTGGGCGTCCGCTCCTGTTTCTGCCCCCACAAAAATACGTAGGAACCTATGCACCGCTTGTCCTTGGCGATAGAAGCTTCATAGCGACTTTTGTAAACTGCGGCCTTTTCACTGCTCGTTTCCTCCACGGAAGCGTTCCACGGCGTCTGCGGACCTTCCCAGTGACCCGTGGGACCCCATTCAGTAACCATATAGGCTTTGTCCCAGCCTACGGCACTGATCCGCTCAGGCACGGAGGCCAGTCCCCCATAGACCTGCACCGCAATCAGATCCAACGCCGGACACCGCGATCTGATATGGTCAATTTCGTCCTGATTGATTCCTGCCAGCATGGTGGTGACGAGGTGATTGGTGTCAAGTTCATGAATCATTTCGGCCACAGCATTAACCGCATCCCAAACCTTCGGATTGGTGTAATGCAAATTCAGCTCATTGCCAATGCCCCAGGCGAGCAATGCCGGGTGGTCTTTGTATTTCAGCACTTCTTGACGGACTCGTTCCAACTGTTCCGCTACGGCGGCTTCGTCATCATAGTCGAATCCATGTCGCTCGGTGCCCATGCTAATCCCCATGGTTACAGTCAGCCCCAATGCATGCGCTTTGTCAAGCAGCTCCTGTCCGTTATGTGTGCTCCACGTCCTGATGGAATTTCCACCATAGGCCTGCAGTCGATCTAGGTAGTTGGTCCCACCGGCGCCCTTGATGAAGTATGGCTCACCCCCGCGCAACAGAGTGAATCCCCCATCGTGGGCAACAATCTCCACCTTTACAGGGCCATCACTTGTTTTCGTGCAGGAGGTGAGCCCCATGCAAAACAGCCCAAAAAACATCAGCATCGTTAACCTCGAAAAAATTTTGTCCATCCTTTTATAAATAATGTATCCGTTTCGGCTATCTTAAATTGGTGTTGGCATCGATCTGCGCTTGCGGTATAGGCAAATATTCGCTTTGTCCGGGCGTAAAACGAGGACCGAATACTTGCTGTGCCCTCCCTGTGCGCACCAGGTCGTTGAACCGCTCGCCCCACCATTCGCAGGCAAACTCCGCTCTGCGCTCATCGAGAATCTCGTCGAGTGTCACGCCGGTAATCGGCGCTAGGTTCACACGTTCACGCACCAATCGGAAAGGCTCATCGCCGTTTTGTCCTTTGCGTACCTTAGCCTCTGCATTCAGCAACAATACATCCGCGTAACGTAAGATGCGCACGTTGTTGTTGGCACCGTATTCGATACGGCCTTCGGTCATCTGTGACACGGGCAGATAGGTTTTGCCGTTGAAATACTTTATCCCAAACGGGTTGCCATACACGCGATCGCCGCTTGGTGTTTCCACATAGGTGTTCGGATCGCCATCCACACCGCAATACAGGATCGTGGTCTGAAGGCGGGTGTGATCTTCCCGTTCGGTGAGGAAATCGACGATATCCTGTGATGGTGGTACCCACCCTGCGCCAGAGATAGGGCTTCCGCGCTGATCGCCAGACGGCCCCTGCCACCTAAAAAACGTACCCCAATCAACGCCGGGGCGCACGATGTCCCCGGTGGGAAGCCCGAAATCTGAATACTGAAGCTCAAATAATGACTCATCAGACAACCTGCCCGGGAGCTTGAAAAGCTGGTAGAAATTTGGATAGAGTGAGAACTTGTTGCTGCCGATGATCTCGTTGGTAGCTTCTAACACCATGTCCCAGTACGGACTTGCATTATCATTCCCCGCAAGGTCTGCCGCCGCCTTAGCTTTCAAAAGCAACGCTGAATAGCGAGTCACCGCACCTACATGTTGCGACTGATTCGGCCGGGCATCTTCCAGATGAGCCGCGCACACATCCATTTCCTCAATGATGAATTGCCTGACTTCGGCAGCCGTACTCTTCTCTATGGTAGTCAACGCTGCGATGTCATCGCTGTTCGACAGAATCGGCACGTCACCAAAAAGACGTGACGCCATCAGATGTGCATATGCCCGCAAAAACCGTACTTCAGCCTTATACTGATTATTCCGTGCGGCCGCTTCTGTGTTTTCAGACGAAATGGTCTCGGCAAAGTGGTCAAGCTCGATCAAGGCGTTGTTGGCGGCGATGGCAAGGCTGTAGTAGCTGATCCAAGACTGATTTAGCCCCCAATAGGATTGGATGGTTACATCGCGCTGGAAATTTTTGATCGCCATCAGCTCTGGGTTGTCGTTGGGAGTGGGCGCGCCCTGCTGGTAGTCATCTTCCCGCACACAACGAATGGAAAGGTCTATCCAATGCACGAGGTTGTCATCGGCCGCTGCCCGGTATACGCCGGACACCGGGGCATACATCAGGGAAAGATTCGTGTAGTCGATTTCTTCCGACCGCTGCTGATTCTCCAGCGGCTTGTCCAGGAATTTTTCACACCCGCTCAGCAGCGATGCGATGCCAATGCATCCGCTCAATATGATATATTTATAATTATTCATAGCTTTCATGCTGTATATATTCAAAATTAGAAGGTAACTCTTACGCCCATGCTGTAGGTGGCTGACACGGGATAAACGTTCGCGTCGTACCCTATTCCTGTCACTTCGGGCGTAAATCCGTTATACCGTGTGAAGATAAACGGCCTATCTGCCGTGGCAAACACCCGTACCGGTATAGATTCTCTCAGATTAAAGCTGTACCCCAGCTGGATGTTCTGGATACGCAAGTAAGCTCCGCTTTCTACAAAGAAAGAGCTTGCTTGGAGGTTCCAAGAAGCCACGCTGCCCTGAGCCGAGGGGTATTCGTTGGTCGATCCCTCACCGGTCCAAAACCCTGTAACGAAGGCCTCATCTGCGTTCATCTGCGAATATCTGCGTCGCATGGCCCTGTTTAGGTTATGGATCTTGTTGCCCGCAACACCTTGGACGGCTACGCTAAAATCAAAGCGTTTGTAATCCAAGCTGATGTTAAGGCCATAAGTCAACGACGGAAGGTAATTTCCCAAGTTCACGCGATCGTCCTCATCCAGTTCGCCATTGCCGTTCTGGTCTTTGAATTTCAGGTAGCCGGGCACGATTGGAGCACCAGGATTCAGCTCATTGTACTGCCGGGCAATTGGGTCAGCATCGATCTCGGCTTGATTCTGATAGACCCCGGCGACCTCATAACCATAATAATAGTTGATCGGGTGGTTTTCCTCGATCCGAGCAGGAAATTCGGCAGCCCATTCGGGAAACCCATTCATGATATTTGCCAAGCCACCCAGATCGGTGACCCTGTTCTTAAGTGTCGTGGCATTTGCCCCGATTGTATAGCCCAGTTGACCCGCTTTGTCCCGCCATTGCAGGCCAAACTCCCAACCGCTGTTGGCCACGCTTCCCCAGTTGCCATATACCCGATCCCACATGAACGGGATGGGACGGTCGAAGGCGAGGTCTTTCGTCTTGCGGTAATAGTAGTCTACCGTACCGCTCAGCCGGTTGTTGAGCAGCGCAAAGTCGATACCGCCATCCCACTCTTCGACCACTTCCCACCGTACCTGGGTGAAGAACCGGCTTACTTGATATCCCGGAATCCGGCTCCCATAAGATGATCCGATCGCACCGAATATCGCGGAGGCATTGTTGCCCGAGTTAACAATGGCATATCCGGCATTCGGCTGGATACCGTCGTTGCCCAGCAGCCCCCAGCTTCCGCGGATCTTGAGCAAATCGAACAACGATTGGTTGGCCATGAATTGCTCGCGGCTTAGCACCCATCCCAATCCGACCGAGGGGAAATATCCCCATTTAGTCTGATATTTAGAGCTGCCGTCTGCGCGAAACGTAGCCGTCAGCAAGTATTTGTTGTCATAATCATACGTACCTCTCGCGAAGTAGGAAATACCAGCGTTGCGAAAGCCGCCCTCGCCGTAGCCAGTAGCTGATCCGGTTCCCTGCGCGCCCTGGCCTACATACCAAAACTCGCGCGAGGGCGGTACGTCATTGGCAGATACCCACGTTTGCCGCCAGCGCTCTTCCCGCGTGGACTGGCCGAGGAGTACCGTCCAATGATGGGCGCCCGCCTCATCGCGGTAAGTTAGCAGGTTATCAAGTATGAAATCCGTATTCCTGCCCTGCGTCGATTGCAGGTAGGACCGGTCGGCCCGCTGGTCGTTGTCGATATAATATACCGGCGTATATTGCATCGCATGCGTCGATTGATATCGCTGGCTCAGTTGTGAACGGAAGGTCAACTTATTGTTCCAAAACTCCGCTTCGACATAGGCGCTGGGCAAAATTTGGAACCCACGGTTTTCATTGTGGTTGTAGTGGGCCGTTGCAACGGGATTGTTAAACCAAAACCCACTCGGGATACCCAACGTAGTGCTGGAACCGAATTTAACGGGGTCCGCCAGTTCGAGATCTGGGTCATATGCAGGATAAAGCGGAGAAGCGAAGTAAGCCTGGCGGAACGCCGCATTATTCGGCAAAAACTCATTGAAATTGCTCAAGTGCCCAGTAAAACCTATTTTCAGCCATGGGGTTACTCTAGCCTCGACTTGCGTACGGATGTTGTACTTACGATGGTGATTTTCCGCATCCATGATCCCATCTTGGTCGAGGTAGTTGACACCGAAGGTGTACGAAATGCTTTCACCGCCGCCCTGCACGTCGATATTGTGGTTGGTGATCAGTGCGCCGGATCTCAGCAGCTCGCCATACCAGTCGGTACTCATCGCGGGGTTATTCAGGTCTCCGCCGAAACGCTCGACCGAACGTTCGACAATAGCCTGCTCTCCCTTGGCCGCAGCATATGCCGCGTACTGCGCGCCGTTGGCCATTTTCAGCATATTAGCTGGCGTCTGTACACCCACGTAGCCGTTATAAGTAATGCGCGGCTTCATGTTCAGGCTTCCCTTCTTGGTCGTAACGATAATCACTCCGTTCGCCGCCCGCACCCCATAGATAGCCGCACCGGAAGCGTCTTTCAACACCGACATGTCGGCAATATCGTTGGGGTTTAGAAAATCAATGTTATCCATGAACATGCCGTCAACGACGTACAGCGGGCTCTCGTTATTAAACGAACCTACCCCCCGCACGCGGACGGTCGGCGTAGACCCCGGCGCACCGGAACTCACCACCTGCACCCCAGGTACCGAACCCTGCACCGCATCCATTGGACTAGCGACGGTACGCCTATTAGCCGTCTCCATATCCACGGTGGCCACGGGAGCCGTAAGGTCTCCTTTCCGTTGCGTACCGTACCCAACAACAACCACCTCATCAAGGTTGAAACTGCCATCAGCCTGAAGTTGAACATTAACCATATTGCCCGTAATGGCAACGGTTTGCCGGACATAGCCAACGGAAGAAACCACCAGCGAATCGGCTGTCTGTGGAACAGATAAGGTGAAGGCTCCGCGTTCGTCAGTCGTGGTACCAACGCCCGGCGTGTTTTTAACAACGATTGAGGCCGTTACCGGGTTGCCCAAATGGTCGGCTACCGTTCCAGTGATCGTCCGGGTCTGCGCCCTGGCGTAACCGGACACGCCCGATAAAAGTGCAGCGATAGCAACTATTAATACACTCTTCTTCATGCACAATCAATTTAAATTAGGAATTTTGTTTATAAATCAGCTGGGCAAAAGTAGCATCCCCGAAGACAAAAAGGGCAATTTACACTACATCATTTCTACATCATCACGCGTATGTGGCTTTAATTCTTATTTTTGTAACTACATATACGCTTATATAAACCCTGATGAAGCTGACCCTTTGGATAATATTTCCTTTACTATCCATGCTCCCCGGCCATGCATTCGGCCAAAACACGCTGGGGTTTCCGTTGGTGCATCACTACGACAAAACGGTATTTCAAGGGGGAAGCCGCACTTGGGACATCAAGCAGGATAGCAGGGGTATACTTTATTTTGCCAACAATGAGGGGCTAATCACATTCGACGGGAGCCACTGGAAGCAGTATCCCTTGCCCAACCACACGATCCTCCGCTCGCTGTACATCGATGAGCAAGATCGGATTTTTGCTGGGGGTCAGGGTGAATTCGGTTATTTTGAAGGTGGCGCCGGCGGGGCTCTTCATTATACCTCATTAACAGCACTCATCCCTTTGCACAAGCGGAAGTTTGCCGATGTGTGGAACACAGCTGCACACGGCGGGTCCGTTTTCTTTAGGACATCCGACCGGATTTTCGAATTTACCGAGGGCCGCATCGTTGTCCACCCCGCTACGACGGAATGGCGCTTCCTTGGGTACGCAGAAGGACGGCTCTTCGCGCAGGACCGGGAGGGCGGATTGTTGGAATTTAACGGCGGTAGCTGGTCAACCCTGCAAGGAGACAACAAAATGGAAGGTGCGGCCGTTGCAAAGGCTTTCTCGATTGGCAAAGACAGCGTTTTCTTTGCTACTATTAGCAACGGCACTTACCTATTGGCTGGCAGCACCCTCCGACGTATGGACAAGGGTCCGCGGGAGGACCTTTATACGCCTTCGCTCTCTAAACTATCTGACTCGACGTATGCCGTGGCCACCTCAACAGCAGGCTGCCTGGTGCGCGACATACGGGGCCGCGTGATCCAGCGGATAGCCCACGCGGAAGGCTTGCCGAATAACAACGTCTCTGCGGTCTTCGCTGACGCCGACCAAAATATATGGGTGGGCGTGGATAATGCGATCGCGGTGATCAGCTACAACAGTTCGCTCAAATATTTCCGCCCTAACCTGGAAAACGATGTCACAGGTTTTTCGACACGTGTATTCGAAGAAAATCTCTATGTTTCCTCTTCCAATGGCGTGTATCAAGCTCCTTTGAAGTTAAGTGAGGCAGACCACAGTTTCTGTCAGGGCAGCTTTTCGTTGGTTGCCGGAAGCGACCGGGGCGAAGCCTGGCGGCTGGAACAGATTAATGGCCAGTTGCTACTCGCTCATAACAGTGGCATCTTCAGGATACGCAATGGCATCGCGGAGCCGGTAGCGATGGGGATGGGATCGTGGATCTTTTTGCCACTCTCTTCTGCGCTTCCGGTAGCACAAACACTGGTGGGTACTTACCAGGGGCTGGATATGCTAAGCTATGCAAACGGCCGGTTTTGGAACTCAGGGACACTTTCCGGCCCAGCAGATTCTTACCGTTTTCTGGAACAGGAGGAAAACGGAGACATCTGGGCAGCGCATCCCTATCGGGGCATATACCGTTTGCGTATATCCGCGGATAATATGAAATACGACGTCCGCCTTTTCACCAACGACGACGGCCTACCGTCGCCTTTCCAAAATTATGTGTTTAAAATCAACGACAGCATCGTCTTTGCAACGGAAGCCGGAGTCTATGAATTTGACAGCGCCACCCAACGCTTTTCGCCCTCCCCGACATTCGCCCATTTCCACGGAATTCCTATTAAATATCTCAGGGACGATGCCGATGGCAACGTGTGGTTTTGCAGCGGAAAGAAAGTTGGCGTAGCTCGTCATGCCGACGGAGGAGCACGCCACGAAATCAACTATTTCCCGGAGATCGAAGGGCTACACACTTCCGGATTTGAAAATATCTATCCTTATGACAGGCACAACATCTATATCGGTTCAGAAAAAGGAATCATCCACATTAATTACGAAAAGTACAAGCGCAGTAGTTCATCACCACCGAAGGTCTTGTTGTCTTCTGTAAAAACCGCCGGAAAGAAAGACAGCACCATCTTCGGAGGCTATTTTGCAAAAAGCAGCACCAACATGTACGAACAGAGCTCGTCGCAAATTCCCAAGTTACACCCAGCATTTGATTCTTACCACTTTGTATACGGCTCGCCAAGTTATGGAATATCAAATCACGTTACCTACAGTTACCGCCTGGAAGGCTACGACACGGATTGGTCGCCGTGGAGTACAGCCACCGAAAAACACTACACCAATTTGCCGAGCGGTACTTATACATTCAAATTGAAAGCGCGGAAAAATCCCATCAGCGAATCCGAAATTATCGCCTATACGTTTGTCATTAATCCTCCTTGGTACAAGACGGTTTGGGCAATGCTTAGTTACTTCGCTGCTTCCCTTGCGGGGATATACCTACTGGTTAAATGGCAAAAAAAAGCTTGGCGTAATCAACAGCTTAAATACGAGCGGCAGCTCGCACAAATGCGCTATATCCATCAGTTGGAAATAGAGAAAAACGAAAAGGAAATCGTGAAACTGCAGAATGAAAAGCTTGAAAACGAAGTGTTAACCAAAACAAAGGAACTGGCCAGCGCTAGCATGCATCTGATGGAAAACTCGGGCGCCCTTTCTAAACTGCGTGTTGAATTGGCTAAGTTGAACCTGAGCACCGAAGACGAAAGCGAGCTGAAACGAATAACCTCTTTACTTAAAGACGTGGAACGGAACACAGCCAACTGGGACCAGTTTGCGTCCTATTTTGACGAGTTAAACGATGGCTTTCTAAACCGGCTGAAAGCAACACATCCGGCTTTGTCGCGCAATGATTTAAAAGTCTGTGCCTACCTGCGTTTGGGTTTTTCATCCAAGCAGATCGCGCAGTTGCAAAATATCTCCGTTCGCGGCATCGAAATACATCGCTACAGGCTCAGGAAAAAGCTGAGCTTGCATACCGAGCTTTCGCTGAATGAATACTTGACAACCATTTAAAACCGGCTCCGCGACTTGCTGATTGGTCTCGGATTGTTATCTTTGAGGTGAAGCAACACATTGTTATGCATATCAAAGAAGTCACCGCGAATACAACAGAGGTAAGCGAAGCGATATCTCGGTTGCTGCGCCAATTAACCACCAACGAACGGCAGATCACCGAATCGTATCTCAAGGCATTGATTGCCTCAGAAAACAGTCACCTGTTTGTTGCGGTAGATGACGGCGGCACCATTGCCGGAATGATCACCGTAGGCACCTATCTGGCGCCAACCGGACGCAAGGGGTGGATTGAAGATGTGGTGGTCGACGACACCTACCGTGGACGGGGGCTCGGTAAACTACTCGTCCGACACGCCATCGAATTCGCCAAACAAGCGCAGCTCAGCCTGTTGTCGTTGACATCAAATCCGTCACGCATCGCAGCAAACCAGCTGTATCCGAAAACCGGATTCTCGCTCAAAGAGACCAATGTGTACGTAATGAACTTAAATTAGCTTTTAGCCCGGCGTTTCATTTTTTCGAGCTCATCCCACACGTCATCAGGCACAGCTTCCAGTCCACTAAACTGTCCGGCGCCCTGCAACCATTCTCCGCCATCGATAGTGATTACTTCTCCATTGATATACCCAGCAAAGTCGGAAAGCAGGAAAGCGGCCACGTTGGCCAATTCCTGATGCTCACCAACGCGTTTGAGCGGTACACGGTTTTTAAAGTTGAACCGCTCTGACAGGTCGCCGGGCAGGAGCCGCTCCCAGGCACCCTTGGTCGGAAACGGGCCAGGCGCGATTGCGTTGCTGCGAATACCATACTTGCCCCACTCCACGGCTAACGATCGCGTAAGGGCCAGTACACCGCCCTTTGCAGCCGCGGATGGCACTACATAGGCCGATCCTGTAAAGGCATAGGTGGTGACAATATTAAGTATGCTTGCCGCCTGCTTCTGTGCGATCCAATGTTTGCCGAACGCGAGCGTGCAATTGGCCGTGCCCTTCAGCACGATGTCAACAATGGTGGAAAATGCATTGGCCGAAAGCCGCTCGGTGCGGGAAACGAAATTGCCTGCCGCATTGTTGACCAAAGCATCCACCCGGCCGAAATGCGTAAGCGACGTGGCCAGCAATTGTTCTACCTGTACCGTGTCGCGTACATCGCATGATACGGGAAGTACCGCCCCTCCCGTGTCGGCAATCATTTCGCCGGCGGCCTTCTCCAATACGTCCATTTTTCGGCTCGCTATAACCACACGTGCCCCCAGCCGTAGGAAGTAGGTTGCCATTGCGCGGCCCAAACCGGTACCGCCACCGGTGATGATGATGACTTTGCCCTGAAGCGCGTCATCACGCAACGCGCCTTTCCTTCGGTTAGTTTCGTTGTTCATTGTCTTTGCTTGCTAATGTGCTTAGCTTAACTGCGCTTTGCTGATTTCCTCGTCTTACTTTTATTAATCAGCAATTTGCAGATTGCCAAACCGGCGGACAACCAAATTACTTCTTCAGATTGTCAATGACCGTTTTCAGAATGGAACGCGTGGCAGGAGACCACCATTGTTTCAACACCGCGTCTATCGTCTCCTGCTGATCCGATTCAAACGCAGCGATGAGCGCTCGTCGAATGTTTCGCTTGCTTTGCCGCCAGGTATTCCGCTCGTATTGCGTATATTTCCGCAATTGCCGCTCCGCGGCTGTCCGAATGCTCTTGCCATCGACCACTTCGTCCACCAAGCCAGCCTCGAACGCTTCTTTCGGCTTGAACAGTTTGCCTTCCAAGAGGTAACGGCTGGCGGCGGCCTGCCCCAACCAAAAGCTGTACAATAAAAAAATGCTTTCCGGAACGATGATGCCTACGGGGATCTCATTCAACCCGATAATGTAATCTCCATTGGCCATCACCCTGCAATCACAGCAGATCGCCAGCACGCAGCCAGCCGCCGGGCTATGCCCGCCTATGGCAGCAACAGCCGGCTTATCAAAGGAGACAAGCGCGCTGATGACATCCATAAAGGTAACCCAAAAACGACGGACTTCCGCTTCGTCGTACCCATACAGCGCAACGAGATCGAGACCGGCACTGAAAAACCCTTCTTTGCCGTGCAGAATGATGCCTTCAACAGCTTGATCGTCCTGTGCCGCCGCTATCGCCTGACGGAGTTCATCCAACATCTGCTGGTCAACGGCATTTGACTTACCCCGATCTAAGTAGATATGGGAAATCCGCTCGTCAACCGTTACTTTGATGAAATCCATTTGCATTTGCTTAGTTAACTGTAATATAATGCACCACACGCCCCAACCGCCCCTCGACATCTAGCCCTTCCACAACAATGCGGTAGGTGCCCGGACTGTCAGCGGTATAAAATTCGAACGAAGCATCCCCTGCCTTATCGGTAACAATGTTGGGTGCCCAGTGGACAGTGGTCCGGAGGTAGCGCATGCCCGCAAGCGAGTCCGCCGGTGCGCTGTAATCCGGCGCGTAAAACTCCCGCACTTCATAGTAGCCCTGCGGGCTGTGGGTAACGATACCGGGTGTATATAAATCGCGGTTGTAACCACCGCTATCCCCTCGTTTAGTGGTGATGATGAGCACCCCACCGCCTCCGCGCATACCATAAATCGCAGTATTGCTGATGTTACGCAGCACTTCGATTGTCTCCACGTCAAACGGGTTGATGATGGAAAGTGCATCCGCTTCCATAAACATTCCATCCAGTACTATCTGCATAGGTTGGTTGAACGAACGTGTAGAGTAGGGCACGCCGTTGCGAAAAACAACGCCGAGCAACCGCCCCTGCAGGCACATGTCTAACGTGGGACAGCCCATCATGAGCTCGTCTGCTGTAATGACCTGATCTGCATTGCCCGGGCCGTTAAGGTTACTCGAGTGCCTGACCCTGCTCTTCTCCGCTTCACGCGTCACTTTCACCTCTTCCAGTAATATGGTCCGCTCTTTCAGTCCGTATTTCTCCATTTCTTCGAACTGTTCCTGCGTATTCTTAAGATATGTGCTGATGGATTGGTTCACATTGACCGTGGCGTCAGGCGTATTTCGGTTGCGGGTCACCTGCTGCAGTGGGGTCTCATCAAGCCGAACGTCTACATTTTTACGGCCACGCTCATCTCGCGCCTGAACCACAAATTTGGTGTTGTCATAAAACAACAGGCGATCAAAGCTAAATCGGCCGTCGTCGCCGGTCACCGTATCGATAACTGCACCAAAGTTGCTCGTAGACAATATGGTCACGGTGGCATTGGGCACCGGGGTTTTGCCGTCGCGCTTAGTCACTACGCCGCTGATGCGCAGATCTTGCTCCGGATGGTAAGTGATGGCGGGAGTTCTTCCCGCAACCAGGTCCTGCCAATTTATCCTGCTCCATCCCTGCGTGAGCATCACGTTGTCCAGTTGCCGACGCTTGTTAACGTCCATTTCTTCAAAATAATATTCGGGAGTCTCGATATATCCCTTTATATCCGAGCTCAGCAATAACGATGCATGAATATTTCCTTCCCGCGTGGCACTATCTATTGGTACTTTGGCCAGATCAACCACGGCGGCGGATAGCGCCGCTATACGGCTGGTATCCGCTTGCCCGCCGGAAGTGATCCGTATGGCCACGCGCTCCTTCGGACCATACTCCGTCTTATCCGTGGCAACGGTTAATGGCAAGACGGAAGCCTCATTCACATTGAATATCGTACGCTCTGCCAGCGGCCTCATTTCTGGGCCGAAGAGTGTAATCTGCACGACGCCTGCTGGGACATTTTCGCGCGGCACGGAAAAAACCGCTTCGTTTTTTGACAACCTGCTTTTCGAGGCATAAAATACAGCACCGTTTCGCTGGAGCAGCAAAGTGATTTCCTGATCGCTTACCAAATCGTCGGAGGCGTAGGCCTGCACAAACACTTGCTTATCTAGTTCATTGTTCACCGCAAGGGCATAACCGGATGAGGCCACCGGGGGAAGCTTCTGTTCAACCTTACTTCCATCGTCGTAAGTCACCACGGCCGTATAGCTACTTCCTTTTTGTGGAATAAAGCTGAAATTTCCCATTCCTGCATGGGCCGATTCGAAACCCGCAACGCGCGTGCCTTTCTCGTCTACAATATAACCTTTGACCCCAATGCCCAGACCTTCCGGCTTCATCCCTTTGAACCCTACTTTGCTGAGATGGCCTGCCACGAGGTGGCCGCTTTCAGGGAAAAACCGGATGCTATTCGTGTCGGAAGTGGTTTTCAGCGGTATGGTCTTATTGATGGCCTGTTTTTCCGGTGACAACAGCGTGAGCTCCACTTTTCCGGTTTTCAAGTTGAAAGGCTGCTTGTTTACAAAGTCAAACGCTATCCGGCCCTGTTCGTCTGTCTTCTCCCTGCCGCGGCTAACATTCCGTCCCTCCATGACCACCTGATAGTTGACATCCATATCGGCCAACGGGCCGCCCTTCAGATCTGTAAATTCGATGGCCGTGCTGACCCTATGAACTGGGGAGTTTTCATAGGAAAACGAACTGCGGGTGACCACATGATCTGTGCGAGCATTGCCGATGGGTAATACACGGTCATAGAAGATGTCATTGTCAAAATTGCGCATCCAGTTGGTGTACGCGCGAATCCGGTAGTTGCCCTCCCTTAGCGAATCTGCCAACCGGAAATCCCCCATGGTAACCCCCGCTACGAGGGGCAGCCGGATAGACTGCACAATTTTTTCTTCCGGATTGATTAAATCGACATATAAAATCTTGCTGAGGCCCGAAAGGTTGTTGTATGGGCCAATGGTTACATAACCCTTGAACCATATGTCATCCCCCACCGTATAATAGGGTTTGTCTAAGTGCAGGTATACCTTCTCCTGGGGATATGCATCGGCATATTTATTTAACTTTTCCAATATTCCGTCTACAGCACCCTGTTGCGCAAGCGCGGTTGGCGCGGAAAGCCAAAAGATGACCAACACGGACAGGATACAGTAACGGATGAACAGGATACACATGGTTTCTCAACCTCCAATAGTGGTAAATATAAGCAAAAAAAATATCTTTGCAAGATGAATATCCTAATTATTGGTTCGGGCGGCCGGGAAAGTGCTTTTGCCTGGAAAATGGCCGAAAGCAAGAAGGTATCCCGACTGTACATCGCCCCCGGCAACGCCGGCACATCGCGCTACGGCAGCAATGTGGCCATCGGCGTCACTGATTTTGAAGCAATAGCCGACTTCGTGCTCCAGCACGATATCGGCATGGTGGTGGTCGGTCCGGAAGAACCTTTGGTAAGGGGTATTCATGATTATTTCCTCACCCGCGCAGACCTCCGTAAGATCTCCGTCATCGGGCCCCAGCAGCAAGGGGCGCAGCTGGAGGGCAGCAAGGACTTTGCCAAACAATTTATGGTTCGCCACGGCATTCCAACTGCGGCGTCGCAGACGTTCGACCAAACTACCTTGGCCGACGGGCTGGCGTTTCTGGAAACGCAGCGGCTGCCCATCGTACTCAAGGCGGACGGCTTGGCGGCGGGAAAAGGCGTACTGATCTGCAACACCCTAAAGGAAGCTCAAACCGAGCTGAAAGCCATGCTCGAAGACGCCAAATTCGGGGAAGCCAGCAACAGGGTAGTGATCGAGGAATACCTGAGCGGTATTGAGCTCTCCGTGTTTGTCCTGACAGATGGCGACAGTTACAAGGTATTGCCCGCAGCAAAAGATTATAAACGCATCGGAGAAGGCGATACGGGCCTCAACACCGGGGGGATGGGCGCGGTGTCTCCTGTTCCATTTGCTGACCACGTCTTCTTGGATCGGGTAGAGGAACGGATCATCGTTCCCACTATTGAAGGATTGAAAAAAGATGGCATTCCCTATAAAGGTTTCATCTTCATCGGTCTGATGAACGTAGCAGGAGAGCCCTATGTCATCGAATATAATGTCAGAATGGGCGATCCCGAAACGGAAAGCGTGCTTCCCCGCATCGAAAGCGATTTGGTGGATCTCTTGCTGGGTGTAGCTCAGGGCAACCTGTTCGACCGATCGCTTGTACTCTCCCCAAAAACCGCAGCCACGGTGATGCTTGTTTCTGGTGGATATCCCGGAGCTTATGAGTCCGGTAAAGCGATTAATAACATTGAAAACGTAAAAGACTCCATTGTCTTCCATGCGGGTACGAAAGACGAAAACGGGGTCACCCACACCGCCGGGGGGCGCGTTTTGGCCGTTACTGCGTTGGAAGACACTCTTTTCGATGCGTTACAGCAGGCTACTGCGGATGCCGGACGCATCTACTTTGAAGGTAAGTATTTCCGCAAGGACATCGGCTTCGATCTCCTGTAGCTTTGCCGTCCTCCGCCTGTATCTGTCGTAGCAACCCATAGGGCGGCAGCCGGCAATGCACATCATGAGGGCCCAAAATCAGGTTGCTGTATCGCATTTTGATAACTGATCGATAACCTTTACCTTTGACGTATCGTTAATTTTCTACTTATCGCAAACTTATTTCGTATGCAAAATCAAGAAGTGGTCACCTTCGACAACTTTAACGATCACTGGGAAAAATTCTGGTCAGCGGCCATTGAGTGGGGTCCTCGCATGGCAATAGCACTGATTTCCTCGGTATTGATCTTCCTCGTAGGTTCGTGGGTGATCAAAATTTTCATGAGGTACCTGACTACCATGTTTGAACGGCGGAGAGTCGATATTTCGCTTAGGAAATTCCTGGGTACGTTCGTCAGGTGGATGCTTAATATCCTGCTGTTTGTACTGATCATTACGCAATTAGGCGTGCAAACGTCGGCTTTTGTAGCAATGATCGGCGCTGCGGGTCTGGCTGTCGGTCTGGCATTGCAAGGCTCACTCTCCAACTTTGCGGGCGGTATTCTGATCCTTACGCTCAAGCCGTTCCGGGTGGGAGACTACATACAGTCAAGCAGCGGTGAGTCGGGCACCGTGAAAGAAATTGACATATTTGCCACCAAATTGCACACACCACAGAACCAACTGGTAGTGGTTCCGAATGGCTCACTGTCCAACAGTAGCATCATCAATTACTCGCTGTTGGGTACCCGGCGAACCTGGTTTGACATCGGCGTATCCTACAACGCGGACCTCCGGCTAGCTAAACAGCTGCTATTGGAGGTGGTACAAAGCAACGAGCATGCTTTTACCGACCCCGCCCCACAGATTGTGGTAACAGAGTTGGGTGATAGTGCAGTCAACCTTTCTGTACGCGTGACGACCAGCAATGAACACTTCTGGGAAATGCAGGAGCAACTCATTATCGACTGCAAGGCGGCATTGGACAACGCCGGCATTGAGATTCCATTTCCCCAGCGCGACGTGCATATCAAAAATAAAAATTAGGTCAGCCCGAAATAGCTCTTCGCATTGAAATAGCTGATATCCTGTATGATCTTGCCCGTCCAGGCGATGTCGCTGGGCAAAAGCCCCTTTTCGATGTCTTCAGCAAAAAGGTTGCAAAGCAGCCGCCTGAAATACTCATGCCTAGAATAGGACAGGAAACTTCGCGAGTCGGTTAGCATGCCCACAAAACAGCTGATGAGCCCAATGTTTGATAGGGTATTTATCTGGTGCGTCATGCCGTCTAGTTGGTCCAAAAACCACCATCCGGAACCAAATTGCATTTTTCCTTTCACCCCTTCACGCTGAAAGTTGCCCATCATCGCGGCAAACACCGCATTGTCGGACGGGTTGAGGTTATAAACCACCGTTTTGGCCAATCGGTCTTCTTCCTCCAACGCGTTGAAAAACTGTTGCATGGCCTCCGCTTGCCTGAAATCCCCGATCGAGTCATATCCTGTATCTGCTCCCAGCTCCCGTAGCTTCCTGCTATTGGTGTCGCGCAGTGGGCCGAGGTGAAATTGCTGTACCCAGCCTTTGTCATGGTATAGTTTGCACAGCTCCGATAGGACCGCATAGGTAAAAGCCTCTTCGTGTTCGGCGGCAAGTCGGTCATCCCCGCTGAGCACCTGTTTGAACACCTCATTGAGAGAAATGGACGATGTACCCTTATGAGGCAAGTGACTCAGCCCGTGGTCGGCGATGCGGCAGCCCTGACTGTGGAAATAATATAATCGATTCCATAGTGCATCCAACAAGGTGTCTATATCGACAATAGCCACTCCGCTGCTTGACTGCAACCGCTCAATATACTGCCGGTAAGCATCGCCCCGGCTGAGCTGGAACGCCTTGTCGGGCCTGAATGTCGGCAGTACTTTCGTCTGAAATCCCGATTTGCCGATGGCTTGGTGGTGCTTCAGGTCATCTGCCGGGTCATCTGTCGTACCCACCATTTCTACACGGAAATGCCCAAGCAAACCTCGGGGCGAAAACCCCGGAGCCTGCAGTTGTGCCGTCGTGGTTTCGAAAATAGCGTCTGCATTATCCGGGCCTAAGAGCTCGTGGATACCGAACGGATTTTTCAGCTCCATATGAGTCCAATGGTACAGTGGATTGCGCAAAGTATAGGGCACCGCTTCGGCCCATTTCCGGAATTTATCGCGATCATCCGCGTCGCCAGTGATGTACCGCTCCGCAATACCCAAGGCACGCTGTGCCCGCCATTTGTAATGATCCCCAGCCAGCCAGATGTCAGTGATGTTGCGGAAGTTCGCATCGGAAGCAACCACATCGGGGGGGAGGTGTGAATGGTAATCAATTATCGGCAATTCCTTTGCGTATTCGTGGTAAAGCCTAACCGCGGTATTCGACAGCAACAAGAAGTTATCGTGGAGGAAGTAAGCCATAATTATTCGGTTCGTGTAGCAATTATTGTCCAAGAATTCCTAATTCCAGCCCCCGCAGCTCTGCCAGTCCCCGAAGACGGCCTATGGCGGAATAGCCTGGAGCAGTGGTTTTTTGCAAGTCGTCCAACATTTGGTGACCATGGTCTGGCCGGAATGGGATTGCTTGATCCCTCCGTTGATTTTCCGCCGTCAATGCGTTCATCAACGTATACATATTGACATCACCGTCCAAGTGATCAGCCTCAAAAAAGTTGCCCTGATCATCTTTCTTTACATTACGCAAGTGCGCAAAATAAACCCGCTCCTTCACCGCGTCAAAAATGGCCGGGATGTCATTCGATACGCCAGCACCCAACGAGCCCGTACAGAAGCAGATGCCATTGAACGGCTTATCCAGCTCACGGATAATGTACAGCAGGTCTTCTTTGCTGCTGGCAATGCGCGGCAACCCCAGGATGGGATAAGGAGGGTCGTCGGGGTGAATGGTCATCCGGATACCGCTTTCCTCACAAACGTCCGCAATAGCCGATAGAAACCAAATCAGGTTTCGGCGAAGACCGTCGAAACCGATGGCGCCATATTCGCGGATACTCTCACGCAGTTCGTCCAACTCGATGCTGCGCTCGCCCGGAATACCCATCAGGATATTGCTGTTCAGCAACTCGATTTGCTGCTGCGTATACACGTCAAACCGCTTTTCGGCTTCCTCCTTTATTTCCTCCGAATAGTCCTGCTCAGCTCCCGCCCTTTTCAAGACAAACAAGTCGAATACGGCCAAATCATTCCAGTTGAAATACAACGCCTTTGAACCGTCCTTCATCTGTAGATCGAGTTGCGTGCGCGTCCAGTCCAAGACCGGCATGAAGTTGTAGCAAACGGTCTTGATGCCTTCCTGGGAAAGGTTTCGCAAGCTTTGCCGATAATTATCAAGGTATTGCTCCGCATCAGGCCTGCGCGTTTTAATGGCTTCGTGCACCGGCAGGCTTTCTACCACACTCCAGGTAAGCCCCGCAGCTTCTATCTCGGCCCTGCGCTCACGGATATCCTGCAGCGGCCACACGTCACCGTGCGGTATATGATGGAGCGCCGTAACGATGCCTGTGGCGCCGGCCTGTTTGATGTCTTGCAGGGAAACCGAGTCAGCAGGTCCATACCACCTCCAAGTTTGTTCAAGTTTTTTGATCATTTGCATTCATTTTATTGGTCTCAGCCGTCAGCTAACAGCCTTCAGCGTTATCCTTCCTCGTTGTTGCTCCTTAATCGTCAATCTCGATTCTTTGCGCTTCATTTTCCAACTTATCCTCTCCGTTGCCTGATTCCCTTGCTCGCCGGCTTTCTTCATTCACTTAGCCACTTTCACACCCCACTCCACGCGTTAAATCCACCGTCTACCAAAATGGTTTCGCCGGTGATAAAACCTGAAGCATCACTCAATAAAAAAATCAACGCCCCGGTCAGCTCTTCCGGCGCGCCAAGCCTGCCGTAGGCTGTATTATTTACGAAGCGCTGTGCCCGGTCGGTGTACGATCCATCTGAGTTGGTGAGCAGCGTGCGGTTTTGCTCCGTGAGGAATACACCTGGCGCAATAGCATTGACACGCACCTTGTCGCCGTATCGTTGCGCCAACTCTACAGCCATCCATTTAGTATAGCCCTCAACCGCGCATTTAGCCATATTGTAGCCCATCACCCGGGTGATTGCCTGCTGCGCGGCCAGCGACGAGATATTCACGATGGATCCTTTGCCTTTCTCTGCGATTACCCTTCCAAATATCTGCGTAGGTATCACTGTTCCGAATAAGTTCAGCTCGACCGCCCTTTGGGTATCGGCAATACTGGTATCAAATAAGTTTTGTTCAGGACCGATCGTCGCTCCCGGGATGTTTCCGCCTGCCGCGTTAACCAACCCATCGATCGTGCCCCACGCGTCCAATATTTCGTTTTTCGCCCGCTGTAGGGCCTGTTCGTCCAGCACATCGGTGATGACAGCCATCGCCTCGCCCCCAGAGGACGTAATGGCAGCAACGCGAGCCTCAGCGCGCTCCCGGTTGCGCCCCAGCACAGCCACCTTGGCTCCCGCTGCAGCGGTAGCAAGCGCAAAAGACTCCCCCAAAACCCCCGTGGCACCGGTAATTACCACTACCTTGCCAGCTAACGAAAACTGCTGTATTCCTTCCATAATAATAATTAAAGGTCTATCGTTTCTAAACTCCAATATTAGTCAAAATTGGGCTTACCCACACACCTTTTTCCGGGAAATATCTACGAAAACGTTGTAGCACTGGTTTTCGAAAAAATGGCCAAAGCCATTCATTTACAAATTTTTAACATTTTTATTTTAAGATGTCGTTTTAAAGCGATACTTTTGCATCCCCAACAAGGAGAGGGCTTACGTGTTGAAAAATAAATAATTACAAAAAATATAGATATGACTAAAGCAGAAATTATCGCAGAGATCTCTAATAAGACAGGGTTAGAGAAAGTAGATGTTCAGGAAACGGTAGAAGCCTTTTTTAAAGTGGTAAAAAATGCGATGGTTAGTGGAGAGAATGTTTATGTAAGGGGTTTCGGTAGTTTTGTCGTGAAAAAAAGAGCGGAAAAAACCGCACGCAATATCTCAAAGAATACCGCAATCATTATCCCTGCGCACTTCGTGCCTACATTTAAGCCGGCAAAGACCTTTGTCGAAAAAGTAAAGGCAGGCAATAAATAATTTCTGCTCCCTTCCGGGCAATTTATCATACCCAACTATGCAGCAAAGGACCAAACAGATAGCCGCCGTCGCCCTTACTATTTCACTTATGGGGTTTCTTTTGGCGCAACCTATCAAAGGTTTGGTCAACGAAGATAAAAGCGATGCGGCCAACACCGGGGCTTCGCAATTGGTCACCCTCGAGTCGGTTTCCCAGCAGGCTAAACAAGGGCTTAATGCTAATATTATTAAGGATATCTCGGATATAGAGCGTCAACTGCAGGCCGCCTCGGACACCGAAAAAGTCAGCCTGTTGCAACAGCTGGCATCAAAGTGGGACGATGTAAACAGGCCCGCTCCACTTGGTTTCGTTTACGAGGAGCTGGCGAATCTTGAATCCAGGTTTGAGTACTGGCTGAACGCGGGTAATGCGTATCGCACGTCATACACCAATATGCAGGATACGCTGGCGGCAAGAGCGCTCAATGAAAAGGCAATACATGCATACCAAAGAGCCCTGGAGCTTGACGCGGATAACCTGGACGCAAAAACAGGGCTCGGAAGTGCTTACGTAAGCGGCACGAACAACCCTATGGCTGGAATCGCACTCCTGCAGGAAGTGGTTAAAGCTGACCCCTCGCATATCGAAGCAAACAAGAGCTTAGGACTGTTCTCGATGCAGTCGCGCCAGTTCGACCGTGCTATCGACCGCTTTAAAACCGTCGTGTCATTACAGCCGGACGCTGAATCTTATTTTTACCTAGCCACAAGCTACGAAAACATCGGGTTGAAACGGGAGGCTATCGCTGCTTATGAAAACAGCCGCGATCTTGCTGCCGACCCAACTCTCACTCAGTTCATCAATCGGAAAATCGACGAATTGAGTAAGTAATCATTATATTATTCATTTAAAAAAATTTAAGCTATGCCAAGCGGAAAGAAAAGAAAAAGACACAAAATGGCTACCCACAAGCGTAAAAAACGTTTAAGAAAAAACAGGCATAAGAAGAAATAGCCCTTCCTGACACAGGTACCCACTTCTGGCATGGGGTATATAAATGAACGTGATTTCACCATCGAACTCTGCCTCATTTAACACGACCAGAAGAATTGGGTGTGTTGGTTAATTAAACGTTTTATTGTTTTATTCGAAGCGGTGCATTGGCTGCATTAGCCACTTGTCCGCTTTGCAAAAAAAAGTAGCTGTTGATAAAGGAGTTAATCATCGATTCAGCTCCCGATAAGGGAGTTACTATCGCTTTACTTCAGGATAAACAGCTTGTAGAGCTCAACAAGGAACAGGTAAACAACAACTACGCTGTAGGTGATATTTATCTCGGCAGGATAAAAAAGATAATGCCCGGCCTCAACGCCGCCTTCGTGGATGTTGGATATTCCAAGGACGCTTTCCTGCATTACCTCGACTTGGGGCCTCAGGTCCAGTCGCTCATCAAGCTCACCAAACTGGTAAAGAACGGCAGTTACAAAGAAAAACTGCTTGATAGTCTAAAGTTAGAAAAAGACATCAACAAGGCGGGAAAAATTTCAGAGGTGTTGTCCCGCAACATGTTGCTGCCGGTCCAGATAGCAAAAGAGCCCATCTCTACCAAGGGGCCCCGGCTGAGCTCAGACCTGTCCATTGCGGGCCGGTATGTGGTATTGGTACCGTTTTCCAGCGCCGTATCTATCTCAAAGCGTATAAAAGGAAATGCGGAGCGCAGTCGGCTCAAAAAAATCGTAGAAAGCATCAAGCCGTCCAATTTCGGCGTCATCATCCGGACGGTTTCGGAAGGTAAGGGAGTAGCTGAGCTACAAAAGGATTTACTGGATCTCATTTCCAAGTGGGAAGTGCTAACCAGCCGCTTACGCTCAACAGAACCCTCGCAGAAAGTGCTTGGGGAGATGGACCGTACTTCTACCATCCTCAGGGACATCCTTACCGATGAGTTTTCACATATCCATGTGAATGACCCGGCCATCTATGAGGAAACACGGTCCTACGTGCAGGAGATTTCACCTGACTTAGAAAAGATCGTAAAGCTGTATAAGCATAAGGAGCCCATTTTCGAACATTTCGGTGTGGAGCGGCAAATCAAAGCGGCCTTCGGCAAGACGGTAAACCTGCACGGCGGAGCTTACCTTGTCATCGAACATACGGAGGCGCTGCACGTCATTGACGTCAATAGCGGCAACCGAACGGCCAACAAGGAAAATCAGGAAGAAAACGCACTTCAGGTAAACATGGAAGCGGCTAAGGAGATTGCGCGTCAATTGCGTCTCCGTGACATGGGGGGAATCGTGGTCATTGATTTCATCGACATGCACAAGCCCGCTAACCGCAAAGAGCTACATGCGTTTCTTAAGCAATGCATGGCAGCAGACCGCGCGCGGCATACGATACTACCCCCCAGCAAGTTCGGCTTGGTACAGATTACCCGGCAGCGGGTGCGGCCCGAAATGAACATCGTTACCAACGAAAAATGCCCGGCCTGCGACGGTACAGGCGAAATCCGCTCAAGCATCGTTTTGATGGATGATATTGAAAACAACCTCAGCTTTATCCTCCAAGAGCAGAACGAAAAGGACATTACGCTGTGTGTTCATCCGTATATCTATGCCTTTATCAAGTCCGGCTTTATTTCCCGTCGGATGAAATGGTATTTCAAATTCGGGAGATGGATCAAGGTAAAACCGGTTGCATCCTATTACCTGACCGAGTTCCATTTCTTCAACGGCAAGGACGTAGAAATCAAGTTGTAAACATAGCAACGCGGGGCGGCAGGATGATAATTGGCAAACACAATCGGTGCTAAATTGCGCAACCGATTGTGCTGCTGAGATAATCCATAAGGTCAGGTTACCGGAGCCAGGATGCCAATATAAAGGTGCACTGTTCTTCAACCGGACCTTCCTTCAACCACTGAATCCTTATTCCGTCTTTCTCCATCTTCCGAAAGTAGGTCATTTGCCGCTTGGCGTAACGGTGGATTTCGGTGTTGAGCCGGGCAAAAAACGTCGGATAATCCAGTTCGCCCAACAAGTACTGGGTAGTGAATTTGTATTCAAGGCCATAATACTTCAGTCGCTCGGCGGGTACTCCTTTTTGCAGCAGCCCTCTTACCTCATCCACCAAGCCGGCATCGAGGCGCTGCTGGAGCCGGTTCGTGATTCTTTGGCGGCGCTGTTCAACCGGAGGGTTTAGCCCGAAAACGACGGCTTTCGGAATAGCCGTCTGCATGGGCAGGGCGTTTGCCTCACACCAATGAGCTATTTCTACCGCCCGAATCACCCGCTTGCGGGTGCTGACGTCGGCGGTAAACCCAGTTGGAAGCACCAGCTGGCCCAGCCGCACCCGCAGCGCTTCGATCGACATAACCGCCAGCTCCGATCGCAAGGCAGGGTTTACGGGCACATCGCTGTAGGCAAAGTCTTGTATCACGGATTGGATATATAGTCCGGTACCGCCACATAAAATCGGCTGCTTCCCCGCTGCACAGATGGTATCAAGGGCTTTCCGGAAATCTTCTCGGTACTGAGACACATGGTATACATCCCCCGCTTCACGGATATCGATGAGGCGGTGGGACACATCGCCATAGACATCAAGATCCTTACCGGTGCCTACGTCCATCCCGCGAAACACCTGCCGGGAGTCTGCGCTGATGATGACCCCGTTTATTCGCTTGGCCACCTCCACAGACAATCGTGTCTTGCCAGACGCCGTGGGGCCGAGGATGACCAGCAGCTTTTTCATCCGAAATGCAGCTTGTTCTTATACGCTTTTCACCAGCTTAATGCTGCCGGCACTATACACAGGGTTGTATCCGCGCTTCCTGCGCTCTTCAATTGACTTATTCGCAATATCTGGAGGAAGCGTACTTTCATAATACCGTTTCATGGTGCGCGTGTCTACCCAAAACACCTGGGGTTCGATTTCACCAACGATTATGAAGCCTGTATTGCGGTAACTGCTGCCGTCCGACCAGTCCTTGTCGGCATAAGTCATGATGTCTCCCGGCATGAATTCCTGTTCGAAGGCGTCAAGCAGCTTGCTGAAGCCGCCCACTACCTGGAGACCCTGCTTATGGCAAAACCGGAGCAGCTCATAAGATCGATAGTTTTCCGGCTTGCCTTCCATCTTCCGCCCCCCGCTGAAGACAGCAGCCGCCACTAACTCCCCTTGGTGATACAAACCATATCGATATTTACCCGGTAAGGACACCTGCAGGTGGTGCTCCTCCTGGAAAGCCAATGCAGTGGGTTTATCTATACGCGCAGCCACGGTGTTCCTCGCATGGATGCGCCGCGCCTGACCGCCCAAAGCAGCCAACCGACTGAGCAAAATGTCCGGCTTTGTAATCCATAGGTCCTCATCGACATGGATACAGCGCGTCCCGTTACTTACCGTTACTCGCCTTTCTGCACCACTAAGGTAATATACAACGCTGATGGGCAGATCTTCGGCATATAAAAAGCAGATGCTTTCCGAGAGCGCCTTTAGCTCAAATTCCGTATGCAGCCGGCCTTGCAAAGCCGTAAGGAACTTATAAAACGAACTGTTGATGTTAAACATGAAACAGGTTAATGAAACACAAAAATCACAAAAATTCCAAGAGATAGCTATTTTTTGTGCAAATTAGCGATATTCGTTTTCATATGAGAAAAATCCTTTCATTATTATGGCTTACTTTGTGTTGTTTCCATGGCAGCTACACGGTGCTTGCACAAGTGCAGCGGCCAAAAACCAACTTGACAGTCCTACTCAATAACCAAACAAGGGTTATCCCGTTGCGCAATCTCGATAAGCGCGATATTGCGTGTATTACTCCGCCGAACAACCCTGTGCTGTCCGCATTTGGAGATTACCTCTCCCGGTACGCTCCTGTCGCTCACTGTAAGCAACCAACAGACGCTGCAAGCTTCAGCGATACCGATAAACAATTGAAGTTCTATAACACCGTCATAATCGCCGTGAATGCGGCAGATCTGGGAGATAAGCGCCTGCTACAATTTATCAGTACACAAGCCATAGGCAAGCAGATAGTTCTGTCCGTATTCGGAGGCGGCCCGAACTTGCATGAACTCGATTTAATCCATTATCCTATCTTGTGGAACCCGGAAGCAACTGAGACGGCCGCAAGGAATTCGGCGATGTCCGTATTCGGTGGGCTTGCCTGTACGGCGCGCCTGCCGCAGTCGCTTTCAGCGAGGTATGCATCCGGTGCCGGCTTTACCACCGAGCAGACGAGGCTTGCGTATGCTGATGCCACAGCATTGGGCATTGATGGCGCACGTTTAGAGGCCGATATTGATGCTATCGTGGCTGAAGCCATCCGCGAACAGGCCACTCCCGGGGCCGTGGTCATGGTAGCCAGAAACGGTAGTGTGATTTTCGAGAAAGCTTATGGTCACCATACCTATGAAAAGCAAACACTCACGGCCGTATCCGATATTTTTGACATGGCCTCTATCACTAAAATCGCAGCAACGACACCCGCAATCATGCGTCTTGCCGAGCGGGGTGTCATCAATCTCGACAGCACCATAGGCCACTACCTGCTTCAGGCGCAAGGCACTAATAAAGACCGGTCCACGCTGCGCGACGTGATGCTCCACGAAGCCGGCTTTATCCCGTTTATCCCCTTTTACCGCGAATTGAAACCTAGCGACCTCAGCACGGATTCATCCGCGGCATATGCGGTCAAGGTGGCGGATGGCTGCTACATCCGCACAGGCTATTACGAAGATGTAATGTGGCCGACTATGCTCCATTCCAAGCTCAACGCATCGGGTTCTTATGTATATAGCGACATCAGCATGTATGTAATGAAGGAAGTGGCCGAGCACCAAACCGGAATTCCCATCCAGAATTACATCCAACGGGAGTTTTACCGCCCCTTGGGCATGCAGACTGCCGGATATCTGCCGCGCCTGCGTTTTCTGAAAAAACACATTGTGCCCACCGAAGACGACAAGACATTCAGAAAAACGCTGTTGCAAGGCTATGTGCATGACCAGGGGGCAGCTATGGCCGGCGGTGTAGCAGGCCATGCGGGCTTGTTTGCCACGGCAAACGACCTGGCTATTTATGGGCAAATGTTGCTTAACAGAGGCGTTTACGGCGGCGAACGATACTTTAAAGCAGAAACCGTGGATTTGTTTACCTCCCGCCAATCGGCCACCAGCAGACGCGGGCTTGGTTTTGACCGCTGGGATCCTGATACAACAAAGCACTATCCGTCGAAGCTGGCTTCAGATGCAACCTATGGACATACCGGGTATACGGGCACCTGCATCTGGATTGATCCAAAAGAACAGCTGACCTATATCTTTCTCTCCAACCGGGTGCACCCGGCTGTTAGCTCCAAATTGATCACGCTCAACATCAGGAGCAGGATTCAGGATGCCATCTACGGAGCGATCAATACCGCGAAATGAACCGAATAAAACAATCCTTGATCTGTTGTGCCTGCATGCTGTGGGTGTGCCAGGCTCTGGCACAGGATACCCGAGTTCAGCGCATTCATGAGGAAGCCCTCGTCATCGATGCGCACAATGACGTGCTGTACCGATCTGTCATGCGGGGAAAGGACATCGGTCGCCGAATCCAGACCGGTCATTCCGACCTGCCCCGTCTCCGTGAAGGCGGGGTCGATGTGCAAGTATTTGCCGTATGGTGCGACGAAAAATACGGCGAAGGAACAGCCTTCGCCTATGCCAACAAGCAGATCGACGCATTGATGAGCGTGATTCGGGACTATCCCGGGGCGATCGCGCTGGCGACCGACGTTAAAAGCATCAAGCAGGTTGTAAGCCAAGGGAAAATCGCGGCACTTATCGGCATCGAAGGAGGCCACATGATCGAATCACGCATCGATTACCTCGATAGCTTATTCAAACGTGGGGCACGCTACCTTACGCTCACCTGGAACAACAGCTTACCCTGGGCATCCTCCGCAACGGACGAAGCGAGGAACCCCCAGCGGTTAAAGCACAAGGGGCTGAACGACTTCGGCCGTCAGGTTGTCCGAAGGATGAACGAACTGGGCATGATGGTCGATCTTTCGCACGTAGGCCGCCAAACGTTTTTCGATGTCATGCAAGTTACCACAAAGCCCATACTCGTGTCGCACAGCAACGCGTATGCGTTGATGGCACACCCGCGCAACCTACAGGACGACCAGATCAAAGCCGTTGCTGAAAACGGCGGCGTAATCTGTCTCAACTTCTACTCCGGGTTCCTTGACCCCATACACTACGCCAAAATCAATCAGCTATATAAAAAGTATGTTGCCGTCCACGATACCGTCAAACGCTCCACTGACGCTAAATATAACTTGTTACCGCCGACAGCGAAAGAACAGCTCCGACCGTCGCTGTCGATCTTGCTGGATCACATTGATTACATGGTGAATGTAGCGGGGATTAACCATGTAGGCATCGGTAGCGATTTTGATGGCATCACATCTACCCCGAAAGGTTTGGATGATTGCCGTGATTTCCCAAAGATTACTGCGGGACTGCTCCAGCGGGGTTACTCCGAAGCCGATATCAGAAAAATACTGGGGGAAAATGTGCTTCGCGTGATGGAAGCACAGGAGGAATAGCAATGGCAAAAACAAAGACCACATATTTCTGTCAAAACTGCGGCTACGAATCGGCCAAATGGCTTGGCAAGTGCCCGTCGTGCAATGAATGGAACACCTTCGTCGAAGAGATAGCAACAAAAACGGGCGTACGTGCCCCGGATTGGCGAACAGCGACCGGCACGGCCAAGCGGACCAGTCGTGCCGCTGCGATCCACGAGATTGTCCACGCCGAAGAAATGCGCATCGTCACACCTGACGGCGAACTCAACCGGGTGCTGGGCGGCGGTATCGTGCCGGGTTCATTGGTCCTCATCGGCGGCGAGCCCGGCATCGGCAAATCTACGCTGCTACTGCAGCTCGCCCTCAACATACCTGGAACGAAAACCCTTTACATTTCAGGCGAAGAAAGCGAACAGCAACTTAAAATGCGGGCCGAACGGCTTTCTCAGGCGTCTAAAGCGGAGTGCTATATTCTCACGGAAACGGCTACCCAGCATATATTCAAGCAAATTGAGGTCCTTGCCCCTCAATTGATCGTTATCGATTCAATACAGACCTTGCATTCCGTCCACATCGATGCTGCCCCAGGCAGCGTGTCTCAGGTACGCGAATGCACGGCTGAGCTGCTGCGCTTTGCTAAAGAAACGGCGATACCGGTACTTATAATCGGCCACATCACTAAAGATGGCGCCATCGCCGGCCCCAAGGTGCTGGAGCACATGGTCGATACCGTCCTGCAGTTTGAGGGCGACCGCCACCATGCATACCGCATCCTGCGCTCGGTGAAAAACCGGTTTGGCTCGGCTTCCGAACTGGGTATCTACGAAATGCAAGGGACAGGGCTCAGGGAGGTGAGCAACCCCTCTGAAATCCTCCTCTCGCAACGAGAAGACCGGATGAGCGGCATTGCCATCGCCGCCATGCTAGAGGGCATGCGTCCCATGCTTATCGAGGTACAGGCGTTGGTGAGCAACTCCGCGTACGGCACACCCCAGCGCTCGTCAACCGGATTTGACACGCGGAGGATGAACATGCTGCTGGCTGTACTTGAAAAGCGCTTCGGCTTCCGGCTCAGTGCACAGGATGTGTTCCTGAATATCGCCGGCGGCTTACGTGTAGAAGACCCCGCCATAGACCTGGCCGTGATTACCGCAATCATCTCATCGCAGCAGGATATTCCCGTGGCAACCACGGAGACGTTCGCCGGGGAAGTGGGTTTATCGGGCGAAATACGTGCCGTGAATCGCATCGAACAGCGCATAGCAGAGGCCGAAAAACTCGGCTTTGGCACAATTTATATATCGAAGTACAATACAAGGGGGTTAGATGCAGGCAAATACGGCATCCGCGTCAAACCTGTCGCGAAGGTAGAGGAGGTATTTCAAGCTATCTTCGGATAGGTCGATGGTGTCAGTTCACCTGTCAGTTTACCGACTTCCCAAACGGCGTAAACGCAAGCGCCATGAGCTTGAAATGCTGCCTTCCAAAGGGGATGCCAATGATCGTGATGCAGAGAATCACCCCGAAGAAGAAATGCGTGAGGGCCACCCAGATCCCACCGAACACAATCCATACGATATTCATCAAGGTAAATAGACAACCGGTACTGGACGGGCGGTTGGTCACCACGGTGCCAAAGGGTATCAATGAGGCAATAGCCAACTTGAACAGCTGTATTCCGAAAGGGATGCCCACAATGGTCAGGCACAACACGAATCCGCCGATAATGTATTCCAGACAGATAAGAAATCCACCGAAAAGGATCCAGACCAAGTTGCCGATCAGGTTCATGTCACGACATCGTTAAGTGAGTGACAAGATCTTCTTCGGCCAACCGTCGCTGCTCGCCGCTCTGCATGTCTTTAAGCGATAACAGCCCGCTTTGAATTTCCTCTTCCCCGATAAGGACGACGTACGGAATCCGCTTGGCATCAGCATAAGCCAGTTGTTTTTTCAGCTTGGTTGCTGCAGGATACAGTTCGGCCGCTAACCCTTTATCGCGCAACTTGCGCAACAGCGGTAGCGCATACAGTTCGGCCAACTTGTCGAAATTACTGATCAGGACCTTTGTAGACTGCCCTGTTCCTGCCGGAAAAAGCGACAGCTCCTCCATCACGTCATAGATGCGGTCAGCCCCGAAAGACACGCCCACGCCCGTAAGCCCCTTCAAGCCAAACATGCTTGTCAGGTCGTCGTAACGGCCGCCGCCGCCGATGCTTCCCATGACCACCTCATTTGTCTTTACTTCAAAAATGCATCCGGTATAATAATTGAGCCCGCGCGCTAGGGTGATATCCACCTCCACAAAACGGTTTGTGAGCGCTTTATCGCCTGTCAGCCGTTCCACGTACCCCAGCACGGTTTCGACCTCATCGATGCCCTGGAGCCCCTTGGCGGAGGGGGCAAGCACCTGCTTTAGATGCTCAATTTTTTCCTCATTGCTACCTTCCAGCTCAATGAGGGGCTGAAGCCTTTTTAGGTCCTCCGGCGAAAAACCACGGTCGAGGAGCTCGGTTACCACCCCATCCACGCCGATCTTGTCCAGCTTATCGATGGCAACGGTCATTGCAACGATCAGTTCAGGTTTGCCTAGTATCTCCGCGATGCCGGTCAGTATTTTGCGGTTGTTCAGCTTGATCGTAAAGTCGGTCAACCCTAAGTTGGCCAATGCTTCATGATAGATGAGTATAAACTCTGCCTCATTAAGTAGACTGTCGGAACCCACGACATCTACGTCGCATTGATAAAACTCGCGGTATCGTCCACGCTGCGGCCGGTCGGCACGCCACACTGGCTGTATTTGGAAGCGCTTGAAGGGCAATGTTAGTTCATGCTGACGCATCACAACGTACCGTGCAAACGGCACGGTAAGATCGTAGCGCAAGGCCTTTTCGGCAATATGCGGAACCAGCGGTGCAGATGCACGGTCAGCCAACAGGTTTGCCGGCACCTTAGTGAGGTAATCACCGGAATTGAGAATCTTAAAAATCAGCTTGTCTCCCTCGTCTCCATACTTGCCGGTAAGCGTTTGAAGGTTCTCAAAGGAAGGGGTCTGTATCTCGCGGTATCCGTACTTAGCAAAGACGCTTTTCAGCGTTTCAAAAATAAAATTACGCTTTTCCATCTCCAACGGAGAGAAATCACGTGTGCCCTTTGCCAACGAAGGTTTGATCACTGCCATGCTGCAAAGGTAGCGAAAAACAACAACTAAAGTACACTAAGCAGCTCACAAGCCTTTTCGGCGGCTATTTTCTCTGCACTCTTTTTATTGTAATCGCGGCCGGTCCCGCACACCTCACCGTCTACCACGGCATCGATGGTAAAGATTCTGGCACTGTCGCCTTCGGCATTTTCCGTTTGGACGAAACTTACCTCCTTACCTGCCTGTTGGCACCACTCGATCAGACGGCTCTTGAAGTTAGTTTCGGTCTGTTCTAATGTCTGGATATCAACGTGGGGCTTGATGATGCGGCTGATCAGAAAGTTTTTGGTAAACACGTACCCCTTATCTAAGTAAATGGCCCCGATCAGCGCCTCAAAAGCATCGCCAAGTAAAGAGCCTTGCTTACTGGGGTAGTTGATCATGCGAGCGTCGTATTGGATAAGTTCGTTGAGTCCCAGTTTTCTGGACAATTGGTTGAGGTGTGCGCGGCTCACGATCTTCGAACGCATCTCCGTCAAAAAGCCCTCCCCCTTGTAAGGATATTTTTTGAAAAGCAATTCGGCAACCACCGACCCAAGAACTGCGTCCCCCAAAAATTCCAGCCGTTCATTACTGTTTTTTGTGCCGTCTTTTACCGGCACGGCCACCGACTTATGGCGAAAAGCCAATTGGTAAAGGTGGAGATTGCCCGGGACAAAGCCAAGCAAATTCTTCAGCGCCTTTACGTATTGGCGATTGGACGAAAAATGCAGTTTGTAAATTTTTGAAATAGGCATCTATTTACTCACCTGATGAAACTAGCAAAGGGGCGCTGCCCCTTTCGCCCAAATGCCTTCAAACCTACGCTTCGAACTTCTTAAAAATAACCGTTGCATTATGTCCACCAAAACCAAACGTGTTGCTCATGGCGGCGCCAACAGTCCGTTGCTGTGCCGTATTGAATGTTAAATTCAACTTGGGGTCAAGGTTCGGGTCATCTGTAAAATGATTGATGGTTGGAGGAACGATGTCGTTTCTCACAGCCAGGATCGAAGCGATAGACTCCACGGCGCCGGCAGCACCCAATAAGTGTCCTGTCATTGACTTTGTCGAGCTGATGTTGAGCGCATAAGCATGCTGTCCAAACAGTTCTAAGATAGCCATTATTTCACTGGGATCGCCAACTGGTGTAGAGGTGCCATGCACGTTGATGTAATCGATGTCCTCATTCTTGAGCCGGGCGTCCGCTATCGCATTGCCCATAGCAAGCCGAGCCCCAAGGCCTTCGGGATGGGATGCAGTGATGTGATAAGCGTCAGCACTCATCCCGCCGCCCACAAGCTCAGCGTAAATCTTAGCCCCACGGGCTTTCGCATGCTCAAGACTTTCCAGTACAATGGCCCCAGCGCCCTCTCCGGCCACAAAACCATCCCGGTCTTTGTCAAATGGACGCGAGGCCGTCTTTGGATCGTCGTTGCGGGTAGACAAGGCGTGCATCGCATTGAAGCCGCCGATCCCCGCCTCATTGATAATCGCCTCGGAGCCGCCGGTAATGATCACATCGGCAAACCCCGTACGAATGTAGTTAAGGGAGTCTATCAGCGCATGGGTAGATGATGCACAGGCTGACACCGTAGAAAAATTGGGCCCATGCAGCCCGTGCCGCATAGAAATATGTCCCGGAGCAATGTCCAGAATCATTTTCGGAATAAAAAAAGGATTAAATCGGGGAGTGCCGTCGCCTTTCGCAAAACCGCTTACCTCATCAAGAAACGTTTTAAGGCCGCCTATTCCTGACCCCCAGATCACGCCTATACGGTTGGTGTTGAGCTTCTTAAACTCAAGCGAAGCGTCTGCTATCGCTTCATCAGTAACGGCTATGGCAAAATGTACAAATGGATCTACTTTCCGAGCTTCCTTCCGCTCCATGAATTCTTCGGCGTTGAACCCCTTTACCTCGCAGGCAAAACGGGTCTTAAACTTCGAAGCGTCAAATTTGGTGATAGGAGCAGCGCCGCTTACCCCTTTGACAAGGTTGTCCCAGAATTCTGGAACGGTATTCCCAATAGGAGTAAGCGCACCTAACCCTGTTACTACTACTCTTTTAAGCTCCATTTATTGCGATTAGCCTAATGAAATTAGTTAGTTAACGTTTTTTTCTAAATAAGCGATTGCTTGTCCTACCGTGCTGATGGTTTCCGCCTGGTCATCTGGGATAGCTACGTTGAATTCCTTTTCAAATTCCATGATCAGCTCAACGGTGTCAAGGGAGTCGGCGCCCAAATCATTGGTAAATGACGCTTCCGGGGTGACCTCGTTTTCGTCTACACCTAGCTTTTCAACGATAATTGCTTTAACTCTTGATGCGATATCAGACATGATTTTATAGTTTAATTGTTTAATAAATCTGTGCAAAGAAAAATAAATTTCGGCAAATAGTAAAACGTTTTTGATTTTTAAACCATTATTCAGCGCTCCCTCGGCAAACTAAATTACGGTTTTTATATCAACGATTTAGCTCGATTTTCCGTAAGTCCATACGTTTTCAAGTCTATACGTCGGCCAATTGCCGAACAACCGCTACATCAACTTCTCCCATTATCTTTGTATAATTGTAATATCAAACTTTTTGTTTTCGTAATTTTGCGTTGAATATAGAAAATACTTTGAATAAAATCACATTAAAATACGAAATAGACTTAGATTTCATACTCATCGCGATCGCTTCTCCGCTCAAAGATTATCGCCTGTGCTATTTCATCAACAAGCTTACCGGGTTGAAGCTGGCGAAAGTTGACGACCACGAGATCTGGATGTCCGCGCAAATAGGTCGGCTATACTTCAGCAGGTACGCCTGCTTCTCGGCCACATCCGATACCGAATATCACTTGCTGGCCAACAGGGGCACTGAAGGGGGGGTACTGATTCCGGAAATGCGCCACTCGGATTATTTCCTGATAATTAAAAATTTCATTGATGAGGAAGATCTCGTTGCGATCCAGGAGCGCATCGCCGAAATACCCGAAGTGGTGGTAGCCACCGAAATATCCCCACAAAAATTGAAATCCAAAGAAAATCTAATATTTTAGCGGCGTATTTGCCAGAGTGTATCTATCACACCACTAAAGAAACAGACAGGACTGGAAAGCAAAACATATATTCCCCCTAAGCGAGGGGTGATACGACAAACAAAAAACAACACTATATAAATGGAAAAGGTTCAAAAAAGAACTAAAATCGTGGCCACCTTAGGGCCCGCATCAGCCAAGAAAGACGTATTAACCAGCATGATCGCTAAGGGCGTGGACGTATGCCGTCTTAATTTTTCGCATGGCAGCCAAGAAGACCACCTCAATACGCTTCGTACCATACGCGAAATAGGCCAGGAACACCAGATCAACATCAGTATCTTAGCCGACCTTCAGGGCCCCAAGATCCGGATAGGCAAGATGAAGGAAGGCGGAGCCGTGTTACTTAATGGCTCGCAGTTGGAAATCACCACCAAAGAACAGATCGGCGATGAAAGCCGCATTTATATTACTTATGAAAACTTTCCGCGAGACGTGAAAGAAGGGGAGATCATCCTGCTGGATGACGGCAAAATACAACTGCGCGTACTGCGCACCAACTTCAGTGATACGGTTTGGTGCGAGGTTGTTCATGGGGGCGTGCTTACTTCACGCAAAGGTGTAAACCTGCCCAATACGAAAGTATCTATCCCCAGCCTTACGGAAGAAGATCTGGACAACCTTAACTTTGTGCTCCAATATGACGTCGAGTGGATCGGCATGTCTTTTGTCCGGACAGCGGAAGATATTGTGAGGCTAAAGGAAATCATCGCATCAAAAGGCAAGTCTGCCCGCGTAATCGCCAAAATTGAAAAACCAGAGGCCATCGATAATATCGATGCTATCATTGCCGTTACGGATGGCATTATGGTCGCTCGCGGCGACCTCGGTGTGGAGATGCCCATGGAAGATGTTCCGGTGCTCCAAAAAATGATTGTAAAGAAATGCCGCAATGCATCCAAACCGGTCATTATCGCTACGCAGATGCTGGAGAGCATGATCACCACGCCGCGTCCCACCCGTGCGGAAGTGAACGACGTGGCCAACTCTGTGCTTGACGGTGCGGATGCCGTTATGCTGAGCGGCGAAACGTCGGTCGGCGAGTTTCCCGAAATCGTGATCGAAACAATGAGCAAAATCATTGTGCATGTTGAAGAGACATCTTACCCTTACTACAGCCTCAAAAAGTCCGAGCATGACGCAGCATCTATGATCCCAGATGCCATCTGTGGATCCTCGGTGTACTTGGCTGAAAAAACCAATGCGTCGGCCATCGTAGCCATGACTTATTCAGGTTATACAGCGTTCGAAATATCCAGTTTCCGCCCCAACGCCGACATCTATATCTTTACCGGCAACCCGACCCTGCTTAACACATTGAGCCTGCTCTGGGGCGTCAAGACATTTTTCTATGACAAATTCGAGAGCACGGATGGAAGCATCCAGGATGTCAATTCGCTGCTGAAAACGAAAAAACTGGTACAACCCGGGCAGATTGTCATCAACACCGCTTCGACGCCTTTGCATAAAAAGGGTAAGACGAATACCATTAAGGTAACAGCGGTAGAATAAGGATAGCACCCCGTGTTCGGCGTTCGGTAAAAACATTTGTAGGCCGTTAACGTTAAATACGGAGTAATACGTAATTGCATACCGGCCGCAATATGCCGGAAAAAACAAGCTGAATGATTGCCGAACGGTTGCGAACTAAAGCGCTTGCCCTTTTCTATGCCATTACCGGCGACGAGCGGGCCCACCTCATGCAGGTCATGGCCAACCGCCTGACCTATCTGGGATCCAAAGACCTGTTAAATCTGTACGCGGCGGCCAAGGCGGTGGAGCAGGCGCACATCGAAGGATTGTTTATCGAAACAGGATGCGCGCTCGGCGGGTCCTCCATCGCAATAGGTAAAGCGAAGGAAAAACACCGGCAATTCCGGATCTATGATGCCTTTGGGATGATTCCTCCACCTTCGGAGAAAGATGAGGGCGACGTACATGCGCGGTATGAAGAGATCAAAAGCGGAAAAGCAAGGGGGCTTGGAAACAATCAGTACTATGGGTATACGAATAACTTACTGGACGTAGTAACCGCCAACCTGACAGCGTTTGGTTTGCCCCCCGGAGAGAACAACATCTCGCTCATCAAAGGGTATTTTGAGGATACGCTTTACATCACGGAACCCGTTGCGTTCGCACATATCGACTGCGACTGGTATGCCTCTGTAATGAGCTGCCTGGTACAGATCGAACCCAACTTGTCCATCGGTGGTAAAATCGTCCTGGATGATTATTACCAGTGGTCAGGCTGTCGCAAAGCGGTGGATGAGTATTTTAGCGATAAAAGCGGCTATACGTTTACCACCAAAGGCAGAAAACTTCATGTAACGAAAACCGGCAACTAGGCACAGCCGGCGTTACCGAGGCGGCCGCACGGTCGGTTTCTCGTTTTCTTTTTTACGCCAATAATCTTTCAACGCATTGCGTTGTTGTATGCTGTCCGACGGGCTGGGCACGCCGGCAGGCCCCCCATATACGTTTGGCATAGGGACACAATCGTCGCCCAGGTACACATTGGGCATGGACACACAGTTATCCCCGCGATATGCGTTTGGCATGGGGTGGGTGGAAAACCTTGTGTCAACCGGCTTGGTGTTTCCCGTAGAATCCACCGTAAAATCCTTACTTTTATCCGAAAGCACCCAAAATAAAGTAGCCGCCTTGTCGCCGCGTAACACAGATGTTTGCCCTTTCTCGCGCTCTTTCTGGCCAAATACAACGGCAAAAGGACAAATCGTAATGGCCAGCGCAATCAAAAGCCTTTCCATGGTGTCAATAATTTGTTGTATCAAAAGTAAAGAAAAAAAGGGCAAACCCGTCCAACGCCCGGTGTTAAAATATGTTAAATGCTGCGCTTTGCCCTTAAGCTTGCGTATTTTTGTGTGGGATGAAGCACAAAAGTATCGGATTGATTATTGGGTTGATGACAGTGGCCCTGTTGGGTGTGGTGGCCATGCAATATTTCTTTATCAGGCAGTCATACGTCCTGAAAGTGCAACTATTTGATGAATCCGTGAAGGCCGCGCTTAACGCAGTGGCCGCCAAAGCTGAGAAAAGGGAAATCATACAACTCGCCAAAACTCAACTAGAAAACAAGGAGAAGCTGGAGCGTGAGCAGCGGAAGCTGGAGGAGCAGCTCCGGCTAAAGACGGAAATCGAACAGCTCCGCGAAAAACAAGCCGATCTCTTTGCGGCATTCAAGCAACAGGAGGAGGCATTGTATACGGAGTATGGATTTGTTATACCGATCGAAAGCAACGACTTTTATGAAACATACATCAAGGATCCGGCAAACCGGACGTTAGTAGAGGTAGACCTGGGCTACAACTACATTATCGACGGCGCTATACAGCGCAACGACAATACTGCAAACATATATGCGATCAAGCGCATACCGATGCGCAAAGCTAAGGACGACAGCGTGAGGTACCTCGTTGTAGTCGGCACAAACTCTTTCGCCTCACGAAGCCTCAACTACGCGTATACCGTAAAAACGCTCCCGCCGCGGCATGATCTGAAGCTAAAAAACGAAATCGCCCTCAAAGAACGGCGGCTTCAGTTGCTGCAGGCCAACACACTGTTGGATACCATCGCGATACTTAGCGGCAAGAACCCACAGCTTGTCAAAGACTACGCTGCCGAAATTGAACTGGCCAAACGCCCTTTGAGCCAGCGGATAGATGTCGCGTATATTAAACGGGAGCTGGAAAAGGAATTGGGGAGCAGGGGCATCAAGTCTGCATTCAACCTTGAAATAAAGGACAAGAATACGACCTTATATTCCTTCGCCAACTTTTTAGCGGAAGATCCCTCGACGATGAGTCTGTTTTCCACGGAGTTGTTCCGGGCAGACAATGAAAGCTCTTCCGGCCACCTTTCCGTGTACTTCCCCAACAAAAACAACCTCGTCATGGGCAACATGGCCGTCATGCTGTTTTCGTCGGGAACCCTTTTGCTGGTGCTGATCGGTTGTTTTACCTATACAATTTTCACTATGCTGCGCCAGAAGAAAATATCTGAGATGAAAACGGATTTCATCAACAACATGACCCATGAGTTCAAAACGCCGGTGGCCACCATCATGATTGCCAGCGAATCGCTGCGTGATCCTGAGATCGCCTCCGACCAAACCCGGGCGGCGCGCCTGGCAAACATCATCTATGACGAAAATGTGCGCTTGGGCAACCACATCGAGCGCGTGCTCAACATTGCCCGCCTTGAAAAGGACAATTTGAAACTGGAGCACCGTGACGTGGACATCAATGACCTGGCCCAAGCCGTAGTAGATAGCATGGAGCTCCAATTGCAGAAGAACGGAGCCAAGGTGTATACACACCTTGATGCTACCAACGCAGTGGTCGTTGGAGACGAGTTGCACTTGTCCAATGTGCTGTTCAACTTGGTCGACAACGCGATCAAATACAGCAAGGATCACCCCGAAATCACCATCAGGACAAAAAACATCGGCAAACAGATACAAATTACGGTAGCGGATAAGGGTATTGGGATGAGCCGGGACCAATTGTCCAAGATTTTTGACCAGTTTTACCGTATTCCTACCGGCAATCGGCACGACGTTAAAGGATTCGGACTTGGCCTGAGTTACGTCAGCGATATCGTGAAACGATGCGGCGGAAAGGTGCAGGTCAGAAGCGAAAAGGATAAAGGGACGACCTTTGATATCACGCTGCCCCTTAAAGGATAGGGAAACATTTCATAAAAATCCGCTTAGCAGCCCCTTAACAAATCAGGAACAATGATCGCATACGAAACATCTTTGCCGACAAAACAAATTATTCTATGAAAATTCTATTAGCCGAAGACGACCCCAACCTGGGCGACATCTTAAAAGACTATTTGGAGCTTAAGGGAAAATTTGAGGTTGTGCTCTGCAAAGATGGGGACGAGGGGCTCCGCCAGTTCAACAAGGAAAAATTTGACCTCTGCATTCTCGATGTCATGATGCCCCGCAAGGACGGATTCACACTGGGCAAGGAAATCCGTAAAATCAACGCCGACATACCCATCATTTTCGCTACCGCTAAAGGGATGATGGAAGACAAGTCCGAAGCTTTCGGTCTCGGTGGCGATGACTATATCACCAAGCCATTCCGCGTGGAGGAGCTGCTGCTCCGCATCAATGCTTTGCTCAAACGGGCATCAAGGGAAAAGCAGGCCGAAGAAGAGTTTCCCGATAAATTCCGGATTGGCGACTACCACTTCGATTATGTTACCCAGCAGATTACCTACAACGGGCAACAGCAAAAGCTGTCGACCAAAGAAGCCGAACTGCTGCGGCTGCTCTGCCTCAAAAAAAATGACGTGCTTACCCGGGAAGAGGCCCTGCTCAAAATCTGGCATGACGATAATTACTTCAACGGCCGGAGTATGGACGTATTCTTGAGCAAACTCCGTAAATACCTTCGCGATGACCCCAAAGTAGAAATCGTAAACGTGCATGGCAAGGGGTATAAGCTGTTGGTGAGTTAATTATTTTTGCAAATTCCAATCCTAATTCCGATATTAGCCGCCGCTTATGGAGAAAGGCAGAGGGAATGGACCCTGTGAAGCCTTAGCAACCTGTCACCAGACAAGGTGCTAAATTCTACCCGCTGGTAGGCGGGAAAAATAAGCAGACACAACTCACCTTGTGCCCTCTCCCCAAAGCAATAGTAAACAGCGGTGTTGTAAATTGTCATACTTTATTTATATCTCATGTTAAAAACCAATAATTTGGGTTATCCGCGCATCGGAGCCTTACGCGAACTTAAGAAAGCTAATGAGGCCTATTGGGCAAAGAAGACCGGACGGGACGAGCTGCTTCAAGCCGCAAAAGCCATCCGGGAGAGCAATTGGAAGACCCAACAGGAGGCAGGCATAGACCTGATTCCTTCGAATGACTTTTCGTTCTACGACCAAGTTCTGGACCTCACGCTTACTGTTGGTGCAGTTCCCGCCCGCTATCAAGGGTTCACGCTGGAAGGAGCTTCTTCCTATAACCTTGATTTATATTTTGCGATGGCCCGCGGCTTTCAGCAAGATGGCTTGGACGTCACCGCCATGGAAATGACCAAATGGTTCGATACCAACTACCATTACATTGTCCCCGAATTTGTTAAAGACCAGCAATTTCGGCTTACCTCCGAAAAGGCGGTCAGCGAATTTAATGAGGCAAAACAACTGGGCATCACCACTAAGCCGGTGCTGATCGGCCCAATCACTTACTTATTATTGGGCAAAGAGAAAGAAGCCGGCTTCGATCGCCTCGACTTAATCGACCGCCTGTTGCCGGTATACGAAGAAATTCTCGGCAAACTGGCCCAAGCGGGAGCTGAATGGGTACAGTTTGATGAGCCGTTCCTCGCGCTGGATATCGACGATAAGACACGCGCGCTTTACCAAGCGGTATACGGGCGTCTTGCCGCTGCAGCAAAGGGCAGCAAGCTCGTTGTCGCAACTTACTTTGAATCGTTGCGCGAAAACGCGCGTACCGCATTGAGTTTGCCCGTACAAGCGCTCCATATCGACCTGGTGCGCGGCGAAAACCAACTTAACGAATTGCTGAACAACGTGCCTGCCGGCCTTAGCTTGTCGCTTGGTGTGGTGGATGGTCGCAATATCTGGAAAAATGATTATGAGGCATCGCTCCAAAAGATCAAACAGGCAGTCGACGCGCTGGGTGCCGACCGGGTATGGGTTGCTCCGTCCAGTTCGTTGCTGCACGTTCCGTTCGACCTGGATCTGGAAGATAACGAGCAGTCACTGCCGGCCGAGGTTAAAAACTGGCTTGCTTTTGCAAAACAAAAGCTTACGGAAGTAACCGACTTGGCCACATTGGCTACAGATGATGCTAGCAGCGCTGTTACAGCCCGTTTCGAGGCCAACCGCGACGCGCAGCAAAGCCGCCGCACCTCTTCCCTCATCCACCGCGACGATGTGAAAACGCGGGTAAAAAACATCACGGATGAAGACGCGAAGCGCACGAGCCCGTTTGCCGAGCGAAAGGCGAAACAACAGGCCCGGTTTAACCTGCCAGCATTCGCCACTACCACCATCGGCTCATTCCCACAGACAAGGGACGTACGCAAATGGCGTGCTGACCTCAAAAAGGGCGCGATTACACAACAAGAATACGATAGGCTTATCGCCGAAGAGACCGAGCGGACCATACGTCTGCAGGAAGAACTCGGCATCGATGTGCTGGTGCACGGCGAGTTTGAGCGCAACGATATGGTGGAATACTTTGGCGAACAATTGTCCGGATATGCCTTTACCAAAAATGGCTGGGTACAGTCGTATGGCTCGCGCTGTGTGAAGCCGCCCATTATTTATGGCGATGTTTCCCGTCCGAATGATATGACCGTTTACTGGTCGGCTTACGCACAGACGCTCACCGACCGTCCTGTAAAAGGCATGTTGACCGGCCCGGTAACCATTTTGCAATGGTCATTCGTGCGCAACGACCAACCGCGATCGGAAACCACGTATCAAATTGCATTGGCTATCCTCGATGAGGTGCAGGCGCTGGAAAAAGCCGGTATCAAGATTATTCAGATCGACGAGCCCGCCATCCGCGAGGGACTGCCGCTACGTAAGGCCGATCACAAAGCCTACCTCGATTGGGCAGTCCGTGCGTTCCGCGTGTCTTCATCCAATGTGGAAGACGATACACAAATCCATACGCACATGTGTTATTCGGAGTTCAACGACATCATCGAACACATCGCTGCCATGGATGCCGACGTAATTACCATTGAGACGTCGCGTTCGCAGATGGAACTACTCGATGCGTTTGCCAACTTCAACTATCCCAACGATATCGGCCCAGGGGTGTATGACATCCATTCACCGCGCGTGCCCAGCAAAGAAGAAATGGTAAAGCTGCTGGAAAAAGCGAAAGCCGTTATCCCGGCTGAACAGCTTTGGGTAAACCCCGACTGCGGACTGAAAACCCGCGCATGGCCTGAAACGAAAGCAGCGCTGGAAGCCATGGTTGAGGCTGCCAAGACGCTCCGCGGCGTAGCAGAAGCGGTGTAATACCCGATCAACCCGATACAGCCCCGCTACCCCTCCCGTAGTGGGGCTTTTTATATCTCGGGCAAATGCCTCCCTTAGTCAGCAATATGTGTATCGTGAAAGGGGTCATACAGAAAGAGCGACAGACAACGCAAAATAAACGCTATCTTTGCCCCATGCGGTTCGACATCATCACGGTGCTTCCTGGCTTACTGGAAAGCCCTTTTGCCCATTCCATTTTGCAACGTGCGCAGAAAAAGGGGCTCTGCGAAATCGCGGTGCACAACCTGCGTGACTACGCCAATAACAAACACAAGAGCGTAGATGATTATCCTTATGGGGGAGGAAGCGGTATGGTGATGCAAATCGAACCTTTTGCGGCCTGTATCGAGCAGCTGCAGGCGGCGAGACCTTACAACGAAATCATCTTCATGACACCCGACGGGGAGACGCTCAATCAGACCATCGCCAATCACCTGTCTACAAAAGACAACATAATTATTTTATGCGGACATTATAAAGGCATCGATCAGCGCATCCGCGACCTCTACGTTACCCGTGAATTGTCCATCGGAGACTACGTGCTTTCCGGGGGTGAGCTCCCGGCGGCAGTGCTCGTTGATGCCGTGGTCAGGCTGATCCCTGGGGTGCTTTCCGATGAAACATCCGCACTTTCGGACTCCTTTCAAGGCGGTTTGCTCGATGCTCCGGTATATACGCGCCCTGCCGACTGGCGGGGCCATAAGGTGCCCGGTGTGTTGCTCAGTGGCAACGAGGCGGCCATCAACCAGTGGCGCGATGAGCAGGCCATCGCCCGCACGAAAGCCCGTAGGCCGGATTTATTGGATGAGTGACGATTTTTTTCCGTTTTTGGGAGGAAAGGTTTGTTTACTTAATTTTTTTTATAAATTTGCTGCCGTATGTTGACAATGAACTTCCGCATTGATGCATGGTGGTGGCCCGGTGAGAAAAACGTCGGGTCGGGGGGAGCGATAACGTATTCCTAATCAACCAAGGCTTGGAATATTTAGCCCGACGTTTTGAAAAATCCGTCGGGTTTTTTTATGATGTTTAGTAAAGAAAATATGGCATATCGATTTAAAACAACGTACAAACATTTGCTGGCAGATACCGCCACACCTGTGAGTATTTATTTGCGGATTCGTGATGTGTTTCCCAATAGCCTGCTGCTGGAAAGTTCGGATTACCACAGCCGTGAAAACAACATAAGCTACATTTGCTGCCAGCCCATCGCTGGCATTAAGCTGGATGGCGACTCCCTGAATGTCCAGTATCCCGGTGGCAAGACCGAGCAGAAGCCCGCCTCAACCATCGATCTCCGCGAGGAGGTGTCTCAATTCAGGAACGCCTTTGCCGATGCCGAAGATATCGCCTTTCCGTTTAATTCCAATGGCTTGTTCGGCTTTTTTACATTTGATACCGTAGCCCACTTCGAGGACATCATACTCCAAAGCCCGAAAGACCCAGCACGCGACATCCCTTACCTACAATACCATGTATATCGGTATGTCATCGCCATTGATCACTTTCGCAACCAGCTGTATATCTTCGAACACCAGCTCGAAGGTGAAACGCTGCCCTCAGGATTGGAAAAAATCCAATATCTTATCCAAAACAAAAACTTCCCCGAATACAGCTTCACGCTTAACGGGGCGGAAACATCCTCCGTGACCGACGAGGGCTTCCGGGCGCTCGTAGAGCAGATGAAGACCCACATTTATCGGGGCGATGTTTTCCAAATTGTGCCTTCGCGTGGCTTTTCCCGCCCTTTTCTGGGCGACGAATTCAACGTATACCGCACCTTGCGGTCCATCAACCCGTCTCCTTACCTGTTTTACTTTGACTACGGCGACTTCAAGCTGTTCGGTTCTTCCCCCGAGGCACAGTTGACCATCCGCAACCGGGAAGCCACTATTTATCCCATTGCCGGAACATTCAAGCGCAGCGGCAATGCTGAACAGGATGAGCAACTGGCCGCGGCGCTGAAGGAAGACCCGAAGGAGAGCGCCGAACATGTGATGCTTGTAGACCTGGCACGCAACGACCTCAGCCGGCATTGTGAAAATGTGCATGTCAAGTCATACAAAGAAACCCAGTATTATTCACATATCATCCATTTGGTCTCCAAAGTATGTGGTACACTGAAAAAAGGTGTCAACCCCTTTGATGTCGTGGGCGATACCTTCCCTGCAGGTACGCTCAGCGGTGCCCCCAAACACATGGCCATGCAGCTGATAGACCGCTATGAAAACCAGCAACGCAGCTTTTACAGCGGGGCCATCGGATACATGGGGTTCAACGGTGACTTCAATCACGCTATTATGATACGGTCATTCCTCAGCCGGCGCAACGTCCTGCATTATCAGGCGGGAGCGGGCATTGTGGCCGACTCAGAACCCGAAAAAGAACTTCAGGAAGTAAACAATAAAATTGCGGCACTGCGCAAGGCCCTTGAGTTGGCGCAGGATATTTAGCTATAAGAAGATGAGCAGTCTACAACTACATTCACCGAAAATACTGGTGATAGACAACTACGATTCCTTCACATTCAACTTAGTCCATCTGTTGTACGAGTGCGGGCATGAAGCAACCGTATGGCGCAACGATAAGTTTGCGCTGGAAGAGGTGGCAGCTTTTGACAAAATCCTGCTCTCGCCCGGTCCGGGTATACCGGAAGAGGCTGGCCTGCTCCTGGAAGTCATCCGGAAATATGGGCCGTCCAAAAGCATCCTCGGTATCTGCCTCGGGCAGCAGGCCATCGCTGAAGTATATGGGGGGTCGCTCTATAATCTCAGCAAACCGGTGCACGGCACAGCCACCCCGCTGGTCATTACCGATCGCGATGAGCCGCTGTTTAAGGGCCTTCCGTTGTCGTTTCCGATAGGCCGCTATCACTCCTGGGCCGTATCGCGCGAGGGGCTGCCCGATACGCTCCGCATTACCGCCGAAGACGAACATCAGGTCATCATGGCGATTTCTCATAAAACAGATGATGTAAGAGGGCTGCAGTTTCATCCCGAATCGGTGCTTACCCAATACGGCAGGGAAATGATTGCCAACTGGCTGGATGCAAAGCAACCGAACGCCGAGCCGACGGAGGGACACAGCATACACGCGAAACCTATCGCATAGCATGACGCCAAAGGAAATGACCATCTTAGACAAAATCATCATCAGGAAACGGACGGAAGTAGATCTGGCCAAAGCATCGACCACCATGGCCGAGCTGGAAAAAAAGCCCATGTTTGCCAGGGCTTGTCTTCCATTGCGTGATTCGGTACTCGACAAAACTAAAAACGGTATCATTGCTGAATACAAGCGGGCATCCCCCTCTAAGGGGACGATCAACGACCGTTCGTCGGTAGAAGACGTCGTCCGCGGCTATCAGCAGACGGGTGTCTCAGCGGTGTCCGTACTCACGGATTCAGAGTTTTTCAAGGGGAGCCTCACCGACCTTGTGAAGGCACGAACCGCATTGCAGGTTCCGTTGTTACGTAAAGAGTTCATCATCGATGAATACCAGATCCTTGAAGCAAAGGCCTATGGTGCAGACATCATCCTGCTGATTGCAGCGGTACTCAACCCTGTTCAGCTGGAAAGCCTGTCCACATTTGCCCGGTCTATCGGCATGAACGTGCTGCTTGAAGTGCACAACCGGGAGGAACTGGAGCGAAGCGTGATGGACAGCATAGACGCCATCGGCGTGAACAACCGCAACCTCAACGACTTTTCCGTTTCATTGGATCATTCGCTAGCACTGGTAGGCCTGATTCCGGACCGGTTCATCAAGGTTTCAGAAAGCGGGATCAGTGATCCGGCAACAATCCGGCAATTGCGAGCGGCTGGATTCCAAGGGTTTCTCATCGGCGAAAATTTTATGAAAACAGCGGATCCGGTGAAAGCGATCAAGTCGTTTGCGGCGTCCTTGTAGCCGATATGTTTAGTTTTCTGTATCTTTGCACCGGATACTGGTAACTTAGCATGGCCGTGCGGATCGGAAATATCGACTTAGGGGAGTTTCCCTTGCTGCTTGCTCCCATGGAGGACGTGAGCGACCCACCGTTCCGCTTTGTGTGCAAGCAAAGCGGGGCGGACCTCATGTACACCGAATTCATCTCTTCCGAAGGGCTCATCCGGGATGCCGCCAAAAGCCGGCAGAAACTGGACATTTTCGAGTATGAGCGGCCCATCGGCATTCAGATTTTCGGCAGCGACATTGACACCATGCGAGAGGCCACCGAAATCGCCTCGCAGGTGGGGCCCGACCTGATTGACATCAACTATGGTTGTCCGGTCAAAAATGTGGCTTGCCGTGGGGCAGGGGCAAGCCTGCTGCAGGATATCGATAAAATGACCGCCATGACGAAGGCTGTCGTCGAAGCCACCCACCTGCCCGTTACGGTGAAAACACGCCTCGGATGGGACGACAACACGAAGAACATTTACGAAGTAGCCGAACGCCTGCAGGATGTGGGTATCCAGGCACTGAGTATTCACGGCCGTACTCGATCACAAATGTACAAAGGCCGGGCCGACTGGCAGCTCATCCGCGAGGTAAAGCGCAACCCGCGCGTCCGAATACCCATTTTCGGTAATGGCGACGTGGATAGTGTGGAAAAAGCCGCAGCATGGCGCATGGAATACGAAGTTGACGGCATCATGATTGGGCGCGCATCCATCGGCTACCCGTGGATATTCCGTGAAATCAAACACTTCTACCAAACCGGCGAATACCTCCCCGCACCCACCATCGCCGAACGGGTGGCCGTCTGCCGCACGCATTTCGAGAAGTCCATCCAGTGGAAAGGGGAGAAAACCGGCATCTTCGAGATGCGCCGCCACTATGCCAACTACTTCAAGGGTATACCGCACTTCAAGGAATACCGCACCAAGCTGGTTTCACTCACCAGCGTAGCTGATATTCACGCCGTGCTCGACGAGATCGGCGAACAATTCGTCATGGAAGAGGTTGCTTAATTCCTACGCAGGATAGCTAGCAGCGTTTTTCGCTCGATAAGCAACGTTGTTCCCGCAAAAGCCGTAAACAATAGGTTGCCGGCAACAAGGTGGCGGTCAAACACGTCAAATGCCAACCAGCTAACCACGATCCCAGCCAAGATATAGCCGACGTTTTTGCCGACACGGTAGGGGATGGGGTAATGGCGCTGCCCCCATAGGTAGGAGATCAGCACCATGCTGCCATAGGCCAGCAGGGTCACCCACGCCGAGGCTACATAACTGTACCTTGGAATGAAAATAACATTAAATACGAGCGTAATAACCGCTCCGATGCCCGAAATGTAAAGTGCAAACCGCGTCTGGTCAGACAGCTTATACCAGATCGATAGGTTCATATAAACGCCCAGCAACACGTAGTTCAGGAGCAGAATAGGGATAATATGGAGGCCCGACCAGTATGCGGCCTGCTCGGCGGGGCTGTCGCCCTCGATGAAGTACTTCAGCCATTCGATATTTACCGTGATGCCCACCATCACCAGCACCATCGCGATGATGAAATAATCCATGATAAGCGCGTAGGTCTTACGAGCATTTTTGTTCTTTGCATAGCTGAAGAAGAACGGCTCGGCCCCCAAGCGGAATGCCTGGACGCCGATACTTAGGAAAACAGCAATTTTGGACACCGCACCGTAAATCCCCAGATCCCGGTCGCCCACCGGCCCGGGAAGCAATTTCGGAATCAGTATCTTGTCGAGATGCTCATTGATGATAAACGAAATGTTGGCTACCAGCACCGGAAAACTGTAGACAGCCATATCCATGGCCAGCTTCCGGTCGAGGCGTAGTTTTAGTTTGACGATTTCCGGCAGCAGGAGCAACAGTGTCAGCCCGCTGGCCGCCAAGTTCGCCAGAAAAACATAACCGACCCAGCCTTCGCGGTACCATGTGCTGATACCTGCCGAGCCGGTCGCGCCTTGCTCCAGCAGTCGGGGAATAGCCACAATAAACAGCAGGTTGAGGCTAACGAAAGTTAGGATATTAACCAGTTTAAGCAGGGCAAAGCGCACCGCCCGGCCCTCAGCCCGCAGGCGGGCATATGGAATGACAGCCAAGGCGTCTGCCACCAGAGTCCACGCTAAATAATGCACATAACGGTGGTAATCCGCATCATAGCGGCCATTGTTTAGCCATGCTGCGATGCTTCCTGAAAATAGGTGCACCGTGATGATGAACACCGCTGAAGTAAAAAGGACGATGACAAAACTGTTGTTGTATACCTGTTCGCGGTTTCCCTCATGCTTTTGCAGGTACCGGAAATACGTGGTTTCCATTCCGAAAGCCAGCACGGCGCTGAGCATTGCAGCCCAACTGTATAGGTTAGTGAAAATACCGTATACAGAGGGAGAAAACCGGTTTACAAACAACGGCGTAAGCACAAAATTGATCAACCTTGCGACGATCGTGCTCAGCCCATAGATGGCCGTTTGTCCGGCGAAGTTCCTGAGTACAGACAAGCGTTAAAACATTAAGGTCAGCCCTGCGTTTTTCTGATGACCTCAAAGTTACGATAGTTTTTCATTCCGCCCTCTACGCATTCCACTTTTTCCACCACCGCCTTCTCAGGCCCCTCCCGGCACCACTCCAGGAATGATTCCAGCGCAAACTCATCGCCTTCCGCTTCAATATACACCGTGCCGTCCGGCCGGTTCTGTGCCGTGCCCTTCACGCCCAGCTGGTCGGCCACCGCCTTGGTTATCAACCTGAAATATACCCCCTGGACCTTACCGTGCACCGCGATGTTAAGGTGTTTCTTTTCGTTCATTTTATTACAATACCGCTTCCAGCTTAAACACCCATGCGTGTTCGCAGGGCATTGTGGCCGGCGTTATCGGGGGAGGCGTAATGGTAAGCCAGCTGCCGCCAGCCTTTGCCTTTACCGCGGTGGGTGAGCCCAGCAGGGAAACGGACGCAGGCCGCTTCACGCCGGGTATCCGCAAGGGGGCCGCAGGCCACTGCGTGCAGATTACGTACAGGTCCTCACCCTTGCGGGTATAATAGACCTGCGGCTGCTCGCTCGCCGCTGGCCGCTCCAGCCATGCCGTGGTGCCATAGATCGCTTCCCCGTTTACATCAAGCCACCGTCCGATATCGAGCAAACGCTGTTCCATAATCACAGGAATAAGCCCATTGGCTTTCGGGCCGACATTAAGCAGCAGGTTGCCCCCGTTGCTTACCTTGTCGACCAGCAGCGCTATCAGCTGCTTGGAAGAAAAATAATGCGCTGTGGTTTCGAACTGGTTATATCCATACGATGTGCCGATCCCGCGACTCTCTTCCCACGGATGCGTAGCCTTGTCTCCGATGCCCTTCTCGTTGTGCACCAAATCGTACTCCGTTGTAAAGTAATCGCCGTGCTTACTCCTTGTTTCCTCTCCCCAACGGTCATTTACCACTACGCTTTCCTTTACAGTCGATTCGTTATATAGCCAAGCCAAAAACTCGGTGCTTTTTAGGGTCCCGCTCGGGTAGTCCCACTCCCCGTCCGAGAAAATCACTTCCGGTTGATAGGCTTCCACCAGCTCTTTCATCTGTGGTATCATGTGGGTATCTACCCATTCATTGATGGTTTCCTTTTTATACAAGGGATGACTCCACTCTAGCAGGGAATAATAGAAGCCCATCCGTAGCCCGGCATCCCTTACCGCTTTGGTAAGCTCTCCCGCCAAGTCGCGGTTGGCACCGATATCCATGCTGTTCCATCTGGGGCTGTATTGGCTAGGCCATAGACAGAATCCGTCGTGATGCTTGGAAGTCAGCACCACATATTTAGCGCCGGCACGGCTGAAGAGGTCAGCCCATTTGCCCGCATCGAAATGCTCAGCCTTGAACATTGGTGCAAAATCTCGGTAAGTGAAGTGTTCGCCATATGTCTTCCGGTGGTAGTCGGTAAAAAGTTTATTGTTATGCAGCAGCCGATTTTCATAATGTTCTGCATACTTTTCGTATACCCCTTCTACCTCATCTACAGGGGCATATGCCGGAACAGCATAGGGACCCCAGTGAATGAAAATGCCGAACTTGGCATCGCGCCACCACTGCGGCGTTTCGCGCATGTCGAGTGATTCCCAGTTGGGCTGATAGGGCTGGGCCGCTAGCTCCGCCGCGATGAAAAGGGCTAAAAGACCTGCAAATAAAGACTTCATGGCGTATAATTGTTTTTACAACCACGAATGTAATAAATCAGCCTGATGCTTCCTGCTTTTTCGGCAATACAGATTACAAATAGGCTAATCGGACTGAATCCAACAGTAGAGTCAATGGGTCCTTCATCTGCTGCTGGAACGCTGATGTGGTCAAAAAGCTGGCTTTGCACACATACAGAAGTTTCACGGCCAAGCACAAGCGGTAGGATTAAATCCGTAAATTTGCAGGTACATGAGCAACATCATACCGCCTGCGTTGGTGCGCCGTCTGGGTGCTTTCGCCGGATTTGACACCGCCGCATTTCAGGCCGTACACGAAGAGGAGGAAGGGGTTTCCGCTATCCGGATAAACCCCGCGAAACCTCACCGTACGGATACTTCCGTTTTGCAGCGCGTACCCTGGTGCGACACTGGCTTCTACCTGCCTCGTCGGCCTGTATTCACCTTGGATCCGCTGTTCCACGCCGGTTGTTATTATGTCCAGGACGCCTCCTCCATGTTTTTGGCCCATGCCGTGAAGGCACTCGCGCTGGATCAACGGCCGCTGATAGCCTTAGATCTCTGCGCCGCGCCGGGAGGAAAAAGCACCCTGCTGAACACCTACCTCCATGCCGACAGCCTGCTCATTGCCAATGAGCCAATCAAAGCCCGCGCAACCACGCTGGCAGACAACCTTGTCCGCTGGGGACTTCCCAATACCGTTGTGACAAATAATGACCCCTCGGCGTTCAGCCACCTACCGGGATATGTCGATTTCATGCTTGTGGATGCCCCATGCTCCGGCTCGGGCATGTTCCGCAAGGACCGCGGAACTATAGCCGAGTGGTCGGAAGGGATCGTCCAGCTATGCAGCGAGCGACAGCGGCGTATTTTGGCAGACAGCCTGCCTACCCTGAAGGAGGGCGGCGTCCTCCTGTATGCTACCTGTTCCTATTCGGAGGAGGAGAATGAGCAGGTTTCCGACTGGCTGTGCGAGACGCAGGGCGTTGAACCAATAGCGATACCCATCGACGAAGCCTGGGGGATTGAACCGACCCATTCCGAAAAACATGGCTGCCCCGGCTACCGGTTTTACCCTCATAAACTGCGGGGCGAAGGGTTTTTCATCGCCGCTTTCCGCAAAACGCGGAGTCAGGCAACTTTCGACAGACGAAAATTGAAGCCGGGCAAGGCGACCTTTTTCCCTGAGCTCAAAAACTGGGTAACCACAAGCGACCAATTGACTTCATTTACCGTTGGCGAAGACAGCTACGTTTTGCCTGAAGCCTGGGAGCCCGACCTGCGTATCCTGCAAAGCATCCTCTACCTGAGAAACGCCGGAACGCGGGTGGGGCGCATAGCCAAGAAAGCGTTCGTCCCCGCGCATGACCTTACAATGAGCACACTCCAGCACCTTGAGCTTCCGAAGTTGCCGCTGGATTTTGACTTATCACTTGAATACCTGCGCAAGGGAAACCTGCCACCGTCGGTCAATACAAAGGGACTTTCGGGGTGGGCACTCGCTACATATAACGGCGTTCCGCTCGGGTGGACTAAGTTGCTTCCCAACCGCATAAATAATTACTATCCCAAGGAATGGCGGATAGTCACGCTTTAAAGCAAATCATTAGCCAAATTGGCCAATTCACTGCGCTCACCTTTCTGCAACGTAATATGCGCATATAACGGGTGATTTTTCACATTTTCGATGAGGTAAGAGAGTCCATTGCTCTCGGCGTCGAGATAAGGCGTATCAATCTGGTAAATGTCGCCCGTGAACACGATTTTGGTGTGTTCACCGGCCCTGGAGATGATGGTCTTGATTTCATGGGGCGTCAGGTTCTGCGCCTCATCCACAATAAAGAAGATCTTGGTCAACGTACGTCCCCGAATGAAGGCGAGCGGCGCGATAGCAATTTTTTCCGTAGCGATCAGCTCGTCAATCTTATCCAGCATTTTTCCGTCGTCGGCGTATTGCTCCTTGATAAAGCGCAGATTATCCCAGATCGGTGCCAGAAAGGGGTCTGTTTTCGACTTGGCGTCGCCCGGCAAGAATCCGATTTCCCGGTTGCTCAGCGGGATGACAGGTCGCGTGATGTAAATCTGCCGGTAACTTCTGCGTTGTTCAAGGGCACTTGCTAGTGCCAGCAAAGTCTTGCCGGTGCCAGCATTACCTTGGATGCTGACCAAGCGGATGGAGGGATCAAGTAGTGCATGAAGCGCAAAGGCTTGCTCGGGATTAAGGGGCTTGATACGGAAAACCGGAGCCATTGACACCGGCGTCAGCGTGTTGGTGCCCTTGCGGTAAAAAGCAAGTAGTGTTTTGCGCTTATCTTTAACCGCATAAAATTGGTTGGCCCCGATATGGCCAAGCGCCATCCTTTCTACAGGCACGGCAGTTTTGCTTTTCAATCCGTCAATCACAAACTGGGGAAAGTCCTTTCGTATGGTCTTTCCCGTATAAAGCGCCTCCACATCCTTGATCTTTCCAGTTTCATAGTCTTCAGCAAGTAGGTTCAAGGCTTTCGCCTTGAGGCGAAGGCAGATATCTTTTGACACAAGGACGATTTTCTTGTCCGGATTTTCCTCCATTAGAATCAGGGCGGCGTTAATGATTTGATGGTCATATTTTTCGTTTCCGAAAATTTTTTCCGCGTCGGCCCGCTGCGGTTTTCCTGAAAGAATAACCTTGAATTTGCCTTTCGTCTGCCCGTTTTTCAACGGTACCCATTGGTCGATCAGCCTTTTTCTGGAAAGACCGTCGATCAGTCGGATAAAGCTTCGTGCCTCGAAGTTCCGGGTCTCGTTGCCTCCCTTCAAATTGTCAAGCTCCTCCAGTACCTGTATCGGAATAGCAACATCGTGTTCCTGAAAATTGGTTAACGCATTGTGGTCGTACAAGATAACGGAGGTATCCAACACAAAAATTTTACGGGGGGCTTGCATGAGCGGTATTCTTTATTCAGCGATTTGTCGGCTTAAATTTACAGTTTTTTTGGCTTTTCTGACACGAAATGACCTAAAATACCGGACAGGAAGCGTAAGGCAAACACAGCGCTTTGTTAAAAACACGCTGGTCTTGGTTAAGAACATGTGGATAAGTCGCGTTTTCCTGTTGAGAAATTGTTAATAAAATGGGTGCTTTTTACTTGACAGGTAAACGTTTTGTTGCTATCTTAGCATCATATCAAGCATTAAGTTCTTTGATCGCCAAAAAGGGTGTCCATAGCATAACGGTGCCGAAGGGCAACTGTTCAGGATAGCTCACTGCGATGGATTGGCTCCCAAAGATATAATATCGGTGGGAGGTTCGCTAAACTTCCCTGAAATGGGGTAGCCCAATCAAAGCATACGCTTAGGGATTTGGATGTTATCACCAAAACTGCTACGGCAGCAAGGTAAACACCGAATGCATCGAAGCTTTCCCGTCTGGGGAAACCAACATGGATGCCGACAAAGAAATTTGACTTGATGCCTTTATTACAGCCACGGTTGTAATTAAGGTTAAAAACGGAGAATCCAAATCGAAAGAGGCGGTTCTCCGTTTTTTTTTCACCGATAACCGCCCCCAAAAGGGCATCAAAGCCGCAGATCAGCCCAAACCGGATAATGATCGGAGAGCTTTTCTTTTACGATCTGGTAATGCAGCACCTCGAATTCAGGGCTTGCGAGGATATAATCGATCTGGAAATTTGGGAAATCGCCGTTGTAGGTAACGCCCCATCCCCGCCCTTTTTGGCTGAATGCATTCTGTAGGCCGGAAGAGACCTGATTCACTGCATACGACAGCGGGGTGTCATTGAAATCCCCTGCAATAATATATGGCGTTTTACACGCGCTGCTGTGTGCGCGCAACGCCTCAGCCTGAGCCCCCCGGGCGCCAAACGCATGCTTCAAGCGGGAGCCGATCCGCCGAGTGGAGGCCGCGTCCCTTTCTATGGTCTTTGATGGGCTTTTGATGAAATCATAATCTTCCTTCTGGAAACCAAATGAGCGCAAGTGAACATTATAAACACGGAAGATCTGGCCTCCCTTGTCCAGGTCAGCGTAGATAACGCGGTTTACACCAAACTCATGTGCCGGCAGATGACCCGAGGCCACAATCGGATAACGGGAAAAGATCGCCATTCCATAGGCCTCGTAGTCGTTTTCAGCAGCGGGAAAAAAATAGTGGTGGTATGTCCCGATCTTCCGTTCAAATTCCTTAGCCATCCTGTACCGTCCTTTTTGCCTCGTGTAATACTCCTGAACACATATCACATCGGGAGATACGCTATCCATAAGCTCCATAGCCTCTTCAAGGATGGTGAGTTCGGTGTTCTCCTGTTCAAACGGCCTGAAAAAATGCACGTTGTAAGTAAGCAACCGGATGTGGGCGGTGTCCGGTGAATCAACAACCGACGCGGGCACCTTGGCGTTAAACCCGATATGCTTATTCAAGGTACCCCATCCCAGTAAAATTACTAGGAGCGAAATACCCGCATACCGCCACTTTCGAACCGCCCAATAAACGATAAAAAATAGATTGACTATTAGAAGTGGAAGATACGCAATGCCGAAGAAGGCGACAGGCCAAAAGGTATACGGATTGATAACCGGTGCCAAATAGCTCAAAAGCATCGCTGCCACGGCCAGGAGATTGACCAACAACATGGCCTTACCGAAGACACCCAGTTGATTTTTACGCCGTGATCTCCCTACCATCTGGCATCAGTATTCATTCTGGCTGGCCCTGCTTGCTGGCTTTAAACAGGACCTCTTTTTCCGCCTTCGAAAGGCTCTCATAGCCGGACTGCGAAATTTTGTCCAAAATACGGTCTATCACCTCTTGATTTGGCACTAACGGTTCGTCGTACTGCTGCGGCACCTCATTGTGAACCACGCGCAACTTGTGCTTCTTGCGCCTATTTCCCAATATCCCGCTCCAGTCCTGCCCGCTTTGCAACCGTTTGATGTAAACAACACCAAAGATTGCACCCCCGATGTGTGCAATGCTTCCGCCTGCGTTGAACCCCGCAATGCCGATCACGTCGATCACGATGAAAGCCAACGCCAAATATTTCAATTTGACGTTCCCGAAAAAAAGCATCCTTATGGTGTAGTCGGGCAATAATGTAGCCGTTGCAAACACAATGGCACTCACACCTGCGGAGGAGCCGACCAGCGCAGTACGGAACGCTTCAGCCTTCAACACCGGAATGAGGTTGTACGCCAAGAGGTAGAGCACTCCGCCCATAATGCCTCCAGCAAGATAGACAAAAGTAAACTGCCGCTTTTTCAGAAAGTCAAGAAAAATAATGCCGAGCCAAAACAGCCACAGCATGTTGAAGAGAATGTGAAACAGTCCCTGCTGAGTAAACATATAGGAGACTAAAGTCCAAGGCTTATACAGCCAATCGGTCAAAGCGGCCGGAAGCTGCAGCCAGGACATCAGGTAGCCCGCTAGTGGGACGTTGATAATGCCTAATGCTGTTACCAACGAAAGCGCATTGATCACCAGAAATACCAGAATATTGATTGCAATAAACAGGTAAAGCGGACTTCCAGAACGAAAAGCCTTATGCCATAAGTCGCCAATCATTGACCTTTTCATCGCTGCGATTCCTGATAAGAGTGGCTAATATATGAAAAAAATTTCTTTGCCCAGCTTTCGGGCGGCAAAAACGTGGTCGAGCCTACCAATAGTTCGGCCGACGGATCCCCCATGCTTTAATTAACAAAAACCCGAACAATGCACCACCAATATGCGCAAAGTGTGCAATTGACGTGCCAGTACGGGACACGCCCAAGAATAGCTCGATGAGAATCATCACCGGGATAAAATACTTGGCTTTAATAGGCACTGGCAAAAAAATCAACATCAACGGCGTATTGGGAAACAGGTAGCCGAAGGCAATCAGCAAGCCGTAAATCGCACCAGATGCCCCTACCATTGGGGTGGTATATACTGATAGGAGCGTCATCCGATCCTCCGGGGCTAGACCTGCGTCTATTCTTGCGCTTCTCTCGGCTACGTTAATGTCCGAAATGAACTGCCGAGCCGACACAGAGTCCACGATCGAGTAAACTTCCAATGCTTGAACGGCAAACTGAAGTACCAACGCTCCGAGACCGGTAATCAAATAAAAATTCAGAAACCGTTTTGAACCAAATACCTGTTCCAGAATCGGCCCGAACATGAACAGCGCAAACATGTTGAAAAAGATGTGGGCAATACCTCCATGCATAAACATATAGGTGATTACTTGCCAGACATGAAAACCGGGGGAATCAGGGTAGTACACACCGAACAGATCGTTGGCCCGGTTGAAAATCAGCGCACCACCAGCGAAACAGATGATGTTGATAATCAATAGATTCTTGACGACTGGAGGTATTCCGGAAAAAGGGGATGCAGTGTTGTTATACATACGTTCTTGTTCTTAGCGCTCGAACCGTTCAGACAGTTCATGCAATGTAAAAGTAACGATCACCGGTTTGCCGTTCAACGAAACATTCGGCATTTCGCACGCAAACAGGCGGTCAATCAAATTGGTCATGTCATCCTCAGACAGCACGGTGCCGGGCTTGATGGCCGTATGCCGGGCTAAACTCCTTGCCAGTTTATCCCGCTTCGGCAATTTAAGCTCCGCTTTATTGTTTTTATAGTCTTCAAGCAATTGTTCGAGTACCTGTCGCTCACTTACCCCGGATGTAAGGTCGGCAGGAATGCCTTCCACCACAAACGTATGTTTCCCGAATTCCCTGATTTGAAAGCCTAATGCACGGATATCTGGGAGGAGATCCATGATGAGCTGGAAGTCTGCGCCGTTGAGGGCGATAGTCTGTGGAAAAAGGCTTTGCTGGCTCGCCCCCTGCCGGCTCTCCAGCTGTCCGCGATATTGTTCAAACAGGATGCGCTCATGTGCGGCATGCTGGTCAATGACGATAAACCCTGAGTGAATCTGGGACACGATATAGCGATTGTGCAATTGAAACGGTTGCTTGATGTCAGACTGCGGCCGTTCAGTCATCCCCCCGTCCGTCTCGGCCTCCTCGCCATGCAGCCGAAACTGCTCATGCGAGGCTTTATCAGCAATTTCGTACAACTCGCCCCATTGCTGCGGTATGCCTGCCCGCTGCTTCACGGCGGGCGCACCGCTGTCAAACGGATTGAAATTCGGATTGAAGGTAATTGAAGGCGGAGTGACTTCTTCCAACGGCTTAGGGCTGATCATATGGCTGAATCCCGTTTCTTGGTTGAAATCGAGGGTTGGCGTAATGTTGTATCTTCCCAGCGAACGCTTAATCGCCGATTGGAGGATGGCGTATATGGCCCGCTCATCTTCATATTTGATTTCCGTTTTTGTGGGGTGTACATTGATATCGATTCTGGCGGGGTCGATCTCGATAAACAGCACATAAAGCGGAAAGCTTTCGGAAGGCAATAAGCCCTCATAAGCTTTAACCACGGCGTGGTTGAGGTACGGGTCTTTCACGAACCGGTTGTTCACGAAGAAATATTGCTCGCCGCGGGTCTTCTTGGCAAATTCCGGCTTGCCGACAAAGCCTTTCAGGTTGATGATGGTCGTTTCTTCTTCCACGGGCACCAACCGTTGGTTGTAACCGCTGCCGAAGACGTGGACAATGCGCTGTTTGAGGCTTTCCGCCGGCAGGTGAAACAATTCCTGATCATCGCTGTGCAAGCTGAAAAAAATATACGGATGCGCCAAGGCCAGCCGCTGGAACTCATCCACAACATGACGCATCTCTACCGGATTACTCTTCAAAAAGTTCCTGCGGGCAGGAATGTTATAAAAAAGATTCTTGACACAGATGCTCGTCCCTGCTGGCAGGGCCGCCGGCTCTTGCCTCACCACGGTCGAACCTTCAATCGCTATCAGGGTGCCCAATTCATCCTCCACGCGCCTCGTTTTGAGCTCCACGTGGGCTATGGCGGCTATGGAGGCCAATGCTTCCCCCCGGAATCCCATCGAGCGTATGGCAAACAAATCTTCCGCCTTGCGAATTTTCGACGTAGCATGCCGTTCAAAGCAAAGCCGCGCATCCGTCACGGTCATGCCACATCCGTTGTCAATCACTTGTATGAGCGATTTTCCGCCACTTTTCACAATCAGCCTGATCCTGTCGGCCCCTGCATCTATCGCATTCTCTATCAATTCCTTTACCGCCGATGCCGGGCGCTGGACCACTTCTCCCGCAGCAATCTGGTTGGCCACAGTGTCCGGCAAGAGTTGGATAATATCTGACATACGCTCGCTAAGTTACGAAAACGTCCCAACACCGCGCATTTCTAGTTCAAGAAAGCGCCCCGTCTGGCTCCTCTCGCACTTGATCAAGCCCTCCGGCGTGCCACTGAAAAGCACCTCTCCGCCGCCCGCACCGCCTTCCGGCCCAAGGTCTACCACCCAGTCGGCCACTTTGATGACATCCAGGTTGTGCTCAATGACCAATACCGTGTTCCCCCGGTCCACCAATCGGTTGAGCACGCCCAGCAGCACATTGACGTCCTCAAAGTGAAGACCGGTAGTGGGTTCATCGAGGATATAAAATGTTTTGCCTGTATCTTTTTTGGAAAGCTCTGTGGCCAACTTCACGCGCTGCGCTTCCCCGCCGGAAAGCGTTACCGAAGATTGGCCAAGCGTCAGGTAACCAAGCCCTACGTCTTGAAGTGTCTTTATTTTACGGTAAATGGAGGGGATGTTTTCAAAAAAAGTAACAGCCTCGTCAATGCCCATATCCAAGACATCGCTGATCGACTTACCTCGGTAGCGCACTTCCAGCGTCTCCCGGTTATACCGCTTACCGCTGCACGTTTCACAGGGCACCTGTACGTCGGGCAGGAAATTCATCTCAATGACTTTCATTCCGGCGCCCTGGCAGGTTTCGCAGCGACCGCCCTTAACATTGAAGGAAAATCGCCCGGGTTTATATCCCCGGATTTTGGACTCAGGCAGCTGCACGAACAGTGCACGTATATCCGAAAATACGCCGGTGTACGTAGACGGGTTGGACCGGGGCGTACGGCCGATGGGACTTTGGTCTATTTCGATAACCTTATCGATATGCTCCAATCCTTCCACTTTTTTATAGGGCAGCGGTTTTTTCTTCGCCCGGAAAAAATGGTGGTTCAATATGGGATACAAGGTCTCGGTGATAAGGCTCGACTTACCGCTTCCCGACACGCCGGTGACGAGAATGAGCTTGCCCAGCGGAAATTCTGCAGAAACATTCCGGAGGTTATTGCCCGACGCGCCCGACAGACGTAATGTGTGCCCATTTCCTGCCCTCCGCTGCTCCGGCATACGGATTTCCTTCGTGCCGTTGAGGTATGCCGCCGTAAGTGTGTTGGCCGCCATGATAGCCTCAGGCTTACCCTGCGCTACTACAAGCCCCCCATGCGCGCCGGCTGCCGGCCCCATATCAATGACATAGTCGGCGTTGAGGATCATGTCTTTGTCGTGCTCCACCACCAATACCGAATTTCCGATATCGCGGAGGCTCTTCAAGGCATTTATCAGCCGCTCATTATCGCGTTGGTGCAGTCCGATGCTGGGCTCATCAAGTATATAAAGCACGTTGACCAGTTGGGAGCCGATCTGTGTAGCCAGCCGGATTCGCTGTGCTTCCCCCCCGGACAGTGTCTTGGCTGTCCGATCCAGTGTCAGGTAGTTGAGCCCCACGTCGAGTAAAAACCCCAGCCGCGCACGGATTTCCTTTAGTATTTCGGTGGCAATGATGTTCTGCCGGTCGTCGAGGCGCTGCCCGACATCCGCAAACCAACTGGCTAGCGATGTGATATCCATCGACGCCAATTCAGCGATGTTTTTCCCCCCGATCCGGAAGTGAAGAGACTCCTTTTTAAGGCGGGCGCCCTGGCATGCCGGACAGACCCGCTGCGCACGGTAGTCATCGAGGTTCTGCCCGTTGGGTCCAAGTCGTTCGCTTTGCTCCTCAAGCATCTTGGAAATCCCCTCGAAAGTAACTCTGTAGTCTTTCGTATTCCAGCTACTATACGAGACCGGCACCGTTATCTCCTCGCCCCCGCCGTTCAGCAGGATATCAAGTTGCTCTTCTGTCAGCTTCTCGATAGGGGTGGTCAGTGAAAAGTCATAGCGCTTTGCTACTGCCTTCAGCACCTGGAAACTCCAAGTATCCCGGAATTCTCCCAGCGGGGCCAACCCCCCTTTCGCAATACTTAGCTTCGGATTGGGGATGATCGCATGTTGGTCGATCTCGTACACGTAGCCTAGTCCATCACATCGTTCGCAGGCGCCGTAGGGCGAGTTGAACGAAAACGTGTTGGGCTGCGGTTCGTCGTAGGAAATGCCCGATTCGGCATCCATCAAGTAGCGGCTGTAAAAATACTCCTTGTTGCCCTTGTCACTGACTTTGATCACTCCTTTGGCAGCTTTCATCGCTTGCATTACCGACGCATACAATCGCTTCCGGTCCTTTTCGGACACCAGCAGCCGGTCGATCACCATCTCAATGTCATGGATTTTGTAGCGGTCTACCTGCATTTTTGGTACGATATCCAGCAATTCGCCGTCCACCCTGACTTTCACATACCCCTGTTTGCGGATTTGCTCAAACAGCTCGCGGTAATGACCCTTGCGGCCCTTTACCACGGGAGCGAGTATGTTTACCGCCTGTCCTTCGAATTGCTGGATGATGCGGTCGACCACCTGTTCCTCAGACATACGCTCCATCTTTTTGCCCGTCACATACGAATACGCTTCCCCAGCCCGGGCGAAGAGCAAGCGCATGAAGTCATACACTTCGGTGATGGTCCCGACAGTAGACCGCGGATTTTTGCTCGTAGTTTTCTGCTCAATGGAAATCACAGGGCTGAGCCCGGAGATCTTATCCACATCGGGGCGCTCCAGACCGCCCAAAAACTGGCGACTGTAAGCACTGAACGTTTCCATATACCGCCGCTGGCCTTCCGCATAGATCGTATCAAACGCCAGCGACGACTTGCCGCTACCACTCAAACCGGTGATAACAACCAGCTCATTGCGTGGAAAGCTTACGTCAATATCTCTAAGGTTGTGTACACGTGCGCCGAATACTTGTATTTCTTGTTGATCACCTAAATCAGGTGTTATTTTAGTCGTCATTTAACCCTTGCTGTTTACCTATCATGTGGCAACGCAAATCTACAAAATTTTGTGAAATTTATTAGCAAATGTAGCGGGCCGACCGACTTCCGGCCGACCCCCACTGCTATTTCACACGTATCGGATCGGCCGGCTTTTTCACCTCTTTGTAGGGATACGTTTTCATTTCTTCCAGCAGCAGTTGCACGGTTTTTTCAAGCTGGGGATCCCTTCCCGAGAGCAGATCCTTGGGCATCTGTTCAACGAACACATCCGGTTCTACGCCTTCATTTTCAATGATCCATTGCCCGTTCACGTCGTATATCCCGAAATTGGGTGAAGTGATCCTTCCGCCGTCCAATAATGGTGGATAGCCGCTAATGCCGACGAGGATTCCCATCGTTGTCCGTCCGACCAACTTGCCGAGGCCCTTCAACCGGAACATATATGGCATCATGTCACCTCCCGAACCAGCGTTTTCATTGATGATCATAGCTTTGGGGCCGTAAATCCCGTTACCAGGCGTGGTAAAGCTCCTGCCATCCCGGATACCCCAATAGCTGATCTGCTCCCTCGACAGCAAATCAATCACATAGTCAGCTACCCAGCCCCCGCCATTATTGCGCTCGTCGATCAGCAGCGCCTTCTTATCCATTTGGGCGAAATAATACCGGTTAAAATACGTGTATCCATCAGGGCCGGTGTTAGGCATGTACACATAAGCAATCTGCCCGCCACTGAGCTCGTATGTTTTACGGCGGTTGTTTTCTACCCATTCCATACGCCGAAGCTGCGTTTCATCGCTGAAGCTGATGGGTACTACCGTTACTTCCCGGGCTCCCTCCAACGATGGGATACTGTTGATTCTAAGCACCACTTGCTTGCCCACCGTATGATCAAACAAGCTATAGATATTTGTTGCTGCCGTAAGGGGCATGCCGTTTACCGCTACAATATACGATCCCTCGCTCAGCTGCAGTCCCGGTTCTGCCAGCGGAGCTTTGAAATCCGGATTCCAGTCGAGGCGGGAAAAGATCTTGCTGATTTTATAATGGCCATTGTCGATTTCATAATCCGCGCCGAGCATACCGACGCTTACGGAGGGCGCAGATGGCTCATCGCCGGGGTAAATGTAGTTATGGCCTACCACCATTTCACCCATCATCTCGTTAAGCAGGTAGCCCAGGTCCGAGCGGTGGTTCACAAATGGGAGAAACTTTGCGTACTTTGTTTTCATGGCGGGCCAGTCTACACCATGCATATTCTCCACATAAAAATACTCCTTCTGAAGTGCCCATACCTCGTTAAATACTTGCTGCCACTCAGCTGCCGGGTCAACCAATTGCTTGATGTCTTCAAGCGTTAGCTTTCCCGTTTCTGGTGTAGCAGGCTTTTTACCCGCATCTACAATGAAATAAGAGCCACGTGAAGAATAAATCATCTTCTTCCCGTCAGCACTCACTTCAAATCCGCGGACGTTTTCGATGAGCGTCTTGTTTTCTTTCTTCTTCAAGTCATAAGCGCCAAGGGTCGCACCCCGTTGGTAAACCAGCATGCCTTCTACCGATCCGCTCAGCCGGTAGCTTCCCGCAGGCAGCGGCAGCGCCACAATACGGTTGCCGATATTTTCAACGTCTACGTTGATGTGTTCGTCGGCCTTATTGGCGGTGTCCTTTTTCTTGTCTCCGTCAGTCTTTCCATCCTCCGTGTCAGACTTCTTTTTTTCATCGGTACCTTTCACATCTTCCTCGTCGCTCTCAGGCTTAAAAATGGAGGGGGTGTCCTTTGAAAGGATGAAGGCATAAACGTGGTAGCTAGTTGGCCGCTCATAAGCCGACATATGGAGACCACTGTTGGTAAGTCCCGTGTTGGTGCTGGCGGTAAAAAACAGGTATTTGCCGTCCCTACTGAATGCCGGGCCCCGCACCGCACTCATGCCGTCGGTTATCTGGTGTTTTTCCTTCGTATCCAGGTTATACATAAACAGGGCCGAAACGGTGTTGGGCAAAGTTTTGATATAGCCTATCCATTTCGAATCAGGCGACCAAGTCGGTTGAAAATGATTGTATACGCGGCCCGTGTGCGAGCCCAGCTTATCGTCATCCACCAACACCGCCCTGCGGGAGTCGATGTCGATATAATACAGGTTTAAATGGCTGTCGTTATAAAACAGCTTTTTACTGTCGGGCGACCACGTTGGCTCAAAATAAAACGTGGTTTTCCCTAGTGGGATATAGATGGGTTCCTCTTTTGCTGCCTGGTCGCGGAGTACCAGCTGATAGCTGCCATTGGCATCTGAGATATACGAAATCCATTTTCCATCGGGCGACCAAGCGGGGAAACGCTCATGGGTCGCCGGTGAATTGGATATGTTACGGGCGTCTCCTTTTTCCTTCGGTACGGTAAAAACCTCGCCACGGCTTTCGAAAACCGCCCGTTGGCCTGTCGGCGAAATCCCAAAGGCCCGTATGCCGTCCTTCATTTCCACATAGTGAGCGCGTTTATACGGAGCATCGGCGTGCACGGTAATGGCAGGTGTGTTGATTTTGTTGTCAGTCGTCTGCAACAGGTGGACCTGGCCTGCCTGTTCGAAAGCTAATGTGCTACCGCTGCCTGTCAGCGAGCGCACGTCATAATCCCTATAATTCGTTATTTTTTTTGTTTCTTTAGCTGCGACGTCATAGCTGTAAATATTGACGATCCGTTCGCGGTCGGAGAGGAAAAAAACCTTGCTGCCCAGCCACACCGGCTTCACATTGTTGCTGTTCGCGTCGGGAATGATTTCTACATCGTGCGTTTGCGTATCGAAAATCCAGATGGCAGGCATACCACCGCCTCGGTACCGTTTAAACGCTACGCGGTCGCGCTCGGTGGGGTCCGTATTCTTAATATAGGCCCAGTACCGGCCATCGGGCGACGGCGTTCCCTGATACGCTTCGGGCATAATGAGCGGGCTTTCTACCCCGCCTTTTGTGCTTACCTGATGAAGGCGCGGACTCAGCGCATATTGGAAATCTCGGGTAGACGTAAAATAAACTGTTTCGTTATCTATCCATCCCCGCACTATGTCAGCAGCCGGGTGATGCGTCAAGCGGCGGGGTTCGCCACCTGCAATCGGTATGACGTACACATCGGTATTACCATCATAGTTCCCTGTGAATGCGATATATTTGCCATCTGGCGAGAATAAAGGGTGCTGTTCACTTGCCGGATTCACGGTAAGCCTGCGGGCATTCGAGCCGTCGCGGTCGGCTATCCAGATATCACCGCCGTAAACAAACGCAATATTCCGGTCACTTACACTCGGTGTACGCAAGAGCAGCGTTTCCTGCGCCTTACCGGATAACACGATCATTAGTAGCGCCATGAAAGCAGCGATACTGAAGGGTAGCTTGATGGACTTCATGTGTTAGGGTTTAATAGATTGCTAAGTGTATTTGAATTTAAAAAAAACAAGAACGCCCGGTCGATTATGAGTCCCCGAGCGTTCTGCGTGCTTTGTTTTTTGACTATCGCTTAGGCGACTAGCGAAGACTCTACTTCCTGTACGAGCGCTTCGTCTACCAGTATGCGGCCGCAATGCTCGCATACGATAATTTTTTTGCGCTGGCGAATTTCGAGCTGCATCTGGGGCGGGATTTTGTTATGGCATCCGGAGCAGCTGTCGCGATCGATGGAGACCACGGCAAGTCCGTTTTTATAAGTTGTCCTCAGCCTGCGGTAAACGCGGATTAAGCGCTCCTCGATATCCTTGTCGGCGTCTTCTGCCTGATTCAGCAGGTCGTCTTCTTCTTTCTGGGTCTCCGCGGTAATGGTATCCAGCTCGCCCTTCTTTACTTCCAAATCTCTTTTGGCCGATTCGAGCGTAGCAAGGGTGCTTTCATAAACCTCCGTTTTATTTTTGATTTCGAATTCAAACTCACGGATTTTCTTTTCGCTCACCTGGATGTCCAGCCCTTGAATCTCAATTTCTTTGGTGATGGCATCGTATTCACGGTTGTTCTTTACATCATTAAGCTGCCCTTCATACTTCTTGATTGCTGCCTGTGCATCCGTGATCATGTTGCGCCGGTTGACGATGGAATCCTCCATCTCGTCCAATTCGCTCCTTATTTTCTCGATGCGGGTTTCCAGTCCGGCTATTTCATCCTCAAGGTCACTTACCTCCATCGGCAGCTCACCCCTTACCTGGCGGATCCGGTCTATTTTCGTGTGTATGGTCTGTAGCCGCCAAAGGGCTTTCAGCTTTTGTTCTACCGTCTGTTCCATCTAACTGTAGTATTTTATTGGGTTTGTGTTTATTCCCGTCAAACGGACTGCAAAGGTAGGAAATTTTTTCTGAATAATTTCCAACAATAATTGCTGTGTAAACTGTTCGCTTTCAAAATGTCCCACATCCGCAATGACGATTTTTCCTTCCGCATCAAAAAACTCGTGATACTTGTAATCGGCTGTCACGAGTACATCGGCCCCAGACCGCATTGCCTGGCTGAGCAGGAACCCTCCTGCGCCACCGCAAACAGCCACGCGGGAAACCGGCTTGCCGCGAAGCGCCGTATGCCGGATGACGGTTGCGTCCAGCCGCTTTTTCAACCGGCCGAGAAACTCCAGTTCCGGCATCGGCTGTTCCAGCCGGCCGATCAGGCCGCTTCCCGCCTGTTGGTGGCTGTTCTGTAGGCGGTATACATCATAGGCGACCTCCTCATAGGGATGTGCTTCAAAAAGGCCCAACAGCACGTCACGCTCCAGGTGTACCGGATAGATCACTTCAATGCGCATTTCCTCCTCACGGTGCTGCTCGCCCGGCTTGCCGACAAACGGATCAGTACCTTCGCCTCCGCGAAACGTGCCATATCCGGTCACATTGAAACTGCACTCGTCATAATTGCCGATATGCCCGGCGCCCGCCGCGAATAGCGCGGCGCGCACAGGTTCAGCATAGCTCAAGGGCACATATACCACCAGCTTGTTGAGCAGGTCGCGCTTGGGATTCAGTATCGCAGTTTGCTGAAGGCCCAGCATTTCAGCGATTTTGCTGTTTACGCCCCCCGAAACGTTGTCCAGGTTGGTATGAATGGCATATATCGCAATATCGTTTTTGATGGCTTTCATGACCACACGTTCTACATAGCTTCTTCCGGTAAAGCGCTTTAGTCCCTTAAACACGATCGGGTGGTGGGAGATCACCAGGTCACATCCCAGGCGAATCGCTTCATCAATCACGGCTTCTGTGCAATCGAGCGATATCAGCGCTTGATTGACTTCCCCGTTGGGATCACCTACCAGCAGCCCCGAGTTGTCGTATGGTTCCTGATAGTGCAGGGGAGCCAGGGATTCAAGGTGGGCAGTCAATTCTTGGATACGCATAGACGGTCAGTTTTGTTGTCCCTTTCTGAAATTCTCGTGTTCGGCCAGTAAATTTCTAAAATTATTGAGTTTTACCCAATAAGCGATGAAATAAACAACGCTCAGCAGGCCGACGGTCATCATGATAAAGGGCGGTAGCGGGATATTCGACAATAAGAACATCCAAGCATACCACATGCCTGCGGCCCGCCCAGGATTTTCCTCTTCTGCAATCTTGCGATCAAAGAATTCGTTGGTGAGGGAATCGGCAACCCGAGACGCCACGGAAAAATTCCAGTAAATGTTAAAAAAGGGAATAACCAGCAACCAAGCTTGGTTTGGCGTCATCAACCGGTTCCCAGGTGCAACCAGCAGAAGCAGCTTACGAACCGTATTGGCGTAAAACACCCACACGACCAAGCGGATAAGCAGCACAGTAACCACTACTTGCATCAGTTCGGGCGGGAGATTATTATAGTCGATGTTCATTCGTATTTACTTGCTTTAATGGCCACATAAATCCGCGCTAAATTACGGCGATTTGCATATAACTTTGCGTTCCATCGGCAAAAGTGTCATTTCTATGTGTAAAATGCCTGCATCCATGTACGGTTCACTGGTCTGTTCAAAGCCAAGTCTGTCATAAAAAGCCTTGAGGTGCTCCTGAGCACCTATTTTTATGGATTGCCGGCCAAATAGGGTGTAAATTCCGTCGATGCTACGCAACATCAATTCTTCGCCGAGGCCTTTGCCCCGGAAATCTTTTCCCACCACCACACGGCCGACACTGGTGGCGTCCGAATAGGAAACCCCATAAGGGATAAGTCTGGTATAGGCTGCCAATACAGGCCCCTGCCACGCCATCAAATGATTGCAGTTCTGATCTTTGTTGTCCAAATCACTGTAGACGCATGCCTGTTCAAGGATAAACACTTCCTGCCGCAGTTGGAGAACCTTATACAGCTCGTCCAACGATAGCGCGTCAAATGACTTCCTCTCCCAGACCAGCTGCAGGGCCCTCGGTTGTTCGTTACGTTCCACCGCCCACCTCCTCCAGTAAATCCGCTAATTTTTCTGGCATGGTCATCTGAGGATTATGGTCCGCATGCATAAGGATGACCTTCCACCCCTTGCGTTCAGCCGACGCGGCAAAAAAGGCGAAAGCATCGCGCTCCGAATCATCGCCTTCGTAGGTCAATATGTAGGTGGTCGGTATTTCGAGCCGCTTTTCGTTTTTTAGCACAATTCGCTGGGAAAACGTCTTCGCCGGATGCGGCACGTCCCGCGGAAAACCCTGGCCTTCCTTCGTCCATAACGGGTAAACCAAGCCGTCTTTCGTCGGCATCTCGCTCCCCGGACCGCTTAGGCCCCGTGCGTTGTTTACACTTTGCCCATCCTCCGGCACAAAAGCGTCCAGGTAAATCAATTTCGCGATACGCTCGGGTATACTGTCGGCTACGCCCGTCACCACCATTCCGCCGTAGCTGTGCCCCAGAAGCACGACGTTGTGCAAGTTTTCAAAAAGGATGGTGTTAACCACATCTTTGATGTGGGTATCCAGATCAATATCAGGAGAAGCCAAATGCACCCGTTCGCCGAGGCCTGATAGCGTGGGCCGATACACCAGGTTGCCCGACTGCCGGAGCAGCGAATCGGTTTTTTTAAATGACCAGCCACCGCCCCATGCGCCATGGACAAGCACAAACGTATGTTGCTGTGCGATTCCTCCGGAGGCAAGCAGCGTGCTGCACAGCAGCAGAAAAATTATCCGGTACATCTCATCGGGTTTAATTTTACATAGTTAAGGGATTTCCGGTACATTGTCAAACATTTTCCACCCAATCACCTCTTCCATATACGTATCGATCAGATCCACGTTGAGCATATCGTTCATGTAACCGATATGCATGTCCGGCCTGATAAGCACAATTTTCGTGTTCTCGGCCTTCACCTCAAACGTATCAAATACCTGTTGGTTTGCGGGAGAATAGGGCAGATAAAACAGGTGCATCTCCCTCGGGTACTTTTGCCGCATCCAACGGCCGATAAGATGAAGGTGGTGATGGCTGATGATGCCAAGCACCAACAAGACAAACCCCGGTTTCTCACACCAGCGGTGCAGGTCGGTGTGCGCCTTCGTCTTTTCATCAAATACCTGCAGAAAGGGAATGCGGTCACCGGCCCTCACGCGCTGCCCTGCGGCGTGGTGCACAGCAAGAGACGCCTTGCGGTAATGGAAGGCCAGTTGGGCCATTTCACCGAATAGCTTATTGAGTCGCTGAGCGTTGCTACCGACGACCCGCATTCCCGCAGAGACGGCGTAATCTCTCAGCGGGCTCAGCCATCCGTCCGTATTGATAGCTAACTTGAAAACACGGTCGGTAGCATCAACCGTGGCCTTAGCCACCGGCATCCGTTCCCGCTGATATGAATGCAGGATCTGCGGCGCTATCCGGCCGCTCGCCACGCCGGCCAGTTTCCAGGCCAAGTTAGCGGCATCCTGCAACCCGCCATTCATTCCCTGCCCTCCGACAGGCGAATGGACATGCGCCGCATCGCCAACCAAAAAGCAGCGCTGTCTGGCAAACTGTTCAGCCATACGCCTTTGCAGCAAAAAACTGCTTATCCAGAAGCAGCGGCTCACTTGGAGCTCGAACCCCATTGCATCATCCACTATAGGTTTGATGTCACTATACCGGATGGCGGATCGGCGCTCCGCATCCCATTTCCGGGGCAATATGCCCACGAGGCGGTACCGGCCGGCCGCATCAAGCGGAAAAACGCCCAGAAAGCCGTTTTTCGGCAGAAAGAAATGGATCATCCGTTTATACACTCCATCGATCTGCACATCGGTGAGAAAAAATCGCCCTGGGTAGCGCCTACCTTCAAATGGGATCCCTGCACAGCTTCTCACAGTACTTTTGGAGCCGTCCGCCCCGATTATCCATTTGCATTTCCACCGCTGAATCACGCCCCCCTTTTCCAGTTCAACGGTAGCGGTCCGGTCGTCCTGAAGGAGCGACACGAGCCGGGTTTCCCAGCCAACGGGACAGGCATGCTCAGTCAACCGGTCAATCAACAGCCTTTCCGTTTTTTCCTGCCCCACCAGGTGGATGAAGGGAAAGGGAGTGGTGGGATTCTCCATCATGGAAAAATCGACACGGCCCAATTGTTTCTTTCGGCCCTGTATCTGCACGCCGTAACACGAAGTTCCCTGGCTGAGCAGGCGATCGGCGAGCCCAAGCTGGCGGAACAACTCTAGCGACCGGGCATGCACGGCGATGGCCCTCGACGTTCTGTCCGGACCGTGCTTGGCATCGATAATCATCGGATTGATACCGTAGCGGAGCAACTGGGCGGCCATCATCAGTCCTGAGGGCCCGGCGCCGACGATCAACACATCCGTATATCTGGTAGTCTCCACGTCTCAAAAGATAAGAAAGACTGCCGGTTTCTTATGGAAGTCATGTTGGCCTGCTCTCCATTGGCGAAGCGGCATGCTGATGACCTGCTCGTCGGCTGCCGTCAGGTTACATGCGACGCACAGCCGCGTTTGCGGGTTGCCGGTGCGCACGATTTCGGCCAGCAGCTGGTTATTGCGGAAGGGCGTTTCGATGAAAACCTGCGTCTGTTTTTCCCGTTGGGCCACCTGTTCAAGCATCTTGATTTTCTTGGCCCTCGCGCCCTTATCTATAGGCAGGTAGCCATGGAAGGCGAAGCTTTGCCCATTGAATCCCGAAGCCATCAATGCCAAAAGGATGGCACTTGGCCCCACCAGTGGCGCAACCTTAATGCCTCGGCGGTGTGCTTCAGCCACAATGTCCGCCCCAGGGTCCGCGACGCCTGGGCATCCCGCCTCACTCATGAGGCCGACATCTTTGCCGGCCAACAAGCCTGAAAAAAAAGACATAAGGTCTTCCCTTCCACGTGTGTGCTTACCGTAGTCATGCAAGATCAGCTCACTTTGCGGCCGCTGCAATCCCGCTTGCTTAAGAAATTTCCTGGCAGATTTTTCGTTTTCAACAATGTACTCATCTAGTGTATTAATCACCTGCATGAGATAGGGAGTATAGGAAGCCGGGGCGGCGCCATCCGCCAACGGCACTGGGAGAAGGTACAATGTTCCGTAGGGCATGCACAAAAGTAGGAAATATTAGGCTACAGCCGCTTGTTTAATTCCGCGGAAACCGGAATTAAACAGTATACATTGATTAATCGCCCCAGCAACGACAATGTCCGTACCGCTGCGGCCATCCTGCGCATCGTCCAGGATGCAAGGGCAAGCGCACAAGCGTGGCACCGGTGTGCCACGTCGCCTGATGCCACGGCAATGGGACTCATGCTCCCAATTTCTTCTCCTTTCCTTTTCTTATATGGATGACATTTAGTAACTTGGCCGCAAATAAAATGCAACATGGCTACGCAGATAACTGATGGCGTAAAAGTTTCTGTTGAAACGGTGTATCAGCCGGAATACTCCAATCCGGAAAACGAGCATTACATGTTTGCGTACAGAATTACCATTGAAAACCTTGGCGACCATAGCGTTCAGCTGCTGAGACGGCGCTGGTTCATTTTTGATTCAAATGGCAGCCGACGTGAAGTGGCGGGGGAGGGTGTCGTTGGCCAACAGCCCGTTATCGATCCGGGCGAACAACACGAATACGTTTCGGGGTGCAACCTCAAAAGTGACATGGGCTCCATGATGGGCACCTACCAGATGTTACGGGAGTTTGACGGGAGCCTCTTTGAAGTAACCATCCCAAAGTTCAATCTGATTGCCCCGCACCGGTTGAACTGACGTCAGCATTTCCAGCGCCAAAAAAATCCGAAGCCAGCCCTCGTTATTAGCAGCTCGTATTTCGCGGCCGTGAATGCCAATCGAACGGTGTAACGAGGGTATTTTTCAACAACTTTCACGTGTGTCCAGCACGTTCCAAACATCAAGAAAAATAGAAACCAGCCAAATCTAACATAACGTTGAACTAAGTTTGGCATCTAGCGGTATAGCAGATGTAACATCATCGTATTTTTATCGTTTAGGTTCGATCAAAATACGATGAAAATACGATATAAATACGATCATATTACATAATCATATAGTTTTAAGCTCTATTTAAGCTGTTAGCCTTTCCGAAACAGCGTAAAAGCGACTTCTGTCAGAATATGGGGCTCTACTACTGAAGCGATAAATTTTCCGTATTTTTGCAAAAATAATGACGGTGCAAAAATCAGCTATCATATTCGGGGCCACAGGATTAGTAGGCAGGCATGTCCTTCGTGAGCTACTAAACAATCCTAGATACGGGAAAGTCACCACGGTGGCCCGTCGGGATATGAATATAAAACACGCCAAGATTAATCAGTTAATTGCTGATTTTCAGACAATTGAAGAAATAAAAGACCAGCTTGTGGCTGATGACGTATTCTGCTGCCTCGGTACAACCCGCAAGAAGACGCCCGACCTGCAGGAATATTACCGCATCGATCACGATTACCCAGTTGCCTTGGCGAGACTAACTAAAGCGAACGGGGCCAAGGCATTACTCGTGGTGTCAGCCGTCGGTGCTGATGCGGATTCAGCCAACTTCTACCTTCGGATGAAAGGACAAATGGAGCGTGACATTGTTGCGGTAGGACTGGATCGCACACACATCTTCCGGCCGTCGCTGATCACCGGAAAGCGATCCGAAAAAAGGCGGTCTGAATCTCTCGCCAAAGGGTTATTCACAGTGATTGACCCTTTCTTAATCGGCGGGTTGTCCAAGTACCGTAGCGTCCCGGCAGCCTGGGTGGCGAAGGCAATGAACAGGGCCGCGGAGCAGGAGCATGGCGGTGTTCGTGTATATTATTGGAAGCATATCAAAAATCAACTGTGAGCATATTATCAACAGAGCGGCTGGGCCATAGCTACCATGATAGGTGGCTGTTCAGGAACCTTCATTTCGGTTTGCAAAGGGGCGATCGCATTGCACTCGTCGGACCCAATGGAGCGGGTAAATCATCCTTGCTTCGAGCCCTTGCTGGCGAGCTAGATCCAGTGGAGGGAACCGTCGTACGGGAACGGGGAGTCCGGATCGGCTTCCTTTCGCAAGACCCGGCATTCGACGAATATGCAACAGTCAATGATTTCATCTACCATGCCGATAATGAGCAGCAACGGCTTGTACGTGCTTATGAGAAGCTGATAGCCGATCCCGAGGCAGATGTCCGGCGGATCACCGAGCTAACTGAACAACTCAGCGCATTGAATGCTTGGGAATATGAACATCATATCAAGAGCATCCTGACCCGCTTGCAGATCGCCGACTTTTCACAACGCGTAGCCAACCTATCGGGTGGGCAGCGCAAGCGTCTTGCCTTAGCTAAATTGCTCATTGATGAACCGGACATCTATATCCTCGACGAGCCAACAAACCATTTAGATATTGAGACCATCGAATGGTTAGAAAAGCTGCTTACCGGCGGCCAAAAGACGGTATTGCTGGTGACGCACGACCGTTACTTTCTGGATACTGTGTGCACGCAGATCCGCGAGCTAGACCGCGGAAAAATAAACAACTATGCGGGCAACTATAGCTACTATCTCGAACGGAGGGCAGAAGCCGAAGAGGCCGCAGGAATGCAGCTGGAACGGAATCGCAACCTGCTACGTAGGGAGCTGGAATGGATGCGCAGGCAGCCGCAGGCGCGGGGAACCAAGTCGAAAGCACGTATTGATGCTTTTTATGACTTGGAGGAAAAAACCAAAGGGCAGCAAAGTAACCAAACGATCCAGCTCAGCGTCAATGTAAGCCGCCAAGGCGGCAAAATACTGGAACTTGATCGCATATCAAAAAGCTACAACGGCCGACATCTCATTGGGAATTTTTCCTATGTTTTCAAGAAAGGCGACCGTATCGGGCTTGCGGGTCGCAATGGCACCGGTAAGTCGACGTTTCTGAACCTGATTACTGGCAACGAACAGCCCGATAGCGGCGCAATCACTGTCGGCGCCACCACCGTTTTCGGCTACTACCGGCAAGGAGGTTTGGCGTTGCAGGGCAACGAACGCGTTATTGACGTTGTCAAAGGGGTAGCTGAATATATTAAGATGGCCAATGGGGAATCACTCTCGGCCTCACAGCTCCTCACTCAATTTTTATTTCCACCGGAAAAACAATTCGGCTTAGTAGGCAAGCTCAGTGGGGGCGAACGAAAGCGGCTCCAATTGATGCGTGTGCTGATGCAGAACCCCAACGTACTTATATTGGACGAACCTGCCAACGATCTGGATATCGATACGCTAAATGTGCTTGAGGCCTTTCTTCTAAATTACAGCGGAGTGCTGATCCTGGTATCTCATGACCGATACCTGCTCGACCGGCTAACCGATCAACTGTTTATTTTCGATGGTGCCGGTGCTGTATCCATCTATAATGGTAACTATGCGGCCTACAAATCGGAACAGGCAGAAGTAGAACGAGAGGTAAAAGCGATCGAAGCCCCTAAAATAGCCGAAAGTTTTCCCACACCATCCAAGAAAATAAAACTCAGCTACAAAGAACGCCTCGAGTTTCAAGCCTTGGATCAGGAGATAATGCATTTGGAGCAACGCATACAGGAACAGACCGAGATATTAAATAACATAACGGACCATACCGAACTTGCCGATATCGCAACTGAATTAACGAAACTCAATCAAGAGCTTGATGCCAAATCGGAGCGTTGGATTGAGTTAAGCGAATATAATTAAATGTTCCACGTGGAACGTAGTGGAAGTCTCGTGTTCCACGTGGAACAAAAATTTCGAAATCATGTTTAAAAAATATAACGTTATTGTAGTAGGAGGGGGGCATGCTGGCTGTGAAGCCGCTGCGGTTGCAGCCAACTTGGGTTCTTCGGTGCTGCTGATCACAATGAATATGGGGACTATCGCGCAAATGAGTTGCAATCCAGCTATGGGCGGGGTAGCCAAAGGCCAGATTGTTCGCGAAATAGACGCCATGGGGGGTTATTCAGGAATTATCGCTGATAAGACTACCATACAGTTCCGCATGCTAAACCGCTCTAAAGGGCCCGCCATGTGGAGTCCGCGGACGCAAAACGACCGCATGCGCTTTGCTGAAGAATGGCGTCTTCAACTAGAGTCTTTGCCGAATCTTGACATGTGGCAGGATACGGTCCGCGAAATCGTGGTGAAAAACGGAAAGGCCACCGGGGTGATGACATCACTCGGGATATCCATCGAAAGCGATGCGGTAATACTTACCAACGGCACGTTCCTCAACGGCGTTATCCATATCGGTGAAAAAAAATTCGGAGGCGGCCGCACAGGCGAAAAGGCCGCCACAGGCCTAACGGAACAACTCATCGCATTGGGTTTTGAATCCGGTCGTATGAAAACCGGTACCCCGCCGAGGATAGATGGGCGTTCGCTCGACTACAGTAGGATGGAGGAGCAATGGGGTGACGAGGAGCGTGGACGCTTCTCGTTCACGGATGTTCCGCTCGCTGCCGAACAGCGGTGCTGCTGGATCACCTACACGAACGAACGGGTTCATGAAACACTAAAAAAGGGATTCGAAAGATCACCGATGTTCACCGGTCGTATTAAGGGATTGGGACCACGCTATTGTCCCTCAATAGAAGACAAAATCAACCGCTTCGCTGAACGCGACAGGCACCAGATATTCGTGGAACCAGAAGGATGGAAAACGGCCGAAATATACGTTAACGGTTTTTCCACGTCCCTGCCTGAAGATGTGCAACAAGATGCATTGCGTTTAATTCCTGGCTTTGAAAACGCAAAAATGTACCGTCCGGGGTATGCCATAGAATATGATTATTTTCCCCCGATGCAGCTTGACCTTACCCTGGAAACGCATCACATCAAGCACCTTTTCTTTGCGGGTCAGATCAACGGTACCACAGGCTATGAAGAGGCAGCGAGCCAGGGATTCATAGCGGGGATAAATGCGCACCAACGCATAAACGACCAGCAAGAGCTTATACTTAAACGATCTGAATCATACATCGGGGTGCTCATCGACGACCTGGTGACTAAAGGTACCGAAGAACCGTACCGTATGTTTACCTCACGCGCCGAGCACCGTCTCCTTTTGCGCCAGGACAATGCAGATGCACGACTTACGCCAATTGCGCACCGGCTGGGCTTGATTTCGGATGAACGGCTTGAACGAGTGAAACGGAAAGTAGAATCAGCGGATGAGATCGTGGACTACATGCGCAAACAATCGGTGACCGCGGCAGATATGAATCCGATCCTTATCCAATTGCACTCAAGCCCAATCACGCAGAAGACGCGCCTATTCCATTTACTTACCAGGCCCCAAGTGTCGATATTCGATGTGGCACAAGCGCATGCACCGTTTGCAGAATTGGTCAACCGATATGATAAGGAGATAATTGAGCAAGCAGAAATCAAAGTAAAATATGACAGCTATTTCGAAAAGGAAATGGATATCGTAAACAAAATGCGAAAAATGGAGGATCAAGAAATCAATCCGGATTTTGACTATAGCTCCTTGGTCTCCCTTTCCAAAGAAGCTCGTGAAAAATTAGTAAAGGTGAAACCACGTACATTAGGTCAAGCAACCCGGATTTCCGGCGTCTCGCCCTCGGATATCTCTGTTTTAATGATACATATGTCTTAACTTATTGATTTACAAATAATTAAGCTAAAAACAAGGCGACCTCCATAGTTTGGATATAACGCACTTTCTTAACCCCGACCGATGACAGATTCACCGAAATCAAAAAAGCGCTCATATCGGCTAAAAAGCATCTTAAATCCAAAATGGCTTTTTCAACTCTTTTTTATTACCCTGATTTCGCTTACATGGCAATGCGCAAGCATGCAACAGCCTACAGGCGGTCCGAAAGACACCATCCCGCCGACAATCATCAGCGAGTTGCCACCGAACATGACGCGAAACTTCGATGCGGAAAAAATCATTATTGAATTTGATGAATACATTAAGCTGTCCAATCCGTTAAAAGAAATAAGCGTTTCGCCAGACATCGAACAACCGATAAATCCGAGGATCAAGCGAAAAACCATTGAAATCGCCCTGCCGGATTCTCTTGAAGAGAATACAACCTATACTATAAACTTCGGCAAATCGATTGGGGATTTCAACGAGGGAAATCCAATTCTGAATTATAGCTACGTCTTCTCCACCGGAGATGTAATTGATTCCCTTTCCATATCAGGGCGAGTAATAAATGCACTCACCAAATTGCCAGAAAAGGAAATAACAGTAATGCTTATACCCACACGACAGGATTCCATCTTCGGCAAACGTAAAGCAAACATATTCACACTGACGGACACCGCAGGAAATTTCAGGCTGAACTACCTTCGGGAAGACACGTACCGAATCTACGGCCTAAAAGAAGAAAACAACGACCGAATCTATAATGCTCCGGGTGAATCGATCGGCTTCCTCAATGACTCGATCGTGCTTAACCGTGACACCGCAGGAATCCTCATCGAACTGTCCCGTGGCATCCCACGGGACTTCCGACTGCTTGATCGGAAGATTGAATCCAATGGAAAGGTGCTATTCGCCTTCAATAAACCACTGGAAAATCCTGAGATCACAATCAGCTCCCCGTCTAACCTCGATACCGATAAAATCATTGAGTATACCAGTAACAGAGACTCAGCCACCGTTTGGTTAAGTGATCTAACATTTGATTCGTTAAAGGTAAAATTTTCGGACAATGGCGTCCTGCTCGATTCAGTGACAATGCGGCGTGGACGCAACGACAAATATGACCGCGATTTCATCGTCACCAATAATCTCAATAGAAACCGCGTGACGCGGACAAAACACATCGAACTGACAGCGGGTTCGCCCGTACAATCAATAGACCGAAGCAAGATCATTCTTCTGGAAGACTCCGTGGCAAGAACCAATTTCCAACTCGCAAAAGACACCACGGCCCTGCGCCGCTATATCCTCCGATATAATTGGCGTCCGAAACGGAACTATCAACTAACCTTAGAAGAGGGCGCCTTTAGGGGCTTCTTCGGCGACAAAAGCAAAAGCGTGGATAACTCGTTTACATTGGACGAAACGGATAACTTTGGCGATATCGTCCTGAAAGTTACGGTCCCGGACACGTCACACCAGTATCTCGTGCAGCTTATCAACGAAAAAATGGACGTCATCTACCGAAGTGTTCCGATCTCAGCTTCGCAAAGCATCCCATTTCGCCAGTTTCCAGGCGGAAAATACACCATACGGGTAATTTACGACACAAATAACAATGGAAAATGGGACACCGGAGATGTCCATCAACGGCGCCAACCCGAACGTGTATGGTATATCGGAAAGACCTTTATTATCCGAGCCAACTGGGAGCAAGAAGAGGTCTTAAACGTGCCAAACTAAGCCTCAGGAAAACCAGCCGGAGTACATAACATAACGGTTGGGCAGCTCATCAAGCAATCCGCGCTGCTCCTCCGTAATAGGTTTTATTTTCTTTGCAGGAACGCCCGCATAGAGGTAACCGCTCTCACATACGGTGCGCTCGAGCACGACGGCCCCCGCCGCTATAATCACATATTCTTCCACCACCGCATGGTCCATTACAATAGCACCCATACCAACCAGTACCCTATCCATCACTGTACACCCATGCACTATCGCCTGATGGCCGACATTTACATGATTGCCAATTACTGTCGCTGCAGCCTGGTAAGTGCAATGAACCACGGCACCATCCTGGATGTTGGTATAACGCCCTATCCGTATACTATTCACGTCCCCCCTTACAACAGCACTAAACCAAACCGAACAATGGTCGCCCAATTCCACATCACCCACCAACGTAGCATTGTCCGCGATAAAACATTCATCGCCTATGGTGGGATAAATTCCGTTAACCGGAAGTATTAACGCCATGATCCTTGTCCTTTATCAGTGGTTAATGCCACAATTTCCAATCACCAGCATGACCTTAGTCATCAAAATATAGTGTCCGTGCGCAACTCAGACCGTTGCGGATAATCCGTCGTGTAATGCAATCCCCGGCTTTCCTTTCTTGCCATCGCAGCCTTAATCACTAAATAAGACACCTGAATCACATTGCGCAATTCACACAACTTCACAGAAAGTTTGGTATTCTTATAAAAGCTTTCCGTTTCATCATATAACAGCCCGAGCCGCCGCATCGCCCGTTCCAGACGGAAATCGGAGCGTACAATACCTACGTAATCGCTCATAACCTTCTGTGTTTCCCGAAGGTTGTGTGTGACCAAAATGTCTTCGTTTGATAATACTGTGTCCGAATCATCCCAATCAGGAATATCTGGAGGCAACGCCATCTGTCCAATCCGTTCAACCGCATCGGTATATATACGATGTGCAAACACAGTTGCCTCCAATAATGAGTTGGACGCCAATCGGTTAGCACCATGAAGACCTGTCGAAGCACATTCACCGCAGGCATAAAGATGCTGGATCGTAGACCGGCCGCACTCATCTACCATAATCCCGCCGCAAAGGTAGTGCGCGGCCGGAGTAACAGGAATATAATCCCTTGACATGTCAATGCCTATCGAAAGGCATTTCGCATATATGTTTGGGAAATGCTTCAAAATCTCTTCCTTGCTCCGGTGAGTGATATCTAGAAATACAAAATCATCCCCCGACTTCTTCATCTCCGAATCGATTGCCCTTGCCACTATATCCCGTGGTGCTAAGGATGCCCTGGCGTCATACCCCTCCATGAATGGCGTCCCATCCCTTCTCTTTAACACCCCACCAAAGCCCCTGACCGCCTCCGAAATCAAGAAAGCAGGATATTCGCCGGGATTATAAAGGGCTGTTGGGTGAAACTGAATAAACTCCATGTTACGAACCTTCCCCTTAGCGCGGTAAACCATCGCTATCCCGTCTCCCGTAGCGATGACAGGATTCGTAGTGCTCGAATAAATGTGACCCGCCCCTCCGGATGCCATCACCGTCATCTTACTAAGCACCTTTTCCACACGATTATCCACTGTATTGAGCGCATATACGCCGTAACAGGTGATATCCGGTGTACTCTTGTCCACAAACGCGCCTAAGTGATGCTGTGTAATCAGGTCGATGGCGAAATAATGGGTCAGTATTTCTATATTGGGATTTCCGTGCACATTACTAAGCAAAGCCCGCTCAATCTCAAATCCGGTAATGTCCTTATGATGCAACACCCGATGTTCGGAATGCCCCCCTTCCTTTGCCAAATCATACATGCCGCTCGTCGTTTTGTCGAAATGTGTACCGTAGTCGATGATCTCCTGTATACGCAACGGACCTTCGCGGACAACGTTTTCCACAACAAGCTCATCACAAAGTCCATCGCCAGCCAACAGTGTATCAGCAATATGCTTCTCAAAAGAGTCAGACTTATCCACAACAACCGCTACGCCGCCTTGTGCATACTTGGTGTTTGATTCGTCTTCGTTAGCTTTGGTAATAATCATCACCTTCCCGTGTTTCGCGGCCTTCAACGCAAAACTTAAACCGGCTATTCCCGAACCAATAACTAAAAAATCAACGTGATGCATAGCAAAAAATAAACCGGTAAAAAGAACAGCTTAACACGTGTGCATTGTTGTGAATAACGTGTAAACTAACCGTTGAATAAAAATGAAAAGTTCCTCAATAAGTACTCTTTCACAACTTCTAAACAACGCGCATCAAAAAATCCCCACTTATCCGCCGCAATATTAACAAATAACCGACAATAAACAGTGAACATGCTACTGGTGAAAAACAAAAAATGAAAAATAAAATCCCTTGAAAATCAGCCTTCATTAGTTAATTTCATGTTAAAAAGTTGTTAAGAAAAAGTCAGAAATAACAAATCAAATAATTTCCGGCATCATTTTCTCACAAAACCAACACCCTAATAAACAATAAAACAAGTTATTTAAAAAAGTATTATTACTTATTGAGCACCTTCGAATCGTGGAAACAAGTCAATTTGTTTAGTTATCTTTGCATATGGTGAAGCGAACAATGAATGTGCGCGGCCTACCGAAGGAGATCACTCACAAATGAATGCTTATCTTACCGAATTAGACACGAAAGGTTATATCGACGAACCAATCGATCCGACACTTGATCTGGTAGAGGAAATAAACAAGCTAAAAAAGGAGAAAAATGCGGTTCTTTTAGCCCACTATTATCAAGACTCCGAAATTCAGGATATTGCCGATTACATCGGCGACAGCTTAGGTCTATCTCAGGAGGCCGCAAAGACGGATGCGGATGTCATAGTTTTTGCTGGTGTTCACTTCATGGCCGAGACGGCCAAGATCTTGTCACCGGAGAAGAAGGTGCTGCTTCCGGATCTTAAGGCCGGATGTTCGTTGTCGGATAGTTGTCCACCGCATCTATTTGCAAAATTCAAAGACCGGTATCCCGATCACATTGTCATTACTTATGTCAACTGTACGGCCGAGCTAAAAGCGCTAAGTGATATTGTCTGCACCTCCAGTAATGCGGTGCAAATCGTGGAAAGCCTGCCGCCCGACCAACAAATCATTTTCGGACCTGACAAAAATCTAGGTGATTATGTAAAACGGAAGACAGGACGTGACCTTGTGCTCTGGAACGGCGCATGCATGGTACATGAGCTGTTTTCACAGGAACGCATACAGCAACTTCGGGAACGTTATCCACAAGCCAAATTCATTGCACATCCGGAATGTGAGAAAGAACTGCTGGATGGTGCAGACTACATCGGTTCGACATCCGGCTTGTTGAAATATACTAAAGAAAATACTGCGGATACCTTCATTGTTGCAACTGAAAGCGGGATTATTCATCAAATGCAGAAAGCCAGTCCGGGGAAAACGTTCATACCGGCGCCACCGAACAATGCGTGCGCTTGCAACGACTGCCCGTATATGAAACTGAATACGTTGGAAAAGCTGTATAACTGCATGAAATTCGAGCTTCCTGAAGTCGATTTGCCGGCGGACGTGATAGCGCGCGCGAAGCGCCCGATCGAGCGGATGCTGGAAATATCAGAACGGTTGGGGCTTTAGTAGCGACCAAGTGGATTATTGATAAGTTGAATGAAAAGCTTGCAAGAAAGAATATGTTTGACAATATAGCGAAAACAAACCTGGAAAGCTTAGGTGAATTCGGGCTGATAGCGCACATTACCAGCGCTGTAAAATTCAAACAGCCTACTACCGTGAAGGGGATCGGAGACGATGCTGCTGTGCTGGATTTTTCCGGTAAAAAGACCTTGGTTTCCACTGACCTGCTATTAGAGGGGATTCATTTTGACTTAAGGTATGTACCGCTCAAACATCTAGGTTATAAGGCGGTACAGGTTAACCTTAGCGATATCTATGCCATGAACGGGGTGGCTTCACAAATTACGTTTTCTTTAGGCTTGTCAAGCAAATTTCCGCTTGAAGCCGTCGAAGAGCTCTATTCGGGGGCATTGCTCGCATGTGAAAAGTACCATGTCGACTTGGTTGGTGGGGACACATCGGCTTCCGCACAGGGCTTGGTAATCAGTGTGACCAGTATTGGGCATGCGGCGGCGGAGGATATCGTTTATCGAAGCGGCGCGCAGGAGGGAGATCTGCTTTGTGTATCCGGTGATTTAGGTGGAGCGTATGTCGGCTTGCAGTTGTTGGAGCGTGAAAAGCGCATATTTTTGGAAAACCCGAACATACAGCCGGATCTGGAAGGAAAAGATTATGTCGTAGAGCGCCAACTGAAGCCCGAATCGCGTAAGGACATCGTCCAATTGCTGGCCGATTTAAGTGTCAAGCCGACGGCGATGATCGACGTGTCGGATGGTTTGGCTTCTGAAATTTTGCATATCTGCCATGCCTCAGATAAAGGCTGTAAACTGCATGAAGATAAGATACCGATAGATCCAATGACGTATGATACGTCGCGGGAATTCGGGTTAGATCCGACCGTATGCGCTTTGAATGGTGGAGAGGATTATGAATTGCTCTTTACGATCCAGCAAGCCGATTATGATCGCATAAAAAATCAACCGGATATCAGCGTAATCGGATACATCACCGAAAAGTCTGCCGGTTGTGAATTAATATCGAAGTCGGGAAAGGTACATCCCATCAAAGCACAGGGCTGGAATGCATTCAGGGATAATTCCTGAAGACCTTGACATCAGGTCTTCAGGAATCCCCGTAGTACATAGTGAAGTATCCCGCCGTGGCGGTAATACTCGATTTCGATGGCCGAATCGAACCGTGCCCTTGCCTGGAATTCAATAATTTTACCAGTTGCTTTGGTAGCCTTCACGTTCAAGAATTTGAAGGGGTGCAAGCCTTCCGACACGCCGGAAATGTCGAAAGATTCTGTCCCATCCAATCCCAAGGATGCTGCGTTTTCTCCTTGTGGAAACTCCAGCGGGATTACCCCCATTCCAACGAGGTTGCTGCGGTGTATGCGCTCAAAACTCTCGGCAATGACTGCTTTTATTCCGAGCAGGTTGGCACCTTTCGCCGCCCAGTCCCGTGAGGAACCACTGCCATATTCTTTACCCGCCAATACGATGAGCGGTGTCCTGTCGTCGGCATACCGCATGGCTGCATCATATACCGCTAACGTGTCACCAGTGGGAAAATAAGTTGTGTATCCACCTTCTCTATCGGTAATTCGGTTGCGGATGCGTACGTTGGCAAACGTGCCACGCATCATTACTTCATGATTGCCCCGGCGGGAGCCATAAGAGTTAAAGTCTTTAAATTCCACGCCTTTCGAGATAAGGTATTGACCGGCGGCCGAATCGGATTTGAATGAACCGGCAGGCGAGATATGGTCTGTGGTGACAGAATCTCCAAGGTAAAGCAATACACGGGCGCCGGTGATATCCTGTGTGGGCTGAGGCGCTGTAGAGATGTTTTTGAAGAAAGGTGCTTCCTGGACATAAGTTGATTGTTCGTTCCACACAAAGTTTTTTCCCTCCGGCGCTGTAAGCTGTTTCCAGTCATCGCCCCCGTCGAAGATGACATCGTAGACTTTCTTGAAATCTTCCTGTCGCATGCATCGGTTGATCGTATCTGTAATTTCATCTTGGCTTGGCCATATATCGCTGAGGTAAACGGCATTGCCATTCGGATCGTAACCTACAGGGTCACTGAGCAGGTTTATGTCTACCCGGCCTACGAGCGCGTAAGCGACTACGAGCATAGGTGACATCAAAAAATTCATGCGGACCTGCGGATGCACCCGAGCTTCAAAATTACGGTTGCCGGAAAGTACAGATGCCACGACCAGGTCGCCCTTGTCCACCGCTTCGGCGATGTGCGGCGGCAGTGGTCCGCTGTTTCCGATGCAGGAGGTACAGCCATATCCCACCGTATGGAAGCGAAGCGCTTCCAAATCTTCCAACAGGTTGGCCCGTTGCAGGTACTCGGTTACCACTTTGGAGCCGGGGGCAAGGCTGGTCTTCACCCACGATTTGGTACGGAGTCCCTTGGCCACCGCTTTGCGGGCAACCAATCCGGCTCCCACCATCACCGTCGGGTTTGAGGTATTGGTGCAACTGGTAATGGCTGCTATTACGATGCTGCCATCACTGAGGATGTATTCCTGATTTTTTATTTTTACGCGTACAGAGCGTATTTCATCCGTTTCAACAGCGACGTCGTCTGAAACCGGTCGTTCCTCAAAAGTGAAGGCACTACCTGAGCCACCTTCCGAGAGCCATGCCTGTTCCTGACGGCCTTTTATTGGGGCATACCTGCGTTGGTAGTCTTTTTCCATCAGGTTACTGAATTGCACGGGTAGATCTTTTGCCAATATCTTATCCTGCGGCCGTTTCGGACCTGAAACGGTAGGTTGTAACGTATCCAGATCTAATTCAAGTACATGCGTATACGTAATATCTTCCTTGCCTGTTCGCCACAGAAGGTTGTCTTTGCAATAGTTTTCTACCAACGAGATGTGTTCGTCCGACCGGTTGGTACGCCGCATATAATCTAGCGTCTGGTCGTCAATAGGGAAATACGTAATGGTACACCCGAATTCGGGCGACATATTGGAAATAGTAGCCCGGTCGGTAACACTCAGGTAATCCAACCCATCTCCGAAAACTTCAACGAATTTGCCCACCACACCATAGTCACGCAACAGTTTGGTAATGGTTAACACCATATCCGTAGCGGTACATCCAGCCGGGATCCTTCCGTTCAACTTCAGTCCGATGACCTGTGGGCAAGTAAAATAAATGGGTTGTCCGAGCATGGCAGCTTCTGCTTCGATGCCGCCCACACCCCAACCTACCACGCCAATGCCGTTTACCATAGGGGTGTGCGAATCCGTTCCAACCAGTGTGTCCGGAAACGCCCAGCCGTCGCGGACAATCACTCCTTTCGCCAGGTATTCAAGGTTTACCTGATGACAGATGCCCATACCCGGCGGCACGACAGTAAAATTGTCAAGGGCCTGTTGCCCCCATTTTAGCAGCTGGTAACGTTCGGCATTGCGTTCGTATTCCAGCGCTACGTTCCTTTGATACGAATAGTCGGTTCCGAAGTAGTCCACCTGCACGGAGTGATCAATAACAAGGTCAACAGGTATAGCCGGATTTATCTTACTGCCGTCGCCGCCTTTGCGGATTACCTCTGCACGTATGGAGGCCATGTCGACGACGGCCGGCACACCGGTGAAATCTTGCATAAGCACACGGGCCGGCTTAAACGGAATCTCTTTGTCAGTTCCGGTGGGGCTCCAGTTGACCAGCGTGTCTATGTGTTCATCGGTTACGGCAAACCCATCATGGTTGCGCAGTGCATTTTCGAGCAGTATGCGGATGGAGAAGGGAAGCTTACCTACTTTTTTTCCACCATCGGCTATTTCTTTCAGTGATGCAATCTGATAGTTCATGGTATTTTGTTAGCATTTACCTATTATCATATTAATACTTTTTCCCTACTGATTGTTTACGTAGTTGCTAATAATTTCAAAATAGTTTGTCATATACATACGAATCTGCTTGAAACAAAAAGCAAAACGGCTGCAGTGTATACAGCACAGGGTATTAGCCACTTGCTAAGGTATAAAAAAACCGAGAGAAAACGATATGGTGTTTACGCCTTGGCATAGATTAATAACTAGTCTGCGTTTTTTTGATTTGTTTACAAAATAAATATACATACCTTTGGTTTTTATTATTTTATAATTTTTATTACAATGGCAGAAGGAGTAGTTAAATTCTTCAATGAAACCAAAGGTTTTGGTTTCATCGTTCCCAATTCTGGTGAAAGCGAAATTTTCGTGCATTCATCAGGCCTTATTGACAAAATTCGGGAGAACGACAATGTTTCTTACGATGTCGAACAAGGCAGAAAAGGTTTAAATGCGGTAAATGTTAAGGTAATCTAAGGATAGCCTTTCAACTATATTTATTGTATTGCCAAGCCGGCCCTCATCCGTTGACGGCCGGCTTTTTTTTGTGCTGCCCAGATGTAATGCCTCCAATCGGTTATTGCGCTGATGAGGAAGGGGGCAGCAAGTTATCGATGTCGCGGGCGAGTTTCCGGTCTTTTTCCGTAATGGTGTTACCTGCATCATGTGTGGACAACCAAATTCCCACCTTATTCCATGTATTGTTCCATGTAGGATGATGGTTATGTTGCTCGGCGAGCAAAGCTACCCGAACCATAAATGCAAATGCCTCGGAGAAATCAACAAACGTGAACGATCGGTAAAGCGTGTTATTTTCTTCTTTCCACATTATAAAATGAGTTAGCTGGCACAGTAAATCAGTACATAAAACAAAGAGCAGCAGATATTGTTTTGTGAACGGTGCGTTAGCTGAGCACTTCCTCGAGAACGGTGTGTGATTTTATTTCGCCTAAATTGTCGATGTGGAGCTGGTAGAAATCGATAATTTTAGCGAGCAGGAAACGTCGGTCGGCCACAGGTAGCTGCAAGTTTCCCAGATTTTCGACAGCACATGCCATCAGACCGGCCATTTGCGAAACGTGGGGTTGTTGTAATATGAGGGCGTGCGTAGGTAATCTGTCGCAAAAAACACCGTCTTTCAGATCGAAAAAACCTTGCCCGTGCTTGGGTGCTGCAGCGCCGAAACCAAGAAAGCGCGAAAGTCTGAGCAGAAAGAACAGGTGGAAATCCGGTGGCATCTTTTCGGCGGAGTCCAGCCAAGAAATGGCGTTGAATACAAAATTGAACAACGGTTCGTCAGCAGCTTGTTGGCGGAGGCTCTTATGTAATATTTCATTAAGGAATAAGACAACAGTACTTTTCATGATGTCATATGGGATGGATTGAAAAGAAGGCTGCTGTCGGGCTTCGGCAATGCGTTGCAATGTAGATTGCTCACGAAAGTGCACCACCATATCGAGCAGGGATAATGGCTGGAAGAGCATCATACCGATTTTCGCTTTTGGTCTCCGGGCGCCCTTGACAAGGTAAGACTGGAGACCAAGCTTTTCTGTAAAAACCTGTGCGATGAGACTACTCTCAGAATAGTTCGTCGACTTCAATACGATGCCCCGCGTCTTGTGCAGCATGTTATCCAAAAAAATACGTCCAGACTTTAGGAAAAAAAATCGAAACTCCTATTACAGCTGCGAGGCCGGAAGCCACCAGTACCGCGCCCGCCGCGGCATCCTTGGCTTTTTTAGCCAACGGGTGATCGTTAGGGGATACCAGGTCAACGAGGGTTTCGATCGCGGTGTTTGCCAGCTCAGCAATGAATACCAACGCAATACACAGCCCAATCCACCGCCATTCGGAGGCCCGCAGATCCATCCATACGCCGAGGGTCACCGCCAACAAGCCCAGCACGAGATGAACTTTCATGTTACGCTCCGTGTGGTAACTTGCTACTATACCCCTGAAAGCGTTAGAGAACGGGTTTGAATGGCCTTTATTCATTTTCGTGCTGTCGCTCTTTGCGTTCTTCCAAGATACTTTGGCGCTCGATTTTTCGGATAAAACTATAAAAGACCGTCAAGAAGCCGATGCCGAAAATGACGACACCGATTGCCATCACCCATTTATACAGATCGATCTCCTTATCCATCAGGTAATATCCCAATATACAGCATGCAGCCCCACAGGTAGTGAAAATTAAGCCTCTACGTAAGTATTTGTTCATAATCATCATTTATTAAACAATGACAACTGCACAAAGATAAGGTTTATCAACTGATGCATTTATTACTATATTTAGGCTTTATTTTATGTCATGGCCAATATGACTTTACGTGATATCGCGAAAGCGCTGGATCTGTCTGTTTCGACGGTATCCAAGGCGTTGCGTGATAGCTATGAAATAGGCGGGGAGACTAAAAAACGGGTTGTGGATTATGCGCGGGCGAATCATTACCAGCCAAATCGGATGGCAAAAAGTCTAAAGGAGGGAAAAAGCGGATCCATCGGCGTTGTCATCTGTTCGATCGATAACAGCTTTGTCTCTCGCATGCTTGACGGTATTGATGGGGCATGTTCAGCAGCGGGGTATGATATGATTATCATGCAAAGTAAAGAATCGTTATTTCAGGAGAAATCATGCCTGAAACAGCTTGAAGCCCGCGGGGTGGAAGGCGTGTTGATATCGCCATCTGCCGAAACAATGAATTTTGAACACCTTTCCGCGCTCAGGGACCAAGGCATACCCCTGGTTTTGTTTGACCGAATCTGCGATGACTTCCCTTCGGATCAAGTCGGTATTGACAACCATAAGGGTGCTTTCCAAGCCACGCAACACCTGATCGCTAATGGCTACAGGCGTATCGCGATGCTAAATATAGACCCGGGTGTCCATTTTGCGTCACAGCGCAGCAACGGGTATGCTGATGCATTGAAGGCCAATCGCATCGCGTACCGAAAGGAGTATGTACGTTTTTGCAGGTGTTCTGACAACGAGGGATTGAAAGATTGTGTGGATGAAAGCATCCGGTCACTTCTCGAATTGGCGGAACCTCCCGACGCGCTTTTCACGGCTACTGACCAGCTGTCAACGCATAGTCTCAGCGTCATGCATCAGCTGGGCTGTCGCATTCCGCAGGACATTGCACTTATTGGTTTCAGCAATACTGAATTGGCCGGGATGCTCACCCCTCCGCTATCTACGGTATACCAGCCGGCTTTTGAGATCGGACAACGTGCCGCGGAAAAACTTATCAAGCTGATTAGGGGAAAAAACCTGCAGGACAATTTTTATGAAACGGTCCGGCTTCCTATTCGGTTGGACATCCGGAACTCATCAAGTCGCACTAAGAATCAAGCAGTTGTATAATACGGGTACAGATGTCTTGTGCAACCGCCGTTTTCGGTTTGAGTTCAAAAACTTCCATGGATGCGTGCTTATCGATGATGGTGATCTTGTTGTGGTCTCCCGCAAATCCGGCGCCTTCGTCGCGCATTGAGTTCAATACGATAAAATCAAGGTTTTTCCTACGCAGTTTATCAATGGCATTGGCGTGCTCGTCGTGGGTTTCTAACGCGAAGCCTATGAGCACCTGACCTTTTTGCTTACGTTTACCCAATGTGGCGAGTATATCTGTCGTTTTTACCAATTCTATCCCGAGGTTTTTGCCCTCGTTTTTCTTGATTTTAAGGTCGGCCACCGACTTAGGAGTGTAGTCAGCTACGGCCGCGCCCATGACCGTAATGTCCGCTTCGGTGAAATGTGTCAAACATGCTTCGAGCATATCGGCGGCTGAAGTAACGGCTACATGCCGGACGGCTTCGGGCGGCGCCAAGTCTGTAGGCCCACTCACCAAGGTAACATCTGCACCAAGTCGCCGCAATTCAGCAGCTATTGCATATCCCATCTTGCCGCTGGAGTGGTTGCTGATATAGCGGACCGGATCAATAGCCTCGTGGGTAGGACCGGCCGTCACCAACGCCTTTTTGTTCGCCAGGGGCAAGCCTTCCGTAAAGTAAGTGTCGAGGGCGGTCAGGATGGCTTCAGGTTCGGCGAGCCGTCCCTCGCCGTTGAGGCCGCTGGCTAGTTCCCCTGTTCCGGGTGGAATAATGCGGTTGCCAAACGTCTGGAGCCGGGCGATGTTGGCTTGGGTACTGCCATGATTCCACATGTCCAAATCCATGGCCGGTGCAAGGAAGACGGGACATTTGGCCGAAAGATAAACAGCGCAAAGCAAGTTGTCGCAAAGACCTTGTGCAAATTTCCCAAGTGTGTTCGCACTCGCAGGAGCAATCACGATGGCGTCTGTAGCCAATGCGAGATGCACGTGGTTGTTCCACACCCCAGTGGAGGGATCAAAATAATCTACCAGTACTGGCTTACCTGAAAGCGTAGCAAGCGTTAGCGGAGTAATGAAATGCGTAGCTTCGGGAGTCATCACTACCTGTACCTGTGCGCCGGCCTTGACCAACAGGCGGGTCAGAAGGGCCGACTTGTAGGCAGCTATGCTGCCACAGATACCCAGGAGAACGTGCTTTCCCCGAATACTCATTCACTACTCTTCTTCTTTTTCCGCAACGGGATTCCGGAAATAGACCTTGCCATTCAGGAACTCGTCGACAGCTATCAACGTGGGTTTAGGTAGGCGTTCGTAGTGCTTGGAGATCTCGATCTGCTCACGATTCTCGAAAACCTCTTCCAGATTATCGTTAGTGGTTGCGAATTCGGCCAGCTTACTGTTCAGCTCTTCCTTCATATCCACCGCGATCTGGTTGGCTCGCTTGCTGACGATGACGATCGATTCGTAGATGTTGTCCGTCTTCTTGTCCAACTCCCTTAAATCACGGGTCACGGTGGTGTTGGGAACGGTTTTGCTTATTTGAATACTCATATTTTGTTCCTTATCTTATTTATTTTCTGGTAACGAGGCTGTTTCCCTTTCTGCCGATTCGCCCTCCGCTGAAGAGGCAGCTGCGAGTTGGGCACTATATCGCTTAGCGGTTTCAGCCCCCTTTTCAGCATCCTGTTTAAGCTGATCCGCTTCCTTGCGGAATTTGCTGTCAGGATAAGCGGATATGAAATTGTTATACAAATCAATGGCCTCCCCGAAACGCTCTTCCTGCCTTCTTGGATGGCTTTGGTTGGCGTAAAGGCATTGTGCCTTGATACTTAGAAACTCCATCTCTTCTGCATATTTTGTGTCGGGAAATTCCCGGAGCATGTTGTCGAAAGCAATTACAGCAGCTCTATAATCTCCGTCCAAGCCCATATCAAGGTACAGCTTGGCGTTGTTAAACGCCTTGGTTTCCAATTTATCCCGCAACTGCTGGATCAGGCCGGAAGCCTCTTCGGCGCGCTCACTTGTGGGATACAGATTGATGAACAGCTGGAGGGCTTCGATCGCGCGGTAGGTATATTCTTGGTCGAGTCCCACTTTCGGGGATTCAAGAAAATAGCAATAGGCGCCCATATAACGGCATTCTTCTGCCCGTGGGCTATTCGGATATGTATCTGTAAATTGCTTGAAGTGAAATCTTGCGGTAGGATAATCCCGCAAGTGATAGTTAGTATAAGCCGTGTAGTAATACAGGTCTTCGGCTTCTGCCTGACCGCGGTACTTCGTCACCAAATCATCAAACAGGATGCGGGCCTTTTCATACTTTTTGTTGTTGTAATATTTAATGGCTTCTTGGTATTTCTGTGCGATATTGTTACTGGCCCGCAATTTCTCGAATTTGCTCTTGCACCCAGCAACCGTCACTACCAAAAACACGAGGGCAGCCCACGCCACTATTCGCCTATTTATAAACATTCTGCAAAGATAAGTGAAATTAAAATAGCTGTCAATTAAATTTTTAGGGGCAAGATAGGGTGAAAAAGCAGTACCGTCAAGCGGTTTAACAGAGTTTAACAGATGGCGGCATGCATGGCTGCTGATTTTTCGGTTACACGAATTACATCTTCGGTTATTTTAGTTACTTTGTCATCGGTCATTCCACACAAATGAAAAGGGTTTGCGTCAGCCATTTAACAACAAAGTCACAAACATGAGGGGTTTCTTAATCGCATTTATTTTGTTATGCTATGTTTTGGTTTGTGCCGGTGCACAGCCAAAGTCGCCTAAGGAATTTCTAGGTTACGAACTTGGTGAGCGGTTTACGCCACATCACCGGGTAGTCGCCTATTTCGAGCATGTAGCAGCGACAAATGACAACGTACACCTTTTGCATTATGGGACAAGCTACGAGTGGCGTCCGCTTGTCGTCGCGTTTGTGTCGTCGACTGCTAATATGGCACGGCTGGAAACCATCCGGCAGGATAATCTTCGGCGGGCCGGAATTGAACCCGGTGAGGTCACGACCCGGATCCCGGTTGTCTGGTTCAGCTATAACGTGCATGGCAATGAAGCCGTTTCATGCGAAACAGCCATGAAAACGTTATGGGAGCTGGTAAACCCAGCCAATGCGGAAAACAAGGGATGGCTGGAAAACACGGTGGTGGCGATAGACCCTTGCCTAAATCCCGACGGACAGGAGCGGTATGTCAATTGGTACAACCAGAAGGTAAATCGAAGGTTGCAACCGGACCCCCAGTCGGTGGAACATCATGAGCCGTGGCCCGGTGGGAGACCAAATCACTACCTCTTCGATCTCAACCGGGACTGGGCGTGGCAGGTGCAGCGTGAGTCTCAGGCGCGCGTTCGGCTGTACAACCGATGGATGCCACAGGTGCATGTAGATTTCCATGAGCAGGGGATTAATGCTCCATATTACTTTGCCCCCGCTGCGGAACCCGTGCATGCCCTTGTTTCCAATTTCCAGCGTGAATTTCAGGAGACCGTGGGCCGCAACAACGCCCGTTATTTTGATAAACATGCGTGGTTATACTTCACCCGGGAAATATTTGACCTGTTTTATCCCAGCTATGGCGACAGCTGGCCGATGTTCAATGGTGCAATCGGCATGACTTACGAGCAGGGTGGGTCCGGCCGTGCGGGGCTCGGTGTACTGACAGCCCTTGGCGACACCCTCAGCCTCAGAGAGCGTATCGCCCACCATTATACTTCCGGCATGGCCACGATCGAGACCGTGTCTACCCATTCCGGGCGGCTGCTGGACGAATATGCGGCCTATTTCGAGGAAAGCCAGTCGAACCCCCAAGGACAATATAAAGCCTATGTCGTCAAACCCGGAGGAACCCCAGAGCGGTTGGAAACGTTGAAAACACTACTTGACCGCAACGGCATTCGCTATGGGCACGCCGAACGCGGGGCCCGGCTGGAGGGATTAGATTATTTCAGCGGTAAAACGGTATCCTTTACCCTTGATGCCGGCGATCTTGTTATCAGCGCGCATCAGCCCAAATCCATCCTCGTGCAGACACTTTTCGAGCCGAACCCCTCGCTATCGGACAGCCTGACGTACGACATTACGAGTTGGGCACTTCCGTATGCATACGGGCTTCACGCGTACGCGTTGGAAAGCCGATTGGAGGTCGCTGGCCCACGCCAGGGCACACTGTTTGAAGCAAACCACTTCGAAGGCAATCCGTTGGCCTATATTTGCCCATGGTCATCGGTGGCACATGCCCGTTTTGCCGCGGGATTGCTTAACGAAGGGGTACGGGTGCGCTATGCCGAAAGACCGTTTAAACTTAACGGGAAAGCCTATCCCTCCGGTTCGTTGGTCATTGGGCGCGCGGGCAATGAAAGCATCCCCAATTTTGCTAAACGGGTGGTTCAGTTAGCCGATACTTATCAAATTCGACTCGACGCGGTCATGACAGGTTACGTAGAGGCGGGAAAAGACTTCGGATCAGGAGCAGTGAAGGCGATACAGGCGCCGAAGGTGGCGCTGATCGGGGGAAACGGAGTCTCTTCGCTTAGTGTCGGTGAAGTGTGGCATTTTTTCGAACAGGAGCTTGACTACCCCCTTTCCATATTGGTACCGGAGCAGCTTGCATCGGCTGATCTTAGTCAATATAACACCATCATCTTGCCTTCGGGCAACTATGATGTTTGGGGTGATGACGAAGTACGCAAACTCCATGCTTGGGTAACTGCCGGCGGTAAATTGATTGTTATCGAGGCCGCGGTAGGCTTTCTCGCTGGCAGGGAGGGCTTTGGCATAACGACTTACTTGAACGACGCGGAACGGAAAGAAGCAGAAGAACGGCATGAGCGCGATGCCAAAGCAGCGCGCGTCATGGACTTTCAACATAGGGAACGAGAACGTATATCCCATACGGTCTCAGGTGCGATTGTAGAAGTAAAAATGGACCATTCATATGCGCTGGGGTTCGGTACCGGCGGTGCCTATTATACCCTTAGGAACGGTGGACGACGCTATGCGTATCTGAAGAATGGCATAAATGCCGGCATTATCCCTGATCCAACGTACCACCGAGCCGGTTTCGTGGGGGCGAAAGCCAAAATGGGACTTCGGGAATCACTGGTATTCGGGGTAGAACATAAAGGAAGAGGACAGATAATCTATATGGCGGACAATCCGCTGTTCCGTGGGTTTTGGGAATATGGAAAGCTGATCATGAGCAATGCGCTGTTCATGGTAGGGTATTAAAAAATTTCCGTATCTTTACGACTTTGAATAATCACAACGGATTATGGAAATACGGGAAAGAGTAGAACAGGCTTTGGACTCCATTCGGCCGTACCTTGAGACGGATGGGGGGAATGTGCGGATAGACGAGATTACGCCGGAGAATGTGGTGAGACTGAAGCTTTTGGGATCTTGTGCTTCATGTGCGATGAGCATCATGACATTCAAGGCAGGTCTGGAGCAAGCCATTAAAAAGGCCGTTCCTGAAATAACCGCTGTTGAGGCCATCAATATCACAGACATGGATGACCCCAATGCTACGATGCCCGTTCCGAAAGTGAACGGATAGGCTTGGGGGATTTAACATTATTTAACGGAAGGAAAAACCTACGAATGTGTAGTTTTGTTGCATGGGTATGAGGTCAATCCGAAATATTTTGGTATTGTTGTTAACCGTCGGGGTGACGATCTCTTCCGTTGCCCAGCAACGGAAGCTTGTGCAGTTCAGCGGTGTCATCCATAATGCCGATACCAATGTGATCGTTCCCTATGTCACAGTGACAAATCTGTCGTTCAACAACCAGACATTTACCGCGAACCATCAGGGATACTTTTCATTTGTGGCCCATGAGGGCGACACAATCCTGTTCAGTTCTGTTGGTTACCGTGCGACCAGTATTGTTATCCCGGAGGTGCCAGCGGATAAATATACCGCTATGGTAAACATGACCGCTGAAATCAAGGAGCTGCCCATGGTAACGCCATATCCTTGGGCGAGTATTGACGAATTCAATATGGCGTTTATGTCGCTGGAAATCGCCGATGATGATATCATTGTTGCCAAACGGAACCTTTCGCCTGAGTCATTAGCTGCAATGGCTGCGGTGACGCCGCGTAGTGCTGAGGAGATCCAGAATTTCAGCGCGATGCAGAACCATATCGGTCTCACCAACAAAGCCGTGAACCAGCGGATGGCCAATCCGTTATTGAGCCCGTTTGCTTGGGGTAACCTAATCCGGCAGATCACGGAAGGAAACAAAAGCCGGCAGCGGAGCGGCCAATAGTGGCTTTAAACGACAACCGATCATGATAGCCTCACCGTTTGCTTTACGCTAAGACGCGACGACACCGATGAGATCAGTGCGGAAACGAGGAAAACAGTAAAGAAGACCAGCAGGAAGTCGCTGTACCGAATATCCACCGGGTACACATCGGTAACAAAATTCTCTCCCTCGGCAAAGCGAATCCAGCCGAAGACCTGCTGGGATAGGCAGAACAACAGGCCCAAAACCAATCCAGCAAGGCACCCGATAAGTGAAATCAATAACCCCTCATAAAAGAAAATGCGGCGTATAAGCCGATTATCTGCACCTAACCCCATAAGCACGGATATATCTTTCTTTTTATCGATGACCAGCATGGTCAATGACCCTACGATATTGAAAATGGCAATGAAGCCCATTAAAGCAATGATAAGGAATACAGCCCATTTTTCCGTGCGCACAATTTTATACAACGTCGGGTTTTGCTGTTCCCGGTTTTTGACGACATAGGATGCGCCCAGAAGCGAGGTTAGCTCCTGTTGCACAGCGTCAACATCCCGGTGGCGCATCAGGTTAAGCTCAATGGCGGACACCTGTTCGAATTCGCCAAGCACATCCCGCGCGAACTCCATCGGTACGATGAGCAGATCATCAAATTCTGGCTGGTATTCAAGGATTCCGGCGGGTCTGATGGTGCGCATCGTAAATTCCGCTGCCGGATTTATACTGCGCTTTACGCCTTTTCGAGGTGAGAAAACCTCGATTGAACGGGACTCGTCGTGCATAGATACGCCTAACGTGCCCTGCACCCGGGCACCCATGATCGCAAAATGCTCATCACCCCGAGTCAGCATGAATCGGCCGTCCTGCAATAGCGTATCCATCGATTGTTGTGATGATTTGCCGGTGGTTATTCCCTTTATGGACGCAATGTACTGCGCTTCGCCGTACCGGAGTAATACCCGCTCCTGCAACACCTCTTGGTACTCCGCGATGGCGGGGTGCTGTTGAAGGATATCGGAGGTTTCAGCGTTCAGGACAAAACTTTTGCCTTTTGCGGATTCTATGCGGAGCTCCGGGGTGAATGCGCTATACATGGAGAAGATCAGCTTCTCCAGCCCGTTATAGAAAGACAGTATCACGATGAGCGATGCGCTGCTTACCAATACCCCAAGCACACTGATACCAGAGATGATGTTGATGGCATTGACCGTTTTCTTTGAAAACAGGTAGCGTTTGGCGAAATACAGCGCGGTGTTCATGTATTATCCCTTCACAAATGGGTTTGTCTTTTTTTCGTAACCGATAGTGGTTTCCGGGCCGTGCCCCGGATAAACCACAGTGTTGTCCGGAAGAGTATAGAGCTGGCTGGTAATACTATCCAGCAATTGCTGATGATTTCCTCCGGGCAGGTCCGTGCGGCCGATGCTGTTTCTGAACAGCACGTCGCCTCCGATCAGAAAACTATCCGTTGGACTATAAAAGCAGAGATGGGCGGGAGAATGTCCAGGGGCAAAAATAAGTGTCAGTTTGCTTTCCCCGAAAGAGACGGTACCCTGTTCAGGGAGGAAGTGCTCGGCAATCGGCGACACCTCGTAGCGAATGCCCATCTGGGGGGCGTAATTTTGCACCTCTACGAGCAAGGTAAGCTCGCCCTCATGGAACTGCGGGAGCAACCCGAACGTTTCGTAGCTATATCGGTTGCCCAGCACATGGTCGACATGGCAGTGTGTATTGAGCAGCAACTCGGGCTTAAGGCCTTCTGCGTCAATGAACCCTTTTACCTGCGCTTCTTCATGCGGGCCGTACATCCCAGGATCAATAATGGCGGCGCTGCCTGTATCATCATACAATACATAAGTGTTTTCCTGATACGGGTTGCAGACAAACGATTTGACGTGGATCATAACTACAAAGGTAGTGTTTTTTCAGACCTTTTATGGAAGCTGTCACTTCCAACGCAGGGTGTGGATAAGTGTATCGATATCCGCTTTTAGGAAATCCAATACAGGTTGGATTGAATCAAGCCGCGGTTTTTCATGGAAGTACAGGGCTCCGCGTAGGTAATGCTTAGTGCTGTCGGTTACAAAAAACTGAATACCAGATGCAGCATTTCCTTTGATTTCATATTTCAATCCGTACACGTGCTGATCTGGATGGTGAATGCGCGTTTGGTCGATGGCTGTGGCTCGGATCGTATGGTTGAAGGCAAAGGTCCGTGCGTCTTCCACCAAACGGTTGAAGTTGTCCTCGCCCTGAACTTGCATATAACTCAGGTGGATACGGGCATTGAACTCGGGAAATACCACATCGACCCAACACGGTTGGGAATCTGCTGTGCGGTCGGGACGCATCTCGGCGTAAACCGGGATTGCGAACGTAAATGGGCATTCCGAAGAATAGGCGTAGTAAGCCTTTTCAGGGAAAGCGATGCGGTGGTAGCCCCGGGGCTTTGGTGAGTAATGCGGTGTGCAGGCACATGCGATAATTGCGGCCAGACCAACGAAGGAACCCAGGTTGAGCAATCTTGGCATCAGTTTCCGTTCCAGATTTCCCAATTCCGCTCAGCTTGCAGCTCCAGCATTTCCAAACCGTTTTTCACCGTGGCACTGCGCGCCAGGCCCTGCCTAAGGAAAGCTGTTTCGGCGGGGTTATATACCAGGTCATAAAGCAGGTGCTCGCTGCCAATATGCTGGTACGGGATATCGGGACAGCCTTCTACGGCGGGGTAAGTACCCAAAGGTGTTGTATTGACAATGAGCGTATGGCTGGCCATAATGGTATCGTCCAGCTGGTCATAGCCGTACTGCCCATCCGTTGGCGTTCGTGAAACGGTGGTGTAGGAAATGTCCAGCTCGGCAAGCGCGAACGTGACAGCTTTGGCTGCGCCGCCATTACCCAGCACCAGCGCCTTACGATGGTATGGCCGGAGCAAGGGTTTGAGTGACTCAGTAAAGCCATACACGTCTGTATTGTAGCCAGTAAGCATCGGATTTCCCTGACGCGGCCGCTCAATCCGGATGCAGTTTACAGCAGCGATAGCCTTGGCTTCAGGCGAAAGGTGATTTAAATAATCCATTACGGCGATCTTATACGGGATGGTCACATTAACCCCCATAAGCAGTGGATCTCTTTCCACCAGTCGCGGAAACTCCCTAATCGTAGAAATAGGGTAGAGCTCGTACTGGACATCAGTAATCTGCTGCTGCGCAATTTTGGTATCATAATAGCGCTTCGAAAAGGAATGCGTAAGCGGAAACCCGATCAGCCCAAATTTCATCATGTCCAATATATATCAGTGTCAGATAAAGCTATGGAATGTGTCGCCCCGCAATCCCAACCGTGTGGTTTCAAGGGCCATAATTTCATTCGGATTGATGTTACCTAGGTTGACATTGGTGCCGATGAGATGGATGAAATACACTTGCTGCGATTTGAGCGGAGCTTCCCAGATGATTTTCTCGCTTGGAATCTCGTTGAGGATTTCATCGACTAGTCCCTGTCTTACCTCACCAGATTCGCGGTACAGCCCTACATTGCCGCTCTCTCTTGATTCGGCGATCAGCCGCCAAGTGCCAGATTCGAGTTCTGCTTTCATCAGCGAGATCCACTTATACGGGGCCATGATTTTGGTATTGTCCTTAGAACCGACTTCAGAAATGACCGTAGCATACTGCGCCACCTTGGCGATGTACTTGCATTTTTCTTCGTGAGGAAGTGCAATAGACCCATCGGATACCTCCGCATATTCCAAACGGTAGCGTTCAAGTAATCGAAGGAAGTCGTCGAATTGATTGCGGACGACAAAAGCTTCGAACAGGGTGCCGCCGAAATAGGGATGTATACCGGCATCGCGGTACACGGCGAGCTTTTCGTCTAACCGCGGGGTAATATAAGCGGTAGTCCAGCCCAATTTCACAAAGTCAGTATATGGTGCACCTACTGCCATGAAATCTTCAGCCTGGCGTACGCTCAGTCCTTTATCCATAACCATGGTCATTCCGCTAATCCTTGGTTTTTGCGTTCTCTCGGGAATATTATTCAGTTGAAAGTTCATTAGAAGTTAATTTGTTCTTAAGGGTCTATGGAACCTGCATTTTCATCGCCTTTTGTGCCAGGCGCCGCAAGGCAGGTTTCATGTATGTAAAATTGTTTACGGCTAAGATGGAATAATAGGGGCAAATAGTGAACAAAATCTGAAAAATTCCTGGAATCGCTGGTGCAATAACGGGGCAACATAGGCAGTATATCAAACCTTCAAAGCTAAGGCATATACTTCCTGATTACTTCGGCAATGGCTTTATTGTCTCTTAACTGCGGGAGGTATTCAAACAACACCGTATGTTTCCGTGGATCAGCAGCCAGGCCCAGCTCTAAGTAATTCAGTGCCTCATTATATCTGCCGGAGGCGATGAGGTAAGCGACCATGCGATAATACAGCTCTGCTCCGTCGGGGTTGTTCTTGATCGCTTCGGCAATAGTTTCGACGGCCCTGTCTAACTTATTGCGTTCGTAAAGGATGGAGGAGTAGTCCAGCCACGCCTCAAGATCTATCGGGTTGAGCTCTACGACTTTTTCATAGGCCTGCTCGGCTTCGTCCAACTGTTTCAACTTGTACCTCGCGTCCGCGATCGCAAACCAATAGTCAGGATTTTCCGGCTCGATATCAAGTGCTTTTTTATAAAAGTGCAACGACTCGAAGTACCGGTCCTCGTAGTCTAGCGTTACCCCGATTCCGAACCAAGCATCGGCCAGGTTAGTATCGATCTTTACGGCCTTTTTATAATAGGATCTTGCTTCATCCATCTGCTCCAGCTTTTCATAGCACTCACCGATGGCACAATAAGTTTCCGCTCCCGGCGGCTCGTATTCGAAGGTTTGTTTATAGACGGCGATGGCTTCACTGTATTTATCCAGATTTACCAATGCATTTCCTTTGTTGAAATATGCCGAGGCAAAATTCTCCTTGATAAGGATCGCGTAGTCGTATGCATCAATCGCTTCTTCATACCGGCTTAATTTATGATAGGCGTTTCCCAGGTTGTACCACCCAGCGTAGGAGTACGGATCGTTATCGATATACTGCTTATAAAACGTAATGCTTTCTTCCTGCTTTTCCAGCACATCGTAACAGAACGCCAACTCATACAGCGCATCCTGGTTTTCCATATTCAGTTCCAAGCTCCGCTTGAAATGCTGAATAGCTTTTTCGTAATCGCCTTTGTTTTGATGCAAAAGAGCGATTTGTAAATAAATGTCGTCGGGATTTTCGGCGAGTTCCAATGCCTTGTTTAAGCTACTGAACGCCTCATCATAGCGTTCCAAATTGCCGAGGATACCGCCTTTTATGAGATAAATATCACCGTCTGACGGCTCTAGGGTTTCTGCCCTGTTCAGGGAGTCGAGAGCCCGAGAAAATTGGTTGGTCACAGCAAACAACTGGGCCTGCTTAAGGAAAAAAACGGCGGCAAATGGATGTTGGCTCACCGCGTATTCGACTACTTGCAAAGCCTTAATGGGATCATTTTTGTCCATATAGTAGTCAATAATCCCTTCAAATGCCTGTGTATCAAAAAAATATTGATCCTTATTGCGAATCATTTCCTCGTAACGTGCTACCGAAAACTTAGGATCTTCGGCAGGCCCATATTCGAAATCGTCTTCCATCTATACTCCTAATTTTAAGAACTAACACTTAGGCTTCCCTCATCACGTCCAGCTACCGTTTGATGATAACAAAATAGGGTTTGTTGAGCGATATTGTTAACACAAGTTTTCAACAATTTGACAGTTATGCCCGAAAAGCATAGAAACTCAACCAGTTAATATTCCGAAGCTTGTAGATAATACGGTCGAGTTTAAGCACCTTCAATCTCTTCTTTTGCTCATTTCCCACTATGCCTGTGTTAAATAGTGCTACAAAGATACGCAATCCTAATCGAAAAATGTACCTTTGAAGACATGGTTGTTGCGTGGGGCACAGGCACGGGAGACCGGAGTCGGAAAGCCATAGCATCTCAAGACCTGTAAAAATGGAAAAAATGACGAGTGCAATCGATATTTCTGCTGTTTTCGAGCGGATGGCAATCAAACCAATTAATCCAGCATGGAGCACGGGCCGCATTGAAGGGGATGCGGCAGGAGAGGTAGCAATAACAAGCTTTTCTCCTGTTGATGGGCAAGAGATCGCGGCCGTTGCTGCGTTGGATGAAGGAGCATATGATGAGGTGATTACCCAGGCGCAAGCAGCCTTTCTGCAGTGGCGAAATGTTCCGGCGCCCGAACGAGGCGAAATGGTAAGGCAGTTTGGTGAAGAACTGCGCAGGCACAAACAGGATTTGGGTGCGTTGGTGTCCTATGAAATGGGGAAAAGCCTGCAAGAAGGGTTTGGCGAGGTACAAGAGATGATTGACATCTGTGATTTTGCCACGGGTTTAAGCCGTCAGCTCTACGGATTCACTATGCAATCCGAGCGACCTGGCCATCGTATGTACGAACAGTGGCATCCGCTGGGTGTCGTAGGAATCATCTCCGCGTTTAATTTCCCGGTAGCGGTGTGGAGCTGGAATGCGGCAATCGCATGGGTCTGCGGCAACGTGTGTGTTTGGAAACCGTCGGAGAAAACGCCGCTTGTCGCTGTGGCCTGCCAACGCATCCTCGCCCGCGTGCTTGCCAGAAACGGTCTTCCCGAAGGGATATCCTGTTTGGTGCAGGGCGGGCAGCCACTTGGCGAGCGGTTAGCGGGTGACCACCGGGTTGCGCTGATATCCGCCACCGGATCGACGCGCATGGGCAAATCAGTCGCAGCTACCGTAGCCGCCCGACTGGGTAAGAGCATTTTGGAGCTGGGTGGCAATAATGCCATCATTATCACGAAGTACGCTGACCTGGATGTTGCTTTGCCGGCAGCGGTGTTCGGTGCCGTCGGAACTGCTGGCCAGCGCTGTACTTCTACGAGGCGGCTGATTATCCACGAAGATATCTATGAGGCCTTCAAAGAACGGCTGGTCAAAGCCTATAGGCAATTGCGTATCGGCAACCCGTTGGATGAAAGCAACCATGTGGGACCGTTGATTGATAAAGACGCCGTAGCTAACTATATGGGGGCCATAGCGCGCTGTAAGGCTGAGGGGGGGCGCTTTATCATCGAGGGAGAGGTGCTGAGCGGGCAGGCGTACGGATCGGGATGCTATGTGCGGCCCTGTATTGCCGAGGTATCGGCAGACTATGCCATTGTGAAAACGGAAACCTTCGCACCGATTTTATACGTGATGAAATACCGCACAATGGATGAAGCTATTCATATTCAGAACAGTGTACCTCAGGGGCTTTCTTCGGCAATCATGACGTTAAACATTCGCGAGGCTGAGCAGTTTCTGTCTGCTGCTGGCTCCGACTGCGGCATAGCCAATGTAAACATTGGGACCTCAGGCGCTGAAATCGGTGGGGCTTTCGGCGGTGAAAAGGAAACAGGAGGAGGCCGTGAATCCGGTTCGGATGCATGGAAAGCATATATGAGGAGGCAAACCAATACCATTAATTACTCGGATAAACTACCGTTGGCGCAGGGGATCAAGTTTGATTTGTAGCACCGGGTTCCCCGGCATATAGTGGCTACGTGTATTGTGTCCGGCTACGATCGGAATACCCAGTTTGACTCATAATTCCCATAACGCTTACACGTATAGCCAGAATGTGAAGAATGGCGACGCGTAAACGTTTGCATTGCTGAGAAAATGTTTCTAACTTTAGGGCTTTTCCAATTGTGTTGGATGATGAAACCGAAAAAGCAATTATTGGCAATCAAATAGAGCGAACAATGAGTGTACATTACGAATCCCGTTATGCCATCGGGCCGCGGGAAGCCAAAGCGCTAGATACTGGGGCACTGCGCGAACAGTTTTTAATAGCAGCTATTTTTACGAACGACGAGATCCGGGTTGTCTATACGCATTATGACCGCTATATTGCTGGTGGGTCCAAGCCCGTATCTAAAGCGTTGACATTGGAAACCATCGATCCGCTGAAAGCGGATTATTTCCTTGAACGGCGAGAACTGGGCATCATCAATGTGGGCGGCGCAGGAAAGGTGACTGTGGACGGCCAGGTGTATGAGCTGGGTTTTAAAGAGGCGCTGTATGTAGGTAAGGGCAATAAAGAGGTTTCCTTTTCGAGTGATGACCCCGCCGTTCCGGCCAAGTTTTACTTTAATTCCGCTCCTGCACACCATGCTTATCCAACGAAAAAGGTGACTAAGGCCGAGGCCGAAATCGTAGAACTGGGTAGCCCGGAAACGGCAAACCACCGAGTAATCAACAAGCTGCTGGTGAATAGCGTCGTCGAAACGTGCCAATTGCAGATGGGCATGACCGAACTTAAGAAGGGCAGCGTGTGGAACACCATGCCCGCCCACACGCACGACAGGCGTATGGAAGTTTACTTCTACTTTGAAGTGCCGGAGGGGCAGGCGGCGTGCCATTTTTTGGGACAGCCGGATGAAACCCGCCATATTTGGATGCACAACGAACAGGCCGTAATTTCCCCGCCATGGTCTATCCATGCGGGCGCCGGAACAAGCAACTATACGTTTATATGGGGTATGGCTGGCGAAAACCTGGATTACGATGACATGGATAAACGTACAATTACTGAACTAAGATGACCAGCTAAACGGGAACCGGAAATGACAAAAAAGCATCTATTTGATCTGACAGGAAGGACCGCCTTGGTTACCGGCTGCAAACGGGGCATCGGCAAAGCCATTGCCGAAGCGCTGGCCGAAGCGGGCGCGGATATCATTGGGGTGTCGGCTTCCTTGGAACTGCAGAATAGTGAGGTGGCGAAGGCTGTGGTGGCAACCGGGCGCAGATTTTATGCCTATCAAGCTGATTTTGGCAATCGGGCGGCGGTATATGCGTTTATTGAACAAGTCAAGGCGGACCATCCGCGGATAGATATCCTGTTTAACAATGCGGGAACAATTTTGCGCAAACCAGCTACGGAGCATCCGGACGAATACTGGGACAAGGTGATTGAAATCAACCAAAACGCCCAGTTCGTGCTGACGCGCGAAATCGGTAAAGACATGGTGGCCCGGAGCTATGGGAAAATCATCTTCACCGCGTCGCTGCTAACGTTTCAGGGGGGTATCAATGTGCCGGGTTACGCAGCATCCAAAGGAGCTGTAGGCCAGCTCACCAAGGCCTTTGCTAATGAATGGGCGTCTAAGGGGGTAAACGTTAACGCCATTGCGCCGGGCTATATTTCAACGGATAACACTGAGGCACTACGAAGCGATCCGGACCGAAGCCATTCGATTCTGGAGCGTATCCCGGCGGGCCGCTGGGGCGAGCCGGAAGATTTCAAGGGGCCTGCGGTGTTTTTGGCATCTGATGCGTCTAAATACGTGCATGGGACCATCCTTACCGTCGACGGTGGATGGATGGGACGGTAACTGGGTCGCGAGTGATCGGCGGCTTACTGATACAGGCCTTTGCTATCTATAAACTCGAATACATTGTCGGGGACGAAGTACCGGATGTTTTTCCCTTGTTTCACCGCGTTGCGGATAAAGGTGGAAGAGAACTCCATGAGCGGCGTATCCGTGATTGTGACCGACGGATGTGCGGCCAGATCTTGCGGGACGTGGTAAGCCGGACGGGGATAAACATGGATGTGGTAGTCGCGCAAGATGATTTCATAATTCTTCCACTTGTGAAGCGAGGCGAGATTATCTGACCCCATGATGAGTACGAAAGATTTATCGGGATGTTTTTCACGGAGATGGGCGAGTGTGTCAATGGTATACGACGGTTGGGGCAGGGAAAACTCGATGGTGCTGCTTCGGATGTTCTCAGCTTGTTCGATTGCAAGATTGACCATCTCCAGCCGGTCATACTGGCTGATCAGGCTGTCTTTCTTTTTTAAGGGGTTGTGCGGGGTGATGACTAGCCAAACTTCGGTTAAATCGGTGTAATTAGCCATGTAGTTGGCAATGATGAGATGGCCCGTGTGGATGGGATTGAACGAACCGAAAAACAATCCGATGCGCTTCATGGAAATAATTTATGTGGTTGACAGAAAATCCAACATCAGTTTTTCTGCGTCGGTGCAAGCCTTATACAGATCGTCGTTCTGGAGAACCACATCGAAGCGGTCAGCATATGCTAGTTCCTTCTCCGCTTTGACAATCCGTTCGGCCAGTTTATCCTCGCTGTCTGTTCCACGGCCACGCAACCGTTGGATCAGTGTTTCTATCGATGGGGGCTGTACAAAAATGGCCAATGCTCGGTCGGCAAACTTGCGTTTGAGGTGAAGACCACCCTCCACGTCAATATCAAAGATGACATGCCTTCCCAACGACCATATGCGCTCCACCTCGGCCCGGAGAGTCCCATAGAACGTGCCGGAATAGACTTCTTCGAATTCGATAAACTCTTTCTTGGCGATACGGTGAAGAAATTCCTCTTTAGAGATGAAATAATAATCCCGGCCGTCCACCTCGCCCTGGCGGGGCGCCCGCGTGCTGGCTGAAATGGAGAAGCTAATTTTATCGGGATGCTTTGCCAGCAGGTGTTTGACGATGGTCGTTTTGCCGGCACCAGAGGGCGCCGAGAATATGATGAGTTTTCCTTCCATTACAGCACATTTAATAGCTGTTCTTTTACCTTTTCCAATTCTTCTTTCATCCGCACCACCACTTGCTGGATGCCAGCGTGGTTGGCTTTCGAGCCCAACGTGTTGATTTCACGCCCCATTTCCTGCGAGATGAAGCCGAGCTTTTTCCCGTTGGCATCGGCCGCCTCAAGCGCTTGGAGGAAATAGTTGCAGTGGCTGCGCAGGCGCACCTTTTCTTCGGTGATATCCAGCTTATCAATATAGAAGACGAGCTCTTGTTCGAAGCGGTTCATATCGACGTTTTCCTTGCCGACAGTTTCGTCCATATATTGGCGTATTCGTTCGCGGATAAGCGGTATGCGATCGGTTTCGACTGTTTCCACTTCGCCGAGCAGGCGCAGGATTTCTGCGGACCGCGACGATAGATCCTGCCGGAGCACTTCGCCCTCGTCTTTGCGGAACAGATCGAGCTGGCCAACGGCTTCCTGAAAAGCGCCCATCAACAGGGCGGCTTCTTCTTCGTCGGCCTCCTCCTCGTAATGGCTGACGACCTCCGGCATATTCAGCGCGAGCTCGAAAAGGTTTCCCTTAGCGGTGCCCAATTCGACAGCTATGGCCTCGAGCTGCCGGTAGTAGTTTTTCAGCAATTCAGCATTGATTGTGGCTGCGGCTGCCGATTGATCGACATATTCGACATTGACCGTAATGTTTACTTTTCCGCGCTCGATAAGCCGCGAGCATTCACTACGGAGCGTAAGCTCCTTGTCGGAAAAAGCCTTGGGCAAACGCAGGTTGAGCTCCAGAAATTTTGAGTTCAATGACTTGATTTCAACGGTATACTTTACTTTCTGGTTACCTTTGGTGCCCAGGCCGTAGCCGGTCATGGATTTGATCATGTGCAAAGGTAATAAATAGGTTTTAGGTTTGCGGACAATCGGGGTAGGAAAGGGGGACAATTGACGATTGAGAAGGGAATGCCGAGAAATTACCAATCGTGTTTGGCAATAATGACACAGATGTATGACTGGTAGCGGCTACCGGACGGCACCCGTACAAAGCCGATACCAACGTCGTTGAGTGAAGCGTTCCATTCGTCAAGGCCGAGCAGGTGCTTGCGATGTCCAAATCCCGGCGAATTTTTCCCTATAATCATGGATTTGATCCCGTCGACTGCCGACGGATGGTTGGCTCCGATAGATTCGAAATTGTTCGCGGCTTTTTGCTTCAGCCAATCGGGGTTAAGTGTATATCCCGCGCGGTTGATGTGGTAATTGGGACCGAACCCGTCGGGGTCAGTGTGGTCGAAGTAATCACGTCGCGCCATGTCCATGGCTCTTGCCTCTGCCACCTTAGCCAATGTACTGTTCCAGTGTAGAGGCGTTCTGGTGATGCCTTTGAGGCTGCTTATGCCAAGTTCTCGCTGGAACGCATCCGGGCGTTGGCGGATGTCATTGAGCAACGCAAAAGCCGCCTTGGCTTCACCGCGGTCTATGTGGGGGCGTCCAGTTGAATCATTGCGGACCGAAAAACAAGAGAGCAGGGCACATGCGGTAAAAAATAGGAGCAGTTTCATGGACGCGTTTGCCAAGGCAGTGCAAGGATTATGCCGCTTTCTTAAATTTCTCTCTCGCCACTTCGACGATAATCGGCACGATAGAGAGAAAGATAATTAACAATATCACTTTGGAAAAATTATCCCTTACGATGGGAATGTTCCCAAGAAAGTAGCCGGCCAGGGTAATGCCCACGACCCACAGGACAGCCCCTACAACGTTGTAGGTTAAAAAAGTTCCGTAGTGCATCCGCCCAATCCCGCCAACAAAGGGCGCAAGCGTCCGGACGATCGGCACGAAGCGGGCAATTACAATGGTCTTACTGCCGTATTTTGCATAAAACGATTGTGTTTTTTCAATTTGCTCGTTCTTCACGATTTGTTTACCGAAAAGTTTGAGACGGGTGACCCGCATCCCGAAGTGTTTTCCAATGGAGTAGTTCAGGGAATCTCCTGCGATTGCTGCGATCAATAAGAGAAGGATCATCACCCAGACATTCAGATCATTTGGTTGCGCCGCAAGCATTCCGGCTGCGAAAAGCAGGGAATCGCCTGGAAGAAAGGGCATGACCACCACACCCGTTTCAATAAAAATAATTAGGAATAGGATGAGGTATGTCCACGTTTTGTAATCGTTGACGATTTCGACCAGGTGTTGGTCGATGTGGAGAATAAAATCGATAAGCGACGAGATTAGCTCCAAAGCCTTAACCCAAATTGTTCAACATAACGGGCATCACCAACATCAGGATGTCCTCGCTTTTCTCCGGGGTAGCCGGAAGCAGTAGGCCTGCACGATTTGGCGTGCTCATCTCGATGACCACTTCTTCACTATCCAGGTTAGTTAGCATTTCTACCAGAAATTTTGCATTGAACCCGATTTCCATGTCGTCTCCCTCGAACTGGCAGCTGAGCCGTTCGTGCGCCTCATTGGAGAAATCGAGGTCTTCAGCGGAAATGTTCAGCTCGCTTCCCGAAATCTTTAGCCGCACTTGGTGGGTAGTCTTATTGGCGAAAATAACCACTCGGCGCAGTGAATTCAGGAATGTCTGCCGATCAAGAGTCAGCTTGTTCGGATTTACTTTTGGGATAACAGCTTCGTAGTCAGGATAGCGTTCATCAATCAACCGGCAGATGAGGTGTATACTGGCAAATTTAAAAAATGCGTTGGTGCTATTGTATTCCATGGAGACGCTGGCGTCTTCTGCGGGCAAAGATGATTTCAGCAGCGACAGTGCCTTCTTCGGTAGGATGAGCGACGCTGGTTTGGGGCTTCCGATGTCATTGCGCCGGTAGCGAACCAACTTGTGCGCATCAGTGGCGACAAATGTCACAGACTGTTCGGCCAGCTGTACCAATACACCAGACATTGCGGGGCGTAGCTCGTCATTGCTCACCGCAAATATCGTTTTGTTGATTGCCTCTGCCAGCACAGACGCGGGGACGGTTACCGAGGACGCGTTGTCGACCACCGGGATTTTCGGAAAGTCGTCTGCATTTTCCCCGCTGAGTTTGTACTTGCCGTCTCCGGCGCTTATTTCAATCGCCATCGTTTGGATGTCAACGGAAAAAGCTACCGGTTGGTCAGGAAGCGTTTTTAACGTTTCGATCAATATCTTCGACGGCATAGCTACACGGCCTTCCTCTTTGGCCTCTATGGGCAACGAGGTGACCATGCTGGTTTGTAAATCCGTGGCTGAAATGGTGAGAATATTGTTTTTGATTTCAAACAGGAAATTTTCCAGTATCGGAAGCACGGTGCTGCTGCTCGACGCACCGCTGACGGCCTGTAACTGCTTTAATAATATCGACGTAGAAACAATGAACCTCATGGCTGAATAATCTTCCGTGCAATGATAAGGAAAAGATTTGTATTCGGAAAATGAGATTGTGATTTACGCATAACTAAACAAAACAGGAGTGTTGTTGTTGGTTTATTACAAGGACCAAAGAATTAGTGTTATGGAAACCAATAACAGTCATCGGAGAGATCAAGAAGGGAATATAGAAGCGGAAGACAACTATGCGGCACACCAAGACGATCCGGCCCCTTCACCGGAGGCAATAAAAGAGCCCAATGATCGGTCGGCGAGTTTTACCATCTGGGTGGCGGTGTTTATTGCCATCGCCATATTGGGAGTCATCTATTTGATTTATATTTTCGCGTAATGTTTTCTGACTACCGTCGGCTGCCTGTGCCGGCGGAACACATTTTTAGTGTACCTTTGCCTAATGATGCGTGTTATGGCGTTTGATTATGGAACTAAGCGGGTCGGCATTGCCGTGACCGACCCGCTGCAACTAATCGCAACAGCGCTTGATACGGTACACGCCAAGGATGTGCTGGACTATGTAAAGGCGTACCTAGCACGCGAAACCGTGTCAACTTTTGTGGTAGGCATGCCTCGACAGATGGATGGCACCGACTCCCAATCGGCGCCGCATGTAAAAGGTTTCATACGGTCATTGCGGCGGACATTCCCAGGCACTCCCATCGAAACCATCGATGAGCGGTTTACTTCCAAGATGGCGTCTGCAAGTATTTCCCAAAGTGGAATGCCCAGGAAAAAGCGGCAGGAGAAAGGGCTGATTGACAGCGTTTCGGCAGTGCTTATCCTGCAATCATTTCTAGAGAAGCGCGCGTTTCAGGGGTAAATTTTTACCTTTGGCATCATCGAGATACCATGCGTAACATTCACTTCTTCTCAGAGGATACAGATTTTCAACTCAAGCAAAAGGGGGCCGTAAGGCATTGGCTCTCAAATTCTGTGGTAGCCGAAGGCTTCCGGACCGGTGAGATCAATATCATTTTTTGCAGTGATCCCTACTTGTTAGACATCAACAAACAATACCTAAAGCACGACACGTATACCGACATTGTAACGTTCGACAGCAGTGAAAAAGAAAACGTTGTTGCAGGGGATATTTTCATCAGTGTCGACCGTATACGCGAAAATGCTGCTAAGTTTGGGGTGCCCGAACGAGACGAGCTGCACCGGGTGATCATCCATGGTATCCTTCACCTTTGTGGATACCGTGACAAGAAGAAAGCGGATAAATTGCAGATGACGGAAAAAGAGGACTTCTACCTTGCCAAGCGGGTGTTTGTGTAACCTCGCTTTCGCATCCACGTATCGTAACATGATCCTGTGCATCGGCGGAACACATGCATCCAAGTTAGCATTTTCGGCTAAACAAAGTAGTAAACTAAGAAACGGTTTTGCCTCAAACCCCTTTGCCCTAAGATGCTTAACGGGTTCTTTTGCGATCCCGTTAAGCCGAAGTACATATTTCAATAATTCAATGAGCCGACTGAAGGCCGCTTCGGGGTAAGACCCTAGGCGTTAAAACCGTTCGAATTCGGAAAAGAAGAAGCTGCCTTCAATTTCCGCGTTCTCGTCAGAGTCAGAGCCATGTACGGCATTGGCTTCAATGGACTTCGCGTATTTATTACGGATAGTTCCAGGTTCGGCCTTCGCAGGGTCGGTGGCCCCGATAAGCTTACGGAATTCCTCAACGGCATTTTCTTTTTCAAGGATGGCGGCCACGATCGGACCAGAGGTCATAAAGTCTACCAGCTCACCGTAAAACGGGCGCTCTTTGTGTACTGCATAGAACGCCCCGGCGGTTTCCCGGGTCAGGCGAATGTATTTCATTGCAACGAGCTTAAACCCCCCAGCAATGATATCGTTCAGAATCGCTCCGGTGTGGCCATTGCATACCGCGTCGGGCTTGATCATGGTGAAAGTTTTGTTTGTCGTTCTTGCCATTTGGAAAAATTTGCGCAAAGGTAGGTATATTGCATTGCTTATGCAAGATGCGAGCGGCCGCTGGCCGCTCGAGCAATGACAGTCAAAAATATGATTATATTTACACCATGAACCAAAGCAATTCGCAAAGGCTGGCCGTGATTGCGTTCGCCTTATTATTTGTTGCCAATCCGTGTCGCGCACAGCGCGTGGCGCAGGCCGAAGAGGACCTTATGGCGATAATGGGTCGCCACCAAGCCATTGGACTGTCTGTGGCGGTAGTGAAGGGCAGCGATATTCTCTATAGCCGATCTTTCGGTCTGAAAGACCGGGAGCGCGGAGAACTGTTGAGTAGCGATGACCTCTTCCGCATTGCTTCGATATCGAAATCGTTCGTAGCTACGGGCATCATGCAGCTGGTGGATGAGGGAAAGCTTTCACTGGAAGATGATGTGAGCCGCCTTATCGGGTTCCGTGTACGTAATCCCGCCTATCCCGATTCGGTAATCACGTTGCGGATGATCCTGTCTCACCGATCCAGCATCAGCGACAAGGGCGGGTATTTCACGTTGGACGCGCTCAACCCGGAGAAGAACGCCGACTGGGCCAAAGCTTACAATACCTACGCACCCGGTATGGATTACCAATATTGCAACCTCAACTTTAACCTTGCAGGAGCGATCCTTGAAAAGCGCTCCGGCCAGCGGTTTGATCACTATATTAGACAGCATATTCTCGAACCGCTTGGGCTGTATGGGGGATATAATGTAGATGACTTAGATAGCCAGCGCTTTGTCACACTGTATTCATACAATGGTGAAGCCAACCGCTTTACGGCTTCCCCGGCAGCGTACCAATCGCGCGCAGAAGCAATCAAAGATTACGTCCACGGTTATAGCACCCCTGTCTTTTCGCCAACAGGCGGAATGAAACTCTCAGTGAATGACCTGGCGAGGTACATGATTATGCATATGCATTACGGCCAAGCCCGGGGGGTCCGTATTCTATCGGAAGAAAGTAGCCGCATGATGCAAGCGGTGCTCACTCCTAAGTCGGGCTACGGGTTGGCGCTACGCACCATAGACGACCTCATCCCCGGCAAGGCGCTTACCGGCCACGAGGGCATTGCATACGGCTTGTACAGCGCCATGTACTTTCAGCCCGAAGAGCAATTTGGCATCGTAGCAATTACCAACGGCTGTATTACCGGATTTAAGGATGACGTGATCAACGATTTTCTTAACGCGGTATACAACTGCCTGTACCATAATTTTTTGTTATAGCTGTCGGATTTTATATACCTTTGCAAAGGTATGGGCTATAACTTAAAGGTGACCATCGACAAAGATTCCGGGTTCTGCTTCGGGGTGGTGTATGCCATTGATATGGCAGAGGAGATACTCCAACAGGACGGACACCTGTATTGCCTTGGCGATATCGTGCACAACGATGAAGAGGTGAACCGCCTGAAGGCCAAGGGGCTTCGGATCATCAGCCATGAACAGCTGCCCGCATTGAAAAACGAAAAGGTACTCATCCGTGCGCATGGCGAAGCCCCTGAGACCTACCGCATCGCGCTCGAAAATAACATTACGCTTATTGATGCTTCCTGCCCGGTGGTGCTCAAGTTGCAGAACCGGGTGAAAACATCCTACGATCAGCAGGAGAAAATCCTGATCTACGGCAAGCATGGCCATGCGGAAGTCATCGGCTTACATGGTCAGACCAACGGCGACGCCATCGTTTTTCAGGATATAGCCGAATTGGACGGAATGGAATTGCCGGATAGTTTTACGCTTTACAGCCAGACTACCAAAAGCGTGGATAAGTTTTATGCCATAAAAGACGAACTGCTCAGCCGAGGGTATGATGTGAAAGCCAATGACACGATCTGCCGGCAAGTGTCAAACCGCTATGACGAGTTGGGCGATTTTGCCGCCCGCTTTGACAAGGTGGTGTTCGTGTCGGGCAAAAAGTCGTCAAACGGCCGGGTATTGTATGATGTATGCCTTCGTCGCAACGCTAACAGCTATTTTGTATCGGACTCTTCGGAACTGAAGCGCGAGAACTTCAGTCCGGGTGATACCGTCGGCATATGCGGCGCAACATCCACCCCGATGTGGCTGATGGAACAGGTGAAAGCTGCATTGGAAAAATTTTAATCGTCAAGTCATCTAAGCATCAAATTATCACTGTATTAAGGGTGCTCCCTTGATAAATTCGTATCTTTGCTGTCCATGAGTAAAGTGAAGAAGGGCGTATTGTTAATCAACCTCGGCACACCGGACAGTCCTGCTGTGCCGGACGTGAAGCGTTATCTTATCGAGTTTTTGATGGATGGACGGGTCATCGATATACCTGCTTGGCGGCGGACACTGCTGGTAAAGGGAATTATTGTGCCGTTCCGCGCGCCCAATTCGGCAAAGCTTTACCGGGAGATATGGGATAGCCAGACTGGTTCGCCTCTGCTGCATTACAGCAAAGTACAGCGGCAGCTGCTCCAGCAGCAGCTTGGCGCCGACTACCACGTGGAACTGGCCATGCGATATCAAAATCCGTCTATCCCTAAAGCATTGGCAAATTTGAAGCGGCTAAATGTGGATAGTATACGGATTGTACCGCTGTTTCCGCAGTATGCTTCGGCTACTACGGGGTCCGTAATCGAAAAGATAACGGAAGAGATAAGGGATTGGCCGACGTTTCCGGCGCTATCGGTGGCCAACCACTTCTATGATAACGAGTTGATGGTGGAGGTGTTTGTGGAAAACGCCAAGAAACACCGGCCGGAAACATACGACCATTTTCTCTTCAGTTACCACGGGCTGCCGGTGAGGCAATTACTTGATGTGGATGGTAGCGGCAAGCATGTTTGTGACCAAGCGGGTTGCCGGGAACGGATTGATGGGCTCAATAAATTTTGTTACGTGGCGCAGTGCTACGCTACCACGAGGCTCATCGCCGGGCGCCTTGACTTGAAAACGGACGATTATACCGTGTGCTTTCAGTCGCGGCTTGGCAAAACACCGTGGATACAGCCATACACGAGCGACGTACTGAAAGAGGCAGCAGCAAAAGGTAAAAAGCGACTGCTCGTGTTCAGCCCGGCGTTCGTAGCGGATTGCCTGGAGACCATCTACGAAATTGGCACAGAATATGCAACTGAATTTAAGGAGCTTGGCGGAGAAAAGGTGCAACTGGTGGAAAGCCTTAATGACCATCCCAAGTGGATTGCAGCACTGGAACAATTGGCGCGGGGAGAGCTGTCAGGGTGGCCGAAAAGTGAAAGTTTGACGTTATAAGATGATTGTTTTCAATACGTTTATATTACTCGTAATAGACTTCTATATTTACAAAGCGTTACGGGCTTCGTCGTTGAAATGGGCAAAAACCGCCTTGTTTTCGCGGCTATGGTGGACTTATAGTTTAGCCCTTGCCGGAGCGATGGTACTCAGCATCTACATCAGTATGCCATTGATGATGCGCTCCATTATTCTCGTCGCCTTTTTTCTGACGTTTGTCGCTAAATTTATTTATTTATTGGTTTTGCTTGCCGATGACATACGGCGGGGTGGGATATGGCTGAAAAGGCTGATTACTCCGAAGCGGGAACAGCTGGCAACGGCGGAAGCCCCACTTCCTGAGCGGCCGGTAAATGGTATCACACGGTCGGACTTTTTGACCAAAGCGGGCATTCTCGTCGCTTCGATCCCCATCGCGCCGATGGGTTGGGGAGTGATATCCGGCGCGTATGACTACAAAGTGCGCCGGCAGAAGCTTTATCTGCCCAACCTGCCCCGTGAGTTTCACGGCATAAAGATCGGGCAGTTGTCCGACATCCACTCCGGGAGTTTTTACAACAAGGTAGCGGTGCAAGGCGGGGTGGAGATGCTATTAGCGGAAAAGCCGGATGTTGTGTTCTTTACGGGCGACCTAGTAAACCACCTGGCCAAGGAGATGCGCGATTACCAGGATATTTTTTCCAAGGTTCAGGCTCCTTTGGGTGTTTATTCCGTATTGGGTAACCACGACTACGGTGACTACCATTTCGGTCCGGAGGCGTCAACGGCGAAAGCCAAGAACTTTCAAGACCTGAAAGACACCCATAAGGTGATGGGCTGGGACCTGCTGCTCAACGAGAACCGGAGGCTTCGCGTGGATAATGAGGAAATCGGTATCATCGGTGTGGAAAACTGGGGTACCGGACGATTTCCGAAGCACGGCCGTCTTGATCAGGCCCTTATAGGTAGCGAGGAGATGCCGGTAAAGCTGCTGTTGTCACACGATCCCTCGCATTGGCGGGAAGAAGTGTTGTCAAGACCTGACGTGGACGTGATGTTTGCAGGCCACACCCACGGCATGCAATTCGGCGTACGCATCGGCAATATCAAATGGAGTCCTGCACAGTACATTTACAAGGAGTGGGCAGGGCGGTATCAGGAAGGTAAACAGCAGCTTTATGTCAACACTGGATTCGGATTTCTGGGCTATCCAGGACGCGTGGGTATCTTACCTGAGATCACGGTTTTCGAATTGCTAAAGGGCGAGAACCCGAAACGGGGCAACGCCTAACCGTTTTACATCACTGCTCAGTTGTGTTCCAGTAAATTTTCAGGTTGTGGGTATCCCGTCCTGCGGCTATGATATCCAGTTTACCATCACCATTCAGATCGGCTACGACCAGATCTTCGCAGGCCATATCTCCGATGTCTACTGCACGGGTTGTCCAAGCCTCCCATAATGCGTTGAACGGTATATACAGTTTAATCCCCACGTGTCCGGATTCATTCGGGTTGCGCCAACCCGCCACTACTTGATCCCGGCCAAGGCCATTGAAATCAGCGACAGCTAAGGCGTGACCTTCATTTAGTGTCTCATCCAATATTACCTGTTCAGCTCGGTTGATTTTAGGGATGCCTGCACGCGGCACATATGCGGTAAGTATGTTGCCGTGCAACGGCCCGATGCCTGCCAACAGCGGAGTGTTGTTTCCCGCACTTCCTACGCGAACTTCGCTGAATCCGTGGCCCTTTATCAGCCAACGATTGCCGTGGACCCTCCACTTGCCCCTGGAATATGAGAAAGCTTTCACCCCCTCTTTGCCAGCGATATAGATGCATTCGTTTCCACCATCGTCGTGTACGTCGAGGTTGTGTGTGAGATGCATGGATTCATCGATGACCCAATGCCGCCACGGCTGGCGCGGATTGTCGGGTTTTTCGTAAGCGATTACTGTGGCCCCTTTGCCTTCGCCGTGCTGATTGCCCCGGCCGTGAAGCGGTAACACAATGAGGTGGTATCTTCCTTCCTCGGCTTTTGCCCAGCGCATGCGGTGTACGGTAGGCTCATGGTGCAGTTTAACGGGGGTCCATCGTTCCGTGGGGTCGGCCGGCCGGATGAGGTAATGCACGGACCCGGACTTCGCGGTATCCACCGTTTCTCCGGGATTCCATTGGGCGCCTACGGCTACTTCCACCTTTCCGTCGCCATCGATGTCTCGCGCCGCAATGCACACATTGTCGTGTTCGGTCAGGTTTTCCACCATGACAAACTTCTTCCAGTCCCCATTCCGATACCAGACGAATTGCTTTTTATCGGCCAACAGGATATCGGGTTTGCCATCGCCATCGACGTCCCCGATGGCAAGCCCGTATCCGATGGATACCTGGTCATCTATTAGTTGCTGTTCAAAAGAGGGGTACGATTGGGGTGTATAAAACAGTAAGCTAAGTCCCAAAAAAAGATCGCTCATGTCAGTTTGATTTTTCCTACAACAATGATGGCGTCCACTTGGTTTGCCTATACATCATGAAGTTATTTCCAAATGGACTTTGCGCCGAACACCTCCAAGTTTTTTACTTCAATGTTGTTGCCCCAGAAGTGAAAGCCCTCTTTGTTGTTGCCGTCAGGCGTCCGCTGCATGGAATAGGAATACGCCCCACCGTCGATAAATACCTCGATATTGGTTCTGTCGATGTAGATATCGGCTGAAATCTCCATACTGGTCATGTCCTCTGGTGAATAGAATACGCCGTTCAGCATGTTGTAATTAAGGTCGTAATCCACTATGCGTTGACCGAACAGATTCAATCCGGCGTTGGTCGCATGCGACAGTTTAAAGGTGGTTTTTATCCGCAAGCAATCAGCGTCATCAAATTGGTCCATTAACCGATTCGCTTTATCAGACGTCAGGTTTCTCCATTGCTGCATCGGCATGAAAAGCCGTTCAGTTTCCTTCACTGGCACATTGAACAAACGCGGGCCGTCTTTCGTGGTACGGAGGGTCAACTCGGTTGGCAGCAGCATCATGCCGTTAAAGGGCATACCAGGGTGGTCTATGCGGCCCCAGCCGATCTGGACACGCCGGCCGTCCGGCATATTGTTAAATGTTTGAGCGGCATATATGGAACCTGTAGTATATTGATATTTCCCCGCGTCCGGCCTAAACACCTTGCCGTCAAAGGAACCCAGCATATAGGTTCCGGAAGCGCCGTACATGACCCATTTGGTGTTGCTGGGGTTGCCGTCTATCGGAAGATCAAACAGCTCTGGACATTCCCAGAAGCCAGTGACATGGCTTTCATAATTCCACTCTTTTAGGTTGGTAGATGTATAGATGGAGTGCCCATCCCGTTCGTTAAGCACCATCACCCAGTGGCTGCCCGGTTTATACCAGAACACTTTCGGGTCGCGTGTGTCCTTGCTCTTCCATTTGTGTTTTGAGTCGATAACGGGATTTACTTCATCCTTGGTGAACGTACGCCCGTTATCGAGGCTGTAAGCGATGCATTGCACCTGCTTTTCGGCATTATCAGCGGTATAGGCAACAATCATTGCGGGTACACCACCTTGGTTGTAGCCCGCTGTATTGTTATAGTCAATGGCCGCAGAGCCCGAGAACATGGTGCCTAAGTGATCTGGAAATAATGCAGTCGGCAGTTCCTGCCAATGAATCAGATCTTTGCTGACGGCGTGTCCCCAATGCATGTTTTCCCATTCCCGCTCATAGGGGTTATGCTGATAGAAAAGGTGGTATTCTTCATCATGATAGACCAACCCGTTGGGGTCGTTAATCCATCCACGTTGTGATGTGAAGTGAAATTGCGGACGGTTGCTTTCATTGTACAGGCTGTCTTGTCCAGCGATGGTATCGGCTTGGTAAATTTTACGCAGTCCATGTTGGTTGCCCTCATAGGTGATCTTCATTGTTTTGCCTTTTAAGTCGGATACATCCTTGAACACCCAGTAGTCGGTCTCTCCAGCGGCAAGCCGTATGACAACAGAAATGTGGGGTTTGCCATTTATGTGAAAGGTCATTTTGCCTCTATCCTGCTGGTGTGATACCGGCAAGTTGAGGTATCTTTTAGTGATGTTGATCTCGATTTCGCCGGCGAATAGGAAGAAGTTTGCCAAAAGCAAAATACCGGTAGTAACCGTTTTGACTGTCGATAGTTTCATCAGCGTATGTTTAAATCATTTGTTTTATTTTGGCCACGGATTTGTTTATACAGCCGCTCTTGCTGAGTTGATCAGTGGGTGACTTCAATTTGTTTCCGCTACACGAAGGTATTCGTTTACCGGCGTATTTGCAATGCCCCGGCCTAACCGGTCAAAAAATCTGAGGCACGCCATTGCCAGTCCACTGAGCTCATGGCGTAACGCTTCACAACGAAAGTCCGGTTGTCCAATTGGTTGGCGCCGGCAGCTGACAAGCTGGTATGCTTTAGGAACAGGACTTTGGCAGATATTTTCTAACTTTGCGGATGAAAGACAATCTGACTTTATTTGGTGGAAAGGAATAAAGTAGTACTTTTATGGGTTTATCTAATAATTTGACCGTATTGATACGATGAAGCAAACCTTACTGATTGTTTTTTATAGTGTTTTTGTGTTGATGAGTGGATACACCCAGGAGCTATCAGCGTTTCAGAACGAGCGTTTGATTCACCGTGGCGACACACTGCCGTACCGCATATTATATCCCGAGGGTTATGATCCGCAGGAGAGCTACCCGGTCCTTTTCTTTCTGCACGGGGCTGGCGAACGGGGAAACGATAATGCGAGGCAGCTGGTTCACGGAGCCAGGCTGTTTTTGGCAGACAGCATCCGGCAGGCGTTTCCAGCTATCGTAATATTTCCTCAATGTCCGGCGGATTCTTACTGGAGCAACGTTGACATCCAATCTAACGCAGAACTGGGAAAGCGCGAATTTTATTTCCGTACCGGAGGCAAGCCGTCCAAGGGGATGGCGCTGTTTCTGCGGCTGGTGAAGCAAGTGTTGAAAGACGAGCCTGTAGATAAACAGCGGATTTATATCGGTGGGCTATCGATGGGAGGAATGGGTACCTATGAAGCACTACGGCGCAAACCCAAGTTATTTGCCGCTGCATTTGCGATTTGTGGGGGAGACCATACGGCCAATGTGCGTAAGTACGCTCATGTGCCGCTATGGATATTTCACGGAGAGCAGGACGATGTTGTTCCGGCGACTCACTCGCACGCCATTGTGTCTGAACTTCGGCGTTTGGGTGCAAGCCCTAAAGCTACATTCTATCCGACGGCCAACCACAACAGCTGGGATCCGGCTTTTGCCGAGGCTGATTTGCTTCCCTGGCTGTTTAGCCACAGCAAAAAGTAAGCACGTATTGTAACACATGGTGGCCTATGGGGTCTAATCATCTGTAAAACTGCTCTGAGATGCCGGTAAAAATGTCCAATGGGGAGAATGTCAAGCTGTCGCTGCAAGCCATCAGCAGTAATAAGCTACGGACGTTTCTGACAGCGCTGATCATTGCCATCGGCATTACTGCGCTCGTGGGCATCCTGACCTCGATTGACGCGATCAAAAGCTCACTTACCGATTCTTTTTCGGCGATGGGTTCCAACTCGTTCAACATCCGCAACAGGGGAATCAATGTGCAGATCGGCGGAAGCGGTACCCGGCCGAAGCAATATCCACCCATCACCTACTATCAGGCTAAGACCTTCAAAGAGCAATTTGACTATCCGGCGGTTGTCTCGCTGAGCACCTATGCTTCGTTTGGCGCAACTGCAAAGTATAAGAGCGAACAAACCAATCCTAATATCAATGTGCTGGGCGCGGATGAAAATTATCTGCAAACAGCAGGATACAACTTATCGTTAGGGCGCAATTTCTCACTGCGCGAAGTCGAATACGGCAGCAATGTGGTTATTGTCGGTTCGGAGATTGTAAAAAGGTTATTTAAGAAGAATGAGGAACCGCTCGACCAATTTATTACCATTGGAAATACTCGTTATTCAATAATCGGTGTCTTGGAAGACAAAGGGTCGAGTGCCGGCTTTGGTGGCGATAAGGCTTGTATCATCCCGTTGGTGAAGGCCCGCTCTGTGATGGCGTTGGGCACTCCTTCGTATACCATCACGGTGATGGCGTCCAATCCGCAGCAAATCGAATCGGCGATCGGCGAAGCTACGGCATTGTTCCGCAATATCCGTGGCGCCAGGGTAGGGCAGGAGACTAATTTCGAAATCACCAAGAGCGATGCTGTCGCCCAAATATTGATTGAAAGTTTGACCTATGTCACACTGGGAGCTATCGTCATTGCGCTGATCACGCTTATTGGGGCTTCAATCGGGTTGATGAATATTATGTTGGTTTCCGTGACAGAGCGCACTCGCGAAATCGGAATCAGGAAAGCCATTGGCGCCACGCCGAGCGTTATCCGCCGTCAATTCCTCACCGAAGCGGTGGTGATATGCCTAATGGGGGGCTTTGCCGGAATATTCCTGGGCATATTAATCGGCAATATTCTTGCGGTCGTGATGGGGGCCAGCTTTATCGTCCCCTGGAATTGGATCACGCTGGGTGTGGTGGTTTGTGTCGGCGTAGGAATGATTTCGGGGTATTATCCTGCGTCAAAAGCCTCCCGGCTTGACCCGGTGGAGGCATTAAGGTATGAGTAGTAAGAGTAAGATCTGCCGGGCCTATCTTGAGCCATGATCCATTCCGTTGTTGTGGCTGCTATGCAGATGTTATGAATGCAAATACGCTTTCAAGAACTGTGCTGTATGAGTATCCGCATTTTCTGTCATCGCTTCGGGGGTACCTTCAAATATAAGGTCGCCGCCCTGGTCACCGCCCTCCGGCCCGATGTCGATAATCCAGTCAGCGCTTTTAATCATGTCCATGTTGTGTTCGATGACCAGTATGCTATTGCCTTGCGCGATAAGTGCACTGAATGAGTTCAGCAACTTTTTGATGTCGTGAAAATGGAGTCCGGTGGTGGGCTCGTCAAAGATAAACAGCGTGTTTTTGCTCTGGTTGCCTTTAATTAGAAAAGATGCCAGTTTGATGCGCTGGGCTTCGCCGCCGGACAGCGTGCTTGACGACTGACCGAGTTTCACGTAGCTGAGCCCTACGTCTGCGAGTGGTTGCAACTTAGCCAATATCTTGGGCTGATCCGTAAAAAAATCAAGCGCTTCACTTACGCTGAGCTCTAGGATATCCGAAACATTTTTCTCTTTCCACGTGATGTCGAGGACGTGTTGTTTAAAGCGTTTGCCTCCGCATGACTCGCAGGGAAGCACAATGTCCGCCATAAACTGCATTTCGATTTTCACTTCGCCTTCTCCTTGACATGCCTCGCAGCGTCCACCTTCCACGTTGAAGGAAAATGCGGCGGGTTTCAGTCCCGCGGCTTTAGCCGCAGGCTGGGCACTGTACAACGTACGGATTTCGTCCCATGCCTTTACATAGGTTACCGGATTGGATCGCGACGAGCGGCCGATGGGATTTTGATCTACCAATTCGACGCGCTCCACCCGCTGGATGTCGCCCTCGATACCGTCGTATAAACCAGTTTGTTCGCCCGAATAATTACCAAGAGCTTTTTGGAGCGCAGGGTAAAGGATGCGCTTTACGAGGGACGTCTTTCCCGATCCTGAAACTCCCGTTACGACGGTAAAGACATTGAGTGGGAACCGCACGTCGATGCCTTTAAGATTATTTTCACGCGCTCCCTTGATGACCACGGCGTCGTGCCATTTTCGGCGGCTTGCAGGCACCGGAATTCGGTCTTTACCACTCAGGTATTTGCCGGTAAGGCTTTTGGTATCCTTCAGCAACTCTTCATAGGTGCCATCGAATATCAATCGGCCGCCGTTCACGCCCGCCTCTGGTCCGATGTCGATGAGGTAATCGGCTGCCTGCATCATCTCCTGCTCATGCTCAACAACCAGCACGGTATTTCCTGCATTACGCAAGGATTTGAGCACGCTGATGAGGCGTTGGGTATCCCGGGGGTGCAATCCGATGCTCGGCTCATCGAGCACGTAAATTGAGCCTACCAACGAGCTGCCCAGTGAGGTGGCGAGGTTGATGCGCTGAGATTCGCCCCCCGACAGGGTGTTCGAAAGCCGGTTGAGCGTAAGGTAGCTCAGCCCTACATCGGTGAGGTACTGCAGGCGGTTGCAAACCTCCGTAAGCAGGCGCTGCGCAATTTTGGCGTCGTTTTCCGGCAATTGGAGGCTTCGAAAGAAATCCAGCGCGGCATCAAGGGGCATCAGCACCACATCTGAAATGGATTTTCCGGCTATTTTCACATAAGCCGCGTCTTTGCGCAGGCGCGTACCCTTACATTCGGGACAATCTGTTTTCCCCCGGTAACGGGATAGCATGACGCGGTACTGTATTTTGTAGGTCTGCGTTTCCAGCTCTTCAAAGAACCGGTTCAGCCCATCGAAATATTGGTTTCCCGTCCAGAGTAATTCCTTTTGGGCATCGGTGAGATCGCGATAAGGCCGGTGAATCGGAAAGTCGAACCGGGTCGATGTGCGCAATAGCCGCTGTAACCATTCACCCATTTTTTCGCCGCGCCACGGTGCAATGGCGCCATCGTATATTGACCGGCTTTTGTCGGGAATAACCAGGTCTGGGTCTATGCCGATGATGCGGCCATATCCTTCGCAGCGTTTGCATGCACCGTAGGGGTTGTTGAAGCTGAAAAAATTGGGTGTTGGCTCCTCAAACGTAAGGCCGTCTAATTCGAAGCGGTCAGAAAACGTGTGAACCGTTCCGTTTTCATCTACGTGGCAATCGCCTTTTCCTTCAAAGAAAGCCGTCTGTACAGAATCTGCAATGCGGCTGGCTGTATCTTCCTCGCCGTCTATCGCAATGCGGTCAATCACAATCAGGAGATCTCCAAGTTTGGCCGGCCGGTTTTCAACCGCCGGGTCTTCCAGCAGGGCCTCGATTTTATGTATTGTGCCTTGGTGAATGACCCGTACAAACCCCTTTTGCAACAGGATGGCCAGTTCTTCTTTAAGCTTACGGTTGTTGGTGGGGTGCAAGGGTGCAGTAATGGTCGTCACCGTGCCATTGGGTAGCTTGGTAGCGAAACTGGTTACCGACGTTACCGTGTCCTTCTTTACCTGCCCGCCGGAAACGGGAGAGTATGTTCGGCCGATACGGGCATAGAGCAGTTTTAGGTAATCATAGATTTCGGTGGAGGTTCCCACGGTAGAACGTGGGTTGCTGGTGATTACGCGTTGCTCAATGGCGATGGCCGGTGCGATACCTTTAATGTAGTCCACCTCCGGTTTGCTCATCCGCCCCATAAACTGCCTGGCGTAAGACGAAAGGCTTTCCACATAGCGGCGTTGCCCCTCCGCATAAAGCGTGTCGAAGGCCAACGAAGACTTTCCCGAGCCGGACATGCCTGTGATGACCACGAGTTTGTTTTTGGGAATGGCTACGTCCACATTTTTGAGATTGTGTACACGTGCACCTTTAATGATGATATGTGTTTTGGGGTCGAGCGTTGCTGTATTCATATATGGGATATACAAGTCCGCCGGCTATCGAACGGACGAACACAAAAGTACGGATAATTTTTTTAGTATCGAGCGCTGACCATAATGCCCTGGCCGGAATTTTAATTTTTCTAATCCGCCGTTTTCGGCGGACTGGAATCCGAATCCGGCCCGGCTGGTTTCTTGGTCAGCCGTACGAGGTGGAACTTGCCAAGTTGTGCCTCGCGGGTTCGATAATAAAAGAATTTTGGCGTAATCCGGCTTACCCGATAGTCGGAAAACGTAGCGATTTCGGTTATTTTATACGCGTCGGGGAGCTCGTTCAGCCGCAGATCCGCCACGGCCAGCAGGCTTCCGTCGAGCACTGCATCCCACTGTTCGGCAGACCTGATCGCCTGCAACGGGATATCGCTCCGGAACCCTAATGTAAAATTCCGGATATCCAAATCCAGCACATACAAGCGATCTGCTCTGGGACCTCTCGTTAAGTGTGTGTTGATGTAATCACCCATGGCGCTTCCCCCTTGGTATGCCAATAGCCCGGGATAAAGATACGCCCCATAGAAGACACCGATCAAAATCCCTGTGCTGTAACTAATGGCTAACGTGTTAATCACCGACGGACGCCGGAAAAAAAAGAATGCCGCTACACCTGCAACCGCAACGGCTCCAACAAATCCCATCCAGCCGCGGTCGTGAAACAGGAATGTCAAGGCGCAAAGTGCCGGAATGAGTACGGCAGCCAAATACCATTGCACACGGTGTATCACATGAGAGGCAGGCAATCGATCGAGGCTAACCAGCAATTGGGCTACCCAGATGCTCATCATGGGAAAGAGCGCATTCAGGTAATGAGGCAGTTGAAATTCGGAGGCCGAAAACATGAGAAACGGAACGAAGACTGCGCCCCATAACAGCGGGTGTGGCGCGATGCCCTTCCATCTGTTAACGGAAAAATAGACCGTAAACAAGAGCAGGATCGACCACGGCAGGAAGGCCCACAAAACTGTGTGCAGGTAAAAGAACGGATCGCCGTGCCCTGTTATGGGGCCGGTATTAAAAAAACGCCCGAATTGGCTATCCCAGAAAAAAAAGCGGAGACCCGACACGTTTTTCCGCCCGAAGACTTCCACCTCGGGCCTTGCGTCAAACTGGCTGTAGAGGCTATACAGTTCTGGTAGAATGAACAGCAGGACGAATGCGAAGGCAACGTACCACCTGTAATTAAGGAATTGCTTCCACTCTTTCCGGATTATCCACAGCACCATGAAACCGCTTCCAATAAGGATCAACACAAATATTCCTTTAGTCATTACGGCCATTGAAGCCCACAATGCGCCGAGAACCAGCTGACCAAACGAACCGCGTTGATATACCCGATATAAATGATAGACGGAGGCGATGATCATCCCGGTTAGGTAAGGTTCGGCATTGACAGCCGAGTTGCAGAGGATCAGGTGCAAGGAACTGAGATAAACCAATACGCCGACCTGCGCCGCCTTCCTGCCATATAGCTTGTCGGCCAGCAAATAAGTGTACCATGCCCCAATGAGCCAGAAAATGAACGCGGGAAATTTGTAAGCGAAGTCATTGATACCAAACACATGGTAGCTAAGCGCGGTGCACCAGAACTGGAAATGCGGTTTATCGAGCCAGTCGAATCCATGGAGCGTAAGGAAAAGATAATTACCACTCAGCACCATGTTTTTCGCGATGAGGGCGTAGAGCGCGCCATCGATCATCATTACGCCTGTAAACAGACCGATCGCATTTACGGCAATGCCTATGGTGCAGAGGAGTCTGAAGGTGGATTTGGTCAACATCGAAGTGGATACGGTTATTCAGCCTTTGAGCGCAATGCTTATTCCAACAAATCCACTATCGGTTGTCCGATGTTTCCATTCGGTTCCTCGATGTGAAGCAGTGCGGCTAATGTGGATGCGATATCGGTCATATGTGTTGTGCGGTTGGTGACACCGTGTTTGATGCCCCAGCCCATCCAGACCAGTGGAATGTGCGCATCGTAAGACGCCCATGTGCCGTGGGTGGTGCCACGAGAACGGGGCGAGCCGCTGTACCACTGCGGCTCGAGGATAATTTGTATGCATCCGCTGCGTTTGGAGTTGTATCCGTTAACAATCCGTTCACGGATGCGGGCGGGAATGCTCGATGTCCCAGCTTTTTCCATGTCGGTTACGAACGCCACACCGTCCAACTTGCGCAGAAACTTGACGGCCGTTTCCTTAACGGATTCTTCGTCGAGATCGTTGGTTTCAAGCGCCTCATAGTCGAGGTGTACCTGGTAGTTCATCAAGCTGCGTACAATTTTCGGCTTTCCGAACTTTTCGTCGAGTAGTGCATTCAGGCCCGCCAGCGCATTGCGCTCGTCGAAGTAGCCCGCATTGCCCCGTTTATCTAAGAAAAACAAAGGATTGTGCGAAGCGCCGTGATCGGCCGTGAGAAATAAGGTATATTCGTTTTTACCCACCTTTTCATCCAAAAAAGCAAAGAATGCTTCCAATTCTTTATCCAGGCGGAGATACGTGTCTTCGATCTCAATGGCGTTGACCGAGAACTGATGGCCGATGTAATCAGTAGAAGAAAGGCTCAGACAGAGCATGTCTGTAAAGCCACCCGGATTATCCCCAAGTCGCTCGTTAACGATAGCGGCCTTGGCCAAGTCCAAGGTAAGTGTATTGCCAAAAGGCGTTGTACTGATCAGACCGAGACCGTTGTCTTTGACCAGCGCACTGAGTTTTTTAGGAAACACAGGGGCGTCTTCTCCAAGATAGGTCGCCTCATAGTGATTATCGTCCTCGATGCTTTGCGTGTAGGTGTCAATAGGATAAAGTGTATTCCAGTCTTGCATCAGGTATTTCTCGGTCAGTTTTTGCGCATTGAATTTTTTTACCCATTCGGGCAATTCCTGCATGTAGAAGGTGCTGGAAATCCAGTCCCCGGAATTGCCTTCAAACCAGTAGGCCGCATCGGCAAAATGTCCTGCGGGAAGGATGCCTCCCCGGTCTTTAATAGCGATACCAATGACTTTTGAGCGAAAGTTGGTAGCCAGTTTGAGCTGGTCGGTGATGGTAGAGGTGAGCAGGTTGCGGGGAGACTGTTTGCCTTCACTTCTGTCGGTGCCCACGCCACTCACGTTGTCATCTTGCGTACAGTACATCCGCCGCCCCGTTTGCTGGATAATAAAATCATTGCCGGCAATACCGTGTATGGCCGGAACGCTACCAGTATAAACGGTACTATGACCGATTGCCGTGTATGTGGGAACGTAGTCGATATATGTGTTATCGCACGAAAACCCTTCGTTCAACAATCGTTTGAAGCCACCTTCTCCATAGCGATCATAGAAGCGGTAAAGGTAGTCCCAACGCATTTGGTCGACCATGAGGCCGACAACCAGTTTTGGTTTAGAAATAGGCTGCTGTGCGTTTGCATAGACACAAAGTAGGAATATCCCACAACAAACGAAGCATAACTTTTTTAAATTCATAATGCGCTGTTCCGAAAACAAAATATAACACCGAAGCGGTATTGGCGGCTAAATTAGTAAATAATGCCCGGGATTAGAAGGCAGGAGGCTACAAACGCATTAGCCCGCAAGGCTGTCCGTTTTGCGGCTTACGGTTATTTTCCGTACGGCATCGCAGATGCCGTGGTGGTCATAACCGCAGAGGGACCAAAGCTCCTGCTGTTCGCCGTGCTCAATCACTTCGTCGGGGATGCCCAGACGTACTACCGTTGATTGATAGCCGTGATCTGCCATAAACTCGAGCACAGCACTACCCATGCCGCCTTGGATGCAGCCGTCTTCGATGGTGATGATTTTCTTGAATTTGCGGAAAACCTCATGCAGCAGATCTTCGTCCAGCGGCTTTACAAAACGCAGGTCGTAGTGTGCCGGGAATATTCCTTCCCCGTTGAGCAAAACGCAGGCTTTGACTGCTTCATTCCCGATATGGCCGATGCTGAGCAACGCGAGCTCTTCCCCATCGGATATTTTGCGGCCTTTGCCTATCGGTATAGCGTTGAGCGGTCTTCGCCAGTCGGGCATTACCCCTTGCCCACGCGGGTAGCGTATGACGAATGGGCCTGCTCCATCCAGCTGGGCGGTATACATCAGGTTGCGCAATTCCTCCTCGTTCATGGGCGCTGACACCACTAGATTTGGAATACACCGCATGTACGCGAGGTCATAGGCTCCGTGGTGTGTGGGGCCGTCTGCACCGGCGATACCTGCTCGGTCGAGACAAAAAACCACATGAAGATTTTGGATAGCCACATCATGTATGACCTGGTCATAGGCCCGCTGCATGAAACTGGAGTAAATATTGCAGAAAGGCACCATGCCCTGAGTCGCCAGACCGGCAGAAAATGTTACCGCGTGCTGTTCGGCAATACCCACATCAAAAGCGCGGTCCGGTAAGGCCTTCATCATAATGTTCATGGAAGAGCCCGAGGGCATAGCTGGCGTAATGCCCATGATTTTGTCGTTGGCCTCCGCTAGTTCTACCAGTGTATGACCGAAAACGTCCTGGTATTTCGGCGCAGCAGGTTTCTCTGTTTTGGATTTCTTGATTTCCCCGGTGATTTTGTCAAATAATCCGGGAGCATGCCAGGTAGTCTGGTCCTTTTCGGCCAACGCATAGCCCTTACCTTTTACGGTGATGCAATGCAGCAGTTTGGGGCCTGGGAGATCGCGCAGGTCGTCCAGCGTATTCACCAGCCGCTTTATGTCGTGTCCATCCACAGGACCGAAATACCTGAAGTTGAGCGATTCAAATAGGTTACTGTTTTTAAGCAGTGTGCCCTTGATGCTTTTCTCTATTTTTTTGGCGATGCCCAGCGCGTCGGGACCTATTTCAGATATTTTAGCCAGCACATGGCCAATATCGTCCCTGAATCGGTTCCATGATTTTGACGTAGTGATGCTGGTCAAGTATTCTTTCAGTGCCCCTACATTCGGGTCGATGGACATGCAGTTATCATTGAGGATGACCAGGAGGTTTGATTTTTCGATGCCGGCATGGTTGAGTGCTTCGAAGGCCATTCCGGCTGTCATCGCGCCATCGCCGATGACAGCGACGTGCTGTCTGTCGGTTTCGCCCTTGTAATGTGAAGCCACTGCCATACCCAATGCCGCAGAAATGGAAGTAGATGAGTGGCCCACGCCAAACGAGTCATATTCGCTTTCGGCACGCTTCGGGAACCCGCTGATGCCACCCAGCACGCGGTTAGTATGAAACACCTCTCGTCTACCGGTCAATATCTTATGTCCATATGCCTGATGGCCGACGTCCCAAACCAGTTGGTCGTAGGGTGTATTGAGTACATAATGCAACGCCACACTCAGCTCCACTACGCCAAGGCTGGCTGCAAAATGCCCTCCGTGAACCGATACGGTGTCGATTATGTATTGTCGTAACTCGCCGCACAGCTTCACCAAATCGGCATGGTCAAGCCGTTTCAGGTCGGCGGGTGTGTTTATGCGTTTGAGTAGCTCTCCGGCTTCAATCTCCATAATGTCCGGTTTGAAAAACTGATACAAAGTAAACAATAATTATTGATACGCCCTGTCGATTATTTCCTACATCTTTAATCTTTCTTTGCAAATGTCTGATTCTTTATATTATAAAGAGTTTTTACGCTTCTTTGTGAAGAAACAACGATCCCAACCGTTATAAATAACAGCCATTTCTTACTTTTGTTGAGTGCAAGCAGAAGGGTATGAAATAAAGCTCCCGCAGTTTGAGGGGCCGTTTGATTTACTATTGTTTTTCATCGAACGCGATGAGCTGAATATACATGATATCCCCATTGCCAGGATTACCAACGATTTTTTGGACTACATACAGCATATGCAAGCGCTCAATATGGAGTTGGCCAGCGAATTTATTTTCGTAGCTGCCACACTGATGCGCATCAAGGCAAAGATGCTGTTGCCGCGGCCCGAACTGGATGAGGAGGGCAATGAAATTGACCCCAAGCAGGACCTTGTGCAGAAGCTGGTGCTCTACAAACAGTTCAAGGAAGTGTCAGACGAGCTGCGTATTTTGGAAGAGCGGCGGCTGATGCAGTTTAAACGGGGCAATATTCTAACGGATCTGCGCGCCGCAGGGGAGTTCGCAGGCCAAGGCGAAGAGTTGGCCACCTTTGATTTGTATAAACTCATGATGGTGTATGAAAAGCTGATGTACCATTATGTGAAGCGGAACAACGAAGTACGGCATACGGTGGTTAGATATCCTTACACCATTGAACAGCAGAAGGAAGCGATAGCCTCGCTGGTAGCGATCAACAAAAAGCTCGATTTTGGCACCATAGTAAAAAACTCTGAAAACAAGGTGCAGCTCGTTTACAATTTTCTCGCAATACTAGAGATGCTACAGCAACAATTGTTGGAATTGCAAAGCGGGGTGGGGTTCAATAACTTCTGGGTCCTCGAAAAGAAGGCATAGCGGTTTTCTCTAATTTTGGCCATTGTTTAACCATGATAGGTATGTCGCCCGGGGGATTAGCCGCGCCCCCAGCGATGCCAAGTGGTCGGTGTACACCTGGCAATCGATCATGCGGTAACTTCCGGAAAGGCAAAGGTCGGTCAGCGCCGCTTTGGAAGCGTTGGCCGCTTTGCTGAACATGCTTTCCCCACAGAACACCTGCCCGACCGCCACGCCATACAGCCCTCCCACCAGCTCGCTGCCGCGCCACGTTTCCACGGCATGTGCAACGCCTATTTCATTGAGTTTGCAATAGGCCTCCTGCATATCTTTCGTTATCCAGGTGCCCTGTTGTCCGCGCCGGGGCTGGCTGGCACATGCGGCTATCACCTCCGCGAAAGCTCGGTCGTAAGTTATTTGAAAACGCCCTGACCGCAGGAGTTGCCGCATACTCTTACTGATCCTCAATTCGTCGGGGAACAGCACAAACCGTTCATGCGGCGAATACCATAATATCGGTGTATCATCATTAAACCAGGGGAAGATGCCTTGGCGGTACGCTTCCACGAGTCGTTCGGGACGCAAATCACCGCCGATGGCGAGCAGGCCGTCCGGTTCAGCCAGCTGCGGGTCGGGAAAGCGGATGTCGTGTATGTCCAGTTGGAAAATCATCCGGTTCGAAAATCGCCCAATTTACTCGGGTTGCCGCGGCTCCTTGCTTATCTCGTCGAAAAGTTTGTCCATGTGCTCTACATATTCGTTGGTATCATCAAGGAAAAACTCGAGTTGTGGTACGATGCGCGCCTGATTTTTGATGCGAACTCCTAATTTGTAGCGAATTTCGTTGGCGTGAGATTTGATAAGTTTTAAATCTTCCTTGGCCTGCTTGGTATTAAGGAAGCTCAGATACACCCGTGCGAGGGCCAAATCCGGGGTCACCCGTACACGTGTGACGGTGATAAAGGCGCCCGGTGCCCATGCGCTGCCCTCCCGCTGGAAGAGCTCTCCCATATCCTGCTGTATGACTCCCGCAAATCGTTGTTGCCTCTTGCTTTCTGTGCTCATGGTTAGGTGCTTTATAAAATATTAACGGATGTAACCAATACTCAGTACAAAGGTAATGATTTTTCCTGAACGATTGGCTGGTATACGCGGGTCGACTCGTGCCTTGCAGTAAGCAAACTAATACTGGATCATTTTTTCAATTCAAAAAAAAATTGTAAAATAGAAAACAAATGCTGATATTTGCAAGCTCTTTGCGAAAAGGGCATTTATATTAGATAATAAAGCATACGATCATGTCAAGAGTTTGTGATTTAACAGGAAAAGGGGCGATGAACGGTTACAGCGTTTCCAATTCAAATATGAAGACGAAGCGCAAGTTTTATCCCAACTTGCAGACCAAGCGGTTCTTCATTCCCGAGGAAAACCGCTGGATTACCCTGAAAGTATCCACCTCAGCGATAAAGACCATCAACAAAAACGGTATTACGGCCGTGATCAATAAGTTTATCAAAAAAGGATACGTTTAATTCGGAATACTGTCTGTCCGATTTCGGCAGATGATAATAGAGTAAAGCAATGGCTAAAAAAGGAAATAGGGTACAGGTGATTTTGGAATGTACCGAGCACAAGGAAAGCGGTCTCCCCGGTATGTCGCGGTATATTACCACGAAAAACAAAAAAAATACGACCGAACGGTTGGAATTGAAGAAGTTCAATCCCATATTAAGGCGCGTTACCGTTCACAAAGAGATTAAATAACTCGGCAGTAGCTTTCAGGTAGCAAGCTGCATAAATTATAGAAAGACATGGCAAAGAAAGCAGTAGCATCGCTCAAAACCGGTAAAGGCAAAGATTACACCAAGGTCATCACCGCGGTTAAATCTCCAAAGACCGGTGCATACACCTTCAAGGAACTAATTGCACACAACGACCACGTGAAAGAAGCCATCGAGGTGGCCCGTGAAGCCGTTATTGAATCGGTTGAGCAGTAATTTTGTGCTAGTGGCATTAAGAGAAGCCGTTTCGGAGGTCTACCGGAAGGGCTTTTTTGTTATGGTTATAACTTAGCGGCAACAGCTATGGGACTATTTGATTTTTTAAAGAAGAAACAAGAAACACCCGAGGCACAGGAAGCGCTTGACAAAGGGCTGGAGAAAACTAAAGAAGGGTTTTTCTCCAAGATTACCAAGGCAGTGGTGGGCAAATCCACCGTTGACGATGAGGTACTCGACGACCTGGAAGAGGTGCTGGTCACGTCTGACGTGGGTGTGAGCACGACGCTCAAGATCATAGAGCGCATTCAGACCCGGGTGTCTCGGGAAAAATACGTCAACACATCCGAACTTAATGCTATCCTGCGAGACGAAATACAGGCGCTGCTTGCCGAAAACAACAGCTCGGATTTCGAGCATTTCGAATATGGTGAACACCGCCCTTATGTCATTATGGTGGTAGGCGTCAACGGCGTGGGTAAGACGACGACGATTGGCAAGCTGGCTTACCAGTTAAAGGAAGCAGGAAGTAAAGTGGTGTTAGGGGCCGCTGATACGTTCCGGGCTGCAGCGGTAGACCAGATCAAACTTTGGGGCGAGCGTGTCGGCGTGCGCGTTGTTGCACAGGCGATGGGATCAGATCCCGCTTCCGTAGCATATGATACGGTGAAGTCTGCCGTGTCGAACGGCGATGACGTAGCGATCATCGATACTGCTGGGAGGCTGCACAACAAGGTCGCCCTGATGAATGAACTTACTAAAATCAAGCAGGTGATGCATAAAGTGGTGCCCGGCGCTCCACATGAGATCTTATTGGTGCTTGATGCGTCTACCGGACAGAACGCCATCGAACAGTGCAAGCAATTCATGCAAGCCACTGACGTGAATGCGTTAGCCCTCACGAAGCTTGACGGCACTGCTAAAGGTGGCGTAGTCATTGGTGTTTCAGACCAGTTCAAGATTCCGGTAAAATATATCGGTGTAGGCGAGAAGGTGGGCGATCTCCAGTTATTCAACAAAAAGGAGTTTGTGGATTCGCTATTCAAGTGAAGACGCGCATACCATGAAAACAAAACAATCCAAACTATCTCCCGCGGTTGGTAACCCCCGTGTAAATGTGGTTACACTTGGCTGCTCAAAGAATATTCATGACAGTGAAGTACTCATGGGTCAATTGCAAGGTAATGATATACGGGTGGTACATGAAGCCAGTAACATACAGGCTGATGACATCGTAGTCATCAACACCTGTGGCTTTATAGACAATGCCAAACAGGAGTCCATTGACACAATTCTTCAATACAGCGCGCTTAAGGATGAAGGCAAAGTAGGCAAGGTAATCGTAACCGGCTGCCTTTCCGAGCGGTATAAACCTGAATTGCAGGCGGAGATTCCCAATGTTGACGCCTATTTCGGTACCAACGACCTGCCGGAGCTGTTGGGTACCATTGGAGCCGATTATAAGCATGAACTGCTCGGCGAGCGTATGCTCACCACACCCTCCCACTTCGCCTATTTTAAAATTGCTGAAGGGTGCAACCGTCCGTGTTCATTTTGCGCCATCCCGCTTATGCGTGGCAAGCATGTGTCCAAGCCTATGGAAAGCTTGGTAGATGAAGCCAAGCACCTGGCAAAAAACGGAACCAAAGAACTTATCCTTATTGCGCAAGACCTTACCTATTATGGGCTTGACCGCTACGGCAAGCGCAGTCTTGCCGACTTACTTCGTCGTCTTTCTGATGTCGCAGGCATTGAATGGATACGGCTGCAATATGCCTACCCTTCTGGATTTCCTATGGATATCCTTGACGTGATGAATGAACGCAGCAACATCTGCAAATACCTTGATATGCCCTTGCAGCACATCAGCGACAGCATGCTCAAGTCGATGCGCCGTGGCATTACGAAGCAGAAGACCATCGATCTCGTCAATGCTATCCGGGATCGCGTGCCTGACATCGCACTCCGCACCACGCTCATTTGCGGCTACCCCGGCGAGACAGAAAAGGATGCTGAGGAATTACGGCAATGGGTGGCCAGCACACGCTTCGATCGCCTCGGCTGCTTTACTTATTCGCACGAGGAAAAGACCCATGCGCACAGCTTGGTCGATGATGTGCCAGAAGAGCAAAAAGCTGCACGTGTAGAACAGATTATGGAAATTCAGCAGAGCATCTCCTACGATATTAACCAAGCCAAAGTGGGGAATACCTACAAGGTATTGGTAGATAAAGTAGAGGGACAGTACTTTGTGGCCCGTACAGAATACGACTCGCCCGAGGTGGATAACGAAGTGCTCATACCGACAGCAGACCGCTTCGCAACGGTGGGTCGCTTTGCACAGGTGCGCATAGATCGTGCGGAAGATTTCGACTTGTATGGAACGATTGTCAAATAATCGTTATCAATCGCTGTTTTTGGGGGCATGCACTATCTTTGTTTACCAATGAAGGCGACTTATATAGATTATAAAGATACGAACAGCTTCTCCCAGACACTGTTGGCCTATCTGGACGGCGACCCAGCGCTTGCCCCTTTTGCGGGTAACAGGCCGGATATGAACGGTTTCGCGAAGCAGTTACAGACCAAGACAGAGAAGTCTGACCGAGGTGTATTGGTACACAGTCTGCGCCGTCAGTATGGAAAGGCGTTGAACGACTGGCCTGCGGTCGCCTCGAATGTGGAGTCGCTGCTGAATGAGCGTACGTTCACTGTTACTACAGGCCATCAACTCAACATTTTTACAGGACCGCTTTATTTCATCTTCAAAATAGTCACCACCATCAAGCTTGCTCGCGACCTGAAGGCGGCTTTTCCGGATTATACCTTCGTGCCGGTTTATTGGATGGCTACCGAAGACCATGACTTTGCGGAGATCAACCACACCCGCCTGCACGGTAAGCGATTGGTGTGGGACGCTACCATACATGGCGCCACGGGTAGGACAAGAACGGCCGGAATGGTTGAAGTGGTGCGGCAATATCAGCGTTTTCTTGGCCTTTCAGACAACTCCACTAAGCTTGCGAAGCTGGTGGAAGAAGCCTATTTGCAGCATGACGAACTCTCTGCCGCCACCAGGTACCTCGTCAACGCGTTGTTTGGCGCACATGGTCTAGTCGTTTTGGATGCCGATGACGTTTTACTCAAGCAGCGTTTTGCCCCCGTTATCGAACAGGATATCATTGGAGAACATAGCCATAAAGCCATTGAGGGCACGTCCGAGGCCCTTAAGCAAGCAGGGTTTTCGGTTCAGGTCCATGCCCGTGAGATCAACTTTTTCTATCTCACCAATACGTTTCGCGAGCGTATTGTTCGGCTCGGCGACGGCCGGTATGAGGTCCTTCATCAGGGTATTTATTTCTCCGAAGAAGAGCTACGGGCAGAAATCAACAATCATCCAGATCGGTTTAGCCCAAACGTAGTGATGCGTCCGCTTTATCAGGAGATCATATTACCCAATCTCGCTTATATCGGCGGAGGGGCCGAGATTGTATACTGGTTGCAGTTGAAATCCTGCTTCCAGCATTACGGCACAGACTTCCCAATATTGGTGTTGCGCAACTCAGCGATGGTGACAGACGACAACATGGCTGTAAAGGTGCTCCGGTTGGACCTTACCTTCAAGAGCGTCTTCAAAGATACCGCTGAACTAAAAAAAGAGTATGTGCGACGGCACACCAAACACCGTCTGAATCTTAACGACGAATGGATGGAACTCAATTCCATCTTCAGCAAGCTCAGGTTGCGGGCACATAAGATTGATCCTAGCTTAGGGCCGAGTACGGATGCCGTAAAAGCACGGCTACGGAAGGCTATAAACAATCTGGAGAAGAAATTGCTTAAAGCAGATAAGCGGAATCATGAAGATGCACTGATTCAAATAGACCGTATCAAGGAAAAGCTTTTTCCGGGCGGTGTGTTGCAGGAGCGTTCAGAGAACTTCGGATTGCTGTACATCAAATACGGTGATGCACTCATCAGCGAATTGTTGGAGCATTTCAGACCGCTTGACTTTAAATTTACGATCATTTACTAGTTTCGAGTAAACGGCACAAAGCGTACGGGAGACAATTCCCGACGGGAGATTTTACCCTGTTTCTTCTCTAGGACGACCAGTGTTTGCACAGCATTTTGCGGTCCCACTGGCGCAACCAATTTCCCGCCCTCCTTTAATTGCTCAATCAACGGCGGAGGAATCTCCTCCGGCGCCGCGGTCAATAAGATTGCATCAAAAGGAGCTTTATCCGGAAGTCCTTTATAGCCATCGCCGATGGAGACGGTGACATTGTCGTAGCCTAACCGGTCCATTACTTGTTTGGCTTGGTTGCCCAGCCTTTCAACGATTTCAATGGTGTATACCTCCTTCACGATTTCAGCCAGTACTGCCGCCTGATATCCCGATCCGGTGCCGATTTCAAGCACCCGGTGTTCGGGTTTAGGGTCGAGCAACTGAGTCATGTACGCGACGATATAGGGTTGAGAAATCGTTTGGCCATGCCCAATGGGCAGTGAAGAATCGTCATACGCGTTTTGCTGGTATTCTGATGGGACGAACAGATGCCTCTCCACCTTGCGCATAGCCTCCAGCGTGGCACGGTGATCCACGCCGCGGGAGACGATTTGCTTGCTTACCATGGCCCTGCGGCGACGCTCATCGTCCTGTGCAGTGCCGGGCTCGGCTACAAGCACCACAAACCAAAAAATTATCAGCGTTTTCATGGTATGATCCGTTTAGTCACCCGCGCCAGCGTAATAGCGTCCCGGCCACTTAATTCAAAATAAGCGATGTCGGGGCTAAACGTGCTTCCCCCGTCGATTCGTACAAAGATGCGGTCGAGTATAGCATCCCGGCCGTTGATGGATGCGTAGACCACGTATTTTTTGTTTTTCTCGCAGAAGGAAAGCCGAAGGGGCAAGCTCTTATACGCGGCTAACCGCAACTCGATATCCCCATTAGGCAGTACTTTGTGGCTAACGCCGTAAGCCATCGTGCGCTGCACAAAATTAAGCTCCTTACGCGTACCGCCTTCGGCATAGCGAATCCAATATACGTTTACTGGCTCTTCGGGGTCCGGCACACTGTCCGCCATGTTGAGCTGATAAACAACTGTATTTTCGTCGGGGTCCCGTTGGAGGTAGAACAGCTGTTTGTTTTCGTTGGGTACCGGTAGCTGGTCTACAGCTATCTTTTCTTCGAGTTTGCTCTGCTGGGCAATAAGACCGATCGTGGAGAAAAGGAGAATTACACCGATGCTGCCTTTGAGTTTGCTGTATCGCCAAATATCAAATAATGCGTACGGCTTGAAAAACGGATATGTTTGCATAACCTGCCTCCTTTTTCCAAAGATAACTAAAAAAATTTGGATAAAACATATTCGCACTTGGATGGTTATAGAGACAAAACAGATGCTTTTTCTTTTGGGTCTTGAATGATGGAATAACGATATCATGATACCACACGCTTCTTGGCGCCGATCGCGGCGTGCCAGATTGCTCGTGCGCTCGTGTAGGTGACATGGATAGGCAAAAGGAACTTAAAAGGAAAAACAAACCTACGGTAAAACATGTCAAAAAAGGAGGTAATGCGGATCATTCACCAATTAACACCCAGATGGAAGTGTCAACAGAACTACTTAAGCGCCGTCTTTCGCCGTATGGCCCATTTCATGGCGACGCATGGAATGCCCTGTGCAGTAATCTCCACAGCGCAGTTGCCAGCAAAGGAAATAGATTGGAGTTGAAGCCCGGCGGCATTTATTTCGTCGCCCAGGGGCTTATCAAGGAATGTGTTTGCTGGCCGGGGGCAGGTGATTTTACCATTTTGCGGCTTTTGCCCGAAAGCAGTATCTTCTTTACCCCGTCCGCGATCCTTGGACGGTGCTACTATGCCTTGGAAGACTGCGAACTACTAGGGCTCGATCGCCGCGCTATCTTGCAGCTAAGGTCCGGAGGTCCGTTGTGGGCGGCATGTTACGAACAGTTGTGGTGCGAATGGCTGCAATTTTTGCCAGACCGTATCGAGTTAGTTCGTATGCCTTACAATGAGCGTAAAAAGCAATTTTTAACGCGGTTTCCTGGATTAAAAGCACGGGTCAATAACAAAGATCTGGCCGATTACCTGGCCATTTCAAATGATTTCAGTGTATCCTGAACAGTAACGCTTTCTTCGCGCAAAGGGTGGAACAGCTATCGATAGGCGATATAAAATGAAAGGTTTCCAAACGGGGAGAATGGAAACCTTTACTAACCAATTATAAACCTAAATTATGACGACACAAAGATAGTGTACTACGTACACTTTGCCAATTTTTTTTTAAAATTTTTATGATGCTAGGGAAACCCGTGCACGGGGGGAACTAACGAAATGCAAGCGCTGATATTGTGTTTGTTTATCCCCCGGATGTTGGTTATGTTTGAATCATGAAACCAGCGCCACATACCTTTTCGCGTCGAGCTATTATAAAAGCCGCTGCTGCCACCACGGTTCTAGGAAATAGTATGCTGCAGCAACTTTCGGCAGCCGGAAAGAAGTTGCCTGCATCCCTTAAAGGAAAGGTTAACCATTCGGTATGCCGCTGGTGTTACCAGTCTATTCCGTTAGACGACCTGTGTAAGGCGGCAAAAGATATTGGAATCACAGCTATCGATTTAGTCGGCCCGGATGATTGGCCCGTATTACGACGTTATGGCTTATACGCATCACTATCGCACGGCGCTGGCCGGGGCATTGAAGAGGGGTTTAACAACCCCGGGCTTCATGATGAGCTCGTAGCCGGCTATGCGGCCATGATTCCGAGGGTGGCCGCTGCCGGGTACAGCCAGCTGATCTGTTTCTCGGGCAACCGGCGCGGATTGGATGATGAGCAAGGTATTAAAAACTGTGCCCGCGGATTGAAGCGGCTAATGAAGACTGCTGAACAGTATGGTGTAACACTGGTTATGGAATTACTGAATAGCAAGGTCGACCATCCGGACTATCAATGTGACACCACCGAATGGGGGGTGGCGTTGTGTAATGAGGTGGGGTCCGAACGGTTTAAGTTGCTTTATGATATCTACCACATGCAGATAATGGAAGGAGATGTCATTGCTACCATCCGCAAATATCACAGGTATATTGCGCACTACCACACAGGTGGCGTACCGGGAAGAAATGAGATTGACGAAACACAGGAGCTGTATTATCCGGCCATAATGAAAGCTATTGTGGAAACTGGGTTCACGGGCTTTGTGGCGCAGGAGTTTATCCCTCAGCACCCCAACCCATTAACCTCATTGCGGCAAGCGATTAAAATTTGTGACGTTGGCTAACGGGATAAAAATGAAAGGTTTCCAAACGGGGAGAATGGAAACCTTTACTAACCAATTATAAACCTAAATTATGATGGTACAAAGATAGTGTATTTACTACACTTTGCAAAGTCTTTTTTATTTTTTTTCGACGAGCGCAACAACCGGTTTTTGTATATCTACTGTAACCATGTACAGGTTCAAGCACTGTTGTGAGCGTCGAACAGGCTCTTCTACCGTATATCGACAAAAACGCCTAAAAATGGAGCACTTAGTCGCAGTAGCTATTGACTTTCCCAACGCGCTCATACATGCGCCTCGTAGGGGGAGGAGCGTAGTGGTGGCCGTTATCTACCTAAATATCAACTCAAAACGATAGGCTATTTAAATAAATTCTAATTCTATTTAGTTTATTTTCTAATCGTAGACGAAGTTTTTTATTACTTTCGGCATCTGATTTACCGATGTGAGTAGTTGTAATATTTCTATTTTATTTGTTCAAAAAATAAATGTTTAAATTTTCTTTGTACAGGGGGAAGTGCCGAATCGGGAACTTTAGGCATATTTTATCCTGCTAGCGATATTCTATTCTAACATCTAGCAAATAAGTGTCTCGATTTGCAATTCCATGTAGAAGAAGTCAAATTTTTATAAGCGGTTCGAAAATTATCTAATCGTTCATATCTATTTATTGAAACGTATGTCGAAAAGCAAAAGTGAATGTGCCGTTAACGAAAGCCTTGATCTCAACTCCGAAAAAGATTATCTGCCCGATTTAGAACACCTGGTTGCACTGGCAAAAAATGGCAGCCAGGCATTTCTTACAGAATTTTCAAAGCGATATCCGGAAGTGCTCAATAAGCTGCTCACGAAAGCGCCTAGGCTTATTGGCAAGGAACTTGAACTGTGCGCGTATCTACATCTTCAATTTGCTACTAAGGAAGTTGCATATTTCACAAACTGCACCGTCCGCTCGATAGAAAATAGAAAGTACCGGATTAGAAAGAAACTGGGACTTGACAGTAGAGTTGACCTTGTTGCGTGGATTATTAGCCTTTAAAGACCGAGCTAGGAAACTTTGTCCCGTACACATTACCATTCTTCGAACAGAAAACGTAAATCCAATAGCGGTTGTTTTATTTTTTTTAATTTTTTTTAATTGATTTTGAGGTGATTATATAGAAGTTTTTTGAAGTGAGTATTAGTGAGTATCTGCATTTTCGCTGGCACTTTATTTCTTCTGTACTTTTACAGTATGGTCTTACCTATGAAAACGACTGACATGATTACTTTTACAAACAGCAGATTTAATTTCTATGCAACCGGTACATTCTCCCTTGTTCCGGTTAACCTGCCTATAGCTGCAGAGTTATGTCTAGGTCCTCAAGCTATGAAAAATCCAAGTGATGTGAAGGCTTTGATACGCATGCTGTATCACAACCGAAGAGTTTGCACCAAGTGTTGATACCAAACGTAACGATGCGACAGTCTTTCATTATGCCGTCTATTTGGCCTATTTGAAAAAGACAGTGGAGCACTCAACGAATCGATCTATAAAAACATTTTAGGAAATGCTTTACCCCGGCAAATCGCCGGAAAAGTAGGTTTTGTCCACACAATCATAACGTTTGCTTGCAATCGCTAGCGTGACTAGCACATCAACGAAAAGCTGATTATGTTAACACAATTAAGAATGAGTAGAAAATTACTTCTCACGCTTGTTTCCGTATTCGTCATGGGAGCGGCGTTTTCGCAACAGAAAGTGAAAGATGGTACAGTAGACGGCAACGTCTCGCCCAATGAAGATGCTATTCTGGAATTGGAAAGTGCCAACAAAGGGTTGCTTCATACGCGGGTCGCCTTGGTCGGTGTTAACAATCCAGCACCGTTGAATAGCCATGTGGCGGGAATGATGGTCTTCAATACTGCAACGACAAACGATGTAGTTCCTGGTATATATTACAATGACGGATCTAAATGGGTCTTGGTGGGCGCAACCGATAGCTCCAACATCTCTTATAATTCTACCACTTTTGAGTTGTCATATATTGACCAAAGCGGTAGTACGCAAGTCGTTAACCTTCAGGAAATCGTACAGCAAACTGAGACGGTGACTTTGTTGATAGACGGCGGTGACGGAACGTATTCTTACTACAACGAATCTGGAATAGACGCCGGCGGCAACATCATCCCAGGTTCGGGTGTCACGATCGATATTCCAGCTAGTGTAATTGGCCATTTCGAACGAATCGTAACGGACTCTAACGTGCAAAACAAGTTGATTGAGATCGCGCGGTCATACGGTGGCAATGTGAATTATGATGGCAACGAATTTACATATATAGACGAAAACGGGGCTAAGCAAACGATCAGCTTTGAGGACTTGGTAAAGGCCAACGAAACCATTACCACGCTTGTCGGCGACGGTGGCGGCACGTATACCTACACCAGTGAGGACGGCACGACCGTTACGGTCGACGTTGTTGGCGACGTGCTGACGGAGATCCAGGACAACACGAGCAACACGTACAATGAGATCGTCTCGATCATCAACAACCAGATCGTTGCCAACAGCGACGCGCTTGTTGACAACGGTGACGGCACGTTCACGCATACGGCAGCCGACGGCACGGTGGTGACGTTCGATGCCAACACGACGACGGTCACCGACAACGGAGACGGCACGTATACCATTGTAAACGCCGACGGCACGACCGTTACGGTTGATGTTGTAGGCGACGTGCTGACGGAGATCCAGGACAACACGAGCAACACGTACAATGAGATCGTCTCGATCATCAACAACCAGATCGTTGCCAACAGCGACGCGCTTGTTGAC
>NZ_JBHRTA010000017.1:0-523 GCF_042646065.1 Parapedobacter deserti
CCGTTTGTAATACAGCACGAACCCGCCGTGCTCCCAGTGAAGCAGTTTCATATGCGTACGGCGGCGGTTCAGGAACACGAACACATCACCGCCCGTGGCCCCCCGGCCCAAACCGGAGGACACCAGCCCGCACAATCCGTCAAATGATTTCCGCATGTCGCAATGGCCACCGTACAGGTAATAACGGTGCGAGGAACCCAGGCTGAACATCAGGCAAGGGCAATCAGCCTGGACAATAATCCCAGATCGGCCGAAGGCACTTCCAGCCGTACACCGTTGGGATAAACAACCGACAAAACAGGATGACCTGCCGTCCCGGGTGAACCCATCGGAATAAAAACGTTATCCCCGCCAGATTCATCCTCTTTCCAGCGATTGATCCAATAACTGAACTTACCCAGGGTGATGCCATGCTGCAGGCAGAACTCCTGCCGGGTCAAACCGCTCTCGCGCCACTGACGAACAAGGGTAAACATGTACTCTCTACGCTCCTTCATAATCATATTATTTGTGGGCGTAAAAC
>NZ_JBHRTA010000018.1:0-7013 GCF_042646065.1 Parapedobacter deserti
CACGGAGTACAGCTTCACGCGGCAGGTGCTGAACAGCACGCGGCGTCATTACGCCGGGGGGAGCCTTTCGGCCACCGTCAGGACGGAGCATACGTACGACCACCGCGGGCGTCCGGTGGATACCTGGAAGCGGCTGAACACGGGTACGCGCACGCTTGTATCGCGCAACGTTTACAACGAGGTTGGGCAGTTGCGGACCAAGCAGCTGCACAGCACGGACGGGAGCACGTTTGCCGAGTCGGTCAATTACAGCTACAACGCGCGGGGGTGGCTTAAGGGTACGGTGTCGCCGAAGTTCCAGCAGACGCTGCTCTACGAGGACACCTCGGCGGCTGCTTTCCGGCAGTACAACGGAAACATCAGCCNACGTACGGATACACGGCTGCGGGGGGCAACCGTTTGCAGACGGTCACGGGGGGCAGCGCATCGTACCAGTACGATGCCAACGGCAACATGACGCTGGACGGGCGGGTGAACCGGTCGGTTACGTACAACGAGCTGAACCTTCCCCGGGCGGTTGGGGGCACGTCGGCGACCTACACGTACGATGCCACGGGCCGGAAGCTGCGTTCGGTGGTTGGTGGCATCACCACGGATTACATCGACGGCATCGAGTGGGAGGGCAGTGCATTGAACGCCATCCACATGGAGGAGGGGCGTATACTTCCCTCGGGCATCTACGACTATGTGCTGCGCGACCACCTGGGCAACACGCGGAGCGGCTTCTCGTCAAACGCCACGGGTACGGCCAAGTTCGTGGGGGACTACCGTCCCTTCGGTACGGTGTACAACCAGGGCAGTATACCTTCGCCGAAAAACCGCTATCTTTACAACGGGAAGGAGCTGCAGGACGGTTCTGGGTATTACGACTACGGCGCAAGGTTCTATGACCCGGTGATTGGGCGTTTCGGCAGTGTGGACCCACTTTCCGAGCAGATGCGGAGGCATTCGCCGTACAGCTACGGGTTTAACAACCCGATGCGGTTTATTGATCCGGATGGGATGGCGCCGTTCGATTGGATAAAAGATAGGTACGGCAATTACCTTGACGACACGAACGCGACAGACCAATCCACGACAAGGCAGGGGTGGACGTATGTAGGGAAAGACCTTCCGGAAGGTGTACACCGCCTGAACATACTGGAGGAAACGGGCGGGAAGCTGTATCACAAGAACACAGGCAATGCCCTTGCTTCATTGGGGAACGCGGTGTTCGGGGAAGGCACTTTTACGGAGAAGAAGTCATACGACCCGGTGACCGACGGGTTCATGGATGAAGCGGCAGCTACGGCTGCCGGGGGATTAGCCGGAGCTGGGGTAGGAAAAGTTGTGTCAAAGGCAGCTCCAGTGGTTGCAAATTGGTTTTCAAGAGGAGCCAATGGTGTGCGTAACCCCGTTCCAAGTCGATTAGCAAGAGTCGTCCCAGCCGAGGTTAATAGCGGTACTTTAGGTGCTCCCGGGGCCACTGATGTATTTGTTACAGCAGCAGATGATATAGCGGGGCTTTCAGCAAGCCAAATTGCAAACAGGTTGACGATACCTAATAGCACTTCAGGCTTTAGAATAATTGAGTTCAGTACGCCGCGTATTGGCTTAAGTTCTCCCATAAATAGAACGAACCCCGGTTTTGTGGGTTTTGGTCGAACAGCCGGCGGAGCAAGAGAGTTTACGATACCCAATCAAGTAATCCCTAACGGAGCAATAATCAGAATCGTACAATGACAAAACTTAAATCGAACGAAACGCTATTGAAAGGTACATTGAGGCAAGTAGGTGCTTCTGTGGAAATAGACGAAGAAGGAAAGCGGATTGATGAATTGGTCAACCATTACTTAGTCGAAGTAGCGACGGATAACAGTGGTTGGCAGAAATTATATCTGGATCCATCCGATAATCGATATTGGGAATTGTATTATCCGGACAATGAACTTCACGGAGGGGGAGCCCCGGCCTTGAAAAATATCGCATTAGAAGAAGCCAGAAAGAGGTATAGCTTTTAGCTGTTTCTTTAAAAGAACTTGAAGGCTTTAATGGTAGCCCGGCCGTTCAACGCGCCGGGCTTTTTGTGTGTGCCGTGCATGGTAACTAACTAGGTGGTGAAAGTCCACTGTGGAGGTTTGTAATCGCCAACCACTAGCCAATAGCAAGGGTGTCCATTGCGAAGTGGAATCTGAAGGAAGCTGGCGGCAAAACTCTGCCCTGAGGAACACGAATCTCATCAGGCATATCCAATGGGACAAGACTGCACAACAAGTCAAAGTCCAAAGATTACACGGACGTTGGAGTGTAAATGAGGCGGGGACATGGAGTGAAAGTGAGTTGCCTTACCACGGGAGGTCTCATGGACGTGCGGAAACAGAGTAAGAAGCACGGAGTAAAGCTAGTCATGAGAAGTCAGCCGAAGCCATAGTACCAGATAACGACTATATCAGGGAAGGGCTGAGCTTTAAGTAGTGAGAACTGCATGAATGTTACCGCATGAAAGGAAGAGAGCAGAATATCTTTGAAGAAAAGACCTGCCCGCAAAAGAATAGGACGGCATCCGAAGGTATAGTGGGAGGGCAGACTTTCATGTGGATAACTGAAAACAAGCTCACGGATGATAATCAATTAGGTTATGGCATGTTAGAATACATTCTATCACCATCAAACCTGAACGCAGCTTACCTACAAGTTAAGTGCAACAAAGGTGCTGGAGGTGTTGACAAGATGGAAGTCGAATCCCTTAAGGATTATCTTGTTTCTCATAAGGATGAGCTAATAACATCCATATTGCAGGGCAAATACCGCCCCAATCCTGTTCGCAGGGTAGAGATACCCAAGGACAACGGACAGAAACGGCAATTAGGCATACCCACAGTAGTTGACAGGGTAGTCCAGCAGGCCATTGCCCAAATACTCATGCCTTTATACGAACCACAGTTTAGCGACCATAGCTATGGGTTCAGGCCAAAGCGCAACGCCCACCAAGCCCTAAAGAAGTGCAGAGACTACATCACGGAAGGTAATGGTTATGCAGTCGACTTGGACTTGGAGAAGTTCTTCGACAAGGTGAACCATAGCAAGCTGATAGAAGTACTCTCACGCACCATCAAAGACGGACGGGTAGTATCACTGATACACAAATACCTGAATGCCGGGGTACAGGTAGGAGGCAACATTGAGGCCAGTGAGATGGGCGTTCCTCAAGGAGGACCACTAAGCCCCCTGTTGAGCAACATCATGCTTAATGAACTGGACAAGGAGTTAGAGCGTAGAGGTCATAAGTTTGTCCGCTATGCAGATGACATGGTTATCTTGTGTAGCAGCAAACGAAGTGCAGAGCGTGTAATGGGTTCGATTATCCGCTTTATTGAGGATAGGTTGTTCTTGAAAGTGAACAGAGAGAAAAGCCAAGTTGCGTACATATCCAAAATTAAATTCCTTGGCTACTCGTTTTACAAAGCGAAAGGCGAGGGCAGGTTACGGATACACCCTAAAAGTGTGTCAAAGATGAAAGCCAAACTAAAGGAGCTGACAGCACGCAGCAACGGCTGGGGCAATGACCGCAGGAAGGAATCACTCCGTCAATACATCATTGGTTGGGTGAACTACTTCAAGTTGGCAGATATGCAAAGCCTTCTGCTAAGAGTAGATGAATGGTATAGGAGAAGAATCAGAATGGTCATCTGGAAACAATGGAAACGAATTAGAACCAAACTGACGAATCTAGTCAAGCTTGGGGCCGAGAAACCCAAAGCTAGGGAGTGGGCGAACACAAGGAAAGGTCATTGGCACATTGCCAATAGTTTTATCCTTGCTACCACTATTACCATAAATAGACTTAGGCAGGCAGGGTATGTGTTTTTGTCCGACTACTACCAAAAGGTTAGAATCAAAACTTAAAGAACCGCCGTATACCGAACGGTACGTACGGTGGTGTGAGAGGACAGATAGGGAAATAATCCCTATCTTCCTACTCGATTTACAGCGCTGCGATGCTCTTGAGCCTTGCGGCCTTGATGAAGGCATCGATGGTGGCGAAGACATGGGCACGGGTGTCGCTGTCCAGCCCCTGCACCTCCTTGAGCCGTTTGAGCGTCTCGTTATCGATGTGCTCGTACTCGCCGTCCTTTACGAGGTAGTCGAGTGTGACGCCGAGGGCGTCGGCCATCTTTGCGGCCACGTCTATCGATAGCATGTTCTCGCCCCTTTCGTACTTGCCGATGATATCGCCGGAGGTGCCGACCTTCCCGCCGAGGGCACCCTGCGTCATTTTCCTCTGCTTGCGCGCAAATGCCAGTCTATCCCCAAAAGCCATATATACCTCTCTTTTATGAGTTAAAAACGAATAACGAGCATTTATGCCGCGAAAGCCCTTGACTGCCTGTCCTTAGAGGGCTACCTTTGCTGCGACGGACGGCTAACCCTAAAAGCACGAACCGAAAGCAGTAAAGACAGAGCCTCCGGCGGGCAGGTTAAGGTTGATTGCCAGGAAACAACCGAAAAAAACAGTGGCCGGACAATCCGCAAAAACATTATCTTTGGAAGGTAAGACGTTCTTTGAGCAAGCTGAAATCCGGCTGTAAGGAAAAAGGCCGGAACGCGAAAAATCCGCGGAACGTCGTAAGACTACGGGGCACGGTTCTATGACCCGGTGATCGGGAGGTGGGGGAAGTGTCGATAAACTCGCCGAACATCCCAACCAGATAGACAAATCACCATATGTCTATGCCTGGAACAATCCGGTTAAGCTAACCGATCCGGATGGTAATTGTCCTTGGTGTCCGATTATATATGTGTTGGAGGCCCTGACGGTTCGCCAAGTGGTGACAGCCGCAGCAGTAACATTAGGTGCTGCGGTTGTGGTCAATGCTGCCAAGGACATGGATTTTAATAGTCTGAATATTGCCGTTCAGGATAATACCAGGACCAATATTGAGCTTTATAGAACTTTAATAGAAAGTTCCGGCGCATCGCCAGCAGATAGCGAAGTAGGAAAAAGGCGGCAGAATCGGTTGCCGGATACAGCTGAACCCAATACCATTAGAACCAATGAACCGGGGACCACAACAAAAGTATATGGGCCCGATGGGAACGTTCAGAAAGAATATAATAAAGGACACGGTCCAAATGTTCCAAAAAATGAACAGAAAGATCACGTGCACGATCATAAGCCAAATACAAACCCTAAAGTTCCGAAGCCAACAGATAGACAGCCGGGAAGGGAACCTAAGCCGAATGAATCGGAAAAGGATAGGATAAGACAGCAGAATCGCAATAATAATCCGAATTAGAAGCAATGAGTTATATAGCCAAAGACACTAAACTGTTTAATTTACTGTCATCAGATATAAGCATTTTAAGTTCAGCTATTTTAGGAATAAAAATGCACTTGGTTAATTTTAGTCTTGTAATTGAAGTCGATTTTAAATTGCTTTATGGGGACGAAAAGTATCTGAAAATAGTCTTTTCCAGAATAAAAGAATATGCGTTTAATTACCAGTCTGACCGTGTTTTTTATAACGTAGAGGTTTACAAACTTCTTAAAAAGGGAACGCTTTTTTACATCAGTTTCGATCCTTGCGATAGTGATTTATCTGAGATATCTGAAAAAGACAATGATATGATACTGTGCGAAAGCATTGAAGGTTGCTTTAATTCTTGACGGGTATCCCCCAGTCGTATAAATAAGCCCGACGCATTGTTGTGTAACAGCCCCCTTTGCGCCGGGCTTTTTCGTTACTGTGCGTATGCCTGTTTGGCCTTGCTGTCCCTGATTGACATGTCGATGAAGTAGAAGAGCTTTTCGCGGATGTCCTCGGGGAGCTTCTGTACCTGGAGGACGCGGTCGACCTGGAGGGTGCGGTCGAGCGTCCTTGCGTCCAGCTGGTTGTCGGTCTTTCCGGACAGGTAGTCGAGCGACACGTCGAGTTTGTCCGCTATCTTCCTTGCCACCTCGATGGACAGCAGGGCATCGCCCCGTTCGTACATACCTATCACCTCTCATGATACGCTGCTCACGGCGGCCAGCCCCCTTCCAAACAATATGCAGATATAGTCAACGTGAGGGCTAGATAAAGGATTTCAAATCCAGAATGGCTTATGATATATCCAATTCCAGACTTTCAATTATTTCATTAAGTTCATTGGGTTTTAGGTCGGCCTTTTCGCCTTTATCATAAATGGTAAGCAGATAAACCGTTTCGGTAGCGATGTATAAGTGGGTAACTACCCTTGCACCCCCTCTTTTTCCTTTGCCTTTTGAAGCGATGGCTAACCGAATTTTATAACAGCTATTCCCTAAAAAGGTTCCGGTTTCGGGGTTTTCGGAAATATCTGTAATCAATACGGCATACTCTTTCTTTAACGAGGGGAACTTTTTAACCAGTCGTTTTAACTCTTTCTCAAAACGATGGGTAGGAATAACGTTATAACTCATTCAAAAGATCCTGGGCGGTTTTCAATTTGAGTTTCCCCTGTTTGTGCAGACGCACCTGTTCGGCGGCTTCTTTAAGGTCATCCCAAAGTTCAGCACCAGCTATCGACATAGGTTTTGCTTTTTTTATAAAGGCAAGGCTTTTTAGAACTTTCATTCCGAAAGTTGCTTCATTATCAGGAATTTCAACTATCACCTTCATTTTCTATATCTTTTTAAATGACTTATATGTTCAATGCTCTTTTACAAAAATAGCAATTATTTTCAGCATTTCGCTTATCATCCAGCGTAGCCTGGCCTATCGTTCGAAGGCTACCTTGCTACGACGGACGGCTAACCTTCATAAGCACGAACTCAAAAACAAACTAAACCTTACAGTCAATAGATCCGTAAAAAAACTATCTTTGGTTGTGTAACCGTTCCTTGAGAAGAGCAAAATCCGGCTGTAAGAAAAACGGCCGGAACGTCGGAAATGCGCGCAAGGTCATTAGATTACGGCGCGAGGCTGTATGATTTTGTAGTCGGGAAAAGCGTGGATCCATTGGCGGAGCGTTCGACAATGTGTCGCCCTACAATTACGGGATGAACAATCCGA
>NZ_JBHRTA010000019.1:0-9613 GCF_042646065.1 Parapedobacter deserti
TTGCCCAGCACAGCAGCCGCCGGGGAGATGTATGCCCGGAAATCCCCCGTGCTCTGGAAGCCCGGACCCAATGTGATGCCCGTGGGCGCTGTGTGCTCCCCGGTAGCACCCGCCTTGTTCAGTACCAGCTGCCCCGTGGCATCCCCGGTCATAAATAAGAAAGCCATCATCAGCGTCAGGCATACGCTTACCGCATTGTGTGTCTTTGTGTTCATCGCCGCAAGCTTTTAGGGACGGTAATTATACTTGTATTCCTCCATAACGTTGCCGAAGTGGTCGCGCGTGCGCCAGAGACGCCCGAAACCGTCGTAGTCGTACCATGTGGTACGTCCCGAGGCATCTGTCGAGCTCGACATGCCGACTAGCGGCGCGTACGTGTAGGTCGTGATTTTCGCCTGTTTCAGCCCAGCTGCCGAGCGGAGCGGCAAAAGGAAACCGGCGACAGCCGNTGTCGAGCTCGACATGCCGACGAATGGCTTATGGGAATAAGCGGTTACCGAAGCATTTTTAAATGCCGGCAAACTCCGCAATGGCGCCAGAAAGTTTTCAACGTCCATGGGTGTTGGGCGCCGTTCACTGAACAAACCAATGGAACCTAGAGCATTTTCCATGGCAGCATATTCGACGTTTTCCACCTTCGCAATGGGATATGTGCCCATGTAGGAATAAAGGTAGTTGATCACGATCCCGTCGGCTTTCCGGGCACTCAACAGGTTGCCTTTGCCATCGTAACGCAGGAATAGGTATTTGTTGGTGTAAGGTGCTGTTCCTATCTGGTATCCTTGGTTAAGCGGGACGAACATGAGCGTAAACGGCCTAGTGAATTCAGTGCGTTCAAGCAAGGTCTGCTGTCCGTTACGTCGTGAGATTTGCTCAATGACAGGGAGGTAATGATAGTCGTTCATCTGCTGATAAATACCCGTTGCGTCGCGTCCAAGGGCAACCATTTTCGCCGGCCGTATATAATCTGTGGTCAGTACGCTACCGTCACTTGTAACGGTGGTTTCCTTTTCAAGCAGTTTATCTAGCGCACTGTACTGCCGGGCTATCCATGTCGTTACTTTCCTAAGCGCGGGCGAATAAACATAATCGGTCGTGATGACTGAATCAAGCGTAACGGAATGGCTATACAATCCGATCCGTTTGACGGTGTAGGACTGCAGCGCATAGGGTGGGTATGTGCTGTTCCGACTGGGATAGGAACGATGCGCCGAAAAGTTGTAACGGACCTGTTGCTCGTGTCCGTATCGATTGTTGGTCTCACGGAGTATGGTACCTGCATTGTTATTCAGGGTACCCAAAAAACGGTTGGCCTCCAACCCGCACTCCCACGATGAGTTATCCACCTCCCCGAACCGTAGGTTGATGAGACCGGGACCTTCGTAATTATATGCTGTAGCGTGCCCGTTGGGCAAGGTGTGGTATTCGGTAGACGTGAACTGAGTAACGGAGCCGGAGCTTTCCAGTTCCGTTATACACCGGTAAATATAGGGTAGGCCGTTATACAGATCTACGGATTCGATGGGCGCCCTGTTCAGAGTTAGCGTCAGCCATACCAATTCCGGGTGATTCACATAATGCGTACATGCCGTGGTGTAACCGGAAATGAAATTCCGGTACGGCTTGAACTGCAGTGAACTGGAGTCCCTGAACACGAGCCCATCCCCAGTCTTGGTAAATTCGTCATATCGGTAAGTGCGGGTCTCCGGTGCTCCCAGTAGCGGGACCGAGATTTGCTTGCCGACACGGTACCCTACGAAGGCGGAATCCACGTAGCCTTCCCAAACATCAGAGATGTAGGTCATATCGACCTTGAGCATGGTGTTAGGCCCATGCAGTTCGACTTCAAGGGAATAGTCGTTACCGGCTTCGAAGTGAAGGTCGTTGAATGGGCTGCTGATCGTCCCGGTTCCGGTGAAAGTATTGAAGGAATGGTTCAATTGAAGGTCCACCCAGTTCCTGCCATTCGGAAAAGCCATCGGCGCACCGTTTCCCCATAACCTGAACCGGGCCCAGTACTCCTCCAACGGATATTGTTTCGGGCCTTCATTTTCATCGTAAAGGCAGGTCACCTTCAAATTCACCCTTCCAGTGTGCGGCGTGATCATATCGAAAAGAAAACCCGAGAAAAAATTACCTTCGGTATTGGTAAACCAGTCAGTCCAGGTGCTTCGGGTCTCTTTACGCTCGAATGTCTTATATTTATTTTGTTCGTAATAAATCGAGTCGTACCCACCTGTCGGATACGTTATTTTTTCCAGTAGCCCGCTGGCTCCGAGGATATTCGGGTCGCGGTTCGCAAATTTTACCGCTTGCATATGCACGGCTTTGTTCCAGGGCACTACCAACTCATCGTAAGCCTGGCGCGGAATCAGTTCCTGATTGGGCTGGCCATTGAAACAACCGAAAAAATCTTTAGCGAAGCTAAACCGGTGTGGCAATTGTTCCTTATTCCTGTATCCGAACCGGTACTGTTGATTTTCCCCGCCGGTGATGTCGCTGACCTGGCTGAGGAAATACCGTGTTTTTAAAGCGGTGACCTGCGCCGGCTCGCTCCAGAACATGGATTGCAGCGCCGGTTCCAATGCCTGTTGTGAAACAACCTTATCATAGGTAAAGCGTATTTCCTTAAATTCTTCCATCGGTTGGATGCCTCCTCCTCCACCGGTTTTAATCATTACAGATATACCATCAAGCAGCTTGTCTCCAGGCAGGTCTTCACGGGATCTGTAGTTAAATGATGCGAAAAAATTATCCCCCTCTACGGTGCTCAGTACCTTGGTTGTCGTGTACCTGTATTTTACGCACGCGGACCGGAAGCCTGACGCGGGATCGGCACAACTCGTTGGGGAGCCGCTATGATTCCAGAATGAAGGAAACATTATCTGGTACATTCCTAAGCCGTGGTAGTAGTCAAAGCTCCAGTGTTCGTCGTAATCGATCAGATACATATACTGGACAGTAGTGTATGAAAACCGTATGTTACGGCCGTTTTTGATCATGTCATGTAGGAACCAGGCTGTTTTGATACTGTTTACCCGGTATGGAGAATATGCTTCACAATCGGCATCTCCATAGACGGAGACCTCCTCCGCTTCAGCAAATCGGTAGGAAACGCCGTTAAGGTCGGTGATGATAAATCTGAACTGCCCTGAAGTGAGTTGGATTTTTACCTGATTATCGTTTTTAAGGTAGACAACGGTATTGTTTCTGATAAAAAATGAACCGCTGTTACCAAAGATGTTATAGGTATATAGGTCGTATTCTCCATCGACGCCCGGATTATCCAGGGACATATTAAGCACATTTGTCAAGTTAGAAGAGGTTGGCGAATGCTCGGATATGGCCTCCAGATCATCGCCTATTCTGTAATTGGCCTGTTCGTCGGGAACACCACGCACTTCCCGGATGACCACGGCTGTAAATAGGTCTTTCCAACCGGTACCCAGACGGCCTCCCCAGTCGTCCACTTTTATTCCGGTCGAGGAATATTCTAAATAAGGGGCATAAGTAAGGTCCCCTTCCGACAGGGAAAATAACGGAAGAAGTTTGGAAACGGATCCCGTGGCTTTCGAAACGTCCACTCCCCCGTATTTGCCCAACCCAGAAACCGATGGCGAGGCTAATAGCCGCTTCTCGGTGGTCCTATTGAAGTCGGCCATCGTCTGGCTCAGGGCTACTTGCGTTAATAAAATGACAATCGCAATACTTAGTGACCTTATTGACAAGATCTGGAAATGATGGTTTGTTCTCATTTTTTTACTTATCTTAATGTCAGTTTTTCCGTGCCGACACATAGATTCCGTGCACCTACAAGTTTATTGGTTTGCGTTCGGCATGAGGTGATCTCAGCGAAAAGAAGGATACGACTAGTAGAAAGTTGTACGTCGTTCATTTGGTTTCAGTTTTTGTTGACGATTCTAATTGGATAACTCGGTGTTGTAGGTCATTGACCTGACTTTGTAGCGACATCTTGTCTTTGCGTTGCTCTATCAAATGAAGCGTCAACTCCTCCACCTTTTTCAGCAGCAGCAGGTTCATCTCCGCGAGGTCCAAACCATCCCGTTGGATGTCTGCGGCAGACGGGATTTCCGGCAGGTGTCTGTGCTTTTTCACGAAAGCCTCTACATCGGCTAAAGCTTGTAGTTCGTAACCCGGCTCGAACACGTAGTCCGGTACGGAGATGTCCGTCTTCACCTTCACCTCTTTGGCAAGAATATTACCGTTTACCGCCAGCTTAGCTTGAGGGGCGTTCGTGCCGATGCCGATATTACCTGAGGGAAGAAATGTCATATAAGGATTCGAATAAACCGTGCCGATATACGAATAATTTTCATACGACTCCCCATTGGTATAGTATCCGTAAGTTCCAAGCATGACAAAGGGCTTACTGTTATCTTGGTTTGATATTTTGAATCCTCTTGTCCACCCACTGGATTCCGTTGGGAAATTAGCTTTTATCGTTACGCCGTGACGACAATCCTATTAAGACATTGGGATCCTGGCTATAGACTTGGCCATGACCAAGCCACCAAATAGCGGCAGTTATAAATGCTAACCGTTTCATTGTAAATTTTAATCTTTTTCTTTCAGTTGATTGATTTCACGCTGTTGCTCCAGTATATACAGCGTCAGTTCCTCCACCTTCTCGAGAAGTTTGCGGTTCATTTCAGCCAATCCGATGCCGTCGGCTTCTACATCCTTCGCCGAAGGAATGCCGGGTAGATGACCGTGGGTATTGATATAGGATTCTAATTCGGCTAGTGACATGAGGTCGTAGCCCTTCTTGAAGACGTAATCCGGCCAATTGCCCATTTCTACTTTCACCTCCCTGGCTCGAATGTTGCCGTTGACTGATAATTTCTCTTGAGGAGCCGTCGTGCCGATGCCAATACTGCCATTGGGCAAAATATATAGACCTAAACGACTTTGCCACGGACTTGTTCCGTAGGCTAAGTAAAACAGATCAGCAGACTCCCCCACTCCATACATGCCCAAACCCAACACGCGGTCATTCGGTTGGCCATGGATAAAATATGTTAATCCCCTAGCCCAGCCACCTGTTCTATTAGGGCTTAGCAGGTCTATGCCCCCGCCATCAATTTTGACATATGTATTGCTCGCAGTCGGAAATGAATTTTGGGCGAGCAGACTATCTGCGTATGAGCAGATCACGAAAAGGGCAGATAGCGAACTTTTAATAATGCTGCTACCGCCAAGCAGGGAAATCAGGTTGAATTTGTTCATCATTGTCATTCAGGGTAAAACATCGAGCTTATTTGACACAGAAAAACGATCATGCACCGTCTTTCTTTGTATTATTTGAGTTTTCAGCTCATTCATACTATTTTCTAACCACTTATTTTTCTCTTTAATTTGGCGATTAGACTCATTCAATTCGATCAAATATAGCGTCAGCTCCTCCACCTTTTCCAATAATTTTCGGTTCATCTCCGCCAATGCTACGCCGTTAGCCTCCACTTCGGCAGCGGCGGGGATACCGGGGAGACGCCCATTTTCCTTGATATAAGCGTCGACGTCCTCAAGGGGAAGCAACGGATAATCTTTTTTAAACACATAGTCAGGCCAATTGGCCGTTTCCACTTTAATCTCTTTTGCGCGAATGCTACCGTTTACAGCGAGTTTGTCCGTAGGATTGTCTATTCCGATTCCGACGTTGCCGTTACTATCTGAAATAATCAATTCCCGCCAGCTTTCCCAGTTAGGTGAATTTCCCGATCTGAAATATATTTTGTAATTATTTGAGAATGCCAATTCATGTGCCTTGCCTCCCGAATTATCTGCATACCATGACCTGAAACCCAACAAGAAATAATACGGGTTTCCTACTTCTGGCAATCCAATGGCGCTTCCAAACTTAAAATGAGGCTGGAACGACCTATTATAACTGGATGGTGTAGTTGGATCATTTCTCAGATCTGATACCAATAAGCTGGTGGTCTGACCGACTACGTTAAGAGAAGTCAATATACACACCGCAAATGGGTAAAAAAAGAAAAACTGTTGAACTCTTCTTTTCATAGCTATTGGTCAATTTTTGTAAAGTGATAAGCTGGCTTTCAACTGTCGTAACATCGTGCCTATTTTGACATGAAAGAATCACGCTCCTCCACTGCAAGCCCCACTTCCGGACCCTCCCAAAAGGTAGAGCCTATCAACTCCGCCGGGAATGGCAAGTTACTCACAAGGCTATTTCCCATATGACTGTCTTATTCCAATTTGCTGTTCAATGGCTGAAAGCCTATCTTGTAGAAATTTGTATTCCTTATCCTTCTCGATCAGATGCAGCGTCAGCTCCTCCACCTTCTCCAACAGCTTGCGGTTCATTTCGGCCAGGCCGACACCTACTGCTTCCACTTCTTCGGCGGCGGGAATTCCTGGAAGGTGACCGTTCGTTTCGATATAAGTTTCCAGTTCGGCCAGCGGCATGAGTGGATAATCCGTTTTGAACACGTAATCCGGCCAGTTCGCCATCTCAACCTTTACCTCTTTCGCGCGGACGTTGCCATTTACAGAGAGCTTCTCCGTCGGACTGCCGCCAATCCCCACATTCCCATGTATGGTGAATGAAGAAGCGTATTGCGTGACCGGCATATTCGACTGGTAATCTGCAATTTCTGACAACACATTTGTATTTACGGGAGTACCGCTCTGCTCATACGACACATACCTCATATTTTCCGCGCTTGATATTGTCCATCCGACAAACTTAAATCCGTGGTTATGATAGGGCGGCGAATAAGGAACTTCAATAGCCAGGTATTTCTTGCCGTTGTAACGGCAGGTCTTTAACTTCCAAACGGAAGAATTATCCATGGATACCAAGTGTGCCGATGTCGATTGATGGGCCGATGAAGAGTTGACTTGGGCTATATTCAAGCGGTTCGCCCCACCCGCGTTTCCTCTTAACGCCGTAATCGTGCCAATGGCATAGTTCATATTCAAATTGACCCCATCGTACATTTCATGCAGCAGGATTAGGCCTTTTGTAAAGTCTCCATTGCCCGTTGTGTTAATGATTATGCTACGGTAATTACCCGGAGCGAGTTCCGTTACCTGCGAGAAGGTTGCTGTCCAACCAAGCACGATAAGTGCCGTAATTAACGTTCTAATTGTTTGATTCATCATTAATTTCTTTTTCTTCCAATCGCTTGGTCAATTCATTGAGCTGCTTTTGCAGCTTGATTTGATGCAGCGTCAGCTCCTCAATTTTCTCCAGCAGCAGTAGGTTTATCTTAGCCAGATTTAGTCCATCCCGTTCAATCTCGCCAGCCGACGGGATACCCGGCAGGTGTTTGTGCTTTTTTACGTAAGCCTCAACGTCGGCCAAAGCTTGCAGTTCGTAGTCCGGCTCGAACACGTAGTCTGGCACGGAGATGTCAGTTTTAACTTTTACCTCCTTAGCCAGAATATTACCGTTTACCGCCAGCTTAGCTTGGGGATCACTCGTGCCAATGCCTACATAGCCTTGCGAGGTCAGTGAAATCATATCTGTCCATGCTCCGGAATTGTGGCGAGCGGCAACGTTCAGCAAGGTTCGTCCGCCAGGGTCAATTGAATAAATTTTGTGCCCGAAGCCATTACCCCAACGAGAACCGGTCCATTCCAGTATTTTATCGCTCAACACCTCTTGCGCACCGAGTGGCTGACAACAGGCAATCAGCAGTGCGACAGAAAACAATCGGTTTACAAAAGACATCATATAATTATTTTTGAAGCAATTATTTGGTTTTTAATTTAGCAGCCGGTTCTTCATGGCCAAATCTTTTCCATTCCCTTTTAAGTAAGACATTTGCTTATTTGAAACAGGAAAACAATCATGCTTTCCCACCGCGAGCTCCACTTCCGGAACTTCCCAAAGTTACGCAAGGCATGACAAGAGGCTGATATGATTGGGCTATAAAATTGATAGGCATAGGCAATAAATGTGATAGGCTGTGCCTATCGCCTTTGGCACTAAGCCAACACGTCCGGTATTTGGTTCTCCCTATGTGCTGGCGCGTGCGCTCGGCGTCACGCTCGACTGCCTGGTCAAGGACGGCGAGTACGAGCACATCGACAACGAGACACTCAAGCGGCTGAAAGAGGTGCAGGGGCTGGACAGCGACACCCGCGCCCATGTCTTCGCCACAATCGATGCGTTCATCAAGGCGCCAAGGCTCAAGAGCATCGCGGCACTGTAAACCAAAAAGCCCGGCGCAATGGCCGGGCTTGACGGGGAGTTTCTCACTATTTTATAGAGTCCAAAAAGTCTTTCGCTTTCCCTTTTGAGCCTTCTTGATGATAGCGTTCCATAGCATCCAAACCGCTCTTTAGCGCACCTTTGAGTAGACTTTTATAAGCGGGCCTATTAGAAAAGTCCAAGTGGCCAAGGAAACCAATGTGTATTGCGCTTTCCACTTCTTGTGTTACCGTACCTATCATTGACTCTACAAATGAGAATACATCTTGTACCGTTTCTTCCTTCCCATTATCAATAGCTCCTTGTACAAACCTTTTAAGGCAACCCATTTGGAGATTGATGGAAAAGCTATAATCCTCGTCCAAGATTTCCTCCTTAACAGCAGGAAACCGTGAAACCAATGCTGCTATAAACTCATTCTTATCCTTCATCTTCATTCTGTTTAAAAGTATATTCCATTCACTTCATTCCGCGCCCTATTCAATATATCCTGTATCCTATCTTTTTCGTTCTGTAGGTTGCTTCTTAACTTCTCCGCTTCCTTCAACACATCCCCAGACAACTTATCACCTTTTATCGACTTATTCAAGTTTTCAATTTGATTATTTAAACCCTTCAGCGCATCCGTTACCTCTCCCAAATGGTCATATTGTTTACCGTCAATGTAACAGGATCCCCGAATATATCGCGAACGGCACCTGTCACATCCTTATCCGTCAGATGGTCACTAATATTCTTGACTTTCTTAAGCGTCCCTTCCAACACTTCACGTCCTGCCCCACTTAATGCCTTTCCGCCGTTAGCCATTAGTTTGCCTCCAAGAGCGTCAAAGGCCAGCATACCGATTCCCAAGCCAGCTGCAGACTGGTTATTCTCCGCCATCCCGAATGAAAACTGGACAACACTGCCCACAAATAGAATCCAATCGGCAACGGCTCTGGCATTGTCTACCCGCTCTTGTGTGGTACTGACATATTTGGATAAAGTCGCTCTACGTTCGGCACCCTCTCTGTGAACATTTGCGTCATTGCCCATGTAGCCGATACCAAAAAAAGCCATCAATTGCTTCACCCAGTTTGGGTCATCCGGTGCCATTCCATCACGGTCGATAAATCTTACCGGATTATCAAACGCATATGTATAAGGTGACCATGTACGCATTTTTTCAGCAAGTGGATCTACCGTATTAAAACGCCCAATCACCGGATCATAGAACCGTGCGCCGTAATCTTATGACCGTGCTAAGAATTACGCCTCTTCATTACATTAAATTAACGGACTTAAATAATAGTTCATATTTATGAAGCCTGCCTCCACCATCTTTCAGTATTTCAATGATCCTTTGTTTGTTTGGGGAAAATGTAAATTGAATACCGTTAAAATACTCGTTGTATGGGGAGAGCAAACTGT
>NZ_JBHRTA010000020.1:0-1411 GCF_042646065.1 Parapedobacter deserti
TGATGACCATCACGGGCGGCACATCGGCTGACTTCAGCTTCACGGCCGGGGCGAGCGATGCGGCGACGGTAACGATTGCCGACGATCCGGTTGCGCTGGAACTGAGCATCATCGCTTCGGCTGACGGTGCGGAGCCGGGCACGGACGGGGAGTTCACGGTCAGCCTTCCTGCGGGGGCGACCTCGACGGAGGACATCACGGTACACTATACGGTGGCCGGCACGGCTACTGCTGACGCCGACTACACGGCGATCACGGGAGCGGTGGTGATCCCTGCGGGTCAGAACGGCGTGACGGTACCGGTGGTGGTGCTGGATGACAATATCATCGAAACGGATGAGACGGTGGTGATGNGGTGATTGCCGACGACGAGCGCAGCGATCCGGCCAGCCAGGTGCTGTCGGTTACGGCCAGTGTGCCGGATGCGGCAGAACCCGGCACGGACGGGGAGTTCACGGTCAGCCTGCCTGCAGGTGTGACCTCGAGCGAGGACATTACGGTGAATTATACGGTGTCAGGTACAGCCCTTGCCGATACAGATTACACGGCCATAACGGGGAACATTGTCATGCCTGCGGGCCAGAACGGTGTTACAGTGCTGGTCGCGGTGCTGGACGACCGGATCATCGAAGGGGACGAGACAGTGGTACTGGAGATCACCGGCGGCAGCTCTGCGAGCTTCGGCTTCACAGCGGGGGCAGCCAACTCAGCGACGGTAACCATCGCCGACGACGACGCGACCCCGGCCAACCTGGTGCTGTCGGTCACGGCCAGCGTGCCGAATGCTGCCGAGCCTGATGTGGACGGGGAGTTCACCATCAGCCTGCCTGCGGGTGTTACATCCGCGGCGGACATCGCGGTGAGCTACACCATAAGCGGTACGGCTACGGCTGGCGCGGATTACACGGCGATCATGGGCGCGCTGGTGATCCCTGCGGGTCAGAACAGCATGACGGTTCCGGTGGATGTGCTGGACGACGCGATCATCGAGCCTTCCGAGACGGTCGTGCTGGAGATCAGCGGGGGCGACGACGGGCGGTATGCCTACACGGCTGCCGCAGGCGCCTCTTCGGCGACGGTGACCATTGCCGATGATGATTATAACAGCAATTCGAGCGTGATTCTGGTAACGCGCGTGTCGGATGCGGTAGAAGGCGGCGCTATGGGCCAGTACCGGATTTCACTTCCGGAAGGTTTCGTGGCCTCGGAAGACATCACGGTGAACTTCACGATGAGCGGCACGGCCACGCGCGGCGCGGGCAACGATTATGAGCTGGGCCCGGGCACGGTGATCACGGCGGTGCTCCCCGCGGGCGATAACGCGATTTTGATAAATGTCGAGGCCTATGACGACGGGATCATCGAAGGCCCCGAGACGGTGGTGATGACCCTTACGGGGGCCTCTTCATCG
>NZ_JBHRTA010000021.1:0-12194 GCF_042646065.1 Parapedobacter deserti
CATCCGGACAAACCTTATCAGGTTCCGTGCCGAAAAGCGGTATTCTCAGCGTGAGATAGCGCAAGTATTATCCATTTCACAACCTTCTTACAATCAGATGGAGACTGGACACACTCGAGTTGCCGCGAGTCAATTATATGCTTTGGCCAACTTTTACGGTATTTCGGTCCAGCTTTTCTATGTAGAGAACCCCACGCTGGACGACGATTGCGAAAGGCTAAGCGAGGCGAAGAAGGCGCTGCAGGAACAGGTTGCAATCTATCAAGCAGCCATGGAAATCTATCAAAGGCGATTCAAAGAGCTGGAAAGCAGGAAGCTGAACCGCGAAGCCAAGCGTAGTCTGCTTAAGATCGGACGGACGGTGAAAAATGCCAAGCGATAGCTCCAACATAGGCCGTGAAGCAATAGGCACAGCCTATCACATTTATAGCCTATGTCTATCATATTTATAGCCTAAACACTACAGCTGCCCGCCATTCCTTGTGTAACTTTGAGGGGTTCCGGAAGCGGGACTCGGGGTGGAGGAGCGTGATTCTTTTTCTGTTCAAACAAGTCGCTGCGATGGGCTTCCCGTAGCAGACGTGAAAACACACAAACACCTGCCGGAAATCCCGTCTGCCGCAGACATCCAACGGGATGGTTTGGACCTCGCGGAAATGAACGTGTTACTGTTGAAAAACGTGGAGGAGCTAACGCTGCACATTATTGATTAAACCGAACTAGTGAACTTGAAAACAAAGAAATATCAGATGAAATCAGCCATAAAATAGCGATAAATGGACAGAACTATCAACTAACGTTAAATATAAATCGATGCTAAATCTTAAAAAGATTAGTTGCGTTCTTTGGGCGATCGCGTCTGCGGGTGCAACCTTAGCCCAAAACAATGCATTTCCGATAAGCGGAAACGTGGGTATCGGGACACCAAACCCTCAACTAAAGCTCGACATCCAAGGTGGAGGAGCTTCGATCAGCGGTGTCAACCCGATATCATCAATAAATGGATTTCGCAACCTATTGCAACTCAAAAATCCAAGTCACGCCGCCATAGTGTATAATCCCGGGGAAGACAATGAACTGATGTTCGGCTTCCATAGTACGGGTCGCTTTTTTTGGGGGTCAAAAGCAACCGGTTACCAAATGGTATTAAATGATGCTGGCGATTTGCAGGTTTATAACAGGGTGCAGATTGGGAGAGAACAGTATATGGAAGGATACGCGTTGTCTGTTGGGGGCAATGTAGTGGCCAAAGAGGTAAAGGTGACGCACAGTGGTTGGGCAGATCATGTTTTCCAGCCGGATTACAAACTACGCCCCCTTGATGAAGTGCAAACCTATATCCAAAACTATGGTCATTTGCCAGGCATTCCAACGGCCGATGAAGTAATCAGGGAAGGCATCGATCTAGGTGAAATGAACAAAAAACTACTTGAGAAAATCGAGGAACTAACCTTGTACCTACTCGAAGAACGCCAAGCCAGAGAAGCACTTGAAGAACGGATAAACCGTATGGAAACGACCAAAGAAAGTAAGTGAAGCGAGTAAAATAAGACAAGCACATTGCCCTACTAAAGCCGACACCATACAAACGATAAATAACCTTTGAAACAAAAAGCACTATGAAAATTAACTTCAAATACTGCTGCATGCTTTTGCCTATATGCGTCGCCTTCGATGGCTGGTCTCAGAGCCTAGGAAAAAAAGTGGTAATAGGGTCAGAAGGTGGGTCACCAGAATACTACGTGGCCTCCTTACCTAAAAACTCCTCAGCTGTCTTTGAAAAGCTCAAAATTCAGGTGTTCGGTGGTTACTGGACAAATGTGGATTTGGGAGAGAACACTTACTACATTTCCACCCGCGGCAGTTTGCGGATTAACCAGGAGCGGCATGGAGGTGCAGCCAGCAGATATGCGCTGTTGGTGTATGATAATGGCGACAGCTATGATTTTGTAATAAAGGTTGTCAATAGTTATCCATCCTTTTATATAAGGGCATGGAAAATAGCGGGACGGGGCGTTTCCAGCATTCAAGAGCTGCCCATTTTGGATTACAACCCCGCTGGGAAGACGGATATAACATCGCAAATTCCGGTCAATAAAATTTTCCTTACTTCTCAAGAAGGCAATATCGGTTTGGGTACTGATCCGGTTGGAGATTATAGGCTTTCGGTGAACGGTAAAGTTCGAGCTAAGGAGGTGAAGGTAGAGACAGCCAACTGGCCCGATTATGTTTTTAAGGAAGGTTATGACCTGATGCCGCTTGCTGAACTGGAATCCCATATCAATACATACGGGCACCTTCCCGGCATCCCCACTGCAAAAGAAGTGGAGGCGGAGGGCATCGGTCTGGCCGAGATGAACCGAAAGCTACTAGAAAAAGTAGAGGAGTTGACGCTGCACTTGATTGCGAAGGAGAATTCCGAACAGATCATAAAAGAAGAACTGCAAGCCACGAGACAAGACGTCCGGGAGCTCAAAAAAATGATCAACGAAATCAAAAGGACAAGGCCATGAGAATGAATTATGCCTATGTTAGCTGCATTTCCTTGTTGCTGGTCATGGAGGAAGCCAGCCAGGCTCAAACGCAAACCGACATTCATGGTAGCTATAAAGCCATTACCATCCCCCTGGATCAAAACATAGGCTATTCCAGGACATTGATCCTGTTGCACGAGATATACAATGGCACCGATCTGTCCAATAATTACGTGGTAGGAACGATAATGGCGCAACGGGGAGCTGCGAATTCGTATCAGAGATTGAATACGGTCAATATCTATTCGGGGTCGGCCTATCGGTCGTATGAGGCATCCGTCCATTCACATAACCAAGGCAAGATTACGTTTGTGGATGGCTTTATGCAAAATACAGGTTGGGTTTTAAAAACCTGTATGTACGACGGTAAACGATACATGGCCCTTGATGTCCCTTACCTCGCCGGACCACACAGCCAAGGTTATCATTTTGTGGGTTGGGTGAATTCCTCAGGTGTATCGCTTAAAACGGTCACCTATCAGGTGGATGGTGTCGCACAAAACCAACATATCTTGAGCGATATTGAAGATTACACATCAACCTCGAATGAGCACCATAATGTGCGCAGTTTCGTTGTTTCAGGCAATGTCGGCATCGGCACCAGCAATCCACAGGAACGCTTGTCGGTCAACGGCAACATTCGAGCTAGGGAGGTGAAAGTAGAAATGGCCAATTGGCCGGATTACGTCTTCAAGGATAATTACGACCTCATGTCACTAGCCGAATTGGAATCCTATATCAATACCCACGGCCATCTACCCGGCATTCCTTCGGCGAAGGATGTGGAAGCCGACGGCATCGGATTGGCTGAAATGAACCGCAAACTTCTCGAGAAGGTGGAGGAACTGACGCTGTATATACTGAAGCAACAGCGTGAAATCAATCAACTGAAAGAAAAAGATAAAAATTTACAATGAAACGGTTAGCATTTATAACTGCCGCTATTTGGTGGCTTGGTCATGGCCAAGTCTATAGCCAGGATCCCAATGTCTTAATAGGATTGTCGTCACCAGCTCACGGCGTAACGATAAAAGCTAATTTCCCAACGGGATCCAGTGGGTGGACAAGAGGATTCAAAATATCAAACCAAGATAACAGTAAGCCCTTTGTCATGCTTGGAACTTACGGATACTATACCAATGGGGAGTCGTATGAAAATTATTCGTATATCGGCACGGTTTATTCGAATCCTTATATGACATNTGGTAATATTCTTGCCAAAGAAGTGAAGGTGAAGACTGACATCTCCGTACCGGACTACGTGTTCGAGCCGAGTTACGAACTGCAAGCTCTGGCCGATGTAGAGGCTTACGTGAAAAAGCACAGACACCTGCCGGAAATCCCGTCTGCCGCAGACATCCAACGGGATGGTTTGGACCTCGCGGAGATGAACCTGCTGCTGCTGAAAAAGGTGGAGGAGTTGACGCTTCATTTGATTGAAGTGACTAAGCGATTGGAACAAGTTGAATCGAACAATAAAGAACTGACTGCGAAATAACCCACATATGAAACTAATGATTATTTCCTGTACAGCCATTATTTCTTGCTGTACCGTACTATTTACCCTTTCGGCTTTTGCACAGACTGCTTATTACAAAAGGGCCGGAGGCAATATCCAGCAATCTGCCCAACCGGGCAATTTCTTGAATACAGCGAGCTTAGACAATGTGGACTATAGCAGCGGAACATTGAAAGTGGGTATTCCGCTTTACGAGATAAAGGTAAATGATATGGTTGTGCCGATTTCCATCAGCTACAGTGCTTTAGGCATAAAAGCCGGACAAGCTCCCAGTGCTGTGGGCATGGGTTGGGAATTAAACGCAGGTGGTAAAATTTCCACAATTATAAACGGTTTACCGGATTACGGCACGGAAGGAATCCGGACAAGCGAAAACCCAATGCTGAGTATCCCGGTGAACAGCAACGGGCTTGATCTGGATAATTCGGCGAACCACCGGGTATTTGCCATCAATACCATGCAAGGACGAGCGGATGGTGCTTGGGACGTGTATGCATTCCATGTACCTTCGGCCAGCGGTAAATTCATCAGGCCCCATACCGGAAGCCCGGTGTTTTTTCCGCATGACCCGACTATTGACATGAGTACTGCAGGATTGGTCACGGCCGATGGTATCAAATATGAATTCCAACAGGGGAGCGGTAAACGGTTGAGACGCAGAACATTTTATACCGAAGTGACACCGCCTACTGCTCCAACGTATACTGAGGCATGGGAATATTTTTATCACGATTATTACGATCAGGACCTAAGGTTCATTACCTCGTCGACGTCAAAAGACACAATTCGTTTTGAATATGAGGCCATCACTAATACACCGGGACCCCACCTGCAGCGGCTACAGGCAAAAGAACAGATAACGACCACCGTTTCCATGCCTGTTTCAATGAACGTATACAAAAATAGCAGCAACCAATGGTACCTGGCTTCCCCGAGTTCCTATATGATAAAGGAACCAAACATTTTTCAAACTAAAGTAGAGGTTATCCACCATACAAGGATAAAATACATTTATTTCGCCGACGGTAGGATCACATTCAACTATGCCGAAGACTACGCTGGAAGCGATGTGATGTCGTCCCTTTTGATTGAACGAAAAACGGGCAGCACCTATGAAATCATCAGGCAATTTGAATTTTTCTACGATATGTTCTATGGGCATTACCTTCGGACCATCCGGGTAAAGGATCGCCAGGCAAACGAAGAATACGACTGGAAATTCGACTATAATGGTATGGCCTCGGCTATACCATATAGAGAAGCAAACAATATCGACAGATGGGGCTTTGTGAATGGAAAGAATAACCAGACGCTCATTGAAAATCCGAATGACAACCTCGGTTTCCGCAATAAGGTGCACTATCCGGTGTACAACAAAGAAGGAATGGCCTACGCAAATTCGCTGTACCTGCCTAGAAACAGCAGGGAGGCGCGTCTTATCCTGCCGAACAATTATCCTTCTCCGGATAAGGTTCAATTTGCCGACCGTGAAATGGTTTTCAGCGAGGCAAGCAGAGGATTGCTCACGCGTGTGACTACTCCTACCGGCGGGGTGGTGGAATACGAATATGAACCTCACCGTTTTCCGCACTACCACTATGTCAATGGAAATGCCATCGAGGAAATCAAGGAAGGGGGAGGCTTCCGCATCAAGAAAATCAGGCACAAAAACCAAGCGAGCGGCAGGGCGCTGTTAATGAAGGAATATAAGTATGGCACTGGAAATTACGACGATGATCCAAACTCGTCCTATGTGGAGGACGGTCTGGGATGGGTATCTTACCCAGGCACCATCCTTTCTTCTGACGCTGTATATGGCGGCTCCGGGGGCAGCACCACGTTCAAAAACCTGGTTTTCCTGTCGCATCCGGTTAATGAAATGAGTTATTCGGGAGGCAGCTATGCCAGTTACGGATCAGTAACGGAATATTTGGTGGATAGTCTGTCGTCGGCCAATAAATATGCAGGGAAAACCACTTACTTTTTTCATGCCATTTCACCGGACATCTGGCAGATGGGGAATTACGATCCTTTGTTTCTGCCATATCCTACCGTGATGATAAAACCCGGCGTGGAACGCGATGTGCTGAACAATAAACCGCGAGCGGTTATCAGGTACCGCAACCATACCTATAATACATTTCAGAAAGTATCGGAAACGGTGTACTACTACAAACGATTCTATGCCCCGCCGTTGCCTAATCCAAGGCACGCCTATTCCTATTTTACAGGGATTACGGGGTCACTTTATAGCCCATTTGCCTCTCCACAATTCAACATAACCATATCTCAGTACAATCAAGAAACGCGGGAATTTGACTTGATTACCGTCAATATGGAATCTTCGCCCATTACCATCGACCCGTTGTATTATACCAACATCACCAATGAGATTCCGAATAGCTATTTTCCCGGAAAGTATGCTAATTCGGTGGTCGATTTGCTGGATTATGCAGATTGCTATAAACAGGACAGCGTACGGGATATCCTTTACAGTGAAATTGGCGAAAAGGTGATCAGGGATGTCACCACGCATTACCTTTACGACAACCCAAAGCATCTGCTGCCCACTCGGATTTCGATGGTGAACAGCATGGGCGATTCGACCATCCAGCGCCGGAAATATGCTGAAGACTATGTAGGCACTGTACCTGCCCCGTTCATTCAGCACATGCGGGTTCGCAACATGGTAGGCGTACCTGTGGAAGAGCTGACGACAATTAAACAAGGCGCCACGGAAACCATTGCTTCGGCAACGGCGCATCGGTACAGCGTGCTGCAGCAAGACTATCTGCAAAAGAGCCGTTTGGATCAATTGAGGTCGGACGAAGGCCCCATCTCCTATGGTTCCTATACGGGTCTCAACGATACCCGGTATGAGCCGAAAGTGCATTTTGAACAATTTGACAATAAGAACAATCTACTCCAGTATGCCAACGATATGAATAGCAAATCGAGTCAAGTTTGGGGGTATGGCGGCACTAGAGTGGTAGCTAAGGTGGAAGGTTCCGCATACGTGGATGTTGCTTACAGCGGGTTTGAAAGTGCGGACAAGGGAAATTGGACCTATGCAGGCACGCCTAGCACAATCCAAGGGTCGGTAACAGGGAATGCGGCTTACGCATTGGGCTCCGGATCGATTACCAAAGGGCAGCTTACCGCGTCTGCCAAATACATAGTATGCTATTGGTACAAGACAGGGGGCACGGTCTCGGTGAGCGGTGGTACCGTGAGTGCCGAGCGCTTGCTTAGGCAGCGCAACGGCTGGAGGTTGGTGGAGCGGGAAGTGACGGGCACTACTTCCGTGATGGTCTCTGGCAATGCGGTACTAGACGACCTGCGATTGCACCCATTTGAAGCGCAGATGGCCACTTATACTCATGATCCGATGGTGGGGATAACCAGTATCACGGATGCAACAGGAAAAGCCACGTATTACGAATACGATACTTTTCAGCGGGTCATCGCGGTACGAGACGAAGATGGAAACCTGCTGGAAGAATACGAGTATAATTATGGAACCAATTAATCGATAGGCCATGGGAAAGTACATCACGATTGCACGATTTTTCGTTTTAGGTCTGGCCCTATCAACGGGCGGATGGTTTGTGACCTTTGCGCAGAGTGCCAATCCAGCCTATGGTATTTATGGTGGGGAAGCCACCCTTACCGGGACGCAGAGTGTTAGACTGCTGCCGGGCTTCCACGTGGCTGCGGGTAACGACGTCCACATCTACATCACCGAAGGAACGCCACTCAGTAACACAGTAAGCACGGATCGCAATTTTATAGCAAAGACAACTTACCTCAAACCCTTCCTCACGACACCTGAACCGTTGCTCAGTACGAGCGCGATGCGGGATGTGGAGTACTTCGATCAGTTGGGAAGGACCATTCAACAGGTAGCGGTGCGGGCCACGCCCGGCAACACGTACAAGGACGTGGTAGTGCCGGTAGACTACGATGCATTTGGCCGCCAGCACAGGGAGTATCTGCCCTATGCCACCAGTACCGGTGCAGGAGGAGCGTTCAAAGCTGTAGCGCTATCTGCACAGGCAAATTATTACGTAGATGCCGGTACCGTACCTGCGGGGCAGTCGGTTAATACCTACGCTTATAGTGAAAAGGTCTTCGATAACTCCCCGCTCGAGCGGGTTGTGCAGCAGGGCTTTCCGGGCGCTACCTGGAGTCCGTCGTCCTCACGGGGTGCATTTTCCGGTCGCACCGTGGTCGCAAACTACAATCGGAACAACACTACTGCATTCAGCCAATTCGGCACTACCCGGAGGGCGGTACGGTACCGTATATCCTATAACGGCTCAGGACAACCGCTTTTAGTGCACGATGGTATCTATGCCGAGGGGCAGCTGACGGTCAAGATTACCTACAGTGAAAACTGGGTTTACACCACACCCGAGGAAGGACGGCTGGGCAGCGTGGAGGAATACTCGGATAAATCTGGGCAGGTCGTGCTGCGGCGGACGTTCAACAAAAAAGGAAACACGTTTGAGATCCTGAGCACCTATTACGTCCACGACGATTTCGGCAACTTGGTGTATGTACTGCCTCCGGGTGTAGATGCCGCCACGAACCCCGACAGGGAAAGCCTGCCCGGGTCATCGGCGCTGGCCACATGGCTAAACAATTTTGCCTATCAGTATCGGTACGACGGCCGGAACCGAGTGGTGGAGAGAAAACTTCCCGGCAATGGTTGGGAATACATTGTGTACAACAAGCTGGATCTTGTCGTCGCCACGCAGGATTCTCTACAGCGTGTGGTCAAGGAATGGCTGGTCACCAAGTATGACACGCATGCGCGAGTGGTGCTTACTGGAATATGGAATAACGGCAATACAGTCATTTCCCGCCAATCTCTGCAGACTGTCGTCAATAACCAAACATCCCCGAACCTGTGGGAGATACGGACGGGCAATGCCCACACGAATAGGGCTTGGCCGACAGGCTCCATAACGACCACACTTACGCAGCATTATTATGATAATTACAACATCTCCGGACTTCCGTCCACTTATGCGCCCACTACATTCAGCAAGATGGTGAGGGGGAAGGTCACCGCCACGCGGACTAAGGTGTTGGGCGCCGGTGCGGGTACCGACAACATGCTTTGGGAGGTGTTCCACTATGACGACAAGGGCAGGGTGGTTCGCACCTATAAGCAACATTACAAGGATGGCGGGACGGTCAGCGTGCATAATTACGATCTGGTGGATAATGCATACAATTTCACGGGAGGGATTACGCAAAGTGTTCGGAAGCATTACGCGGCGGATGCCAATGGCACATCTGCGAGCTTAGGGGTCACGTTGAAGAGCGAGTACGACTATGATCACCGTAACCGGATGGTGTCGATGTGGAAGACGGTGAACAGTGGCACAAGGACGATGGTATCCAATCAAACGTACAACGAGGTCGGCCAGCTTTGGAAAAAGGGATTACACAGCACGAACGGCAGCACGTTCGGGCAGGAGGTTATCTACAGTTACAACGAGCGCGGTTGGTTACGATCAATGGAGTCAGGCCTGTTCAAGCAATACCTGAAATATACAGACAGTGCGGCAAACCGACAGTATAACGGAAACATCGCGCATCAGGTGTTCATGCGGCGCGGTGGCAGCGGTACCGCGCCGGGCTGGGTGGCCGATACATACAGCTACCACTACGATGCCATGAACCGGCTGCTTCAGGGTACAATGGTCGGTAAGGGTAGAGAGACGCTAGTGTACGACAAGATGGGTAACATTGTCTCGCTTCAACGCACGAACGGCAGCGGCGGATTAGTTGATCGGATGCGGTACAACTATACAGACTATGGTAATCGGCTGAAGAGCGTGTTCGACACGGTCTCGACGACCACCACAGGCGATCCGTTTCAGCTTCCAGGGACAACGAATTTTACATATGACGGGAACGGGAACATGAAGACCCGCTTGAACACAAATACGGCGGTTACTCACAGCGTTAACAACATCACGGCGACGGCATACAACCACCTAAACCTTCCGCAGAACGTCACGGCCATTTCCGGGAATGTGTCTTACGTTTACGATGCATCGGGTCGGAAGCTGCGGAGCGTGAACGGCATAAACGGGCAGACACGGGACTACATCGACGGGATTGAATATTACAATGGTACAATGGAGCTGATCCACACGGAGGAGGGGCGGATCATGCGAAGCGGAGGTACTTACACATACAATTATTTTCTAAAGGATCATTTAGGCAACAACCGGGTGGGCTTCTCGCAGGGTACGAATGTTACCGCCCCAAACTTCCTTGCGGATTACTACCCGTTCGGCCTGCAATATCCGCAGTCGCTGGCCAATTCAGGTTCGCCGAAGAATAACTATCTTTACAACGGCAAGGAGCTTCAGGACGGTATCGGGCAGTATGATTACGGCGCAAGGTTCTATGACCCGGTGATAGGAAGGTGGGGAGTAATTGATGAAAAGGCTGAAAAGTATTCATTTTTAACTCCTTATAATTATGCTGCCAATAATCCGATAAAGTTCATTGACCCGGATGGGAAGGACATCATCATATTTTATCATGTGCAAAATTGGAGTGGTAAATGGAGACAGGAATCATTTAGGTTCACAGGAACCAACGCGTCGGATGCACCGCAGCATTATTTTGTGAACAACGTAATAAGGGCTTATGAGTATAATGTTGGAAATGGAGGAGGAAAGAACCTGTTGGAAGCAGCGACTAATTCAGAGATTGAAGTGGAATTAAGATTCGGAATTGACGATACTCATAGGGGAGGAAGAATTACTTGGAACCCGTTTACAGCACATGAGTACGGAGACATCACCCTTTCTCCTGCTACTGTCTTAGAACACGAAGCAGCCCACGCGGTTGCCTATTTTACTGAGTATGACTCATACAAGTCAAGAACAGAACAGACCGATAAACAGTATACAAACAGAGAAGAACGGCGTGTTATACTAGGGCCAGAACGTGAAACTGCTATAAAAAACAAAGAGATGAAACGCGGACAAGAAAGAAAATCACATGACGCAGGGCGAAGTATTAGGGTCAATGACCCCACTTCGACTAAAGAGGCAAAACCATTCCCTTGGTCCATGTTTGATGACAGGTTTCCAACATTCAGTCCCAATACATCAAACCGCCCGTTTTATGAGTGGTAAATGGATGACAATGAAGAATTTTTCACCGCGATTCGCAAAGCTAACGATAAGGCACGCAATATTGTTTTTATTCCTAATCATTGGTGTAAGTTCCTGTTTGAATTCAAATGAAAAACAGGATCCAGAGGAGTATATGGAAATATATTACTTTATGGGTTATATTGATACGAGCAGACCGTGTGAAAAAGATTTTGACCCTTCAGAAACCGTTGATAAGGGAACTGTTTCGATTGGAAAAGAAGAGTATCAGTTAATCAAAAACTATATCGCTGGTTTGCAAAACGTAGAGAGCGACAAAAATTCAACATATAGCATGTGCTTGCAATGTAATATGTATGATAGTAGCAAAGATTTTGAGACCCGTTTATCCGTTGGTCAGTTTGGCCCAATGAGTTTAGGTGACAATTTCGTGGAAAGAAATGATACGCTGTTATACCTACTTCGTAAAAACGCTGGATTTTATAATTATTACCATTTGAATGATTTGCCAAGATATTGTAAAGAAGTGGAACGTTTCGGAGTTCCAGAAAACTATCAAGATATGACTGCATATTTTGATACAAGTAACGTTCTTTACGCAAAAATTCGGATATTGGTAGAATAACCTATTTTTAAAGTCATAAGACTACGGCGCGAGGTTCTATGACCCGGTGGTCGGCAGGTGGGGAAGTGTGGACCCGCTTGCCGAGCAGATGCGGCGGTGGAGTCCTTATAATTATGCGTTCAATAATCCGATGCGGTTCATCGACCCGGACGGGATGGCGCCATTGGATGATTATCGGCTTGAAAGGAATGGGGAATTAACTTTGTTACGCGAGACTGACGACAATTTTGATAGAGTTTTTAATGATAAAGGAACAGAATCAATCAAAATTGCGAAGGGAGCTATCAGTCAAGATGAAGAAAGTACAACTATTACCTTTAATGACAACTATTCATCTTATGTGGAAGAAGGAACATATAATTCTGCTC
>NZ_JBHRTA010000022.1:0-278764 GCF_042646065.1 Parapedobacter deserti
CATCCGGACAAACCTTATCAGGTTCCGTGCCGAAAAGCGGTATTCTCAGCGTGAGATAGCGCAAGTATTATCCATTTCACAACCTTCTTACAATCAGATGGAGACCGGACACACTCGAGTTGCCGCGAGCCAATTATACGCTTTGGCCAACTTTTACGGCATCTCGGTCCAGCTTTTCTATGTAGAGAACCCAACGCTAAACGGCGATTGCGAAAGGCTAAGCGAGGCGAAGAAGGCGCTGCAGGAACAGGTTGCAATCTATCAAGCAGCCATGGAAATCTATCAAAGGCGATTCAAAGAGCTGGAAAGCAGGAAGCTGAACCGCGAAGCCAAGCGTAGTCTGCTTAAGATCGGACGGACGGTGAAAAATGCCAAGCGGTAGCTCCAGCATGGGCCGTGAAGCAATAGGCACAGCCTATCACATTTATAGCCCAAACACAACAGCTGCCAGCCATGCCTTGTGTAACTTTGACGGGTTTCGGAAGCGGAGCTCGCGGTGGAGGAGCGTGATTCTTTTCCTGTTCAAACACAATGGGTACGGACCAGGTGCGTATGTCGTGCGGAATACACGGATGGAAAGGGGATGGCTTCGGAGCTTGGTACTAGCTCAGAGCGAGCTTCTATTGGACTCGTTCTGCTCCGACCAAACCAAGGTACGACTGAGTCCAAACCAAGACCAGACTAAGGGTAGACTGAGCTCCGAAGCCGTACCAATGCCCGAGCTCCCTGGAAGCCTCTTTGCAGTTAGGGATAAACCAATATCAGCCACTAAAGGCCGAACCATTGAAGGAGTCATCGTAAACAATGAGCACGCGCATTCGAACGGTCACGGCCTCTTTTTCGGCAAGATGATAGGCACAGCCTATCAACTTTATAGGCCATGCCTATCAAATTTATAGCCTAGATGAGGTAGGTATAGTCCGTACTTTGCTTAGCTTTATCCCGTTGGAAGCAGCGCGAAATTTGCTGCAAAACATCTATTAGAGCTATGATTCGAACTGCAAACACCCGCCCAAGTTGAAAGGGAAATTGCGATTAGGTCAATAAGATTACAAACTAAAAAAACTATGAAATAAATGAAGACATTATTTTTATCTGGATCTTTTATCATAGCCATTTTATTTGGGTATTCACAAGAAATTCCTTCATCTCCAGAAGTTGAGAAATTGTTCAAATTCATGCACCACCCGACAGACCTCTTTACAGGCCTGCCAAAAATTGGCATTGATCTGTTCGATGTAAGTGTACAGGATATACATGTACCTATAAGCTTAAGCTATAATTATTCTGGCTATAAACCAGGTGAATATGATGGAAAGGTAGGGTTGGGGTGGATACTGGATCAAGGTGGGGTGGTATCACGCACGATACACGGCCTGCCGGATGATTTGGCAACGTATGGGCAGCTCAACACCTATAATCCCATCTTCGATGTTACCACTTTGCATTCAAGGACGAAATACCAGGAGTTCGAGTATCTCAAAGAAGTAGTTGAAGGTGAGAAGGACATTGAGTATGATATATTTAATTACAGTGTGGCCGGAGAATCGAATTCTTTTATAATGAAGAAGAACGGTGCTCAAGTGGAAATCATTAAATTAAATGAAGACAATAGTATAAAAGTGACACCGATCTTTCAATCGCAAACACAAGACATCAGGGGCTTCGAGATAATAGACAGGAGAGGAAACAAATACCTTTATGGTATAGGGCGAGCAAACGAAAATGTTTCAGAACTCGAAAACAGTTCAATAAGTCAACAAAAAACCTCGTGGTTTTTGACGAGAATCGTGGATAAAAACTCAATAGATACAGTCTATTTTGACTACGGTCCTTTGCGGCAGGTTATTGCTAGCGATTTCTACACAAACAGAAACAGGGTTATGTACCATGTCGAAATGGGTTATGCCTGTATACCTTTAAGTGGAGCACAAGGGGAAGCTTATGTGGATTTAACCCGAAACAATCATTATACCAGATTCCTGAACAAAATATCTTTCAGGGGTGGTAGTGTGGATTTTTCCTATGACGGGCGGTATCTGTCAAAAATGCTGGTTACGAATTACATGAATGATACGGTCCGGAATCTCACTTTCCACTATTCCGCCCTTACCCCCGGGCATTACTACAGAAAATTGGACAGCATCTCTCAGCCGAACGGTAAACGTCATATTTTTGGCTATCATCTGCCCGGAAGTAGCTTCCAGGCTGTTCAACCCGGCAACATGGGGCGGGATTGGCTGGGGTATTATAACGGTTTATCGACATTTCAGCATCCTACCATTGGTAATAATGGTACCTTATTAGGCGACGCCAGGCGTGTAAGCCATGAGCATACTAAGTTTTTTGCATTGAACCGCATCTACTATCCGACTCAGGGCTATTGCGAATTGGAGTGGGAAAACAACAGGGGAAGAATTAATTCCCAAATCGTACCGGTCCCGGGGCTGAGGGTAAAGGCTATGAAGTACGTTCCGGTTACCGGAAAAAATATGACCGAGGAATATAAATACGGGCCGAATGAGGATGGGACGGGAGAAATAGTGGTACCTTACGCTTCCGAGGTCGTTCTAAACCTGAACTCATCGGTGTATCTGACGGGTAAAAGTTTATATTATGGCGGAGATAGTGGTCCAAATTGCCCCCCGTATTACTATAAAGAAATCTTGTCCGGTTCGGTTTATCTGCCAACCAATAGGAACCTTTCGGGAAATATCTACTATCGACACGTCAATAAGTACATGAAAAATGAGTTGGGCGCGCCATTAGGTAAAGAGTCCTATGAATATATCGTACCCACATATTACCAGGATGTGGCAAGGAACCAATATTTTGCGAGGTACTGGTTTAATGCTCCGATCCGGCCTAGATCGAATTATGACTTCCCGTTTGGGGAATCCATCATCACCGGGAACAGTGTTGTGGGTCAACTACGGTCGAAAATCACCTATAAAGGCAATCCCGGCGGGTATAGCAGGGTGCGTCGTGAAACCTTTTCATACGAGCCAAGCGATGTTCGGGATATCAGCTACCTTAAAACAGCGAGACTGGCAACCTATGGGGGGTGTACAAGTGGTGTTTTTGATGATAATCATCTGGATACTGAGCGTCGCATTGCCCAGGAGATTTCTTTAGGACATTTAGAGACGGAGGTTCTAGGTTGGAATTACGACTGCCAGCAGTTTCTTTTAGCGCCATTTTATGCATACAAGCAGTATGCGATACGTTCGGTTAGGTCCAGGCTGTCAAGAAAAGACATCGTTGAATATTTTCACGGTGACAGTACTGTAAGAGAGGAGAACTATGATTACCACCCGAAGACCCTTTTGCCTGCGTCCATATCGGAGGCTTTCCAGTTAAGTAACAATCTGATGGCCATAAAATCGGTTCGCTATGATTATCCGGCAGGCATATTCGGCTTTTCGCGTTTTTTGCAGTCTGGCTATTCGGCCGTAAACGCAACCTTGACAAACATGAACTTCTACGAAAGTATTGTTTCATCCAGCAGTTTAGTGTCCAACTATTCTCAAGAGGCCGCAATGAATGGCACAAATTCGTCGGATTACGCGGAATATGGCCTGTTTAATTCGGGTTTAATCCTTAGAAAATATGTTTACACAATAGATGACAAATCGGATCAAATCACTTCCACCTATTACGAAAATTCAGTCCGCAATTTAACGGAATTTTTGCGGTACGACAATTACGGTAATCCACTGGAAATAAAAGAAAGAGATCAAACCACCACAACGTTACTCTGGGGCTATAGGGGCCTTTATCCGATTGCAAAAATAGAAAATGCAACTTACTCAGGTGTCGTAGCGGTTTTGGGACAAACCCTGGTCAATTCGCTAAGCACCGCTTCGTTGACAGACGACATGGTACGAAATATGATATCAACATTGCGTAACCATCCTTCCATGACATCAGCCATGGTCAGCACATATACCTACAAACCACTGGTAGGGATGACCAGTATGACAGATCCCCGCGGTATTACCGAATATTACCAGTACGATGGATTGCAGCGACTGAAGGATGTTTTGGATTTTGAACATAATGTATTGAGAAATTACCAATATCACTTTAAGCAATAGTTATGATGGTATTAAGAGTATCAGCGGCTGTGCTGTTTTTCGTATCTTGGAACCTATATGCCCAAGGGCAGCAAGATGAACTCGTTTTGGGTAGTTACAATGGCCAAAACAGCATCACGGCTTTGAAGAGCGTCACATTGGTCAATGGATTCCACATCCCCCAAGGCAATAACGTTACTATTTCAATCTTGAGCGTTCCTTACGTAGGAAGTTCGCCGAGCAACGGCCAGAATTTTATCCGCACTCGGATGTTCCGGAAGTCGGTCAAAATTAATGAACTGGACCACTTACGGACGATCGACGAAGAAAGTCAAACTATCCAGTATTTTGACGGACTTGGGAGACCCATTCAAACGGTCGAACTGAAAGCCAGTCCAGAATTTAAAGATATCGTTCAGCACATCGAATACGACAGCTTCGGCCGGGAGGCAGTCAGTTACCTTCCCTATGCGGAGCAAACCGGTGATAACGGAAGCTATAAGACGACCGCTAAAGCCAATCAGCTGAGCTATTACGCATCATCCGGAAGCTGGGATAACCATGTTAAGAAGACAAGTACACCCTTTGCTGTGACCGTTTTCGAAAGCAGCCCATTACAACGCGTGTTGGAACAAGGCGCACCAGGGTCGGTATGGCAACCTTCATCGGGTCGTACGGCTGCAACTGGCCGGACAACGGTAACTGATGACAAAACCAATACTACAGGTGAAGTGCGGTGCTGGTATCTTGTTTCCGGTGGTGCTTCTGGCCAATATTTTTATCAACCAAACACACTTTACAAAACCATTACCAAGGACGAGAATTGGCTAAATGGAAAATCTGGCACTGTTGAGGAATATAAAGACTTCCATAATCGGATAATCCTGAGGCGTGTATGGGAGAATGAAACCAAAGCTCTGAATACATACTACGTATATGACGATTTTGGAGACCTCCGGTACGTGATACCGCCAGCGGTGTCAGCGACCAGCTTCACAGAGGGCGATGCTGCCTTCACTAATTACATTTATGCCTATAAATATGATGGCCGGCGCCGGGTTGTCGAGAAAAAGATACCGGGCAAAGGGTGGGAGCACATTGTTTATAACAAGAACGACCAACCGGTACTGACGCAGGATGCCAACCAGCGGGCGATGGCAAGCAGGCAGTGGCTGTATACGAAGTACGATGCCTTCGGCAGGGTTGTGGAGACCGGCGTTTTCACATCGAATTCCACACGGGTAAGCCTTCAGGCTGCCTTGGATAACGAGGCGAATACGGCACTCTGGGAGACACGGACGGGAGCAGATTATACCAATGTAAGCTATCCACGAAGCTCAAAAAGCGTACGGACGGTCAGCTATTACGATGGCTACACGTTCAACGGGGCGTCCACGGCAGGGCTGCAGCCATCAGGCGTCACGCGCAGCCAGAAGGTGAAATCACTGCTGACGGGCACGCGGGTGTTCCGGACTGACGGTACAGCGCCGCTGCTGACCATTCACTACTACGATGACCGCGGCCGGTTAATCCAGGTGGCTTCGCAGAACCAGCTTGGGGGCACTGATTACGTGACCAACACTTACAGTTTTGTTGGGGAGCTGCTTACCAGCAGGCGGGAGCACAAAGCCTCGGCCGGCGGAGCGGTGACGTCCATCCTGACAACAAACAGGTACGACCACGCGGGCCGGTTGGTGGAGACCCGCAAAAAGGTGAACAGCCAGCCGGAGATCGTGCAGAGCAGGCTTTCCTACAATGAAATCGGCCAGCTGAAACAGAAAGACCTGCACGTAAGCGGGAGCAGTGCCGTGCAGGAAGCCGCTTATTCATATAATGAACGGGGCTGGCTGACCGGCATCAACAATCCCGGCAGCGTGACGGACAAACGGCGGTTCGGCATGACGCTGAATTATGCCAACAGGGCATCCGCCTACAACGGCAACATCGGCTCGTCGGTCTGGAACACCAAAGTGCATGGCTCTCAGCCGCAGACGCCTGTGCAGACCTATACGTACGACTATGATCCACTGAACCGCCTGAAGAAAGCAGCGTACAGTGCTACAGGCAAGGTGAACTTCTTCAACGAGGAGCTGGCCTATGACAACATGGGCAATATCGATACGCTTCGGCGCACCGGGGGCAGCACGGGTTGGTCCAACCACTTCAAGTACCGCTATGCGGGGAACCGGCTGGAGAGCGTTGCCGACGCGGGATCGTCGGCGATGAACAACAGCTATACGTATGACGCAAACGGCAACGCAATTAGCAATTTGCGTCTGGGCATCACGAAAATCGAATACAATTTCCTAGATTTACCCGATAAGTATACCAAAGGTTCGCAGAGCCTGCAGTATACCTATGATGCCACGGGGCGGAAGCTGACCAAACAGCTTGGCAGTTCGGTTACGCAGTACGTGGACGGCATCCAGTACAGGGACGGTACCATCGAGTTCATCCAGACCGAAGATGGCCGGATAGTGCCCAACGGGAGTTCTTTCACTTACGAATATTTCCTGAAGGACCATCTCGGGAACGTGCGCGCAGTGGTTGACCAAACCGGGGCGGTGAAACAGATCCAGGACTACTATCCGTTCGGCATGGAGATGAACCCGGGGAACGCGTATTCGGCCTCTCCGATCAACCTGTACAAGTATAACGGGAAGGAAAAGCAGGTGGAGCTGGGGTTAGATCAGCTGGATTACGGGGCTAGGTTCTACGATGCGGAGATAGGCCGGTGGAGCGCGGTGGATCCATTGGCGGAGATGTATTCTTCGTATTCTCCTTATGCCTATGTAGGAAACGATCCCATCCTTTTCCACGACCCTAACGGCATGTACCGTGTGGATGCAAATGGTAATATAACCATAGATGATCCCGATGAAATTTCTTCGTTCTTCAATTATCTGAACAATAGCAGTGGCGCATCTATAAATGATATGTCAAACCATATCATCAGCGCCGGTAATGGCTTTAGCTGGGAATTGGACGCAGTTACCGTAACAGGAAGAAGCTCTTTCGAGAGCGGTGGATGGCTCAGTGATGCACAGGGACGGGTGAGTGATGCTGTTGGTTTAATGGGCAACATTAACTCTGTTACAACCTCTCACTTTGGATTTGATGGAACGAAATCAGCTTTGGATATTGGAGGCGCTCTTTATGGCGGCGCTGGAATACTAATGAGTCCTTCTGGTTATTGGCTGGGTAAAAATGGTAAGTATTATAATAGCTCATGGGGAGGGAATCAATATACAGGAGGGCGTTCAGGGGCGTATAGGGCTGCTGGCATGTATAAATGGGCAGGTAGGGCTACGGTTGCAGCAAGTGTGGTCGTTGGAGGAATTGAGACCTATAGAGGATATCAGATGGACGGGGGGACGTTCGGATATAACGCACAATTGGCATCTGGGAAAATGGCAGGTGCATTAGCAGGCGCTTGGTTAGGAGCAAAGGCAGGATCTCTTGCCGGTGGAGCTGTTGGTTCAGCTTTTTTTGGAGTGGGTGCTATTCCCGGAGCATTAATAGGAGGGATTAGTGGCGTCATAGGAGGTTTTGCTGGAGGATACTATGGTGCCGAATGGGCCGGGCAGGCAGTAAATCATTATCATGGAAGATAATATTGTGGATAAAATTGAAAGCTACTTAAATATTGTTCATTATTGCCTTTATAAGGCTGAATATAGATTACATCTTTTATTTAATAAAATCAATCCTGCATGGCTTTTGATCTGGCTTTTGATGAAGATTCCTTTTATTAAAAAGAGATATGAAAAAATGGGAGTAACTCGTCAGAGTATCAGTAGAGATAACAACAACGTGTGGGGAGACAAGCGGTTCGGCCTTAGTACTGTAGCTGCCGGTGGTTTTCTTTGGGGCGGTTTGGCTCTCTTCTTTTTTTCGGTTCTGATGATGTTGAAGGTAAGCATATCCACACCGCTTATAATAGGCTGTGGGGTCGGCTCTGGCCTGATCTGTTATGTATTTGTTTTCAGGCAGGATAAATACATAAAATACTTTGACAGATATGAAAAGTGGTCTAAACAGGAAAAGCGTAAATATGGCTGGTTGACCGTGGGGTCAATACTTTTTGTCCTGTTCTCCTTTTATCTTTGTCTGGTACTCTGATGTCGGAGAATAAATAAAAGCAACCGCCCAATCTTTCACCGGATTGGGCTTTTTACTTTAGTATCGCCTGCATCTTGTTCTTTGCGAGGAACGCGTCGAGCAGTGCGAACACGTGCTGCTTTTCGCCCTCCTCAAGCTGTTCGATATCCTGTATCCTTTCCACCGTCCGGCGGTCGAAGGCTGCGCTGCTGGCCTCACCTGCGAGGTAGTCGAGCGTTACGCCCAGTGCCGAAGCGATCTTCTTGGCCGCCTCGATGGAGGGTACGGCCTCACCACGCTCGTACTTGCCGATCATCTCCCTGGACACGCCGCTCTTCTTTGCCAGATCGCCCTGCGACCATCCCTTTTCCTTTCTGAGTGTTATAATGATGTTGCCTGTTTCCATAGCCTATAATCCGTAAAAGTGTACAATAATCACCTGTTATCACAAAAATACGTAAATAAAGTGCATAAAAAAATCACATAGTTCTTGTTGGTATTGGTAATATACTTTACATTTGTGTCTGATAGTTCCATATAAAGAAAAATAAAAAAATATTATGGCGGCACAGAAAAGAAAGACAACACTGCAGAAACGCTACCGTTACGGCGACGGCAAAGTCGTTCCCGAACTGCGCCTATCGGGCGTATGGCTGGAGGAAATAGGCTTTACCGGTGGCAAGAAAGTGGATGTCAGGATCAGCAGGGGCAAACTTGTAATCACGGCCAGCAATGGGTAGACTGGTCACGGATAACCCCGAACTTCTGCTGTACACCGAAGGTACATTCCATGTGACGGTACTGGGCGGCATCAAGCTGACGGGGCTTGACCGCCTGCGCGTGACGCTTAAGATCACGCTGACGGGCAAAACGGAGAAAACGTACCGGCATAACCTTGACCTGTATAACGGCATCCAGTGCGGGCAACTGGTGGAACGTACGGCAGAGGTATTGGACCGCACGGAATCAGAGGTTACGGCACTGATCGGCAACCTGGCCACCGCGCTTGAAAACTACCGCAGTGAGCGGCTGGAGGAGATGAAGCCCAAGCAGGCAGAAAAGAAAGAGCTGACCGAAAGCGAGCGCAAAGAGGCCTTGAAGTTCCTGAAATCCAGCAACCTTATCCAAAAGACCAAAGAAGCGATAGCAGCCAGTGGGGTGATCGGTGAGGAAACCAATGCGCTGATCGCCTACCTGACCTATACCAGTAGAAAACGCCACGTTCCATTGCACCTGATGTGCCTGGGTGCGAGCGGTACGGGCAAGACTTGGCTGCAGGAAAAGGTGAGCGAACTGATGCCGGAGGAGGACAAGCTGGAGATCACGACTTTGTCGAGCAATGCCTTCTACTACTTCGGCCGTGAGGAGCTCAAGCACAAGCTGCTGCTGATCGAAGACCTTGACGGAGCGGAATCGGTGCTTTACCCGCTGCGCGAACTGCAGAGCAAGCGGCGTATATCCAAGACGGTGACATTGAAGGACAACAAGGGCAACCTAAAAACGGTGACGCTGAACGTAGAAGGTCCGGTATGCGTATCGGGCTGTACGACGCGGGAAAAATTGTACGAGGACAATGCCAACCGCTGTATACTGCTCTACATGGACGGCAGCAGCGAGCAGGATAATAAGATCATGGACTACCAGCGCAGGCTGAGCGCCGGGCTGGTGGATGAAGCCGCACAGCAGAAAATAAAGCATACGATAAAGAACGTGCAGCGGATGTTAAGGCCGGTCAGCGTGCGCAATCCGTACGCCACCTACCTGCAGTTGCCTGAGGCCGTTTTCAAGCCCAGGCGTACGATGCTGCTGCTTTTATTGTTTACCGAAACGGTGACATACTACCACCAGTACCAGCGGCAGCTGCAAACGGACGAGGCCACGGGCGAGCAGTACATCGAGAGTACGCCGGAAGATATCGAAACGGCCTTTACATTGCTGGAGACCACGCTATTGAAAAAGAGCGACGAGCTGAGCGATGCGTGCCGGGGCTTCTTTGAAAAGCTGAAAGCGTACCTCAAGGAACTGGACACCGACACCTTTCATAGCCGGGATGTGCGCACCTCGCTGCGCATCCATCCGAGCAACCTGAAACGCTATCTTAACGAGCTTGACCGTATGGGGCATATCCGTATCGTCAAGGGCAACCGCTACAGAGGTTTTGAATATAAAGTGCAGCAATGGCAGGACATGGAGGATCTGGAAGGCAGCACGCGTACATTGATCGAGGGTGTACTGGAGCAGGTCAGATCGCTTTCAGTGGACCGTAGTCCATCAGTGGACCAACCGGCAAATGGACCACTCAACGTGCAGAAAACCAGCGGGAAAGGAGCAGTGGTCCATGGCAGGTGAAAAATACAAGGCAACGGACTTTTACAGACAGCTGGATCCGCTGTACAAAAGACTGGTGGCGGGCTTTGCTGACTGGCAGCGGATACTGAACTACGAGAAGAGCAGCCAGAGGGATATGCCCAAGATGATAGCGGAGTTCCTAAGCTACATGCAAAATAACGGTATCACCGATCCATCCCATATAACAGAAGGCCACCTACAGAACTATTACAGCTACCTCGAACAAAGACCCAATAAACTAAGGGGCGGCTCGATATCAAAGAACTACATCCGCAAGCACCTGCAGGCGATCAGGCGGTTTGCCCGCTACCTCGGCGAGAGCGGCCACGGAAGCTTTGTGGTAAACATCAAGCTGACGGGCAGGAGCAGCAACGTCAAGGATATCCTGTTGCCCATCGAGATCAGCGAACTTTACGAGCATACCACGGACGACCCGCTGGGCTACCGGGACCGTGCGATGCTGGCACTGTACTACGGATGTGGCCTGCGCAAACAGGAGGGGCTATCGCTGGACGTAGAGGACGTACAGCTGGAAAAGGAACTTCTGCTGGTCAGAAAGGGCAAGGGGTATAAAGCCCGTTACATCCCGCTAAGTAAGCAGAACCTAAAATACCTATCGGACTACCTGCTGTACGGCCGTCCGTACCTGAACCCGGGCAAAAACGAAAAGGCCTTCCTGCTGGGTGTCACCGGCAAACGCTATACCGATGCGTTCGGGCGGATCCAGCTACTCCGTCACCGTGCCGGTATAGCCAGACCGATCGGCGTGCACACCCTGCGCCATAGCATTGCGACCCATCTGCTACAGTCCGGTATGCAACTGGAACATATCCAGCGGTTCCTTGGCCACAGCAGCCTTGAATCCACGCAGATCTACACGCATATCGTAGCGGAAAGTCAGAAATAAAAGATCAACAACATGGAAAACGGGTTCGGAGCATACCTAAAGAGCGAAAAGCTAAAGGATACCACCATAGAGCAGCACGTGCGGCAGGTCCGCTACTTCCTCTGCTGGCTGGCGGACAGCTACCTGCTGTTGGCCGAAGTCGGCCAGCCCGAAATACTCCGCTATATCGATTGCCTTTGGAGCGAAGGGCGTACGGCCGGTCAGATCAACCGAGCGCTGCTGTCGCTGCGCTACTGGTTTGGCTACCTGAACAAAACGGGCTCTGTACAGGGTAATCCGGCATCGGGCCTGCGGGTCAAGGGGGCGGTAAGGAGTATCCCTACGGGCTTGTTGGAAAAAAATGAACTTGACCATCTTTACGATAGCTATACCGCAAAAGACGATCGTACCCACCGTAACAAAACAATACTGGGGCTATTGGTCTATCAGGCATTGACACTGGAGGAACTGGAAACCCTGCGGCCTGAAAACCTAAAACTACGTGAGGGCAAGATCACCATACCCGAAACGACCAACAATGCCGGCCGTACCCTCGATCTGAAACCCTTTCAGATCCTCGACCTGCAGGAATACCTACTGGTGATCCGTCCGAGGATACAGCAAAGATCAGAAAGATTGTTCACAGGCCGTAATGACCTTGAAGACCTCAAGAACACGTTATTGCACCTATGCCACGCCCTTAGAAGGATCAATCCCAAGGTCAAGCACGCTACACAGATCCGGCAGAGCGTGATCACCGAATGGCTGAAGGAGAAGGGACTTCGTCAGGTGCAGTATATGGCCGGCCACCGCTATGTGAGCAGCACCGAACGCTACCTGACCACCAACCTTGAAGACCTACGGGATGCATTGAACAAACATCACCCTTTGAAATAAATAATCCCACCGCACGGCTGACCCTTCTGCACCGTGGCGGCGGAAACCCTTCACCGTCCAACCTGACGGCACATTGTTGCCTTTCCCCCGCTAAACCACCCTCACGGCACCAAAGAGCCGTCGCAAAGTCCAGTTCCACCGCCCCGGATGCCCAAAGCTAAGTAACATAATGGGTCATTATAGGCCTGAAGGCAGCTATAATGCCGTTATATTAAATAGCCCCACGGCGTACGCTCATTTGCACACCTCCCTCCGGTCAGGCAGTGTGCCGGCCTGCGGCAGCATAGCCTGCCCCGCTCTGCGGGGCACTTGTATATTGGGGAATCTTCCATTCCCCAAACCCCTTGGGACCCTTCAGGCGCCGGAATATGCCCCACGAGGCCACCGCACATACCGAAGCCCATTCCGTCACCGGAAGGTTTGCCTTCCTGCGCCCGATGTCGTCAGGGGTTCGGGGAGATCATCTGTTAGGCCACCAGGAGCAGTAGAAGGACGGCCTGTCAAGGGAACGTGGAATAAAGCGGAGTGAAACGAGCATTTATGCCGCGAAAGCCCTTTACCGGCCGGATCCTTCGGAGGCTACCTTTGCTGTAACAGACGATCAACCAAACCATAAAATACCGCTTGCACAATCCGCTGAAAACATTATCTTTGGGTTGGAAAAGTTCTTTGAGAAAACCGATCTGGGAGTGCCAGCGAGTTCGAGAAACAGCGGAAAAGTTGCGGAAGACAGTACGATTACGGCGCTAGGTTCTATGACCCGGTGATAGGCAGGTGGGGCACCATCGACCCGAAGGCCGAACTGGGCAGGCGATGGTCACCTTATGCCTATGCGTTTGACAACCCGATGCGGTTCATTGACCCGGACGGGCAATGGCCCTGGCCTGCAAGCTATAACCCTTTTGCCCGTGTGCAAGCGGTTTACAACCGGTTTTTTGGTGATGTAAGAACTACGACCGATAACACTACGGCAGCCGTTGTGCAGACAACCAAGGAAACAGGTCAGGCTATTCAGCAATGGACGGTTGAAAACAAACAAGGCCTTCTTGCCTCGGCGGAAGCCATGCAGGTTGTTGGGGATAATACGGCAACAGCAGGAGCAGCTATGGCGGTAGTCGGAGCACCGGTGGCTGGTGTAGGTGCTGCTCCCGGGGCTATAGTTGCCACAGCAGGCAAATTAACATCTGTAACTGGATTAGTATTGGAAGTAGGTGTAGAGTTGATTGCTGGGAGTGAGAAAAATGCAGCAATCACTGCTGGTAACGAGGTGGTACATGAGGTCGTAGAGCGCATTGGTTCAAAAGCAGTAGACAAAATATCTCCGGTTCCAGTGCAAGGTCTTTCAAAAGAGATTCAAAGTGCAACGAAACACCTTATGAGTATCATACAAGGAACGGCGAAAAAAGAAACAGATAACTTTGTGGAAAGGTTAAAAGAAGAAGAGAAAAAATAGATGTATGGATTATAAGCGCTTTTTTATAGGGTTGGTTTTTCTATTAGCAGGATACTTGGTGTATCGATACCTTATTAAAGGCCAGCCACCGGCCTCCGCCGAAACAAACTGGGAAGGTCCGACACCGGCAAACTATGTTGGTCTTTGGGGTGGTGTGATTATGTGTCTGATGTGCGGGATAGTGTTTATTCTTAGATCGTTACCTATATAAAATTTGGTGTCATGGATAACGGCTTTTTGATGATACTCTCATCGTTGGCAATTGTTGCTTTGGGGATTATGGCAAAATACTCTTCCGGGGAGGACGGTTGGAAGCCTTTGAAAAAATATTGGTTGTTCTTTGTCCTGCTTGCCTTGATTTCATTGGCTATCGGAATATACAGATCCATGGTGTAAAGCTATGGGAGCATTCCATTGATATTATTTGCAGCCCGGCCATCGCGCCGGGCTTTTTCGTTACTGTGCGTATGCCTTCCTTGCCTTGAAGTCTCGTATGAGCGCATCGATGACAAGGAATACCTGCTTCCTGTCCTCTTCCGGCATGACGGTGATATCCCTTATCCTGCCGAGCGCGGCATTGTCCAGCTCGGTGTCGGTCTTGCCGGAGAGGTAGTCGAGCGACACGCCGAGTGCATCGGCGAGCCTTGATGCGACCTCGACGGATGGCGTCACCTCGTCGCGTTCGTAGCGTCCGATGATATCGCCGGAGGTTCCCACTTCCTTGCCCAGATCGCCCTGCGACAGCTTCTTTGACGCCAATGGTATGTACCGTGTAGACGCAAATGGGAATATTACTATTGATGATCCTGATGAGATTTCCAGTTTTATGAGCTATATGAACAGCAATAGTAACGTATCAATGTCCGATATGTCGAATCATGCAATCAGTGCGGGAAATAGCCAGCTTGGATGCCACTTCCACGGAAGGCGTAACCTCGTCACTGAGACTGGTTGAATTTCTGGACAAATATAGCCCTCTAACTAAACATAGTGTTTTAACATTTATAAAGAGCACTTCCCAAAACGAGCATTAGATTTCAAACAAATGTACAGGTGTCTGAAGGTCACTTAGCCAAACCCAGCCGTTTCGATTGCGCCGGGTTTTTTTGCATTACTTGAGTATCGCCTGCATCTTGCCGTTTGCGAGGAACGCTTTGTGCTGAAAATGTAAAAATTCCTTGTAATAATAGCATGTACCGCTTAACTTTACGCTATCATGCGATAATTAGCATATGAAAATCAATAATGTTATGAAAAGACCGAAACCCCATCTGTTGCGCCGGAGATTGAAAGCGTTTTCCCTTACTGAGGTACTAGTCGTATTAGTAATCATTGGGATTATTATCCTGCTGGCATTGCCGAATCTGATGCCGCTTATTACCAAAGCTAAAAGCACTGAAGCAAAAGGGCAGTTGCAGCATGTGTACACCCTACAGAAAAACCAGTTTTATGAGCGTTCAACCTATAGCGCCGAGCTGTCCGATATCGGGTTCGAACAGGAAAGGTTGGTGACTGACGGCGGTCAGGCCAACTATCGAATTGAAATGGTACAGGCGGGTACGAGTGACTTCGTGGCGCGCGCCACGGCCGTTGTCGACTTCAATGGCAATGGGGTCTTCAATGTTTGGGAAATCGACCAAGACAAAAACCTTCGCGAGGTGACAAAAGATTGATACTATGCTATTGTGGGCAATAGTGATTGTGGTGCTTGCGGCTGTAGTTTGGCAGGATTTCAAGAACAGAGCGGTATACGTTTGGATATTTCCATTGCTTGCCGGATTAGCCGTGATACAATCGGTCATGCTTGGCGTTTTTTCGCTCGCCGCTACGGCCGCAAATTTAGCCATCATCGTGCTGCAGCTTTGCCTACTGAACCTACTGATGTATACCCGAACAAAAAAATGGCTGATGCACGGTGAACAATGGATAGGCTGGGGAGATATTGCTTTTTTCGCAGTATTGGCCTGCTGTTTCTCGACGGTCAACTTCGTGATTTTCCATGTGCTCAGCTTGCTAATTATCCTCGTAGGTGCATTGGTGGCAATGGCCTTTGGCCGATTTTCCGTGCATATCCCGCTGGCGGGCGGACAGGCGGCGCTGCTGGGGTTGTTACTGCTTGCTGATTACGGGCAGTGGGGCAGGCGGTTGTATATAGATCTTGATATGCTGGGGTTTGTCCAATAGAAAATTATTATCCGAAATGGAACATGAGCTTTGGGTAGATCCCGACGATTTGAAACTGGTGAGTGCGCAACAGGCCTGGCACTACCGTATCATCCCTCAGCGGCTTAACGGCCGCCTCATATGCTATACCGACCGGGAGGCAGACATACAACAAGCTAACGAAGAACTGGAAATGCTGACGGGCATGGAAGTAACTATGCAACTGCTGCCGCAAGGTACCATCTCCAAAAACTTAAACAAATACTATCTACAAGAGGAGGATAAGCCACGCTCCTCCGAAGGAGAAGCAGCCCTGGGTGCGTCGTCAGACTTCCTGTCCGAACTCATCGGGGAGGCGCGGCGGTTGAAGAGCAGCGATATACACCTTGAAATATACGAAGGTCGTTGTCGCGTGCGTATCCGTATCGACGGGCAAATGATCGAAAGATATCGATTGGATAAAACTGATTATCCTGCTGTTGTCAACAAGATTAAGATTTTATCAGGGCTGGATATTGCTGAAAAGCGTCTTCCACAGGATGGGCGGATCAATTTTTATAATGGGCAATACAAATTCGATATCCGTGTATCTGTTCTGCCGACACTGCATGGTGAGAAGGTGGTGATGCGGCTGCTCAATAATGACGCTACTAATATTTCGTTGGACACACTGGGGTTTTCCGAACAGGATTTACGGCACTACCTTGAAGGAGTGCAACGGCCAAACGGCATGGTATTGATCAGTGGGCCAACAGGATCAGGAAAGACAACAACGCTCTATGCTACATTGAAACTGCTCAACAGGGAGACACGTAATATACTCACCATCGAAGACCCCATCGAATACACGTTGGAAGGAATCAATCAGGTGCAGCTGAAGGAGAGTATTGGCCTTACCTTTGCATCGGCATTGCGCACGTTCCTCCGTCAGGACCCTGATATAATTATGGTGGGAGAGATTCGGGATGTCGACACTGCTTCGATGGCCATAAGGGCATCGCTTACAGGGCATCTGGTACTCTCAACTATTCATACCAATTCGGCATGGGGTACGGTTTCAAGGCTTATCGACATGGGTGTTCCGCCGTTTTTACTTGCCAATACGCTCAATACGACGGTAGCACAGCGTCTTATACGGCTGCTATGCCCGGTGTGCAAACGGGAGGCCGTTTTCGACAGAGGGCTTTATCCAAGAGGTTTTGTGCCGGCTAAGGCAATGAGCACCCATTATGTGGCCGGGGGGTGCGACCGCTGCCATCATACGGGGTACCGTGGACGGGCCGCAGTTTATGAAATTATCCCTATTGACCAGGAATTGGCAGGAAAGATCAAGCGGAATGAACACGACATTGGGGAGTATCTTGCGTCGAGAGGCATTGGCACATTGGCGGATAACGCTTTTGCACTGTTTGCAGATGGAAAAACATCCTTTGAAGAGATCTATCCGCTGCTTTTCAGTTTCTGAATGGAATCTGTCAAACTGCCAAGCTTATGACGGAACTTGCTACCCAAACATATCGCCCATCTGGAACATCGGCAAGTACATGGCGATGAGGACCAAGCCAACGAAGAGGCCGAGGAAAACGATGATCAGGGGTTCTAGCAGGGCAGCGATGGTCGCCGATTGGTACTCGACTTCATCGTTGTACTGGTCGGCTACCTTGCCGAAAAAGTCTGCCAGTTGATTCACTTCCTCGCCAACCTTCACTAAGGAAATCAGCTTTTTGTCGTATATCGGGAATATGGCCAGGCTTCCATGCAACGCATGGCCGTGCATCACACGATCTTCAACAGCAGTCAGTGATCGTTCGATAGGGTAAAAGCCGACCATCTGTCGGCACAGCTGCAAAGCGCGGATGAGCGGGATTTTCGCACCCGTAAGCAGGGCCATGGAGTTGCAAAACCGGGCCAGGTAGATCTTTCGAATCATACCGCCGAATACCGGCAGATGAAGCATCAGCCACGACATCCACTTGCGGTTCCATTCGTTGTCCCGGTGCACATACAGCCATACCGCGACGGCGATCACCGTCAATAACATGAGGGGGGCGTATTCACGGGATGCTGCGGATATGGACACGATGACCTGCGTAATTGCCGGCAACTCGTTGTCCGAGCGCTGAAAGATATCTGCAAACATGGGCACGATGAAGTTCATCATAAAGAAAATCGCCCCGAATGAGGTGAGCATTACGATGACTGGGTAGGTAAGGGCACTGGTAATTTGCCGCTTTTGTTTGAGGCGCTTTCGAAAAAACAGCGCAAGGTCTTGCAAAACTAGTGCTATCTTGCCCGTTTCCTCGCCGATCTGTATGCTATGATATTCATACGGGGTGAAGGATTTGTGCTGTTGCATAGCTAGCGAAAGCGAACTTCCTTGCACTACGGCGGTCTGCACCGCTGTAAGCATCGCCGCATTTTTCTTGTTATGCTGCTGGCCGATGAGCATATCGAATGCGGCTTTGAGGTCGATGCCCGCTTGTAGGAGGATGCCCAATTCGTGGTAGAACGATTCCTTTTGCTTTTCGCCAAACGGGGAAAATAGCGTATAATCTCTCGTCAGCCAATCGGCCGACTTGCGGGAAGCACTTATCGCCGGCCGGCCCGTAGCCTTTATTTTCTGGATGTCGATGCCGTTGCTCATTCCTTAATTTGGGTTAGCTGCATAAGTGTTGCGGCATCATACTGCTTATAAATGGTAATGGGCAGCGACCTGCCTCTCACCTGAACATAAAGTGCAGCCTGATCGGCCAGTAAACCGGTTGTTCCTTTGAGCCTTGAACGGTCATACCAAGAAGCTACGCTGTCTATTCGGATATGAAACGTATCGGCGATGAAGCCTTCATGGCGAATACATAGTGAATCACCTAATACATATTCGATAATACGGTCACCGGCAAGAAAGCTTAGCTCGCTGTCCCGGTAGCGGATTTCTCCGCTACGTTTGGTATCCGCCTGCAACGCACGGTGTAGCCGGTTGAACTCACCGAAGGATTCAAGTTGCTGCGCCATTGTATCGCCCTGCCGCTGCGCGAATCGTATGCCTGCATATACGAAGGATATGGTCAGCGCCGTCAGTACCAAAGCGATCATGGTTTCGATGATGGTAAATGCTTGCAGTTTGTGCTGATGGATGCTCATTGATCGTGGATAATAATCTCGCGGTATACCGCTTCTTCATCTGTGCCCTGTTTCTTCGCCCGCAGCTCCAGTAGTAGCAGCAACGTATCGCCCTGATAAGGTTGCACGGCCCTATCGATTGCCAGCCCGTCGTCCCGCTCGTACTCCGCGGGTGTATAATCTTTTGTGCGCTTTGTTTCCTCGGCGAGGGCTTTCAGCTCCAGGTGCAAGTTTAACAAATTGTCCGGTCTTTTCCAGCCCATCTTTACATAAAGCGTCGCGGCGATAGCCATAACCAAGGTGATGATCACCAAAGCGACCAGCACCTCGATAAGCGTGGATGCTCTTAGCCATTTAGGGGAGCGGTGACGACGCATAGGATGTGCGGATTGACTGTTCGTCATTTTTCTTGTCTAACCAGTTTAAGACCTTTCCAAGCCTGCCTGCATTGAGCAGTGGGCTTCCCGCATAGTGAGGAGACAAGCCGGTGAGGTCCATCACGCCGTTCAACACGAAGTTCTCATACAAGCTGGACGGTGTCTGAAGCGTGAACCTGCGGCACAGCGTGATGCCGTTTACCGTGCCCTTGAGCTCCAGTAAACCACCGGCGTATACTTGACCGTTTACAATCGCTGACTTTCCGATCATCACGTTGGCCAGCAATTGCTCGCTACCTGGAAAGTGGGAAAATACTAGTCCATTCACTACGCTGGCACTGTCTATCCGGACTAGCGGCTGAAACGCGTATACGATGCTGTCTTTGGGGATGTTAACCAGCCCTAATATCGATGGAAAGCCAAATGTACATTCCCTACCAACAACGAGCGAATCACGCGCAAACGCTTGCAGGCGCCCCTTAAACCCATCTGCAAATCGGATGGCGGGTGCAAAGAGCAAAATATTATCCAGCAAGGCATCCGCAGCGACCGTCACTGCCCGGTCAGCGACGATGATGATTTGTCCGGTGATAGATAGCCCCGATACGGTGATACTATCCAAACCATGCAGCACTAACGGCCGGTCGTGAAATGGTTGATGTAACGAATCGCCCGCCGTGGCAACAAACCAGTCACGTGCAGAAATTACCCATTCCGCTTCGGATGCGGGTTGAAGGTATTTCGCTAACCGTTCAATAATGGCACTGTTTAGTGCAGGCAGATTCGCTCCGCTATGCCGCATCGTGCCCCCATGGATAACCTCGTCATAGGCATACGCCTGGTTCTCGATGTACGACTTGCGGATGCCTGCTTCTGGAAGGAAGGCATCGCCTTGGATACGGGTTTCTCCCGATATCGACAGTGGACGGTTCTCATCTGCCAGATACAGCGCATACCGTTCCGAATCGGTAAGCACGCGCCCGATCAGGAAGGTACTGCTCAGCGTATCTCGCTGTTCGTAGGTATAGGTGATGCCGACGTCGAATGCCCCCCAGGGCCGCCGGATGAGGATCGCGGAATCCCGTCCGTCGCCAAACAGATCCATGGCCGTGGTATCCCCATAAATTGTGGTTTCCTGGGTAAGCAGCAGGCCCGTCGCCGAATGAAGGTTTCGCTGCAGCCGTTCATGTCGGAAAGCTTGTGCGGCATATTGGCGATGATACTGGAGTAGTAACAACAGACCACCCGTCAGCACGCCGATGATAACAGCGAGCAGCAGGGCGAGCAGCAAGGCTCCGGATTTGAGGTATATGGGCGGTTTGAACATTGTTAGCTACCGTGTGAAAGTAGAGAGATCGAACGGCAAATGCAAAAAAATATTTGGAAAATTTAAATTTATGTTCGTATTATCGTGGTTGATAAGAAACATCGGCATAAATGGCACCTATGATTGCGATACCAAGCCTTGGCAGTTTATTATAATAGACATTTTGAAAAACCTTCGGATGAGGCACATGAGTTAATTAATTCGAAGTCTAAATAATTATGTATTCAATTGTAAGAAAGAAAGCAGAAAAGGAAAAACCACAGAGACCATTTAGACAGCAAACGGGAACAACGGCCCAAACCGAAGGAATAATCAGCAGAAACGATATCAGGCTTTGTAAATGTAGCGCAGTTATAGCGACAGGGGCGGCATAACACGATATGGCACTGGCTGTGTGTGTCTAATGCCACTGCACAATATAGCTTAGGGTATGTGTGCCGAACCGTTTTATTAAACATTGGTAGAAAGTGCGTTGCCATTTTTTAATTTTTGAACTATATATTGAAAAAATCCGTAGGTTAGCCTGACATGATCAACGCTTAATAGTACTGACCGAATAAAAACTTAACCATTGAGAGGAACACTACCTGCCTGCCTTGCCTATACATGCCTGTTGGCTGTATTGTCTATATTGCCCCTGCGGTCTTCAGCACAGCAACCCGACCGGATCGCTCAGCTTGAGCAACGCCTAAAGAACCTTTCGGCGGAACTGCCGGGCATCAATGCGAAGGTGTCGTTGTCGGTATCGGGTGCTTCTGCACAGGAATTCCTGCGCGCGCTGGCGGAAGCCGCTGATTTAAACATCAACGTGGATCCTGCCATAGAAGCGCGGATTTACAACAATTTCCAATCAGAGACAGCACTAAATATCCTTCTGTTCATCTCCCAGGAGTACGGCCTGGACATCAATTTCATCGGAACGATCATTTCCGTCCGTCCATTGAATCCGCTGGCCTACCGCCTGCCGAAACCCATTGAAGCGGATTTCAACGCTGAGCTGGGCCAGTTGACGCTTGCCCTCGAAAACGACAGCTTGGTTACTGTGGCGCGTGCTATAACGCAAAGGAGCGGAACCAATGTTATCGTCACCAATGAGCTGCGCGATCGAACGGTGACACTGTACGTGCAAAACATGGAGCTCGGCCCGGCGCTGCGCCAGTTGGCGTTTAACAACGGGCTGAAGCTGGCCGAAACGGCGGACGGGGCTTTCGTATTCATGCCGCTGGGTCAGCGTGAAGAGAATTTCATCAATAGCGATGCCGAGCTTGCTACCCGCAGGCTCACGCGCTCTGCTATCCAGGACACCGGAATGGAAGGGCAGGGCGGCAGCCTCTATGTAGAACCACGAGGCACGCACACGACGGATTCGCTGCCACTGCTCGATGTGGAGGCGAGCAACACGCCGATCGAAGAGGTGGTCAGGCATGCAGCAGATCAGGTAAACGCCAATTACTTTCTTTTCAGCGCACTACAGGGGACCATCACCACAAGGCTGAGGCAGGTAACGTTTGACGACCTGCTGACGGCACTGCTGCGTGGGACGATGTATTCCTATAAACAGGAAAACGGCATCTACCTCATCGGTGATCGCCGGCTGGAGGGCTTACGTGAGATGCACGTAATCCAGCTGCAGAACCGTTCGATAGACACTGTCCAGGCGATGATTCCGGCGGAATGGCGCCAAGGTGTGGAAGTCAAGGAATTTCGGGAGCAGAATACGCTGCTCGTGGCCGGCCCTGCACCGCAGGTAAAGGAAATTGTCGGTATTATACGCCGACTGGACACCAGGGTTCCCATGATACTCATTGAAGTGACCATGCTCGACATCCGCAAGGGGTATAATATTAAAACCGGTATCGCTGCCGGTGTGTCCGACAGCGTCCGGACAGGAGGGACAGTGCTGCCCGGCATTGACTATACGTTCGGTGCGGCATCGATCAATGATTTCCTCTCCCGCATCGGCACGGGATCTTTTAATCTGGGACGGGTGACACCGAATTTTTACGTGACCCTGAGTGCCCTGGAAGACAACAGCAACGTAGAACTGCGTTCGGTACCCAAGCTGTCCACGCTCAATGGGCACACGGCGTCCCTCAGCATCGGGAGTACCCGCTATTACCGACTCTCCACGCAGAATGTGATGGGATCGCTCAGCCCGCAGACGGTGGTGACAGAACAATACAACGAAGTGAATGCGGACATGACCATCAACATCAAGCCCATCGTATCAGGCGATGAGCAGGTGACGCTGAACATCAACATCGACATTTCCGATTTCACGCATGATACGCCCATTGATGAACCTCCGCCGAGCACGACAAGCAGATTCGAATCGATCGTTAGGGTGCGTAACGAGGAGACTATCGTACTGGGCGGCATCGAACGGTTCGAATCCGTTAACAATTCGGCGGGTATTCCGGTGCTCTCTCGGCTGCCCGTGTTAAAATGGCTGTTCAGCAGCCGGAGCAAAGGAAGGAACAAGGTGGTTTCAGTGGTATTCATCAAGCCGACCATCATTTACCAATAGTGGATACATGATTGCATCAATGACCGCTTACCTCAGGCACATCCCGCAACTTGCGGGGGTGGAAGTGCTCCTCGGCGAGGGCGGTTCGTTCAGCGCGAACGTTGCGCTAGTACGACGTGCAGGGAGAAAAGTGTACTTCGTCCGCGGAGAATACGGCCTGACGTCATATCGCGCCATCAAGGAGCATGTGCCCCAGGGGATGCCGGTTATGTTCGTCATCGGCGGCAAAGGTGTTATCCACCGGGCGGTGGCGGGCGGCTCGGAAGAAACCGGTGCGGAGCTGCTCAAGCGGATATTGCCGAATGCGAAGCCGGATGATTTCTACATGCAAATGGTTGACCTGGACGATATTACCATGGTATCCGTAGTGCGGCGTAGTGTGGTTGATGCCTCCGTGGGTGATGCCGAGACGTTCGGTCTTGCAACGATCGGCGCGGCTCTCGGTCCATTTTCGCTGTCCATTTTCGGTGATGCTATTTTCGGTGGTCATACAGGTGGCTATACAGTCGGCCGCCACCGGATGACACTCCGGGAGGGAAGGATAACAGGATACGACCTACTTGCCGAAAGCGATGAAAGCGACACAAAACGAGTGGATGTCGGTGGTGAGCAGTTGACCGACCGGTTGGCTGTAGCGTTCGCTTCGGCTTTTCTGGCCATCAGCGAGATCCCATCTGCACAGCTACCGGTTGCCGATGCCCAGCATAGAGCGTCGGAATACCGGGGACGCTGGGCGTTCAGGCGCTCAGCGGTTGTGCTGATGGCCTTTTTTATCATCGTCCTGCTAGGGAATGCTTTTTTTTTCCTGCATTATTCAGATAGCATAGCGGATCTGGCCGGCAGCGACGGGCTTTCCATCCAGCGGGAGATCGATGAGTTGCAGCGCCAATCGGCGGAACGTGATGCCTTGCTATACGGGTTGCAGCATGCCGCTGTACCGAGGTGGGGGATGTCATTCATGGCCGATCGGCTCGCCGGTACAGTGCCGGAGGGCATACTACTCGATGAGCTGGCCCTGTACCCGAGGGATGAAGGCATGAGCCGCAAAGAAAGGCGGCCGGTACATCTTCCCGCTGTTATCCGTATCAGGGGCACCTGTATGGATGTAACCCAGCTGAACGGTTGGGTCGGGGCTGTCAGGAAGCTTGCGTTCTGTCGGGCGCTGGAAATCGACAGTTATGCATATGATGAACGGAGCGGGGCGGGTGTGTTTGCCCTGAAAATCACGTTGGAACCATGATAGCATTTTTTGATCGGTACGATTGGCGGATCAAGAACCGCTTGTTATGGGCCGTGGCGGCACTTTTCCTGGTTGCCTGTTATCAGCTGGCAGTCAAGCCGACCCTAGCCCTGCGAAGGGAATATCATGTGCAGCGGGCGGGCGAAGCGAAAAGACAGGCAAATTTGCTGGTGCTTGATCAGTTACGGGATCAGGCGCGCCGGGCCGGCCGCCTGTTTGCCGTGGATACTTCCGCCACGGGTGATACGGCGCTGTCGGAGCCGGAGCGTATTGCATTGATGGCCCAGCACTGCGGTGTGCACGTACGCAGCCTGCCGGCCCCCGAACGGCTGGGAGCAGAGACATTGCATCTGTATTATACGGAATACCAACTGGGCGGGGGATTCGAAGGGCTGCTTCGATTGCTGCGCGATGTCGAGGGGCAACAGGGAATAAACCTGCTGAGCGCCTCGTTTGTTAAACGGGCCCATTCCACCACGAGGGCGCCCGAACTGCTATTGCAACTGCGCACGGTGAGACTGGCGAAAAATTGATTGAAACATGGAAAAGCTATTGAAATATCCAAAGATCCAATTTAGACAGGCCAGGTACTGCCTATTGGCAATCATCGCAGCTGCGGTATGGTGTATGGGGGCGTGCTCAGAATTTTTTGAAAAATCCATCACCGATGACAGCATCGTGCTGTTATCGCCCGGAGCTGATGCCGAAACGAACACCTACCTCGTGAACTTCCTATGGGAACCGCTTGACCATGCGCTACAATACCGACTGCAACTGGCGTCGCCGTCGTTTGATTCAGCAGCGCTATTCCATGCGGACACGACGCTTGAAAAAACCATGTTCAGTACTACCTTGCAGCCAGGCCGGTACGAATGGCGGGTGAGAGGGCTGAACGGGAGCAGCGGGACGGCTTACACGACCCGGGCTTTTACCATACACGAGGCTGCGCTTAGTATGCAAACGGTGCTACAGGTATCGCCGCAGGACAATTTCATCACGTCGCAGCGCAAGTTGGAAATGGAATGGCAGGGCATCTTTAGCGCCAAAAGCTACCGATTGCAGGTGGATTCCAATGCTTTTGCGGACGAGGACAATCTGTTGCTTGACCGCTCGGTGGCCGGCACGTCATTCGCCTATGACGTCTTAGACGAAGCGAGGCACCAGTGGCGAGTCCGCGCGGAAAACGACACGGCACAATCCCGTTGGTCGATGGTGCGCAGCTTCATCCATGACCGCACGCCTCCTTTGCCGCCCGCGCTGACTGCGCCGGCCAACAATGTACAGGTAAACCGTCCGGTATCGCTGCAATGGAATGCTAGTCAAGATGCTGCGTTTTACAGGCTGTACGTATACAGGAGTGACTCCACGCTGCTGAGCGCGCATTTTCCGCTCAGGTTGGAAACCACATCGTATGCTTTTGACGCTGGCACACGTGGCGAACGCATCCTTTGGCGGGTGCGGGCTACGGACCGTGCGGGCAATGAAAGTGGATACAGCGACTGGCGCAGTTTCGTGATCAGAAATTAGTCGGGAGGGGAAATGAAAAAAAAACTTACGTATCCGTTGCTGGCGCTCGTAATTTTGCTTTGGGGCGTGATTTTCCACCGTCTTTTTTCCGGGCTTGGGGATCGCGCCGAGCCGCGCACAACACGGATGGAACCGGCAAAGCGGCCAGCGGCTGAACCGCATGTGGACGACACCCTGCTGCTGGATTACCGCGATCCTTTCCTGGGGGCTCCAGACGATGAGGTGGCCGCAACGGAAGAATACCTGCCGATGGACAATGGATATCCAGAAGAAATACCTTATGTCGACTGGTCGCAGGTGCGGTATTACGGCTTGGTAAGCGGGCATGGCGCTGGAAAAACCGTGGCTCTAGTTCATATCAACGGCAGGGATTATATGCTCAAGCCGGGAGAGTCCGTTGACGGATTTACGCTGCTGGGCAGCATGACCAATACCGTTAAAATGAGCCACCAAGGACAGGTGGCTTCGATCACGATACAGGGAAACGACGGCGAGCAATTCCCATTAACTACCGAAATGTACCAATGAGGAAACAGCTTATCTTTATCTTTACAGTATGCACGGGCATGGCGTGGTGCATCCCGGTATCGGCCCAGCGGTATCTCGAAAACGCTATTCCGTATCGTAACAGCGCTCTGCTTCGCACGGATGGGGGCATTACTGAAGTTAACTTTACCAAGAAGGAATATCTGGGGCGGGCAGAACCAGGGATAATCTATTATTCTTTTTACCGCGATAGCATATACCGGACCCAGGGCGGCTACCATGGCCGCCCGCTGCACGGCAGATACGTAGAACGATATCCCGACAGGAGCCTGAAAGTGCTGGGAAATTATGTGTATGGCCTGCGAAACGGAAAGTGGCAGCACTGGGACAATGGCGGTGTGCTCCGCAAAGTATCCCGCTGGAAGGAGGGAAAAGAAACCGGAAGGTTTGCCATCTATGATACCACTGGTAGACTACGGCAAAAGGGGTTCTTGCTGGATGGAAAATTTAACGGCATTGTTTCTACGTTCCACGCTCGTGATACGATCCAATTGGAAAAGGCACGCTACGATTATGGAACAAAAATAGAAACGCCGAAAAGGAAAGTGCTAGGTAGCGTATATGATCGATTTCGGTCTTTATTCGGTAATCGAAGCGTTGCAAAAAGTGAAGATAGTAGCGATTTGCGTTCGATAAAATAGCTTAAAAATACGTTTGCTCTAGTAAACAATTGTAAACGGGACAAACACAGGAGCCGCGGGAACAACTTGAGAGGTATGGCTTTAAGCTTTCGCAATTTTCAAGCGCTATATTTGGACATGTAACCGACATTAGCTAAGTTTGGACGTGTAAACGCCTTAATTGAAGAAACAACGCCTAAATATATGAGATTCGTCAAGCATTTTTGGCCATTGTTAATCGCGGTGGCACTGATTTACATATTCCACCATTCATGGGGTATAGTTCCGCCGCTGGGCAAGGTATTCAGTCCGTTCGGGGGCTTTCTGCAGAACGGCAAGGGCTATTCTGGCACATATGATTCTGATGTTATCGTTAAAGGCGTACAGGAAAAGGTGACCGTGCATTATGATGATAACGCGGTACCCCACATTTTTGCGCAGAATGATCATGACCTTTACTTCTCACAGGGCTATGTGATCGCCCGGGACCGCCTGTGGCAGATGGAATTTTATACGCTCGTCGCTGCCGGACGGCTAAGCAGCGTGGTAGGCGAAGGGGCACTGGAATACGACCGCTTCAACAGGCGGCTGGGAATGGCGCGATCAGCAGCGGTTATTGCGGAGCGGCTGAAGGGAGATTCCGTGGCCAACCGGATATTGGAAGCCTATGCGGCGGGGGTGAATGCGTACATTGATCAATTGTCCTACAAGGACCTGCCGGTGGAATACAAGCTGCTGAACTACAAGCCAGAACGGTGGTCGCCTTACAAGTCTATTCTCATGCTCATGAACATGCGGTATACTTTGAACGGCGGAAGCAACGATGCCAGGTTGACCAACGTGCTGGCCAAATACGGCCCCGACGTGGTAGCTGACCTATTCCCTGACTATCCCGCTAAGGAGTCGCCGATTATTCCGGAAGGAACAGACTGGGCGTTTACGCCCGTCGGCCCACCACCCATGCCGGACACGGTGGCGGCATTGCCGGACAGCAACCTGTTGGCCATTAACATGCCTGTGCCACGCCCCGAAGTCGGAAGCAACAACTGGGCGGTGGGCGGAGGCAAGTCGGCTACCGGTCTACCTATTCTTGCCAACGACCCGCACCTCCAACTGACCCTGCCTTCCATCTGGTATCAAATGCAGCTTTCATCGCCGGATGTTAATGTATATGGTGTCGCACTCCCCGGTACACCGGCTATCATCATCGGATTCAATAAGGATGTGGCGTGGGGGGTGACAAACACAGGATCTGATGTGATGGATTTTTACCGGATCCGGTTCCGCGATGGTGGATTTGACGCGTATTGGCATGAGGGGGAGTGGAAGCCGGTTGCCATGCATATTGAAACGTTTCCCGTAAAGGGCGGACGAAAGGTTTCGGACACGCTTTACTATACGCACCACGGGCCTATCGTGTACCATGACGCGAAATCGGCGAATTATACCAGCAGCATCCCCGTGGGCTATGCCATGCGCTGGGTTACCAACGAAACGGATGGGGCAGATGTGCTGACTTTCTATTACCTAAACCGTGCTGAAAACTATGATGATTACCGCAAGGCGTTGAGTCATTTCACCGCGCCGGCCCAGAATTTTGTGTTTTCCAGTAACGGAAATGATATCGCTATCACCGCTAATGGAAAGCTACCTCTGAAGTGGAAAGGGCAGGGGAAGTATCTCCTCGATGGGACATTGGCATCGCACGACTGGCAAGGCTGGATTCCCAAGGAACACAACCCAATGGTACTGAATCCGACGCGGGGATTCGTGAGCTCGGCCAACCAGTTTCCCACAGACACGAGCTATCCGTATTACCTCGGCTGGAAGTTTGCCCACTCCAGTCGGGCACTGCGCATAAATGAACGCCTCGAAGCCATGAACGGCGCTACGGCTGATAGCCTGCGCATGTTACAAAACGACAACTATAATGTGGACGCCCGCCGGGTGCTGCCGCGGCTGCTGAACGCCTTGGCGGCCGACGATTCCATCCGCCAGTCGGCCGAATTTGATGCCGTCGAACGGTGGGACTATCAGAACAGCGCCGACGCGGTAGGGGCTACCATTTTTGAAAACTGGCTGGACGATTTGCTCAAAGGAATCTGGAGTGACGAATTCCCAACTGATGAGCGACTGCTCTTTCCCAGCCTCGACCGTACGTTCGAGCTGATCATCAACGAGCCGGAGGCTAAGTGGTTCGATAATGTGAATACACCAGACATCGTGGAGACGGCCGACGATATCATCCGTGAGACCTTTAAGATTGCGGTAGCTAAATTGCAGGAGCGGTATGGTGATTTTTCCCCTAAAGCTTGGGCATGGGCCAAGGTCAAGCGAACACGCATTATGCACCTGGTGCCAAACTTCAGGTCGTTCGGCCGCACAGCGGTCCTGAACGGCGGCGGCAGTGGCATTGTCAATGCTACCACGGGCACGCATGGCCCCTCATGGCGCATGGTGGTCCAATTGGATAGCGAGTGGCCGAAGGCTTACGGCTTGTACCCTGGTGGCCAGTCGGGCAATCCGGGAAGCAAGTATTACGATAATATGATCGACCGTTGGGCTAACGGGGAGTTGGACACTTTATTATTTATGAAACATGCGGACGAGCAGTCCGAACGGCTACAGCACCGCATGTTGCTGAACCCAAAAAATAAGAATTGACCATGTTGTACCTGCTGATTATTTTGTTCGGAGGGCTATTGTCATATTTCGGCCCGTGGTGGGCGATGGCTCCGGTGTGCTTTGTGCTTTGCTGGTGGCGCTCGGAAATGGCCCGGCAAGCGTTCTGGGTGTCGGCATTGGCCGGCGTAACGCTGTGGCTGGGGTATTCGGTTTACCTCCACGCCGTATCGGGGGTCGATCTGGTTCACCGTGTATCGGGCATCTTTACCGCGGGAGTACCCGCGCTGGCCAACCTGCCGGGCGTAGTGCCGGTATTTAGCATCGTTGCTTTGCTCGCGGCGCTTATCAGTGGCTTTTCGGGGCTGGCGGGATTGCGAATAAAGCAGTTTATACGCCGGCCTCGCGGATAACAGCCAGCGTTTTCCGCAGACCGGTTTCGGCCACTTGCTGCAGGTCCTGCTTCCAGTATTCGGGGTTGTATAGCTCCAGCGACACACATTTGTCGAATCCGATGGCCTTGAGGTCTTGAAGCGCTTTGGCAAGCGGCAGCACGCCATCGCCGGGGTATACGCGATGGCTGTCGTCCAGTTGATCGACCGTAGGGGTGGCCGGAGCGTCTGCAAACTGAAAAATGGCGATGCTTTTGCCATTGATAAGGGAAAGCCCTTCGAACCCGCCCTCGGAAATGTGCATATGATAAGTGTCGGGTATCACCAGCGCGTTAGGATGGTTGGCATCCAATGCAACGGCCATGGCCTGGCCGAGGGTCTTTAACGGGAAGTATTTGACAAAGACGAGCGCAGCCTGCAGGTTGAAATCATTTTTAGCCAGCTCAATGATGTCGCGGTAGCGTGCAGCCACCCACCGTTGTTCGTAGTGTTCGCCAATCGTGTTTGGGATGGTCTGGATATGTTGCGAACCAATATCGGCAGCCATGCGCATGCGCCGTCGCGTATCGGGGAGTGATTTCTCAAATAACGCTGCCGTGGGGGGCAGGGCATTCCATAGTCCGATGACACTTGGAACAAAAAGCCCGAGGTCCTGGATCTCTTTTCCCAGATCCTTTAGGTTTCCTCCTTCGCCTTCGAACTGCTCCAATTCACTGTCCCACGGTTCAATAGCATCATATCCTGCCTTGGCGGCTATCTTGACTTTCTCCCGCAGTGATGCGGGCCTGATGGTAGCCGTATCAAGACAGATCGGCCAAGGGCTGGCGCCTTGTTGATAGCGCTTTTTTTGCACATCGCGGGCCACGGAGTCCAGCGGGCTCATCAGCAAAGCGCCCGATGCCGCCCCCAATGCAATGAATTTTCTACGGTCCATACTGGTTAATTGCTAATAACTGTTTATGACCGGATAAATATATGGAAATTTTTTTTTGCCATCGCCCCTGCAACGCTGCCCGGCCGCGGAGGGGCGGCGAAAGCAGATGCGAAATGCGCGCTTATTACATCAATGTAAACACAAGCGCACTTCCCGTGTTATAACCTAAAACAAGTTATACTATGAGCACATCCCGATCCATGACTCCAATGTCCGCCGTATTGGAACGCATACGTGAAAAAGGCTACGGCCGTGAACTGACCATTGCGAATGACGGTGCGCACTTCGAAGGCGCATCAGACACGTACAAGGCCGAACAGCTTACCATTGTTAAAGTGTATCGCTTCGAAGGGGAATCCGATCCCGCTGATATGTCAGTGATCTATGCCGTCAGGGCGGACGATGGCCAGGTTGGGTACCTGATGAACGCATACGGCACTTATTCCGATCAGGACAACCCGAACTATGCCGATTTTATCCGCCGCGTAGCTGTCGATGAACAGGAAGATTTATAAACAAAAAGGGATTGTGATAAAAAAATAATAAAATTTTTACAAAAAGCTTAGGATTTTATTAATAATCTATTACATTTGTCGTCATTCATGTGTGCAGCCATTTGCGTAGCGCCCTGCATCCTTTGCAGGGCCGCGCATTTGGTAATTAAACAATCCCTTTCCGGTTCGCGTCGAATTTCAGCATGATAAAAAGCAGGATGGTGAAACTCCATAGCGAGGAACCGCCATAGCTGATGAATGGCAGCGGGATACCGATGATGGGCACGATGCCGATGGTCATGCCGATGTTGATCGCGAAATGGAAAAACAGAATGGATGCCACACCATAGGCATAGATGCGGGCAAAGGCCGTCCGCTGGCGCTCGGCGATATTAACGATCCGTAAAAGGAGTGTCAAGTAAATGCCGACGATAACTATCGACCCCACAAAGCCCCACTCTTCGCCAATGGTACAGAAAATGAAATCGGTACTCTGCTCAGGGACAAAATTGTACTTTGTTTGTGTGCCCTGGAGATAGCCCTTGCCCCAAAGCTGGCCTGAACCGATGGCGATCATGGATTGGTTGAGGTTGTATCCCTGACCGCGGGGATCATCGATTTTGCCCAGCAACACATCGATGCGGTTACGATGATGGGATTGTAATACGTTATCGTAAACAAACTCCACGCAAAAAACATACGCGGCTGAAATGACGAACAGCGTAATGAGCGTAGTGATAATTTTCCGTTTTTTACGAAAGTAGTATACACCGAGGGCGCAGATCGCAGCCAGCACCGCGATGACTGCCCAATGGCTAAATGCCAGGGTGACCACAAACAAGAGGATACACAACGCGCCGAAGAACATCCATGGGCCGGAAATATATCCTTCGCGATAGAAAACAAAGACCAATGCGAAAAATGCCAGTGCTGATCCGGTATCAGGCTGTAGCATCACCAGTGCTACGGGAAACAGCACAATGATTCCGCCCAGAAAGAGCGTTTTTAGGTTGGGGGTTTTATTGCTGTTGGCGCTAAGATACCGCGCCAGCAGCAGGCAGGTGGCCAACTTAGCAAACTCCGAGGGTTGCAGCCTGAAACTGCCAATGGGTATCCATGCTTGATTGCCGCCGACATTGCGCCCGATAATAAGCACCGCAATCAGCAGCAAGACCGTGATGGCATACAGGATAGGGGAAATGGAACTGTAGAATTTGGCATCCACGATCAGCATCGCGACGGCGATCAGCATCGCTGAAAAAATATAGATGGATTGCTTGCCATAGTTCGTCGCCATGCTGAATAATCCGGGATGCTCCGGGTCGAAGACGGCCGCATGGATGTTGAACCACCCGATGATGCACAGGGTGAACCAAAGCAGGACGGTGAACCAATCTACATCACCGCCGAATAATTTATGCCGATGGGGATTACTCATGCCTGCTCGCTAGTACACTGTGGTGAACAAATATTGCCTCTTCCTCTTCTTCAGGGTCTTTCCGCGGGGAGGGACTTGGCTTTGGAGCCGACCTGACCGTTTCCTGTGGCTTTTCAGTCTTGGGCTTGGGTAATAAATCGGCATTGTATATCCGGTCTTGAATGTATTTGGGCAGCGTAATGGTGTCTTTCAGGTATTTCTCGATCAGCATACTCGCGATGGGGCCAGCCCATGTACCGCCGTAACCGGCGTTTTCTACGAAAACGGCAATGGCGATTTTCGGGTTTTCCCGGGGAGCAAAGGCAAAGAAAACGGCATGGTCGGCACCGTGTGGGTTTTGAGCAGTGCCCGTCTTGCCGCACATCTCAATGTCTGCGATACGCACGGAGTACCCTGTGCCACCGGGTACGTTTACTGCCCGGCTGAGGCCTTCAATGACCGGCTCATAATACTTTTCATCTACGCCGGCAGATATTTTTTCGGTAAATTCGGGTTTAACGATCTTCTGCTCGCCAATGGCTTTGATCAAATGTGGCCGATAATAGAAGCCCCGGTTGGCGATGATCGCCATGATATTGGCCATTTGCAGCGGGGTGATACCCATTTCACCTTGTCCGATGGACAGGGAAATATTGAAGCCGGATCCCCACCGCGCATTGCCATATCGCTTGGTATAAAAGCTGTCGGTGGGCAGCAGCCCGCTTTTTTCACCGGGCAAATCGATACCGAGGGGCTGGCCAATGCCAAATTTCATCACGGCCTCGCGCCACAGCTTATAGGCATCAGGTGACGGCATGCCGCGGGAATCAATCATCCGCGCGTAGGTATAACCGAAATAGGTGTTGCATGAACGCTGCATGGCTGTGATCAACGGAATAGAGCCGTCTACGTGGGTACACCGCATGATGGCCCTGCCTCCGCCATAGCGGTAGCCGCCCGGGCAATTGAAGACGGTGTTCATATCAATCACACCAGCCTGCTGGGCCGTCAGTGCTGCTACCGCTTTGTAAATCGATCCCGGCGGATACTGTGCCTGTATCGGCCGGATGAACATCGGTTTGTGAGGATCATTCAGGAGTTTTGCATAGTTATTGCCCCGTTCGCGGCCCACCATCATGTTGGGGTCATAGCTGGGGCTGCTTACAAAGGTGAGTATCTCTCCGGTGGCCGGCTCAATGGCCACCACGCTCCCTATTTTGTTCTTCATCAGGCGTTCCGCAAGAATCTGCAGGTCTTTATCCAGTGAGGAGACCAAGCCGTCCCCGGCTACAGCCAGGGTGTCATATTTGCCATCGGCAAATGAACCCTGTGGGCGGTTGAATGCATCGACCAAGACGTTTTTTACGCCACGCTGTCCGCGCAGCAACTCCTCATAGGCGCTTTCGACGCCGCTGGCGCCTATGTAATCGCCAGGACGATAGAACCTGTTTGACTGTTCGATATCCCGGTCGTTGACTTCACGGATATATCCCAGGAACTGGGCAGCAATGCTATCTGGGTAACTGCGCACCGTACGGTTCTGCACATAAAAGCCTCTGAATTGATAGAGGTGTTCCTGAAGCTTAGCATAGGCGGTCGCGGGGATTTGTTTCTCAAATTGGGAGGCTTTATATGGGGAGTATTTGCGTGCCACTTCCATACGCCGGATGAACCCCTCCTTGTCGATACCCACCAGGTCGCACAGCAGCGCGGTATCGAGATCTTTTACTTCCCGCGGTGTCACCAGCAGATCATATACCGGTTCGTTCTGGACGAGCACCTTGCCGTTTCGGTCGAGGATGACCCCACGGGCGGGATAAATGACCATTTTCCGGAGCACATTGTTGTTTGCAGACAGCAGGTAAGAATTATCCACTAACTGTAGATAGAACAGCCGTGCGGTAATAATGACCGCTACCGCTATAAAAATGCCCTGAATGATGTATTTTCGTTCAAATAGACCGTTCATTTACTCCTGTAGATGTCTTTTGGAACCGCATTAACGCTGCTTTTTCCGGTAAAACAGCAAACTGAACAACAAAATGATAACGACGGTAAAGATACAACTTAATAAGATACGGATGAGCGTGTAATGGAATTGATGGAAAGTAAAGGTTTCTACCAAGAATAATACGGTATGGTGGAATAGGGTGAGGAGGGACACGTAGACGAAATACCACCTGAATGGTACGGTGCCCCATAGCGGGGTCATGTAACTTTCATAATTGTCGGTCTGCAAGCTTACGCGTATGAGGGCAATTCGCCCGAAAGCAAGGGCTACGCAGGCCGCAGCATTGACACCCAACGTATCGTAAAACGCATCGACGGTGATGCCGGTCATGAAGGCAAGGCTATATAGTATAACGTTGGGGATTCCTACGGGAAGCAGCAGGACGAAGAGGATATAAGGGTATGGGGTAGCAAGATTGTAATATCCGATGTTTTTAAATAGAAACACCTGCAACATCAATAACACAATAAAACGGGCAATGTTATACGTAAGAATTTTAGCCATCGTTGTCGTTTTGGGATTCCAACATTGCTTTTTCGGCTGCAAACAGATCGTGCACCACATATACCTGCTGCAGGTTGTGGAACTGTGTGCTCAACTCGATACGGATATCGAGGAAGCTGTCTCCGCCCGACAGCCCTGTTTCGGTGACCTTGCCAATCAGGATGCCCGGCGGAAAAAGCGAATACCCGGAGGTGTATACCAGTTCGCCTTTCCTCACCTTGACGTGGTTCGGTATATCCCGAAGGATGGCCATTTGGGCATCGTAATTATTGCCCCACATCAACGAACCGAAGGCGTGGCTGTCTTCCAATTCGGCACTGATGCGTGTTTCGCTGTGCAACAACGATTGAACGGTTGAAAAGTGGTCTGATACATTGAGGACAATACCAACGACACCATTGCTCGATATCACGCCCATCCCTTTCTCGACACCATGCTTCCTACCCTTGTCCAGCGTAATGTAGTTGTTTGTCTGGTGAATGCTGTTATTGGTCACCTTTGCAACGATGTATCGATACTGAACATCTCGTGCCGAGTCGCTGACCACGCCTTGTATAACACTGTCCGGCGCAATAAACCGCTGCAGCTCTTCACGTAACGCTGCATTTTCTTCGGCCAGGAGGACGTTTTCCTCGGCGAGGTGGAGATAGCTTTTCCACGCGTTGACCCGAGCATAGACAGTGCCGACAATGTGGTTGGATGAATTGACGGCAGACGCGCGTTGGAAGGTGTTGTTCTGGACGACCAGATACAAGGCTAACCCCAAAAATACAATGAACAGGAAAAATGCATTATATCGAGTAATGATTAGCCAAAGGTTCTTCATGCTCTTTTCGTATAGTGTACGGCGTATTGCGTACAGCGTATCGCGGGAGTCAACCGCCGTCTATTGCATCAGGAACTTGAACGTGCCGATGTTTTTCAATGCGATGCCGGTACCGCGCACCACGGCACGCAATGGATCTTCCGCTACGTGTACAGGCAGCTTCGTTTTTGCCTGAATACGCTTGTCCAGTCCACGAAGCAATGCTCCGCCTCCGGTGAGGTATATTCCCGTCTGATAGATGTCTGCTGAGAGTTCGGGAGGCGTAATCTCCAACGCTTTGAGGATCGCCTCCTCGATTTTGGAAATGGATTTATCGAGGCAATGGGCAATTTCGGTGTACGAGACGGTGATCTGCTTGGGTACGCCCGTCATCAGGTCGCGGCCCTGTACCGCAAAATCCCCCGGAGGGTCCTGAAGTTCGGGTAGGGCAGAGCCTACCTCGATCTTTATTTTTTCCGCTGTGCGGTCGCCAATCATGATGTTGTGCTGCCGCCGGATATATTGCACAATATCGGAATCGAAGTTATCCCCCGCTACACGGATGGATTGGTCGCAGACGATGCCCGATAACGCGATGACAGCAATTTCAGTGGTGCCGCCGCCGATATCAATGACCATGTTGCCCATCGGCTCTTCCACGTCAATGCCGATACCCACGGCAGCAGCCATCGGCTCATGCACCAAATATACTTCCTTGGCTCCGGCTATCTCGGCTGAATCGCGTACCGCCCGTTTTTCAACTTCGGTAATACCCGATGGAATACAGATGACCATGCGCAACGACGGAAAGAACCAACCCTTACCATTGTTGACCATCTTGATCATGCCGCGGATCATGTGCTCAGCCGCGTTGAAGTCGGCAATCACCCCATCCTTCAATGGCCTTACCGTGCGGATATTATCGTGTGTCTTACCTTCCATCTGCATGGCCTGCCGACCTATCGCGATCACCTTATTGGTGGTCCGGTCAAAGGCGACAATCGACGGTTCATCCACCACTACCTTGTCGTTGTGGATAATCAGTGTGTTGGCCGTGCCTAAATCAATAGCAACTTCTTGTGTAAACCAGTTAAATAAGCCCATCCGGCAAATAATGAAATGATGATACGAATTTTTAAATAATGTGCAAACCTACCAAAAAAACTGATAACTTTAGCCAGTAACATTGATTTATTCCAACCATGGTAAAAACCTATTTAACCTTAGCCCTTTACGTTCTGTTTCATTACGGATTGATGGCGCAAGATTTTGCGTTTGGTTCGCTTACATCGGAAGATCTCAAGCTGGCCAAAAATGACCTCGACAGTTTTTCTAACGCGGCGGTATTAAATGAATACGGTAGGGCCTCGATGGTGTACAACGATACGCGGGGCTACACGGAGTTGGTGGTCGATTACCATGTGCGCATTAAGCTGTTCAACCGGGACGGTTACAAGCATGCCGATATCGTACTGCCGGCTTATAAGGACGAAAGCGGTGAGCGGGCAGACGTTTTATCTGACATCAAGGCCGTAACCATCAATATCGTGGACGGACGGATAGTTTCCATCCCGTTGGATAAGGGGCAGGTGTACAAGGAGAATGCAACCAAATACCTGACGTACACGAAATTTACTTTTCCAAATCTTCAGGATGGAAGTATCATCGAATACAGCTATCGCTTGGTTTCGCCTCATATTTTCAATTTCAAGACATGGCACCTGCAGGATGATATCCCCAAAATCAATAGCACATTTGAGGCCATCATACCGGGCATGTATACCTATAACGTTATCCTGCGGGGTCCGTATCCGCTCACAACCCAGGATGGCAAAATCGCCCGAGGGGCTTTCCGGATAGCGGGCCGTGATATTGATTGCTCCCATATGATCTATGGTATGCGCGACATCCCTGCATTTGTAGTTGAAGATTATATGACTGCTTCAAGTAATTTTAAATCAGCTATTTATTTCGAGTTGTCTGATATGTATAGGCTCAACGGAAGCAATATAAAAATAACCAAGGAGTGGCGCGACGTGGACCGTGAGCTGGTAACCAATCCCGACTTTGGCGGACAAATAAAGCGAGATCATTTGTTTAAATCCCTGCTGCCGGAGCTCTTAAACGATGTGCCGGATGACCTCGGCAAAGCCAAGGCATTATACCGCCATGTGCAAAAGAACATAAAGTGGAACCGTTATCTGGGCAAATACAGCGAAAACGGCGTCAAGCATGCGCTTGAGCGCGGATCGGGCAATGTCGGCGATATTAATCTCACCTTAATCGCGGGGCTGCGGGCGGCCGGACTGGATGCCGAGGCGGTCATCCTGTCTACGCGCGACAACGGGGTTGTAAATAACGTGCACCCGGTGTTGAGCGACTTCAACTACGTGGTGGCCAAGGTCAGCATCGACGACCGCGATTACCTGTTGGACGCCACAGATCCGCTGCTGCCCTTCGGCCTGCTTCCCCTGCACTGCATCAACGGCAAGGCCCGGGTGATTCCCCTTAAGGAACCTTCGTACTGGATCGAACCCACGTCATCCCTGCGGTCGACCACCCAATACACACTTACAGGCGAGTTGCTTCCGGATGGGACGCTCAACGGGCAACTGATGACCCACAGTCATGGCTATGCCGCGCTGCATAAGCGACGGGAACTCGCCAATTTTAATACGATTGAGGATTATATCGATCACGTGGATGAGCGGACAGTTGGCTTCGATATCGTAAAAGGGGAGATCATCGGAACGGAGAATATGGATGAGCCGTTGGTGGAGCGCTATGAAGTAGCAATGAAACTGTATGATCAATTGGATGATGCAGCGTTTTTCTTCAATCCGTTTTTCCTTAACCGAATGGGTAAAAACCCCTTCAATCTCGACGAGCGAACGTACCCTGTGGATATGGGAGCGGCGCGCGAAGACCGGGTGCAGTTGACCATCAAACTGCCCGGCACATATGTGTTGGTATCGGGGCCCGACGATTACAACATGGCGCTAGAAAATAAGGGAGGCAGATACCTCACGCAAATCAAGTTGGCTGACGACACGCTTACTTTTTCGCAGTTGCTCGCACTTAGTCAAGCGATTTACCCACCGGAAAGCTACTTTTCCCTGAAGGAATTCTTCAGCCGCATCATTCAGCAGGAGAAAATCGATATTGTATTGCGCAAAACGGAGACACGATGAAACAGCTGAGCTATTTATTGACACTCGCGTCGATAGTTGCGGTTTATGGGGCGTACGCGCAATCGGAATATGCGGTGGAAGCCATACCGAATATGCTGAAGTCTGGCGCGGATGCCGTGGTGCGCCATCAGACGATTACGGTGGATATGCAGGGGCCTACTAAAGTACGCTACTTTGTCAAACAGGCGGTCACGGTGTTCAACCGTGGTGGCGAAAACAGGGCCCGTCTGGTCATTTACTATGACAAAAGCACGACGATCAGACGTATTGCCGGGCGGGTATTTGATGCGGAAGGGTTTCAAACCGGAAGGTTTACACAACGGGATTTTTCCGATGAAAGTGCGGTAAGCAGTTTCTCTTTGTATGAAGACAATCGGATGAAGCATTTTTTGCCGGCTATGATGCATTACCCTTACACCGTGGAGTATGAATACGAACTGGAACTGAAGCAGAACCTCATCTTGCCGGCGTGGCGGCCGGATGCGTATCCGGATGTTGCGGTTCAGCACAGCCAGTATACGTTTATCTGCGGGTCTGGCGATCAGGTACGTATTAAAGCCATAAACTATGACGGTGAACCCATATCGGGCGAACTTGGCGGACGGAAGTCCACGACATGGGAAGTAGGCGATCTCCCTGCCAGGCGCCGCGAGCCGTACAGCCCTGATCCGGCGACTTATTGCACGTGGGTACGAATAGCCCCTGTTGAGTTCAGTTATTACAAGCGAGTAGGCCGGTATTCGGATTGGGACGAATTAGGCAGATGGGTCTATGACGCGCTGCTAACAGATAGATCGGCACTTCCAGAGCGCACGGTAGGAGAGGTCCGCCACCTGATCTCGGGATTAGCGTCCGATAAGGAAAAGGCCGCGGCACTGTATGCCTATCTCCAGCGTAAAACGCGCTATGTCAGTGTGCAGATCGGTATCGGTGGCTTCAAGCCGATGACGGCAAGTGAGGTAGACCGGCTGGGCTATGGCGACTGCAAGGGGCTGGTCAACTACATGCAGGCACTGCTGAATGTAGCCGGTATTCCGTCGTACTACTGTGTGGTGCAGGCGGGAGACGTTAAGCGCGATATGCAACCTGATTTTGCAGGAATGGAGCAGGGCAACCACGTCATTCTATGCCTGCCGTTTGAAGGTGACACGACCTGGCTGGAATGTACCAGTCAGCGCTTACCATTTGGTTTTTTGGGCTCATTTACCGACGACCGGCTGGTATGGGCCTGTACACCCCAGGGCGGTAAACTCCTGCGCACACCGCGGTATACCCCAGAGGCGAGCACACAGCACAGGCAAGCTGTACTGACATTGGCCGAAGACGGCACACTGTCCGGCAACGTACAAACGGAATTTGCCGCAGGGCAGTATGCACACCATATGGATATTGCGGATAACAGCGGCACGGAACAGGTGAAATTGCTGAAAGCGGCCTATGATATCGATCATATCGACTTTGCGAACATAGCGTACCAAAAGACTGCGGCGGAATCGCCTATGCTGGTCGAAGCCTTTGATCTGACATTGCGGAAATATGCCCCAGAAAACAGCGGACAGGTATTTTTGATTTCCAATTTGTTCAACCGTGCCCGTACAGTTCCGGCCATAAAAAACAGGACGCTTCCTGTTTACATCAATCGGGGATATACGGATGAAGACAGGATTACTTATATGTTGCCGGACGGCTATGTGTTGGCTTCAGGCGGATGGGAAGAAGAGATCAACAGCCCGTTCGGGCAATACAGGGCCGTCATGGAGCAAGACGGAAGCAAGCTTATGTACTCCCGAAATTTCATTCTCCATGAAGGCACTTTCCCGGCGTCGCAATACGCTGCATTCAGCGAATTCTTCAACCGCGTGCACACCCTTGATCACCGGAAAGCGATATTGGCTAAACCTTGACCCTTATTCGTTGACCAGCACGCCGATGTAAAAATTGAAGGTGTCGACCTCCAGGTTATCTCGTGTCAAACCTGGGATATCGATCGGCGTGGTGCGCCGTGTGGGTTGGATGAAGCGGTATTCGCCGCCTTTAATCCGGATGCGCACCGGCATGTCGAAATTCGGTTCATCGGCAATCCAACGGCAGAATGCCTTGCCTTCAGGGCCAAAGAAGAACTCCAGCGTAGGAATGTTCGGGTGCCGTACATACTGGGCATAGATATTGGAAACGTCCTTGCCGGATTGTTCACTGATGTAGCCAACGATGTCTTCGTAATCTACGGTGCTGTGGTAAAATTGCTTGTTGAGCCCCCGCAGGATCTGCCGCCATTTCTCGTCGTCATCGATGACTGTGCGCACCATGTTGTGGAGTACGCCGCCCTTATTGTACATGTCGCCCGACCCTTCTTTATTCACGTGATAAGTGCCGATAAGCGGAGTAAGGTTTTGGATACCTCCTCGGTTGCCGTGCACGTATTCCTGTCCCGCCTGTTTCCCGAAGTGGTAGTCGATATACAGCGATTCGGAATAGTTGGTGAAACTCTCGTGTATCCACATATCGGCGAGGTCGTTGGAGGTGATGTTATTACCAAACCATTCATGCCCTGCCTCATGGACAATGATAAAATCCCATTTGGTTCCCCAGCCTGTGCCGGAGCCGTCCCGGCCGAGGTAGCCGTTCTGGTATTTATTGCCGTAGGCAATGGCGCTCTGGTGTTCCATGCCAAGGTGGGCGGTTTCCACAAGTTTGAATCCATCTTCATAAAACGGGTACGGTCCGAACCAGTGTTCAAAAGCCCGGAGCATGGGCTTTACGTTGGCATCGAAATGGGGTTTCGCTTTGCCTTTGTTTTCGCGCAGCACCCAGTAGTCAAGGTCGAGGACACCACTTTCTCCCTGAAACGTGTCGGCGAAATGGACATAATCGCCGATGTTTGCTGCCACGTTGTAGTTATTGATGGGGTTGCTGACAAACCAGTCGAACCGGGTATACCCATTGCCGAGGTCGTGGCTGCCCCTGAACCGGCCATTGGACACATTGATCAAGCCGTTGGGTACGCTGATGCTGATGAGCATGCTGTCCACCTCATCAGACTGGTGATCCTTGTTGGGCCACCACACGCTGGCGCCCAATCCTTGACAAGCAGTGGCTATCCAGTGTTTGCCATTGCTGTCTTTCTTGAAGTCAAAACCGCCATCCCACGGTGCACGCTTTGCCTGTACCGGGTGACCCGCGTAATACACGGTGAACGTATCCGATTGTCCTTTGCGGATGGGCTGAGGGAAATCGATGAATACGGCGTGGTATTCGCGTCTGAACGGCAGCACCTGACCATGGTATACCACGCTGTCGATTCGCAGGTTGTCAAAGAGATCAACTTGCAAACGCGTAAAGTCTTCCGTTGCGGTAAATTGGAATAGGTTGGAACCGCTGATGTACCGTTTATCAGGATCCACTTTGACGTCGAGGTGATAATAATTAATGTCATAGCAGGTGCGCAAGGGCGTAAGCTGCCCGCGCAGCGAATCACCCCGGCTGAAGATTTCGCGGGCTTTCATCAACTGGGAATATCCGTCAACCGCGGCGGACACAAAAAAGATCAGCGCAAGTATTCGTTTCATTGCTTGTTTATGTTTTCTGCTTTCCATTTCAAAGTCTGTTGGGTCGTGTATGTTGTCTCCAACATCACCTTCCACCGGGCGGGCAATGCTGCTTCAGGAAATTAGTGTATAACGTGGAAAGGTGTGCTCCGGTGCCTTCCCCTTCACTGATGCTATGGCTGCGGTTGGGGTATGACATGAGCGAGAACTGCCTGTTGTGCCTCACCAGTTCGTTGATGAGCAGTTCCGCGTTCTGGTAGTGCACATTGTCGTCTGCCGTGCCATGGATATAAAGCAGATTGCCCCGGAGGTGCCTGGCGTGGGTCACGGGCGAACCCTGGATGAAAGGTTCCGGATTTTCCTGCGGGAGGCCCATATAGCGTTCCTGATAAATGTTGTCGTACATCAATTGGTCGGCTACAGCTGCAACAGCAATACCGGTCTGATAGATATCAGGGTATTGGAAGAGCAGATTGAGCGTGGAAGAACCACCGCCGCTCCATCCCCATACCGCTACGCGGGAGGAGTCGACGAACGGCCATTGCAAAATTTCCTTAGCCGCCATGGCTTGGTCGCGGATGTTGAGGATGCCGATGTTTTTATAAATGGCTTTGCGCCATTCGCGTCCCTTCGGCGCCGGTGTTCCGCGGTTTTCCACGGAAATATAGAGATAGCCATCATCGGCCATACTGCCTTGGTACAGATGGTTGCCGCCGGCTCCAAACATATCGGTGACCGTTTGTCCGGCGGGTTCGCCGTACACATAGAAAACCACCGGATACTTTTTTGACGGGTCGAACTCCGTGGGTTTCACCATCCATCCATCCATTTCTACGCCGTCAGCGGTAGTTACCCTGAAAAACTCGGTTTTAGGTGCATCTGGTGGTAGTTCATTTCGCTGGCCCTCAACGAGTATCTTGTGGTCTGGCAGGCTTACGGTATTGCCGCGGCTGATAGCGGTATGGCTGCTAAATTGGTGCAAGGCGATTTTACCGTTGGGCGACAAGGTGTACTGGTGCGTGCCATTCATGTCCTCGGGGGTAACCCGTTCGGCAGAGCCCCCGTTGAGTTTAACCCGGTAGAGGTATCGCTGTGTGGCGTTTTCCGGAGACGCGGAAAAATAGATATAGCCATTGGGTTCATCGATCAGGTCGATGCCGATGACGTCATATTCGCCAAGGGTGATGCGTTTTTCGCGGCCCTTGCGGTCCACACGGTACAGATGGCGCCAGCCGTCCTTCTCACTTACCCAGATAAATTCCTTTCCATCGTTTATCCATTCCCATCCGGTGGGATCGTCGTTGTTCCAACGCGCCTTGCTGTCAATCCAAGCATCATCCGTTTCATGGTATATGCGTGTGCATTTGCCGTCTGCAGCACCGGCGATGTAGAGGTTGCTTTCCTGTTGCTTGCGATTGAGCTGTTGGACGATCAGCTCGTTGCTGTTGGCTGCCCACTCCATGCGTGGCAGGTAATGCTGCACCGGATCTCCGGGTATATCCATCTTCACCGTTTGACCACTGCTTATATCCACCACGGAGATAAAGGCGCCGCTGGGTGCTTCGCCCACTTTGGGATATTCCACGGGGATGGTATAGGAGTAGGCCGAATCGGTGTTGTTGATCATCAGGAAATTGCGGATTGTTTGCGCATCAATGGTCCAATAAGCAATTTTTTTGCCGTCGGGCGACCAACGGAACCCATCCCGGCAGCCAAATTCTTCCTCATAAGCCCAGTCGAACGTACCATGTATGATGCGATCCGTACCGTCGGAGGTTAGCGGGGTAACCTTTCCGGAGGCGAGGTCTTCCATGTAAAGGTTATGACCGCTTACGTAAGCCACCCGGAGGCCGTCAGGCGAAAATTTGGCATACATCAGGGACGATTCCGGCAGGCCGTTTCCCAACTTCCGCAGCGTCTTGTCGTGCCGTTGGTAGACCCAGTAGTCGCCGCGGGTGTCGTAGCGCCACACCCGTCTGGTATTGGTGTTGATGAGGATTTTGCTGCGGTCTGCCGATAGCGCAAACCGGCGGACGGTAAGGGACGTATCACTTCCGGCAGGTTTGAGATCAGCCTTGGCGGCCAGGACGGTCCGCTGTCCGCGGCTGGCCACCGACTCTTGGACAATTTCACCGCCTACCGCGCGGATGAGGGCATTACCGTCTTCGGACCATATGGTCTGTTGCCGAAATTGCGCATGGATAGCTTGATGATAGGTCAGCAATAGGGCGAGCAGGGCGCAGCAGCGCAAGGCTAAACGGACAAGGTATATCGTTACACTCATGGTTCTTCTTTTCTCTTTATATCAGTCGGCAGCCTAACCTCAAAACGCGGCTGACCGAATTTCTTCGATTTCCGACGCGGTTTTGGCAAGCGGTGTCCCCAGAATGCGGAACCCGGTGCCGGTAATCAGCATATCATCTTCGATGCGGATGCCTCCGAAGTCGCGAAAGGCTTCTGCCTTGCCGTAGTCGATAAATTGCGCAAGCTTGTTTTCCGATTTCCAGCGGTCAAGCAGCTCAGGAATGAAATACAGCCCCGGCTCCACGGTAACCACATGGCCGGCTTCCAATTCCCTGCCGAGGCGGAGGGACTTCAGCCCGAATGTCGAAGTATCTTTCGGCAGCGCATCGGTGTAACCGACGTATTGCTCGCCGAGGTCTTCCATGTCGTGTACGTCGAGCCCCATCATGTGCCCCGTGCCGCACTGGAAAAACAACGTATGTGCACCAGCTTCCACGGCTTCTGCTGCATCGCCCCGCATCAGTCCCAAGCCCTTCAGCCCTTCCACCAGCATGCGGCAGGAGAGGAAGTGGATATCGAGATAGCGGATGCCCGGTTTCAGTGCTTGCGTGGCCGTATGAAGGGCGTTGAGCACGATTTCATAGGCCTCTTTCTGGACTGGCGTAAATCGCTTGCCTGCCGGGAACGTGCGCGTGAGGTCGCCCGCGTAGCCCATGGCGGTCTCGGCGCCCGAATCATTAAGCACCAGCTGTCCCTCCCGCAGTGTGTTGCCGTAGTGGTGGTTGTGCAGGACTTCGCCGCGTACGGTCAGGATGGTGGGATAGGCCAGCGTATGTCCGGCCTGATGCGCGGTGTACTGCACTTCAGCAGCGAGCCGTTGTTCGCTCAAGCCCGGGCGCGCTAACCGCATGGCGGCCATATGCATGGCGGCACTGGTATGCACGGCCTTTTCGATTTCGGCTATTTCCTCAGCCGATTTGATGGAACGCTGGGCGACCACCCCTTTGATCAGCTCGATAGATGCCGACTGCGCGAGCTGCTCCATGGGAATTCCGGTCAGTCGAGACAACTTCAGGGCATTGGCGGGTCGGTAGGGAGGAAGGAAGTGCACCGGCCTACCGCGCTGCAAAGCATGTTGGATGCTCCCTGCCAGGGCGCCCGACGGCATGGTGTCGGTTACCCCTGCTTTGCGGGCTTTCTCCTTTAAGGTTTCCAGGCGGCCCATCCAAATGATTTGATCCATGGTCAACTCGTCACCGAAAACGGTGGTACGACCCTCATCGACGTCGATTATCGCCGCCAGGCTGGGGGCAGATATACCAAAATAATACAAGAATGTGCTGTCTTGCCTAAAGGGATAGGTGTTGTCCCGAAAATTAATGGGGCTCTCTTCGTTGCCCAGCAACAAGATGAGACCTGATGGCGTCCTTTTTCTTAGGATGTCCCTGCGTGCATGATACGTTTTGCTGTCAAACATGGTGGGCATAAAGGTACTAAAGATTGCGGGTAAAAGTAAATGCCGCAAGGGACAACGGCTTGTAGTTTTTTGCCTAGTTATTTGCAGAAATTAACCGGACTAGCCCTTGGCATGCTGCTCCGATCCGCTTTCGCGTGCATATGCAGTGAGCAGCTGAAAACCACAGCTTCCACTACATCAACGCTGTTTACGCTGTATAAAATAGTCGCCGATCTGTTCGGCGGTAAACGTGTTGAGGCAGTCGGCGGCGGTGATGCCCCCTTTGCGTGCAGCATACACTCCGTATTGCATGTCATGGAATCCGCTGTTGCGGTGGGCATCGGGGTTGATGGACAGCATTACGCCTTTTTCCACCGCATAGCGGTGCCATCGCCAGTCGAGATCCAGGCGCAACGGATTGGCGTTGATTTCGATGACGACACCGTTGGCAGCACAGGCGTCGACAATGCGGGCGTAGTCGACCGGATAGCCCGACCGGCTTAAAAGCAAACGGCCGGTGGGGTGCCCTAGGATGGTTGTGTACGGATTTTCGATAGCCTTGATCAGTCGGGCGGTCGCTTTTCCGGAGTCCATTTGAAAATTGGAATGCACGGAAGCGACTACAAAGTCGAAACCGGCAAGGACATCATCCGGGTAATCCAACGAACCATCGGCGAGGATATCCGACTCGATCCCCTTGAAGATGCGGAACGGGGCGAACCGTGCATTGAGGGCATCGATTTCCGCCCATTGTTCCATGACCCGCTCGCTGGATAGCCCTTTGGCGTAAACGGCGCTTTTGGAATGGTCGCATATGCCCAGGTATTCAAGACGCAGCTGATCACGGCAATAGCTCGCCATCTCTTCCAGCGTGTTTACCCCGTCGCTGTATGTGCTGTGGTTGTGGAGGGTGCCGCGTAGGTCGGCATAATGAATCAGTTCCGGAAGGCCACCTGAGGCAGCCAGGGCAATCTCATTGGTGCCCTCGCGCAGCTCAGGCTCGATGTACTGCAGGCCCAGTGATTGATAGATGGCCTCTTCCGAATCGAATTCGGGCAACTGGCTTTCGGCCAGCCGTTCGTCCAATTGCTCCAGATGCCTGTCGGATCCTGTCGAAATAAGTAGCTGGCGATGGAAGGAGGGAGGGTCCGTTGCGAGGAAGCGGAAGCCGATGCCGGTATCGGTTTTGGCCTCGATCTGAAGCGGGTCGTCCAATGTCAGGATGAATAGCGAGCTGATTCCCCCAATGGCGTCGACCAGTTCGCTCCTGGATGCCTCTACAAGAATGTCGATCGACTGGAGTACCTCGCATTTTCGCCGGAAGTCGCCCGTATAGGAGACCTTACGCCCATCGGGTAGCAATTCCCGCAACGCCGTCAGCACGTCATCAGCCAAGGGTTCTGCCTTGGCATACAGAAACCACCCTTGGTTCGCGATGGAAAACTCAATAGCACTCTTGATTTCTTCCTGGGTTTTTGATCCGAAACCCTTGGCTTCGATCAATCGGTTCTCATTGCAAGCATAGTAAAGTTCGCCAACGGTTTCGATCCCTAATGTTTTCCAGATGACCTGTATTTTTTTGGGGCCCAGTCCATTGATGGTCAGCATATCAAAAATGCCTTCGGGTGTGGCTGCACGTAACCGGTCCAATTCGGGGAAAGAGCCGGTAGACAGCAACGACTCAATTTTTTGGGCGGTGCTCTTGCCGATTCCGGGTACTTCACTTAACGCTTCGATGCTGTGTGAAGTAATGGCGAAGGGCAGTTTGTCCAGCTTATATGCGGTGGCCGCAATGGCTTTCGTGCGGAATGGGTTTTCGCCATGCAGCTCCATCAGCTGCGCATACCGTTTTATGGTTTTCGCTATTGTCTTGTTATCCATCGCTGCAAAATAGCGATTCCGCGGAATGCATGCAAGTTTTGCGTGCGCGGCGTACCGCTATAGAACTAGGAACAGCACATCATTTCATGGTGTCGCTCAGCTGTTTCAGCTCTTCGGAATACCTTGGCGGCCGCTGATATTTATGGATGATCAACCGGATACCCGCATTGAATGTAATGTAGTTGATCGCCCAATTGATAAACGTGACCACGCGGTTCCGGAAGCCCACGAGGGACATGAGGTGGACGAACATCCACACCCACCAGGCAAAGAATCCTTGAAAGCGCACTTTCCCGATGTCGACCACGGCCTTATTGCGGCCGATGGTAGCCATAGAGCCCTTGTCGAAATACTTGAATTGTTCCGTAGGCTGGCCATTGATAATCCGCATAATGTTTTTGGCGAGAAACCGTCCTTGCTGCTGGGCTACGGGCGCTACGCCGGGGTGGCCGCGCGGCAGATCGTCGGTAACCATCGCCGCTACATCGCCGATGGCGAAGATGTCTTTCATCCCAATCACCCGGCATTCCTCATCGACGCGGATACGGTTTCCCCTGACGACGATTTCCTGGCTGATTCCGGCCGGGAACTGACCCATCACACCGGCAGACCAGAGTACCGTTTTCGTTTTAACGCACTGGCCATCGGCAAAGGTAATTTCATCACCGTTGTATCCGGTTACCTGTACATTCAGTAATACCTTGACCCCAAGCTCCCTGAGATACAGTTCCGCTTTTTCGGAGGCCTGTGGTGATAAGTTGGCCAACACCTTAGGCAGTCCTTCGACGAGGTAGACGTTCATGTCCTCCTTCTTGAGTTCGGGGTAATCCTTGCTGAGAATATGATTGCGGAGCTCGGCAATTGCCCCGGAGAGTTCCACCCCTGTCGGGCCGCCGCCCACTACCACAAAATTGAGGTATGGCTCACGTTCTTCCGGTGTTTCCTTGAGCAGGGCTTCCTCGATGTTTTGGAGGAAGAAGCTTCGGATGTTTACCGCTTCCCGTACATTCTTCATCGGCATTGCGTAATATTCCAGGTCTTTGTTGCCAAAGAAGTTGGTCGTCGCGCCGGTTGCAATGACGAGGTAATCATACCGGATAGGGCCGATATCAGTATCGAGCAATTTGTTCGTTGTATCAATGCCCCGCACATCGGCAATGCGAAATGTAAAATTTTCCTGCTTCCTGAACATCTTTCGGAGGGGAAACGCGATGGATGGGGCATCCAGCGTGCCGGTAGCAACTTGATAGAGCAGGGGCTGGAACGTATGGTGGTTATTGCGGTCGAGCAATAATACGTCTACTTCCTTGTTTTTCAGTCCTTTGGCTACTTCGATCCCCCCGAAGCCGCCTCCGATGATGACCACCCGTGGAAACCGGTTCTGTTGTTGACTATTCATTTGGCGTATTCGTTAAACCTATCCTATTTGTTATGAACGGATTGCCGGATCAATTGTTTCCGAATACCCGTATTTTTAGCCCATCCAGTGAAGCGTCGAGCCTGATCTGACAAGCTAACCGGCTATGGCTGCCAGCATCGGGCAACATGTCAAGCATGTCAAGTTCGGCATCTGTTTGCGGTTCGAGGCGATCGATTCCCTCGATCACCTCAATGCGGCAGGTGGCGCAAAGCGCCATTCCGCCACACGTGGCGAGTATATCGTATTCAGCGGCTTTCAAAACTTCCATCAAACTCAGGTTGATGCCATTTGGAATTTCCAATTGGCGGACTTTGCCGCTTTCGTTCTCTACCGCGATATAAATGCTGTCGTTCATTGTTGCAATGATTAGAAGGAGTTTACACCGTTTACTGTCGTGTACTTGAAGCTTAGTTTTTCCGCTGGGTGGACGTACCTGAACGCACTCTGCGCCATCAGCGCCGCCTCATGAAAGCCGCAAAGGATGAGTTTCAGCTTACCGGGGTAGGTGTTGATGTCGCCGATGGCGTAAATCCGTTCAACGCCGGTAGCGTAATCGACGGTATTCACCGCAATGGCTGATTTCTCGATCTGCAGTCCCCAATCCGCTATCGGCCCCAATTTCGGGCTTAGTCCGAATAATGGGATGAGCGCATCTGTTTCCAATAGCGTTTCTTTCTTGTCTTTGCCAGCAATGCCAACATGGCTCAGCCGCCCATTTCCATGCACACTAGAGAGGTTGCTATGCAACAGCAGCTTGACTTTTCCTTTCTCGGCAAGGTTGAATACCTTTTCGGCTGAGTCGGGAGCCCCTCGGAAGCTATCGCTTCGGTGCACCAGTGTAACCTCGCGGGCAACATCGCTGAGAAACACAGTCCAGTCGAGTGCGGAATCCCCGCCTCCGGCGATGACCACCCGCTTGTCTCGGTAATGTTCAGGGTTTTTCACCATGTAGCTCACACCAAAACCTTCGAAGTCGGCCAGCCGGGGAATTTCAGGTTTGCGGGGTTCGAATGAGCCGAGGCCGCCGGCGATCACCACTACCTCGGCGTGGATCACCGTTCCTTCGTTACCTATCACGAGATAAGAATCGTCAGCCTGCTTTTCCAGCGATTCCACCCGTTCGCCCAATGTAAAAGATGGGTTAAAGGGCTGGATCTGCTCCATCAGCTTGTCAACCAACTCCTGTGCATTGACCGAAGGATATCCGGGAATGTCGTAGATGGGCTTGTGCGGATAGATTTCAGACAACTGGCCACCCACCTGCGGCAATGCATCGATAAGGTGGCAGCGCATCTTGAGCAGCCCGGCTTCAAATACCGCGAACAGCCCGACGGGGCCAGCTCCGATAATGCAAATGTCTGTTGTTATGTTGGTTTCGGCCGTCAGCTTGCGGCTTTCAGTTTGAATTTCTTGTATTTTCATTAATTTCCAAATTGCTGTATATCGTATCCAATATGCGTTTCAAGTGCTGGAAGTCTGAATCGTCCAGGTTTTTCCACGCCTGCATGCGTATTTCATTGATATAAGTGGTAAGCTCATCGATTTTCTGTTCGCCTGCCGCCGTTAAGTGGACTACATAGCTTCGCCGGTCGGTCGGGTTAGCCCGGCGCTCGACCAGTTCTTTGCTGACCAGCAAGTCCACAATCCGGGTGAGCGTAGGCTGGTCTTTTCCGCAACATTCTGCCAATTCCTTTTGCGGAAGATCTGCATGCTGACGGAGACTTTTCAGTATGGTCCACTGATCCACCGTGATGCCAAATTGCCGGTAATTGAATTGGTATTGGGCATACTGCTTTATCCGACGTGCGGTGCGCTCAAGCAGAAAAGAATACGCATTGTATTGTTCCATTCGTACAATAATAATTAGCGTGACAAATATATGGTTTTCCATCATTATTTTCAATGAGCGGCCAGTTCTTTTACATTGCGTTGAAAAAACGGCCGCCAATAGGCATCGAAACGGCTCAAAAAGATGGAATAGTCTCCCCGTAAATCGATCAAAACAATTACATTTGGGCTTTTTGCAGAATTGATCGCAAATAAACCGAAATAATAGATATTGATGAACCGTTTGGCTTTACATTGGAAAATTTTGATTGGAATGTTACTTGGGTTGTTCGTTGGTTTCCTGATGAAGGAATGGGGGCTTCAGGGCATTGTTGTTGATTGGGTTAAGCCATTCGGAACCATTTTTATCAATATGCTTAAGATGATTGCCGTTCCCCTTGTAGCCGTATCGCTTATTGTGGGGCTTGCAGATCTGAAAGATATATCTAAATTGTCCAAACTTGGTGGTCGTACCATCCTGTTTTACTTGTTTACCACCGCCTGCTCCGTTTCCTTAGGATTGGTTTTAGCCAATTTAATCAAACCGGGTCTATTTATCAATGAATCCTCGCGGCAAAGCCTGCTTGAGGGCTTCGCGGGCGAAGCGAATGAGAAAATAAAAATAGCGGAGGCTACTCGGGAACAAGGTCCACTCCAGCCACTTGTGGATATTGTGCCCGACAACTTTTTTGGTGCAATGACGGATAATGGGAGTTTGTTACAAGTGATTTTTTTCGTAATCCTGGTCGGTATTGGGCTTATTATGATCGACGAGCGGAAGTCAAAGCCAGTAGTCGATTTTTTCAAGGGATTGAACGATGTAATCTTAAAAGTTATTGATATCATTATGTTGTTTGCACCCATTGGTGTGTTTGCATTGATGGCAGCGTTGATGGTGGAAATTCCCGACTTTTCTACGTTAGGAGCGTTGGGTATCTATGGGCTCACGGTGTTGATTGGACTAGCTTTACTGATATTCGCATTTTATCCGACGCTGCTTTATATGATTGCCAAGGTAACTCCGGGACGTTTTTTCCGCGCTATTTCTCCAGCCCAACTTCTGGCATTTTCCACCAGTTCAAGTGCGGCCACACTTCCGGTGACGATGGAACGGGTGACCGAGCACCTGGGCGTTGACGATGAAGTTTCGAGCTTTGTATTGCCTTTGGGCGCTACCATCAATATGGACGGAACGGCGCTCTATCAAGCTGTCGCGGCCATATTTATTTCGCAGGCGATGCTACCCGAAGCGCTTGGGCTTCAAACCCAGCTGATGATCATTGTGACCACGGTGCTGGCATCCATCGGTACAGCAGCCGTTCCGAGTGCTGGCATTGTAATGTTGGTTATTGTCCTGGGTCAGGCGGGAATTCCGGAAGCTGGTTTGGCGCTAATCTTTGCAGTTGACCGCCCGTTGGACATGTGCAGAACGCTCACGAATGTAACGAGTGACGCCACCGTATCGGCATTGGTCGCCAACTCGGTCGGGCTGCTGCACGAACCCCAACCTGAAAACGCAGACCAATAAAAAAGGCTGGCGGAAACCGCCAGCCCTTATGAAGTAGTGTCCTTAATTGCTAATGAAAACTATACCCTTGATGGTTTAGGAGTCGTTTTATTAGCCGACTCGACATCCACGGAATCAACAGTTTTTGAGTTGCTTTGCAGGTCAGCGACCATCGGGGCTGCCAAGAAGATTGAGGAGTAAGTAGCTACGATAATACCGATCAGAATAGCGAATGAAAAGCCCCGTATCACTTCGCCACCGAACACAAACAACACCGCCAGCACAAATATTACCGTGAGGGACGTAATTACCGTCCTGCTCAGCGTTTTGTTAATAGCGAGGTTGATCGTCTGACCCACGTCCTCGTTTTTGTGTTTTGACAACCCAAGGTTTTCCCGCAGGCGGTCGAAAACCACAACGGTATCATTGATCGAGTAGCCAACGACCGTAAGCAGTGCTGCAATGAAGTGCTGATCGATATCCAAAGCAAAAGGCACGACGCCATCGAGTAAAGAAAATAGGCCCAAAATAACCAATGCATCATGTACCGTTGAAACCGCTGCTCCGGCACTATATTGCCATTTGCGGAAACGTATCAAAATATACGCCGCGATAACCAATATAGAGAATAGACCAGCATAAACCGCCCTTGCTTTCATGTCACTGGCTATCGTCGGGTTTACTTTGTAGGAGCCCAATACTTCGTAACTGTTGTTGTCGAGCTTGGTCAACGCTTCATCAACTTTGGATAACACCTCATCATTAGCCTCATCGCTAGTTTCGTCGATAAGGTATGTAGTGGTTATCCGTACTTGGTCTTGTGAACCGAAAAGCTTTACCTCTGTAGTGGCGTTGAACGCACTATTGAGATGCCCGCGTACTTCCTCCAGATTTATAGGTTGTTCGAACTGGACGGTATAGGCACGACCACCTTGAAAATCCACGCCTAAGCTGAATCCTTTTGTAAAGATTGAGACCAGGCCGATGACGACGAAAATAGCCGACGCCGCATAAAATTTCTTGCGATTCTGAACGAATGCAAAGTTGGCATTCTGCAACGTTTTCTCGCTCCATGGAAAGGAAAGGGAAATACTCCAGCCTTTGGTCAGCATCCACTCGAAAATCACCCTTGAGATGAATATGGACGTGAATAACGAGGTGATGATACCGATCATCAACGTTGTTGCAAAGCCGAGGATCGGACCGCTACCGAAAAAGAAGAGGATCATCCCCGTGAGAAATGTGGTAATCTGGGAGTCTAAGATGGAAGACATTGCGTGCTTATACCCATCAGCGACGGCTTGTCGGACCGATTTTCCAAGCCGGAGCTCTTCACGGATTCGCTCATAGATCAAGACGTTGGCGTCCACCGCGGTGCCCATCGTCAACACGATACCCGCGATGCCGGGGAGGGTCAGTACAGCGTTCAGTGACGCCAGAATGCCCAGGATAAAAAACATGTTAAACAATACGGCAATGTTTGCTACCAAACCCGCGCGATTGTAATAGGCAATCATGAAAATCAGCACGAGGACGAGGCCGATTACCGCTGAATTGACGCCGGCGTCGATTGCGGCTTGTCCTAATGTAGGGCCAACCACTGCTTCTTCGACGATTTTCGCGGTAGTTGGAAGCCGTCCGGCCTTCAATACGTTAGCAAGGTCTTTGGTGTCTTCAATGGTAAAATTGCCTGTGATCTGGGATATGCCATTCGGAATTTCACCGTCTACCCGTGGAGCTGAATAAACCACACCGTCCAGCACAATGGCGATTGATTGTTTATTATTCGGATCTGCAGACGCCGCCGCTGTAATTTTTCTCCATTCCCGGGCACCTTCGCTGTTCATGTACATGGTCACCATCGGGTTGTTGGACATCGGATCAAAATCGTCTCTGGCATCCGTCACGACGTTGCCGCCCAATATCGGCCCGGCTTCTGCTCCGCTCGGCTTGATGGCATAAAGCTCCAGTTGTTCGGGGCTACGGGGGTTGGGTTTGACACCCCATAGGAGCTTGACGTTGCCTGGGATGATCTGTTTCACCACCGGATTTTCAAGGTAACGGTTTACCTTTGCAGTATCCCGTAACTGAGCATAACCTACAATAGGTCCGGGCGCTAATACCGGTTGGTTATTCGGTGCCATGGCGGTTGCAGGGCGCAACACGTTGAACAGTGGATTTTGAAGGGCCAGTTGGCTATCGAAGGAGTCGGTGTCCAACGAGTCACTACCGCCGCCTAGTGTAGCTAGCAGGCCTGCATCTGTGCTATCGGCGTTAGTGGTGTCAGCTACTGCGGTTTTGGCCGCCTGTTCGGTTTCTTTCAACGTCGACGCGAGTGCTCTGTTGACATTTTCAAGCATGGGGTAAATTTCCATGTTGTCGTATGTCTCCCAAAATTCCAATCGCGCAGATCCTTGCAAAAGCTTGCGTACGCGATCCTCATCAGTAACGCCCGGTAACTCGATAAGTATACGGTTGGTACCCTGCTGAAGCTGGATGTTGGGGGACGTAACGCCGAATTTATCGATCCGAGTACGCAGTACCTTAAATGAGTTGTCGATTGCACTATTTGCTTCACGTTGAAGGAAGCTCTCCACCTGCGAATCAGTACTATTAGGTTTTACATGGGCGGTATTGTCTTTTGTGGCGAAGAAACTCGCCAGCGGCGTATTGGGGTTGAGTTTTTTGAATTCGTCAACAAACAGGCTTATGTATCCGGCCTGACTGTCTTTGCTGCGGGTGGCCGCGTTTTCCAGCGCCTTGTTGAAATTTTCGTCTTTGGGGTTATTGGCGAGGTTACGCACCAATTCCTGCAATGACACTTCCATGGTCACATTCATGCCGCCTTTTAAGTCCAGCCCCAACGCGATTTCATTACCCTTGGCTTCACGGTAGGTATATTTGGCGATGCCCAAATCGTACACCACTTCTCCCGCCATCGAATCCAGATACGCCTTCTCTTTCGCCATGTCACCCTGCGCATAAGCCGCGGCGTCCCGTTCTACTTTGCGGGTTACGAATGTGAATGACAGGGAATAGAGGCACGCAATGGCGACCGCTACTACCAAAAATTTAATCAGCCCTTTACCTTGCATTTTCTTACTTCGCTAGTATTACTTATTGTCTTTATAAAAATTAGTTAAGATCGGCAAAGGTATAAAATTTTTGTATATTACAACTCGTTGCATACTTGATTTTCGTGGTTGAAATAATGGTTGGGCTAACCTGGAAGCAATTGATGGCAGCACACCCTTGGGAAGGCCGATGTATTGACGGCGCCGGGGTGCTCCGTCCAATAAAAAGCCCCGCGACGTGCGGGGCGAAGAATCTACATCGGTTGTCGTGTCTACACGATTAAAATGTGAATTTGAAGGCGACGCCGAAACGGCCGGGAATAAATTCAGAATACTCTCCCAATGCCCACATCGGTCGCCAATCCAAGCTGGCAGCGAGGGGAGCCGACGGTATCTTGAATTCCATGCCGCCAGCCGGACGGATGATGAAGTAGGAGTCTTCCCGTCGAATAGCCACTTGCGGGCCTACACCGACATACCACGAAAGCCCCGGCGCACCGGCGACCCCTTGGTTATACGAGTATTCCGCACCAATAATGGTGGTCCTTCCGGCAAACAAAATCATCGCCTGACCAGCATTATTGGGAGAGAAGAAATGCTTGATATGCGGGCCGACGAACGTACGCCCATCGCCGGCGTCGATGAATAAGCCAACACCTGTGCGGTAAGATTGCGCATCCGCCCGATGAGAAACGCCGCATACTATCAAGGCGCAGAAGAAGGAGATGAAAATAACTTTTTTCATAATACGATTTGTTTTTGTTGTATCATTGCAAAAAAAATACCAAAAGTGAATATTGACGTCGCTAGTCTTCGGAAATCTCTTGATTCATGTATTGAACGCCTTTAAACCTCTGTCGTGAAAAAAAAACTTATTATTTTGGTAGCTGCAATGGCAGTAAACTTCCAACTACATGCGCAAAAAAAGGTTACGCCGGGCATCCGGGCGGGCGTAAACGTTGCGACATTGAGCAACGTCGACGCGGATTTCAAAACAGATTTCTACGCAGGTGGCTTTGTTGGTATCAACCTGGGACAGCGCTACACGTTGCAGCCTGAACTGGCCTACACCCGCCAGGGTGGCAACAACGTTACCTTTGTCGAGGGAGCGTCAGAGCGGAAGGAGAATGTGGCTGTTCAATACCTTTCGCTTGGGGTGATCAATAAGTTTTATTTCGTTGAGGGTTTCCACGGTATGGTCGGTCCGTCGCTGGATATGAGGATTGGCAAGAACTTCCCCCGTGTAGACTTCAGTGATGACAATTATGGCGGAGTTGACATGGGAATCTCGCTTGGACTTGGCTATTCGTTACCCTTCGGCCTCACGGTCGAAGGTCGGTTTAAAACCGGTTTGCTTGATGTATTTAACCATGACTACTTTTCAGGGATTTTCGACGATCCGGATAGCATATCGCTCAACCGTGTCATTCAGGTCGGCGTAGCGTATTCCTTTTGAAGCTGCGAGTTTTTTATTTGTATAAGACACAAAAAATAAGTAATTTTGCCCGGCAAATAATAGTTCCAATACATATTTGCCATGCATTTAGATCCCGAAAAATTCGTAGCTGAAGGTCTCACCTACGACGATGTGCTTTTAATTCCTGCTTATTCAGAAGTACTGCCGCGTGATGTGGATACCAGCACGCATCTCACTAGAACCATCCGGCTCAACATCCCCTTGGTATCTGCTGCGATGGATACCGTCACCGGCGCGGATCTGGCCATCGCCATTGCCCAAGCGGGAGGGCTGGGTATGCTCCATAAAAATATGACCATCGCCGATCAGGCGGCAGAGGTCCGCAAGGTAAAACGTTCGGAAAGCGGTATGATCCAGGATCCGGTTACCTTGAGTGAGCACGCAACGGTTGGTGATGCATTCCAGATTATGAAAGAGCACAAAATCGGTGGCATACCAATCATTGACGGCAATGGTAAACTAGTCGGGATTGTGACCAACCGAGATCTCCGTTTCCAGAAGGATATGATGCGTCCCATCGTCGAGATGATGACGAAGGAAGGGCTTATCGTGGCTCCGGTAGGCACTGACCTGGTTAAGGCGGAAGCGATTCTTCAGAACCATAAAATTGAAAAGCTACCTGTTGTAGATGATGACCATATTCTTGTTGGCCTGATCACTTTCAAAGACATCCAGAAATATAAACATTTTCCCAACGCAGCCAAAGATAGCCATGGCAGGCTACTGGTGGGCGCAGCGGTAGGGGTGACAGTTGATACGTTGGATCGGGTATCGGCTCTGGTAAAGGCCGGCGTGGATGTGGTGACAATAGATACCGCCCACGGGCATTCAAAGGGCGTAATCGAGAAACTAAAAGAGGTAAAGGCTGAGTTTCCCAATCTTCAGGTTATTGTTGGTAACATCGCCACTGCCGAAGCAGCGGTGGCGCTGGCCGATGCAGGTGCCGACGCCGTAAAGGTAGGAATTGGCCCGGGGTCCATCTGTACCACAAGGATTATCGCCGGTGTCGGCGTTCCACAGCTTTATGCGGTATATGAAGTGGCCAAAGCGCTCCACGGCAGCGGTGTGCCCGTAATCGCTGATGGTGGCATCAAACAGACGGGCGATATTGCCAAAGCCATTGCTGCTGGAGCGGATACAGTCATGGCGGGTTCGCTCTTCGCTGGTGTGGAAGAGGCGCCGGGCGAAACCATCATTTACGAGGGGCGGAAATTCAAGTCGTACCGGGGCATGGGTTCCGTGGAGGCTATGGAACAGGGCTCAAAGGATCGGTACTTCCAAGACGTGGAGGACGATATTAAAAAGCTGGTGCCAGAAGGCATCGTGGGGCGTGTGGCTTATAAAGGCACGCTGGCCGAAGTGGTATATCAATACGTCGGGGGGCTGCGAGCCAGTATGGGGTACTGCGGCGCACAGACGATTAAGGCGTTGCAAGGAGCTCGATTTGTGAAAATCACGGGGGCAGGCCTGCGGGAAAGCCATCCTCACAATATTACGATAACCAAGGAGGCGCCGAACTATCACAGCCGGCCATAATACAGAAGTAATAAGGTCGGGTGAACGCTATTGAATACATGCCAAAACACGATCGGCGATCGCCATTCCCTTATCAATATCCGCAGGTTGCATAATCAGTGCGGGCCTGAACCGGATAGAGCGCTCGCCGCATCCAAGGAACAGCGCGCCGTTGTCCATGCCGTTTCTTAAGAAGGCGTCGCGCGTGTGCTTGTCAGGCAGGTCGAAGGCACAGAAAAAGCCTGTTCCGCGCACGTTAGAGAGGGAGTTATGGCGGGATGCCAGGTCGGCAAGCTGCTGCTGCAAATAGTTGCCGGCGCTTTCCACGTGTTGCAGGAGCTGATCTTCCTCGATGATTTCCAGAATCTTAGTCGCGCGTACCATATCGACCAAGCTGCCACCCCATGTCGAGTTGATGCGTGAGGGCACACGGAACACGTTGGTGTCGATTTCATCCACACGGGTGCCGGCAAGTATACCGCACACCTGCATTTTCTTTCCGAAGGCAATGATATCCGGTCTCGCCCGATCGCCAAAATGCTCATGCCCCCAGAATTTTCCCGTCAGTCCGACTCCCGTCTGTACCTCGTCATAGATCAATAACGCCTCGTTTTCATCGGCCAACACACGCAATTGTTCCATAAATTCGCGGCGGAAGTGGTTATCACCGCCCTCGGCCTGAATAGGTTCAATGATGATGGAGCAGATATCGTCGCGGTGGTCTATGAATGCCTGCTTGATCTGGTCAATGCTCCGCTGTTCTTGCCCGGCTACCGCTTCGAGGTTTCTGGCCGTCAATGGAAAAGCCAGCTTCGGGCTGGTTACGCGCGGCCAGTCGAATTTTGCAAACCACTTTGTCTTATCCGGTTGCGTGTTTGTTAGGCTCAGTGTATAGCCCGAGCGTCCATGGAATGCCTGTTCAAAATGCAGTACCTTTGTTCCCCTTTCATAGCCATAGCCCTTTTGGAAGTTTTTCTGGACCTTCCAGTCCATCGCCGTTTTCAGCGCATTTTCAATGGCGAGTGCTCCACCCGAGACGAAAAAAGCATGTGGAAGGTAATCCGGGATCGCTATACGAGCGAACGTTTCGACGAACTGTGCATATTCTAACGTATATACATCGGAATTGGAAGGATTTGTCAGTGCAGCCGCCAGCATGCTTTTGGTAAACGACATATCGCCAGTCATCTTGGGGTGGTTGTACCCCAGGGGGACGGATGCGAAGCAGGTGAAGAAATCGAGCAGCTGACGCTGATGTTTTGAATCGTGGATGATGACCCCCTGACTGCGCTCCATATCGAAGGTGATATCGTATCCATCTGCTAAAACATGCTTTGATATCGTCTGATGTACATCTTCCGGCGTAATGGCTATTTTATACATGCATATATGGATTGGTTATCCCCAAATATAATCTGTTGACTTGTGCAAAACAAACTTTTTAGCGGTATTTTGCCTGTTTATGCGGCTTTTAGGGGTTTAAATCGTTTAAACCAATATTTCACTTAAACGCTTTCGAACCGCTTATACATGCCAAGGATTCCCGTGAGTCCGCCAGTGTGAATGACAAGGATGCTATCTCCTGGCTTGAAATAATCTTGGGAAGCCAGGTCGAAAACACCATAGAATAGTTTGCCGGTATATACTGGTTCGATAAGCATACCCGTATTTGCGCTGAATTGGCAAATGAAGCGCTCAAGCGTGGCCGTTGTCTTTGCGTAGCCGCCGAAGTGATAGTCTGTGTGCAATACGATGCCATCTGCTGCGACTTCAGGATACAGCTCCGCTACCGCTTTTTTGATAAAAGCGCCTCCAGCAAGTACAGGAATGCCGTGTATGCGAGTATGCAATCCCTTGCTATCCAGCCCCATACATAGTCCGGCAAGGGTGGTGCCCGTACCGCAGGCACAGAAAATATGGTCATATACCGTGTCTAATTCGTTGATAATTTCTTCGCATCCCTTTGCAGCGTCCAAGCCATATCCGCCTTCCTCTATGAAATAAGCCTTTTCATCTTGGGTGGCAAATGCTGCGAAAAGGCCAGCCTTATCCCTGTAGGCGTTTCGGTCGACAAACCGCAGCCGCATGCCGAATATGCGGCACAGCGAAAGGAGTGGATTAGATACAACCTCGCCGCGGACGAATGCCGTAGTCTGGAATCCGAATTTGGCACCGGCACATGCGGTAGCAAGCAAATGGTTGGACCAAGCCCCGCCGAAGGTGACGAGGTGCGTCTTTCCAAGACTTCTTGCCGCCTGTAGCACATATTTCAATTTCCGCCATTTATTGCCCGATATAAAGGGGTGGATCATGTCGTCGCGTTTGACATAGACGTTTACTTCCCTGTCCTTGAACAAGGGAACATCGAGCGGTTCGACCGGGCTATGAAAATCAAACGAAAACATGCTGTTTTTCGCAAATATAGCAGATTTTACCCGGGTTTTTAGCTAAGTTTGCACCATGGGAGATATTCAGGAACTGCAAGAATCTGACGAACAGGATTTGTTTGAGCACCTGCGTATCGTCGTGGATAAAGGGCAGGCGTTGTTGCGTGTGGATAAGTTCTTGATGAACAGAATAGAGCATGCTTCCCGTAACCGGATCCAAAACGCGATAGCGGCTGGAACGGTACTGGTAAATGGGCAGCAGGTAAAAGCCAGTTATAAGGTAAAGCCGCTGGATACGGTCTCAGTCGTTTTGCCCCACCCGCCTCGTGATACGGAGATTTACCCAGAAGACATCCCATTAGACATTCAATACGAAGACGACGACCTACTGGTAGTAAACAAACCTGCAGGCATGGTCGTGCACCCAGGTCACAACAACTATACCGGCACGCTGGTGAATGCGCTCGCGTATCATTTCGAAACATTTCCTCAATTGCCCGGAAACGATGGTCGGCCCGGACTGGTACACCGGATCGATAAGGACACCAGCGGCCTGCTGGTAATCGGCAAGAACGACTGGGCCCTGACGCACTTAGCCAAGCAATTTTTTGATCATAGCATATCGCGCAGGTACATTGCGTTGGCATGGGGGGATATCGCCAGCGATGGAAGTGTTACCGGATATATCGGCCGCAGCGCCAAGGACCGCCGGGTAATGAGCATGTATGATGATCCGGATAAAGGCAAGTGGTCAGTTACGCATTACCGTGTGTTGGAACGGCTCGGCTACGTGACGCTGCTCGAATGCCGGCTGGAGACTGGCCGCACCCATCAAATCCGCGCGCATTTTCAGTCGATCGGACATCCGTTGTTTAATGATGCGGTATACGGTGGCGATCGCATTCTTAAGGGAACGGTGTTCAACAAGTACCGGCAGTTTGTGGATAATTGCTTTTCCTTGCTGCCCCGGCAGGCTCTTCATGCGCAAAGCCTCGGATTCGTTCACCCCAGGTCTCGGGAATCGCTGGAGTTTAATACGCCGTTGCCTGACGACTTCCGGCTATGTCTGGAAAAGTGGCGTGGGTATGTTTACGCCAACTTAGAGAGATAAAGGAGCGCGAAAAGCAATGATGAGCAAGTAAGAAGCTTGGAGTAAAGGACTAACGTTTTCAGATCAGCAAGTACATGCCGCTACATTATATTGATTTTAATAACAAGTTTATTCCGGAAAATGACGCGATATTTGTTTCGGACAACCGTTCCTTCCGTTACGGCGATGGCCTGTTTGAGACCATGCGATGGATGGACGGCGATATCCGTTTTCTAGCTTACCACGCGGCAAGGCTTCATGAGGGCATGCGCATGTTGCAATTGGAGCATACCCCGGCATTAGACGCCGATATGATCCGTTCCCGAGCAGCTGCACTCATTAGGAGAAACGAACTGGAAGGCCAGCATGTTCGGATCCGGCTTCAGGTTTATCGGGACGGCGGAGGACTATACAGCCCACAACAGAATAAGGCGGCATACGTGATGAGCGTTTCCCGGCTCGATCCAGACGATGTAAAACACCGGAAAGTCGGGCTCATTGTAGATGTTTATACTGAATACCGCAAGCCGTACAGCGAGCTGTCAAAATTGAAGTCGGCTAATTCCCTGATCTATGTCATGGCAGGACTGCACCGAAAGAAGAATGGGTTGGATGACGTGCTGATACTGAATCAGGAAGGATATCTCTGTGAATCGCTAAGTTCTAATGTCTTCATATGGTATGGCAAAAAGCTTTACACACCCGCCATCAGCGAGGGGTGTATTGACGGTGTAATGCGAAAAGTCGTAATCAACATCGCATTGGCCAGCGGGTTGGATGTGATTGAAGCGCAGATTAGTCCAGCCGTCATGCTTGAAGCGGATGAAATTTTCCACACCAACGCCATTCACGGTGTGCAATGGGTGATGGGCTACAAGCAAAAGCGTTATTTCAACCGAATCTCGCGCATGCTGCAGGAAAAGCTGCTTGCGGTGGGGGGTGACGATGAATATGCCAATATGCCTTAGTTACTTGACGGTATCAATATCAGCGTACCCGACCAGCTCATCCCAGGTCGTCCCTTGACGGCGTACATAAACCAATATCTGGTAAGTGTTGTCCGTTTCAAAATGGTTTCCGCTGGAAAAAGATACATCGATCTCGCCCGATGAATTGACATAGGCGTATTCGTAGTCATACAAGCCCTGTTTAAGCAGGATGGCACCCTGCCATTTTTTCTGGGAGTCGTTGTACGCCATCCTGTTGATCTCATCAAGCCTGTAATTGTTGAATCCGCCTACAACGTATACCGCGCCGTCGCCCCCCTTGTCATCCAACAATGCAAAGGTAACCCAGGCATAGTCCGATTCGGTGTCCGCGCTGGCCTTATCTTGGTTGCGGATAAAAAACGCCCCATTTTCATCGAACACCGAGGCGTAAGACGCATCGGTGTACTTCTCATCCGGTACAAGATCTATCCTTACGGCACTGTCTAGGCGGATGTTTGCCACGCGTTCTGACGCCAGCCGTAAACTGCGGAGATCTATATACCGAAATTCATTGCCGCCCGCGAAATCCAAGGTGTTATTGTCGTTATAGATCAGTTCATTGTTGTTGACGAACCGTGGAGTAGTGAGCCATTCCCTGATATCGGGGCGGTTGTTTTGCATAACCAGGATTTTGACGTCCTGATAGGGGTTGTTTATGGTAAGTCCGCCTGTACTGATTCTGAGGTTCAGTTTCTGGTTTTTATTGCGCTTGGAAATATCGATTGAAGGAAATAATTCAGTGTAAACTGGCATAAGCGGCGAAAGTACATAGAAGCGCCGGGTGATGACCAATCTGCTTTTGTCGGCATCTTCGTAAACCTTCAGCAAGTAGTTTCCGGCTAATTTCGGTCGGATGTTGCTGGTCGGGAAATCAACACGGTAATGGGTATAGGGCTGGAGGGTATTTACCGACGTTTGGTAATCTAAGACTCGTTCTTCATTAAAACCCTCGGCGTATTCGAGCGGGGAGAGCCTGCTTGGGTTCCAGTTGGCGTCGCAGTGTTCGATGCTGAAATAATAGTTGCGAACATCGGCCCTGAGGTCGTCAAATGACAACGCTAGCCTGTCACCGCTGTGCAACTCGATGACAGGCAATGCATTCTCCTGCTCCGCCGGGAAAAATTGAACACTTTTAATAGCCTCAAGGTAATTGACATTATCATAGACCAGCTCCTGTTGGGGGCTGCGTTCGCGCGTTGGGCGTTTTTTGCGGGCTTTCTGTGCTACCACGCCGAAGCCAACGTGGATGAGCGCTAACAAGAGAATGGATTTTTTGATCATAAAGTCATACTTGTTCATGCCGATTATCCCTCCTCCAGCATCATGATCTCTGAGGCTAGCTTCTCCCACTGTTCTTGCACTACCCGAAGTTCTTTTTTCAAGGATTCATACTGTCTGGAGATTTCCCCCAATTTCTGGCTGTCGGAATAAATACGTTCTTCTGCCATGGCCACTTCAATTTCTTTTATCGCGTGTTCTTTCTCGGTGATACGCTGCTCGATACCTTCCAGTTCCTTGTGCAACTTTTTAGCCTGACGTTCCTTGTTGTCATCCTTTTTCAGCGGCTCTTCCTTGGCTGGTTTAGGTGGTTCAGCGGCCTTTTGCGTGTCAATTTTCTGGGGGCGCTTAGCTTGCCAAGCTTCATACTCTTGATAAGTTCCAGGGTATTCTTTAATTTTTCGGTCTTCAATAAACCAGATTTTATTGGCTACGTTGTCCAGTAAATAGCGGTCGTGCGATACCAGGATAAAGGTCCCTTCGAATTGCCTGAGCGCCTGTATAAGAATGTTGACGGACTGGATGTCCAGATGGTTGGTCGGCTCGTCGAGTACTAAGAAATTAGCATCGGCGGTAAGTGCTTTCGCTAATGCCACCCGCGATTTTTCGCCACCTGAAAGTACCCGTATCTTTTTGAATACGTCATCGCCGGTGAAAAGGAAACAGCCAAGGATGGAGCGCAGCTCGGTTTCCGAATGCTTGGGGGCGAATGCCTGCAGCTCCCGCAGGATTTCGTTGTCGAGGTGGAGCGCTTCCAACTGGTGTTGCGCAAAGAATGTTTGTGTGACGTTATGACCAGTCTCGCATTTGCCGGTAAAATCTCCGTCTGCACCGGCCACAATGCGCAACAGGGTAGACTTGCCCTTTCCGTTGGCGCCGATTAAGGCAATTTTATCACCTTTTTCAATGATCGCGTCGGCGCGTTCGAGAATGGGAATGCCGGGATACGACTTAGATACGTTTTCCAGCATTACCACATGCCTGCCGGATTGTTTGCTGAACTTAAAACGGAAGTTTACCGTGGGATTGTAGTCATCCACGTCATCCACTTTTTCCATGCGCTCGAGCGCTTTGATCCGGGACTGCACCATCTTGGCCTTGCTGGCCTTAGCTCGGAACCGTTCAATAAGCCGCTCCTCCTGCTTGATTTTTGCTTGCTGATTCTTATATTGATTGCCCTGTATCTCTTCACGTAAGGCTTTCTCTTCCAAATAGAAACTGTAATTTCCGGAATATTGGATCAGTTTTCCTCGCTTTGACTCGACGATGGAATCGACTACGCGATCGAGGAAGTAGCGATCATGGGACACAATGACGATGGCACCCTCGAATGCTTGCAGGTAGCTTTCGAGCCACTTGATGGAAGGAAGGTCAAGGTGATTGGTAGGTTCGTCTAACAATAGGATGTCGGGGGCTTGGAGCAGGATTCGAGCAAGCATGACGCGCATGCGCCATCCTCCAGAAAACTCGGAAAGGGTGCGTTTTTGGTCACTGTCGCTGAAGCCCAGGCCCGCGAGTATCTCATGGGCCCGGTACTCGATGTTGTAGCCGTCAAGCGCCTCGAACTCTGTTTGCTTGTCACTAAGTTTCAGGATTATATCATCTGAGTAGTCTTTTTCAAGTTTCTCAAGCAACCGCTCTATTTCGGAATGCAATTGGTTCTGACGTTCGAAGGCTTCCATTGCGACGTGCAGAATACTTTTGTCGGACACATAGGACAGCAGGTCCTGATTGAGGTAGCCGATTTTAATGTCCTTTGCCATTGATATGCTACCCGAAGTAGGCTTATAGTCACCAACAATCAATTTCAGCAACGTGGTTTTTCCGGTGCCGTTGGCTCCTATAAGTCCAGTCTTATCGCCGGGCTTGATATGCCAGTTCGCTTCATCATACAGGGCACGGGCGCCTATTTCGAACGTAAGGTTGTTTATCGCAATCATATTGGTTGCAAAGGTACGAAAAAGGCAAGGGTTTGTTAACTTTGTCCCATGTATAAACTGGTAAAACCTTTGCTCTTCGGAATTGATCCGGAAGCTGCGCATCATACTGTTTCGGGAGGGCTAAAGTCGCTTGGTAAGCTTCCCGGAAGCAAACGATTGCTGAGATCGCTCTACGGTTATGACCATCCGAAACTTGAGCGGGAAGTGTTTGGCCTGAAATTCAAAAATCCCGTCGGGTTGGCCGCCGGATTTGATAAGAATGCTGAGTATGTAGAGGAAATGGCGGCGCTGGGTTTCGGGTTCGTAGAGATCGGAACGGTAACTCCACGCCCACAGCCGGGAAATGATAAACCAAGGTTGTTCCGATTGGTGGAAGACAACGCGCTGGTAAACCGGATGGGGTTCAACAACCAGGGAGCTGATGTAGCGGCGACACGGCTGTCGCACCTTAAAGACAGGAAACAGCTCATCATCGGGGGGAATATTGGTAAGAACAAAGCAACAGCTAATGAAGACGCGGTAAGTGATTATATCAAGTGTTTCGATGCATTGTTCGATGTCGTAGACTATTTTGTGGTCAATGTGAGCTCTCCCAATACACCTGGCCTACGCGCCCTGCAGGAAAAGCAACCGCTGATGCACCTATTGAACGCGTTGCAGCAGCGTAACAGCAAACAGGGTATTTCACGGCCGATCCTGCTGAAAATCGCCCCTGATCTTTCAAACAACCAGTTAGATGACGTTGTGGAAATTGTACTCGCAACGGGTATTTCGGGGGTTATCGCTACCAATACGACCATTTCACGCGACGGCCTGAAAAGCCCCATGGCACTAGCGTCGGAAGCAGGGGGGCTAAGCGGAAAACCATTGGCAGAACGGTCTACGGCAGTTATCCGGTACTTGGCAGCGAAATCGGGCAACGCGTTTCCCATCATCGGGGTAGGCGGAATACATAGCCCAGAGGATGCACTTGAAAAGCTGGAAGCCGGTGCAGCGTTGGTTCAGTTATATACAGGTTTTATCTATGAGGGACCGGGGCTGATCAAGCGTATTTGCAAAAAAATAGCCCTCGGATGATTGCATCCGAGGGCTATGGTCACATCTCTTAAGCCGCTAGCCTATTGGAGCGCATCAATACGTGCCTGCAACTCGTCGATTTTAGCTTGGTCCTCTTTGATTTCGTAGTATTTTTTGAGGTTGGCCAATGCTAAATAAGAGTTGCCGTCGACCTCGACCGCTTTTTCCAGGTATGGTAGGGCGGAGTCAAAAATGTCATACGCTTTTTTGATTTCCGCGTCATATTCCGATTGTGGTAGACTAGCGTTATTTGTTTTATTGAAATGGTCGATACCCCGGTTCAGGATCAATCCGCCGAGGTTGATATTGGCCTCCAGGTAATTTGGATCGATTTCCAAGGCCTTTTTGTAAGATGCTTCTGCTTTCTCCAAATCACCTGTTTCACTATAGGCAATGCCGAGGTAGTAATGCAGGTTTTTATTGTTTGGGTCTTTTGCTACCTGCTCATTGATAGTGTTGATGATTTTATCTTGATTGCCGGCCATGAGGTTCAGCTCGATGTTCTGAGTAGCCAATTCGTTGTCCTCGGGATACTTGCTTGCTCCCACTTCAGCGTACTTAATGGCATTGGTCGTATCGCCTTGCATGAGGTACAGGCGGGATACATCCAGAATAATCTGTTTGTTATTGGAGAAGCTGTCTATGGGCACAAGTTCCACGTATTTGGAAAGTGCCTTATCATATTGCTGTGAATTGACAGCGGCAAGACCTGAATAATACAATAACGTCGTATCTCCGGGCAAGTAGTTCAGGCCTTTATCAAACGCGCTGTACGCGCTTTCGAAGTCCTGGCTATCCCATGCTTTCACGCCATTGTTCAGCTCATACTGAGCCAAAATAGAATTAAGGATGCTGAGATTCTGCTCGTTTTCCTTTTCGGTGTCAAGGCTTATCGCTTTTTCACGGGCCTCGACCGCCTTTTGCATGTAGCCAGCTGACGCTTCGGTTGAATCGAGCAACGCCAGATCAGCATTCACCAAGGCATAGTATGTCCATGTTTCCGCCAGTTCCATTGTTTTTTCGTGCTCGATGGCTTTTTCCAGTGCCTCTTTAGCGGCATTCAAATCGCTGGCACCTAACGCGGGGTTTCCTATGGATTTGACCTCATTGAACTTATCATAGCTTGCTTTTGCCTTTCTCAGGTTGCCGGTTTGTGAAAATGCCACAGATGTGGCGAACACCATTGCACCTAATAAGATGAATTTCACTTTCATGATCTTAGTTTACTGTGAGTTGATTTAATATGTTATTTACTCGTTCCAACTGGATAATATCTCCCGATTGATCGTACAATACCGCAAGGGATTTCAACGCGCTGACCTCGGAGGGCCTTATTTGGTTTGCTTTTAACAAATATTCCTGCGCTTTGTTTTCTTTGTCTTCGTCCGCCGGGTTATCAATGTATTCTTTAAGATAAAGCAGTCCCAGTTGCAGATTGCCTTCGAAATTGTTTGCATCCAGGCTAATCACTTTTTCATAATATCTTTTAGCGTTAGCTGTGTTGCCTTCCATTTCGTTGGCAAAACCGGCGATGTAGTTCAGATTAACATTTTCAGGCTCATGTGCAATGGCCTCATCGACCAGCGGTACTATAGCAGCATACGCCTCATCCGCCACGTAGAGGTTTATCAGCGCAAATAAAATTTCCTTATTATCGGGAAATTGCTCCCTTCCAGTGAGTAAGGTGTTCAACATTGCCGGTTTGTCGTGTTTTTTTCGGTAGAGTTCGGCTAACTCCAGTATATAAACAGGCGAAGAAGTTTCCCGTTGGCGCGTAAACGCTTGATAGCGCTTTATAGCGTCGTCTTCTCCTCCAATTTTGGTGCTCAATACGGCGAGGTTGTGTTTGACGTCAATGGCCGAGCCACTGATGGAGTCTACCTGGCGGTATTGATTGAAGGCCTCTTCGTAGTTGGCCTTTGCAACCGCACGATTGGCTTTGATAAGATATGCATTTGCCAGTGACCGTTTGATGTAGTTGACTTCGGGGCCATGTTCATAGCTCAGCTGCTTATTGTTTACCAGCTTCCGGAGCGATGCCGAAGCAATGTCAATGGGATCGGCAGGATACTTTTGCGTGCGGTTGGAATCTACTACTGCCAATGTACTGTACACCAACCCGCGCAGCAGGTTGTTCCGAAAGCTGGTCGAATCGCGCTTGGTCTTATACGCCTCGTCAGCAAACTTTCGGGCGGCCTCCAAATGTTTGAAATCTTTGGTCTTGGTGTACATCGCAAAATTGTTGTTGCCTTCCTTTAAGTTGGATTGGGCAACAGCCGGCAATGTAATGACTGCCAATAGCGCAGCAAGCAATAATGCGCTTCCTAAGTTAATTGTCCGATTGTGTCGATTCATCCGTTGTATCGTTTTCATCGGTATTTTCATTACTTCCTTGATTTTCTTCATTTATGACATCATCCTCGTGCTCTACTTTGGTCACTGATGCGATTTCATCGTCGCCTTTCAGGCTAATGAGCCTTACGCCTTGAGTGGCTCTCCCCATCACTCGTAACTCGCTGACCGCAATCCGGATAACGATACCCGATTTGTTAATGATCATTAAGTCGTCGTTGTTGGTTACATCTTTGATCGCCACCAAATCGCCGGTTTTGTCCGTAACGTTGATGGTCTTAACACCTTTTCCTCCGCGGTTAGTTACCCGGTAGTCTTCAATATCAGTACGTTTTCCGTACCCTTTTTCCGAGACGACTAACACGGTAACCTCTGGGTTATTAACACTAATCATGCCAACTACCTCATCGTCCGGTCCGGCTAGTGTGACACCGCGTACGCCGGTTGCTGTACGGCCCATTGGCCGCACGGTAGATTCGTTGAAGCGTATGGCCCGTCCTGACTTCAAGGCCATGAGAATTTCGCTGCTGCCATCCGTGAGGCAAGCTTCCAACAGTTGGTCGCCTTCGTTGATGTTGATAGCATTTATGCCATTGGCACGCGGACGTGAATAGGCTTCCAGCGACGTTTTCTTAATTGTGCCCCGTTTTGTGCACATGATGATGAAATTATTCTCAAGGTATTCTTGATCCTTGAGGTTTTTCACCTTTATATATGCTTTGATTTTCTCTTCTTTGGGGATATTGATAATATTTTGGATGGCTCTGCCTCGGGATGTACGACTTCCCTCGGGAATTTCGAAGGCCCTTAGCCAGAAGCAGCGCCCTGTCTCGGTGAAAAACAGCATATAGTTGTGAGCGGACGCAGTGATGATGTGCTCTGTAAAGTCTTCCTCACGGGTATTGGTGCCCAGGGAGCCTTTTCCACCCCGGCTTTGTCGGCGGTACTCGCTGAGCGGTGTGCGTTTCACATAACTTTCATGCGAAATGGTGATGACTATTTCTTCATCTTCTATGAAATCCTCCATGCGCATATCTTCTGCTGAATGCACAATGGAAGAGCGCCGTTCGTCACCGAATTTATCCTTGACCTCCAGTAGTTCGTCTTTTATTATGCTCATTCGCAAGCCTTCATCTTCAAGCACGGATTTCAAGTAGTCGATGGTCTTCATCAACTCGGCGTATTCCTCTTTGATTTTGTCGCGCTCTAGTCCGGTAAGGCGGCGTAGGGTCATGTCGAGAATCGCCCGAGCTTGGATATCCGAAAGACCGAATTTCTCGATCAATCCTACCCTCGCATCTTCGGGCGTTGCTGAGGCGCGGATGAGTTGGATCACTTCATCCAAATGGTCGAGTGCAATGAGCAAACCTTCCAGGATATGCGCCCGTTTCTCCGCTTCAGCTAATTCGAACTTGGTTCGGCGTATCACCACCTCGTGTCGGTGTTCGACAAAATGATAAATCATGTCCTTGAGGTTGAGCAGCATAGGCCGCCCGTGCACCAAGGCTATATTATTTACACTGAATGAGGTTTGTAAGGCAGTGTGCTTGTACAAATTATTCAACACGATGGAGGCATTGGCGTCCCGCTTGATGTCGTATACAATGCGCATACCACGCCTATCAGACTCGTCCCGTATTTCGGATATCCCTTCTATCTTTTTTTCGTTGACCAGGTCGGCTGTACGTTTGATCATGTCTGATTTATTTACCTGATAAGGTATCTCGGTGACGATGATCTGCTCCCGACCGCTTTTTGTGGTTTCAATTTCGGCTTTCGCGCGCATAACGATGCGGCCGCGGCCGGTATGGAACGCTTCCTGTACACCGGCGTATCCATAGATAATGGCGCCCGTAGGGAAATCCGGTCCCTTAATGTGCTGCATTAACTCCGCAATCTCGATGTCACGGTTGTCGATATATGCTATAATGCCGTCGATGACCTCGGAAAGGTTGTGCGGCGCCATATTCGTGGCCATACCCACTGCAATGCCCGACGCACCGTTGACCAGGAGGTTAGGTATTCGCGTAGGCAACACCGTGGGCTCTTCGGTGGTGTCATCGAAGTTAAGTTGGTAGTCGATTGTGTCCTTATTGATGTCGGACAAAAGCTCCTCTGCAATTTTTTTCAGCCTCGCTTCGGTATAACGCATGGCCGCTGGAGGATCGCCGTCTATGGATCCGTAGTTTCCCTGACCGTCTACCAGTGGGTACCGCAGGCTCCATTCTTGGGCCATACGCACCATCGTGTCATATACTGAAGAATCGCCATGCGGGTGGTATTTACCAAGCACGTCGCCCACAATACGAGCCGATTTCTTATAGGGTTTGCCACTGGTAACGCCCAGATCCAACATACCGAAAAGCACCCGGCGATGTACGGGTTTCAGTCCATCCCTAACATCGGGCAGGGCTCGGGAAACAATGACAGACATTGAGTAATCAATGTATGCCGATTTCATTTGGTCTTCGATATTGATGGGGATGATCCGGTCGTTTGCCGGTACGAGATTGTTGTCGTTTTCTGTTTCTTCAGCCATTATTACGTTTCCAGTTCTTGAATCAATAAGCGCAATAAGCGTATAGTAGGATAAGCTTATTGCGCATGCGAAATTAAGTATTTTTTGCCTGATTTAATAATGTTTTTTGGCGCTTGGAACCCAATGATCTAAGTCGTGTTTGATGATCGGCCTGTGGGTTCACGTTTTGAATTCCATGGGGAATCCTTAACTTTGAGGCTTCTTATTCTTGGTTAGGTTACAACCCGCTTATTTTTCGTCGACCGCTTATGGAAATACGTACAATTGCTACATCTTCGAACTTTGTATACGAATGGACCTACCGCAAACTTATTGAATGGGGGGTGCCCGAGGCGCAGGCAAATTTGATCAATCTGTTCATCCTTTTGGGAGTGCTGCTCTTTGTTTTAGTAGTTGTCGATTTCGTCGTCCGTAAAGTGCTGTTGAATTTTCTGACTGCGGCGGCACGCAGATCGACCACAAAATTTGATGATTACCTGGTACGCAACAACGTGCTGGTCCATTTTGCACGGCTCATTCCGCTCATTATCTCCATAAACTTTGTTCCGGTTATTTTTTTCGGTTTCCCCGATTGGATTGGCCCTGTACGGAAATTTATTGACATTTTGCTTGTTTTCGGCTGGACCATGCTTTTCCGGGCATTGTTCAAATCGGTCCGTGACCACCTGCGGACCAAGCGTGGCTTTCACGACAAGCCGCTGGACAGTTACCTGCAGGTTGCCAATATCTTTATGTTTTTTATTGCAGGTATAGTGGTGTTTTCGATGGTTACCGGCAAGTCCCCATGGGCATTTTTAGGAGCCTTGGGTGCAGCATCAGCCATCCTGATGCTGGTCTTCAAAGATACAATTTTGGGCTTTGTCGCGAGTATTCAGGTTTCAACCAACGACATGATCCGTGTAGGTGACTGGATAGAGATGCCCAAGCACGGAGCAGACGGCGATGTCATCGAGATCAATCTGAATACGGTGAAAGTGCAGAATTGGGATAAAACGATCACGACCATCCCAACGTATTACCTGATATCCGACTCATTTAAGAATTGGCGCGGTATGCAGAACTCCGGGGGGAGGCGTATCAAGCGGGCAATCAGCATTAAGATATCGTCTATCAGGTACCTTACCGTAGACGAGATTGCACGTCTGAAAAAAGTCCAATTGCTGCTGCCTTATATCGAGGAGCGGCAATTGGAAATCGATGCTTACAATGAAGCAACCAAGGCCGATCGGTCAATGCCGGTTAACGGTCGGAACATGACCAATGTAGGGCTATTCAGGCAATACATCAATCGTTATGCGCAGCACCACCCCAAGATACGCAAGGATATGACCATGCTTGTGCGTCAATTGCAGCCCACGGAACATGGGCTTCCTATTGAACTGTATATGTTTACCTCCGACACCCGTTGGGCCATTTATGAAGATATCATGTCCGATATTTTTGACCACTTATTGGCAGCAATCAAATACTTTGAGCTGGAAGTGTTTGAAGCACCAGCGTCGGACGATGTCCGGAGCCTGCGCGTACCGGTCATTGCGACGGATGCAAACGCGGCATCTGACTAACGGTCGCGCGCGTCGTTGATGACCCGCATCACTTCGTCGATGACCGATCTTGCTGTCTCCAGCATCTTGGGGTTGCCGGCAAAATTGGGGTCGAAGGTCACTTCCTTTCTTTTGTCCTTATAGTTGTATTGAAGATAGAAACGGGGGGTGGTCCGGCGGGAAGAGGCTCCGTCTGCGACTGCCGGCCCCGTCATGTCTTCGGGCAAGTTCCAGAAACCTAACTGGGCAGCTTTTCCATGCAGGTGGTGCAGGTCATCCTTCCGAAGCCGAACAGTATCAATGACCAATGAGTCGTTCTTGTTTAAGTATTGAAAGACTCCGGTTTTTGAGTCAAATTGGTTAGTCAAGTCGCTTCCTTCGCCATACTTGATGACGATCGATTCAAAATCGGAAAACCGGTACGGGGCGTTCCGGAGCATCTGGCTGTAGTATACATAACAGTAGACAATAAAGGGGATGATAATACATATGGCTAGAAAGATCTTTTTTGCCCGTTCACTCATTTCAATATTTGTTTAGTTCTGTGCGCCGCTTCCAGCGGCGTATTACACATCAATTTCAGCAACCGCAAAAATAGGAAAATACCCACAAGTAGTTTGTGTTGCATCAACTTTTGCAAAAATGCGTGTCATTGGTCGGAACTCATGCCTATAACCAAGGAGCTTGCTATAAGCAAGCACGGATAGATTACATGGCCGAAAGTTTGAACCCTTCTTAGAAATAGTTATTTTTGAAGGGCGTGGTATGACGATTGAGTTACGTGGGGTTGTAATAGAGGCCACCTGTCTTAATTTTAATATTAACATTATCATAACAAATCGTTATGGATATTTGCAACCATGGATTTTGTGAGCAGTAGTGCATTGAATGGCAATATTAACTGAAGATAGCTGCTGGAAAGACTTTGTTATCGGAAAGGAACATGCTTTTGGCGCCTTGTATGATCGTTATGTTGAGCGTTTATTTGCTTTCGGCTGCCGTTATAGTCGAGATACCGAGCTAATTAAAGACCTGGTTCACGATTTATTTATTGATATCTACAGGTACCGACCCCGATTGGACGTCACTGCCAACCCGACGGCTTATCTTTTCAGTTCGTTGCGGCGGAAAATAGCTTTAGCTATTAAGAATAACCAACGGCAGGCCGAACTATACGCTGCATTTGAAGAAGGCATTCCATTCCTGATCGAATGGGATATTGAACACAAGGCCATCCGCAATGAGGAGGAGGCCGAATTGTTACAACGTGTTGTTACAGAAGTGAGCCGGCTTTCCAGCAGGCAACAAGAATCCCTTTACTTGCGTTTTACTTGCGAATTGGGCTATGACGATGTCGCAGACGTTATGGGAGTTTCGGTGGCGTCATGCCGTACACTGGTATACCGTGCCGTTAAAGAACTGCGCAAAAAGTTAGCCTACATTCCTATGTCTAACGTGCTTTTCATCACATTTAGGCGACCCTAGAAATGAAAAGCATTACAGGTAACGATCACCTTTTTTTCAAAAAGGTGTCTATAAATTGTATTTTCTTCTCTCTGTATAAAAGAAGTAATGCTCCAAGTTGAATGAACCGCAACGTCGAAGATATTTTAGGGGGAGATGGTGACCCTCGCCAAAACCTTGACAAGGAACCTGATGGCCCCATAAAGAGAATGGCCGCGTCCATATTGAACATCTTGAATAGCCAACCAAATAGTGGGCCTAGTCTGGAAGACCGTGAGCAATTATGGGCACAGATAAAGTCAAACATTAGTAAAATAAACCAGCAGCGGAATAAGAATATACGCAGGTTGAGGCTAGCCGCAGCCGCAAGCATTGCCAGTGTGTTTACGGTTTCTTTGTGGTTTTGGCTATCGCCCGGGACCACGCAAGCGCCAATAGCCCATGCCGCATTAAGTAACCAAAACCTGCTTTTGGATACTAGCGCTATTAAGCTGAAAGGAAGCGGCGAACGGATTTTCATCCTTAACGATACAGCCGTGATTGATCTATCATTGCTTTCAGTCCGTTATGGCGGCAGAGGGACGACTGATAGTTTCAACACGCTTACAGTGCCTTACGGCAAGCGTACGGAGGTTGTACTACCCGACGGCTCTAAGGCGTGGCTTAATGCTGGCTCACAATTGACCTTTCCGCAGCAGTTCGACACGAATAAACGAGAAATTTATCTTGAGGGCGAAGGGTATTTTGACGTTGTCCATGACTTCAATAAACCCTTTCTTGTACATACGGCCGACATGCTGATAAAAGTTTTAGGTACCGCGTTTAACGTAAGTTCATATCGCGACGATGCATTTACCTCTACGGTCTTAGTAAGTGGTAAGATTGAGCTGCAGGGTGTGGGAAAGCAACAGTTCAAGAACTTGGTATTAGAACCCGGGAGTACCGCCGTCTTGCAAAAAAATGCAAGTCGTTTGGAGATTCGGAAAGACGATGTTCAAAGCCATATTTCATGGACCCAGCGGCAATTGATTTTGAAAAGCACGCCTTTAGCCGAGCTACTCATTCGCCTGGAACGAATATATAACACTGAAATCGTGGCGGTTAATGAAGTTGTTAGAGAAAATGAGACTTTTTCTGGCAGGCTTGATTTAACCCAGCCGCTCGTTAGGCTTTTAGCCATTATCTACGATCAGCAAGCCTATGATATCAACCAAGAGGAAAGGAGGATAATTATACAGCAAAAATCAAACTAATCAGCCAATAATTAGTAACGGGCAGATGCTGGCACATCCACCCGTCTCACGTTAATTAATTGATGTATAACTTATAACGATTAACAAAGATATGAATTATCTCTATGCCTGGCAATCGCTATCATTCTTTGGCGGCGAGGGCTATGGTTTTTTCAAAAAAACAGTTCTAATGTTCAAAACTGTCGCTTTTCTTTTATGTGTGTGCATGGTTTCTGTTTATGCTGATACCTATTCGCAGCATATTACCATTAATATCAAAGACGGCAGCCTTACCGACGTGTTTAGGGAGATAGAACAACAAAGTGACTATATCTTCTTTTATCAGGATAAATTGGTAAAACACAAAACCGTAAACGTATCGGCGCGTAATGAAGATCTTCACCGGCTATTGAAACAGCTGCTAACTAAGGAAAATTTGGATTATGTCATCACGGGGAATCAAATTACAATAAAAGCAAGGGAAGAGAGACGGCAACGGACAATACAGGGGACGGTTAGGGATGAAGACGGTACCCCACTCGCCTCGGCGAACGTCTTAGTAAAAGGGTCTACGGTGGGTGCCATTACTGATAGCAAGGGAAATTACCAGATTATCATCAACGAAGAATCTACATTGATTTTCAGCTTGATGGGATTCCAGACAGTCGAAGTAAACACACAGAATCGAACAACGATTGATGTTATATTGCAACAAGAAACCACGGGCTTGGAAGAAGTGGTCGTAACCGGATATAGCACCATTGAGCGGCGTCACCTCGCTTCGTCGGTGGCAGAAATTGATATGGATAGGGTAGTCAACCGGCCGATCTTTAAACTGGAAGAAGCATTCAGCGGTACGCTGCCCGGGGTCACGATGATGCAAGGGAACAACCTGCCCGGCAGTGTGCCGGGGACCATCTCCATCCGCGGTATTAGTACCCTGCAGAGCCAAGCACCGTTGGTTATTGTAGACGGTATGGAACAATCGCTCACCGACATTGATCCTAATCAGATTAAAAGCATCAGTGTTTTGAAGGACGCCGCTTCGGCCTCGCTTTATGGTTCTCGCGGTGCGAACGGGGTAATAATCATCGAAACAAAACGCGGGCAGACAGGGCAATTCAAGGTGGATTTGCATTCATGGACAGCCTTGAGCGACCCGATTGATCAGCCTAATTTTGTGGGTGCTGCTGACTACATGCGGCTCAACAACGAGGCGCGGGGAATGCAAGGACAGTCGCTCCTGTTCTCGGACGGGGATATTGCAAAGGCCGCAAGCGGTGAGTTGCCATCAGTAGACTGGCTTGACGCGGTCATGCAGCGCAGGGCACACTCACACAATACAACAGCCAGCATTTCAGGCGGTGGCGGAGTAGGCGCGTTTAACCTGATGCTCGGGTATTTAACTGATAACGGGTTGAACCATGGAGAAGGAGCAGAAAAATTCAGCGCCCGGTTCAATACGAACATTAACATGGCGGATAAGTTTGTTTTATTGGCCGACTTTTACGCTCATCGGTTACAGGTGGATCGGTTAATGGCCAACACGAACGGGAACGGTTTATATGAAAATGCATGGAAGATGAATCCGACACAGCAGATTTTTTACGACAGCGACCGGGAAAATCATTACATCTTGCATAACAACCTCAATCCCATTGCTTCCATTCTTCATGGCGGGATACGCAATAACGTGCACGATCGAAGCACCATTAACTTGCGCCCGCGTTACTTCATCTCTCCAAATTTTTCGCTTGACGGCAACGTATCATACATGATCAATAAATCAGCATGGAAGCAAAAACGTGAGACATTCCGCTTTTATGATGGCGATGGCAAACCCACAGAGATCTGGACGAATAGCGTGGGTGCTGACCAGGGTATCAGCGAGAGCCAGCTTACGGCACGGGCTAATATCAATTATGAGCAATCGCTCCGGAAAAACAAGGATAAGCTGTACCTGATTGCAGGAACGGAAGTAATGACCTATAATTTTACCGACTACAGGGAGATCAACAAGGCTTCGTTTTTTGGTAAGTTGAATTATGCGTTTGATGAGCGGTATCTCCTGGAAGTAACAGCCCGTTCCGATGGAAGCAGCAAGTTTGCTCCCGGACACCGGTGGGGACTTTTCCCGTCGGCCGCGCTGGCGTGGAACGCACACAATGAGCGCTTCATGGCTGGCTTGCGGGAGAGCGGTGCCATTAACAACTTGAAATTCCGCTTCTCTTACGGATTGATCGGTAACGAAGACGTGGCCCCTTACCTGTGGCAGGAAGTGGTTAACAACTGGGGATGGGTAATGCGCGTTCCGAACCCGCAGTTCAGCTGGGAAAAGCAAAAACAGTGGAACGTGGGAATGGACATCACCGCCTTGGCAAGCAGGCTCAATTTAACCGCAGAGGTTTACAGAAAACATTCATACGATTTAATTTATGAGAGTTTTCCGGTACCTCCGCTGACTGGTGCAAATGTTTTGGAATCATCCGTCAATATTGGTGAAGTTGAAAACAAGGGATGGGAAATTGCCGCCCGTTGGAGTGACCGGGTGGGCGACTTAACCTATGCCGTAGGCGGGATGCTGTTTGACAATCAAAACCGGGTACTCAAAGCAGGTTATTCGACAGGCGATTCGCTTGTTTTTAAAGACAATGCGGACAAAATCTGGTATCGGGGCATCGCAATCGACAATTACTATGGCTATCAAAGCAACGGGTATTTCCAAACGCAGGAAGAAGTTGACGCTACCGCAGCTAAGCTACCGAACACGCTTCCTGGGGATATCCGCTATGTAGATCGAAATGGCGACGGCATTATCAATGAGCTCGACCGGGTGGACCTCGGCGATCCATTCCCGCATATGAATTATTCAGTTACGCTGGACTTGCGCTACAAACGTTGGGATTTCAGCATGCTTGGCCAGGGGGTTGGCAAACGCACGCAACGGCTCCGCGGCATGGAGGGCTACCCGGTGCTGATGGATGGTACCAACAATAGTTTGGGCACACCACGGCAAGAGTATGTGGAAAACCGCTGGACGCCCGACAATCCGAACAGCCGCTTTCCCAGGGTGTGGACGGGCAACAGTTCAAATGCTGTGCTGAGTGATGTATGGCTGAGCAACGCGGCTTATTTCCGGGTGAAAACAATCCAGATTGGTTATACCATACCTAATATCGGTGGAAGCATCCGCAACGTCCGGTTTTACTTAAATGCGCAGGATGCGCTGACGTTCACCAGGTGGGAAGGGCTGGAACCCGAACGCGACGACCGGTTTACCGGAAATGGTGCATATCCCCGCATGGCAAGCTACAGTGTAGGAATTAAGGCAACAATATTGTAATCGAAAGTATAACGCAATGAAGAGACGAATTTTATATCTGATCCCTGTGCTGTTGGCAGGGTTTACGGGATGCGAAAAATTTCTGGACAAACGCGACCCCACAGCTACTACGTTTCAAGAGTTCTTTAACACCGAGGCGGATTTGCAGCGTGTGACGTATAGCTCCTACCTTGACTACTTTACCCCGCGCGATAACCGAAGGCTATTGTTTTACATGAAAGATGGCAGGAGCGATAACGCTTATGCCCGCGTAGACGGAGACCATCACCTGCGTATTGCTAACGGCACAATGAACAGTAACACCCGCGCTTTTGAATATTACTATACGCTCCAAATGAAGCATGTAGGCCGGATAAACACTTACTTGGCTAATATCAATGTGCCATATGTTGAAGATGAATCTATCCGGCAGCGGTATAAAGCGATACTGGAGGGGTTGCGGGTATGGCATTATTTCGAAATGGTTTCCCGTTGGGGCGATATTCCGTTCCTATTGACACCAGCGACCATCGAAGAGGCCAAATCACCTCCAGTTCCGAAGGAAGAGATTTTAGAACAGCTCTTCCAGATGTCAGACGACATCGCCACCCGGTTGCCGCCGGATGAGTACACGACCGATAAATACATGTTCAACCGGTATTCTTTTAAAGCATTGGTCATGCGCTACGCGTTATACTATGAACGCTGGGAACTTGCCGCACGGTTAGCCAAGGAAATCATGGACAGCCGTAAATATGCGTTGTACTCCAGTTATCGCGACCTTTTCCAGTACGAAGGGCATGCAAACAATAAAGAGTTCATCATCCACCAGAACCTGGAATCTGTGGGAACCAACGTGACGCACTCCTTCAGGGATTTGGGGCCGCATTTCCGCACAGGTAGAGGGGAATCCTATAACGTGCCATTAAAGAGTTTGGTTGATGCATATTGGACTGAACAAGGTAGGCCGATTGATGGTTGCCCCTTGCATACCCGCGAGGAATACGAGCTGAATCCCAAGTTGAATCGCGACCCGCGCTACGAAGCCAGCATCATGGGGCACGGGGATGTTTTCTATGGTGAAGAGATTGATATTTATTCACCGGGTAATCCCATGTATTACCAAAACCAAAGGGCCAGTAAATCCGGTTATTGGTTCAGGAAGTTTGTTTCAGAAGCGGATGCATTTCGCAACGGCAACCTCACTTATGGGTTGTTGCGCTATGCGGAGGTGTTGCTCACCTATGCAGAAGCGAAGATTATGTTGGATGATGTAGACGATTTGGCCAAAACGTGCATTAACGAAGTAAGGGAAAGGGCAGGGCTTGACATGGCTTATGCTGACGTGACCCTTCCGGAATACAACGCATTTTCACAACAGCAATGGATAGACCTGATCCGCAACGAACGCCGGGTAGAATTTGCTGGAGAAGGCCTGCGATATGACGATATTATTCGTTGGCGCATCGCTGAACGCGTGTTGAACCAGCCAGCATTGGGACATTCCCGCGAAGTAAATGGGCAGGTGCAGTCGCTCCATATCGAAGACCGCTCATTCGCACCGCATAATTACCTGTGGCCATTCCATGAGTTGGTGCTAAAAGTAGAGCCGGCATTGGAACAAAATCCAGGATATTAGCCATCCATATTTTAACATTCAATGGCCGGCATTTTAGCTAAAATGCCGGCCATTTTTTATGCTACCGCTGGGCTACTAATTTAACCCCGCACGCTTAAGCAACGCGTCAGTTTTTGGCTCGCGGCCCCGGAATTGTATGTATAGCTCCATGGGATCTACCGTGCCGCCACTCGCGAGCAGCGCTTTGAATTTGGCTGCGGTGTCAGGGTTAAATATGCCTGTATCCTTGAAATAGTCAAAGGCATCCGCATCGAGCACCTCAGCCCACTTGTAGGAATAATACCCTGCGGAATAGCCTCCTGCGAAAATATGGGAGAACGAAGGACTTTGTGCAGTGCCGGGCACATCTGGATAAAGTTGCCTATCACCGATGATGTCTTTCTCGAAGCGTTCAATGGTGGTATCACCGTCAAATTTACCCGTATGGTAAGCCATGTCCAGGAGACCGAAGTTTAGCTGGCGGACAGTTTGATAGCCTTCCAAAAAATTAGCGGCCGCCACAATTTTGTCGATTTCATCATCAGGCAGCGATTCTCCCGTCTGGTAATGGCGAGCAAAAGATTGCAAAAACTCTTTTTCGTAACAATAATTTTCCATAAACTGTGAGGGCAATTCGACGAAGTCCCAATAGACGTTGGTGCCCGACAAACTTTCGTAGACCGTGTCTGCCAGTATTCCGTGCAGGGCGTGCCCGAACTCATGAAAGAGGGTGGTCACCTCTTGGAAGGTGAGAAGCGACGGGACGTCACCTACTGGACGAGCGAAGTTGCACACGACGGAGATATGCGGGCGTACCTGATGGTCGCTCTCTTTCCACTGCCCTCGGTAGGCGGTCATCCAAGCGCCTGCGCGTTTACCTTCCCGTGGGTGCCAATCGGTATATAGCAATGCCTTGTGCTGTCCGTTTTCCAACACTTCGTACACGGTTACTTCGGGATGATAGACGGGGACGTCGGTACGCAATTCAAAGACGAGTCCATAGAGCTTGCTTGCTGCATCAAAGGCTGCCTCGAGCACCTGTGGTAACGGGAAGTACGGCTTCAGTTTTTCCTCCGCGAGGTTGAAAGTAGCTTCCCGTAGTTTTTCGGCGTAATAGGCATGGTCATAGGGCATGATGGGCGATATCCCGTCCTTTTCTGCCAGTGCCTGCAATTTGGCGATTTCTTGCTCGGCGTATGGCTTGGCTTTCTGCAGGAGATCTTGCAAGAAATTCAGTACAATGGCTGGAGATGAAGCCATGCGTTCCTGCAATACAAAGTCGGCATGTGTACCAAAACCAAGCAGTTTAGCCCTACGGTCGCGCAGCGCGACAATTTCACGCACGATACCTTCATTATTGTATTCGTTCGGCTTCATTGCGCGTGTGGCCGATGCCAGGTAAAGCTGCTTGCGCAGTTTGCGGTTTGCTGCATACTTCATAAATGGCACAAAGCTTGGGAAGTGAAGGGTGAATACCCACCCAACAAGATTTCGTTTTTCCGCATCGGCCTTGGCAGCGGCGAGAATGGAATCAGGTAATCCAGCCAATTGCTCGTTGTCTTGCACATGCAGGTGATATGCATTGGTCTCCTGTAGTACATTCTGCGAAAACTTCATGGTTAGGACAGCCAGTTGCTTATCAATGTCCCGCAGTTTTTCCTTATCATCGGCCGATAGCAAAGCACCGTTTCGAACAAAACTTTTATACGTCTTGTCTAACAGGCGGGCTTCTTCTGGCGTCAGCATTTTGTTGTTTGTCGCATCATGCACCTGCTTTACCCGACTAAAGAGTTCCTCATTGAGCATAATGTCATTACTGTATTCCGCCAATACCGGAGACAATTGTTGTGCAAGTTGCTGGATGTCATCGTTGGTTTCCGCTGCGTCGAGGTTGAAGAAAGTGGCCGATGCTATATTAAGCCGCTTCCCGGTATGCTCCATCGCGGCAATGGTGTTGCCAAAATCGGGTGGAGCTGGATTGCCGACAACGGCGTCAATGTCACGTTTGGCCTCGTCGATCAATTGGAGAATTGCAGGTTTGAAATGCGCGGTTTTAATCCGATCAAAAGGTACGCTATTGAACGGAGTATCAAATGGCTTCAATAAGGGGTTGTCCATGAATTATCGATTATCAAAGTTCTTAACCGCCGGTCAACGGCAGTAGTTCAAATCTGCCAAACTTACAAAAAATCACGGACATTACCGACGCTCATGGCGTTAGCGACTTCCTGGGTGCGCCTCGCACCGCTTGCGCGTGCAAGGGGTCATCTGGCCATGCATGTTTAGGGTATCGCCTTTTGAGCTCTTTGCGCACTTCGTAGTAAGCTGTTTGCCAGAAGCTGCGAAGATCGGCTGTGACCTGCACAGGTTTGAATCCAGGGGACAGAAGGTGCAGTACGATGGGAGTACGCCCGTCGTTTATGCGCGGAGTGTCCAGCAGGCCAAACACTTCCTGCAACCTTACCGCCAGTACCGGTGGCTCGCCAGAGGGGGCATACGAAAGCTTGATGGTCGAACCGCTGGGTACGATAAGGCTTGGGGGGGCTAGACGGTTCAATGCCTGTTGCTGTTCGTAATTGAGAGTGTGGTGGAGAATCGCAAATAAATCGAGCTTTTTCATTTCTTCGACTTTGCGCACGCCATGGACGTAAGGAGACAGCCATTGGTCCGGATGGCGTAAAAGGGTAGACGTCGACACATCGGGCCACGCTTCATCGGGCCGCCATTTGCGAAGGCTTAGCACACGGCGTTGCCATTGTTCGACAGCCGCCGTCCAATTGAGTATGTGATCGCCTTCAGTCTGGAGGACATCGAAAATCGCTTGCCGGATTATTTCTTCATCTAGTTCTTGCAGTGGCTCGGACTGGATCACAATGGCGCCTATGCGTCGGTCGCGCGTAGCGATGATGCCTCCCTGCTTGGTGTCCCACATGGTGCGCTGGGTTTCGCGAACGAAAGGGGATAAGTCGGCGGGATTGACGGCCGAGGCGAGGAATACGCTGCCCAGGCCATCACCGGCGTCGAGCAGCGCGATGGATAGCCATGGTTCATGGGCCAAGTCGTCATTGGCCGGTACAGCAGCCCGTTTTCCAGCCGCCAGTTGAAAGACGCCAGCACGTGGCCTGTCGTCTCGATGCCTAGCGATGCGTTCAGGATAGGCATATGCCAACATAAGGCCGGTGTGATTCGGGTCGACAGGACCGTTTTCTTCGGTTATATCGAGCAACTTTCGGTATGAGCGGGCGATTTTTTCGATATTATCGAAACGTTTGCCTTGCATTCCGTATTTCCTATGCTTCCGTAGTGCCTCTACGCGAAGGTTAATATTGATTCCGGCGTCTCGACCAAGCGGATCGCGCTCTTCCAACAAGGCTGCGGTATCTGTGGCAAGGGCAGACATTCCGAGCTGTTTGCTTTTCAACAACATATGGGCGATACGCGGATGGCAGGGCAGCGCATGGATGGCTTTGCCATGCGGAGTGACTTTGCCACCATCAAGAGCGCCCAGCTCTTGCAGCAATGCCGCCGCCCGCGCCACCGTCGGCGGTGGAGGTGGCGTGAGCCATTCAAGCTGGCTTAAGTCATTTATGCCCCATTGGGCGGTATCGAGTAGAAGCGAGGTGAGGTCCGCTTCTAGGATTTCCGGTATTCTGTAGGGCGCCATCCGCTGCGTCGTAGCCATGGTCCAGAGGCGGTAGCAGGTTCCGGGACCAAGCCGGCCGGCACGGCCCGCGCGCTGGGCTGCCGCATCCTGTGAAATGCGTACCGTTTTGAGGCGTGAAAGTCCTGATGGAGGATCAAACACCTGTGTGCGGGTATAACCGCAGTCGACCACCACGCTGATGCCTTCAATGGTGAGACTCGTTTCCGCTATGGAGGTGGCCAGCACAATCTTTCGTTGCCCATGTCGGTTCGGTTGTATGGCCAGATGCTGGTCAGCCAAGGACATCCGTCCGTAGAGGGTGTGTACGACTGCCTCTGTGGGATGAGCATAGAGTAACTGCGCGCAAGCCCGGATTTCTCCTTCACCCGGCAGGAAGGCAAGAATGTCGCCCTCTGTTTCCCTGGACGCCCGGACAATCATACGGGCGCAATATTCGGGCAGTTGGCGCACGTCCGGCTCTTCCGTGTGGACGATATCAATAGGGTACATGCGGCCCCTGCTTTCGACCACAGGTGCTTGCAGGATTGTCGTAAGCTGGGCGGTGTCCAAGGTGGCCGACATAATGAGCAGGCGTAGATCGGGACGGAGCACCTGCTGGCTTTCGCGGCAAAGTACAAGGGACATGTCAGTGTGCAGACGGCGTTCGTGAAACTCATCGAAAATGACCATCCCAACATCTTCCAGCGCATTGTCCTGATGCAACATACGTGTGAGGATGCCTTCGGTGACCACCTCGATGCGTGTGCGAGATGAAGTTTGGTTTTCGAAGCGCACCCGATAGCCGACAGTTTCGCCGGCTTTTTCGCCCAAAAGCGATGCCATGCGTTGAGCGATGCTGCTTGCAGCCAGGCGGCGCGGCTCAAGCATAACGATTTTTCTGTCTCGCAGCCACGACTCATTGAGCAACGCCAAGGGCACCACGGTACTTTTTCCGGCCCCCGGAGGTGTGCTGAGGATAAGGGTATTATGTATAGCCAACTGTTGAGTTAGCTGCGGTATTACCCCAACAACGGGGAGATGGACTTTAGACAAATCAAAACTTACAGCCATGCCGTGACAAAGATAGGAAAAGGATATATTTGCGACATGCTCGATTTTCAAGAGTGCCACGTCTTTATTTTGCGCTGTACGGCCGTTGACCAGTTTACCGAATCAATGGTAGCGTCGCTAAGCGAGCGGGGTTTCTGGGTGGACGCAGGGGCAGTTAAGCCCCTGAAACTGGAAGTAGACCGGGGAGTATTTACTTGCCGCCTTCCCGACGGCACACTTGCCACCGTTGGAATAGTGCAGGAAAACGGACACGTGATTGTCTCGGGTGACCTGCCTGGTCTGTCAAATAAAATGACGCTTGCGGAGGCAATGGTGTTGACTATGATTCTCAGGAGCGAGGAGCTCAATATATTTTTCAAGCCGCTGGTCCGGCATCAGAAGCTGCGGGAAGCCGCTATGGCCTATGGCTTGGAGCATGAGCCAGATCTCGACCTCTATTTAAAGCCGGTTCTTGCCGAAGGGCGGTTAACCATCAAACCGCGCAATGCCGGATTGCTACCACTTGATTCGCCCAAGCTGCGAGAACTGGGTGCGCAGGCAGAGCGCCAATGCCACCCTGACGTCGCCGTATCGACAGCGGAACGGACCATTGCGGTTATCGCTCGCCACAAATATTACCGCCATCCAGTAGTTGAACTGTTTGACGCAGAACGAACCCAATCAGGTGGCCTAAAGGCTCCGCTAACCCCTGTAGATCCACTTAGCCTGCTCACGGAATCAGCCAGCTTAGGTGAAGCGATGTTTTATGCGGCTGTCGCCAAACTTCAGCAGGTAAAAGGCGTCGACCGGATGGCTGCGGACTTGGAAGCACTGCGGATTATCTTGAAAAACGGGAGTGGTCATCCGTTTTACTACCATGACGAGCAATTTGGGACTAAAATTTCTTCTAAATCGTTGGTGTTAACTAAAACGGCGCTATTACCCGACACGGTATGCCTTTCGGTGCAAGCCGAAGGCGTTTTCTACGCGGTGACGGGCGCAGTTACCCTGGCAGGGAAAACGTACGCCATACATGAATTATCGCTCACAGCCGGCTGCTTTTTCTCATTGAACAGCACGCTTTATTTAATCGATAGCGCCCTCCTGCTCTCCTTGGTGGTGTTGTTTCGGGAACATCAGGGCAAATTACTTATCCATGCCAGCAGATACCGGGATTTCCAACGGTTGTTGCTAGACAAACTGTCCGACAGCATACAGGTAACCTACCCGAACATCAAGCCGGGCACGGCAGAGCAATTGTTAGAGAACGGGTTTGCGGTGCCTCCGGAGCGGCTTATATACTTGTCGGATTTTGGCCAGCATGTTATGATCATTCCAGTGGTGCGCTACGGGGAAGCCGAGGTAGCTATCCGCACGGAAAGGCAAGTGAAGGCGGTGGATGGAAGAGGGAGGGACTTCATCGTCTCCCGGGATGACGACTTTGAGCAGGAGTTTAAGTTCCTGCTTATCAAGCAGCATCCTCATCTGGCAGAGCAAATGGATAATAAACTTTACTACTTTTTCCTGCATAAGAAATACTTTTTGGATGAAACATGGTTTTTGCGGGTATTTGACGCGTGGAGTCGATTGGGAATTGAGGTATATGGATTTAATGAGCTGAATAGTAAGTTAATTCCGAACAAAGTAGCTATTGATATTAGGGTCACCAGCGGGATAAACTGGTTTAACGCCACGCACGAAGTGCGCTTCGGAAAAAAGAAAGCATCGCTGAAAAAGATTCAAGCAGCCCTTCGTAACAAGAGCAGGTATGTGGCGTTGGGCGACGGTACAATGGGCATCCTCCCCCAGGAGTGGCTGGAGAAATTTGCGGCATACTTCCGGGCAGGCGAGGTGCTGGATGATGAGACGATTCGCTTTACCAAATCGAATTTCGAGACGGTGTCTGCGCTTTATGATGCGGCGATGCTGGACAAAACAACTGCCGCGGAGATAGTGAAATTGCGTGAACAACTGAACGACGTTGAGGCGATCCAGCCGGTAGCGGTGCCGCACGGGCTGAAAGCGGTGCTCCGCCCATATCAGCGACAGGGGTTGAACTGGCTAAGCTTCTTGGATCGTTTCAACTTGGGCGGTATATTGGCGGACGAGATGGGGTTGGGAAAAACCGTCCAAGTGATTGCGTTTATGCTTTCGCAACGCGAAAGTGGACGTACGGGCACCGATCTGGTAGTAGCGCCCGCAACATTGATCTTCAATTGGCAGCGCGAATTGGCGGCGCTAGCACCTTCATTGGAGGTACTGACATTGTACGGACCTGATCGCCCGAAATCCATTGACACGATTAACCGTTACAACGTGGTGCTGACGTCTTACACGACGTTACTGTCTGATGTCCGTTCGCTTAAAGACTTTTTCTTCAACTATGTCTATCTTGATGAATCCCAGCATATCAAGAACCCTGATTCTCAGCGCTACAAAGCCGTTCGCCTCTTACAGTCACGCAACCGGATAGCCATTACGGGGACCCCTTTGGAGAATAGTTCGTTCGATCTATACGGACAGCTTTCATTTGCCTGTCCGGGATTATTGGGCGATAAGCGGTATTTCCGTGACGTATACGGTAAGCCTATCGACCAGTTCAAAAACCAGAAACGACGGATAGAACTCCAGCAGAAAATCCAACCATTCATCCTGAGACGCACCAAAGCCGATGTGGCGGCTGATCTGCCAGAGAAGGTGTCAATGGTGCTTTATAGCGAGATGGGCAACGAGCAGCGTAAGGTATACGACGCCTATGAAAGGGAGTTCCGCGAATTTATCTGCGCACTGTCGGGCGATGAACTGGACAAAAGTCCGATATATGTGCTCCGCGGACTGACGCGCTTGCGGCAAATCTGTAATTCTCCGGCACTACTGCCCGATGGCATGCTGAACACCGCAGTATCGGCCAAGCTTGAGTTGCTGAAGGAGCGAATTAAGGAAAAGAGTCCTTATCACAAGGTGGTCATCTTTTCGCAGTTTGTGTCCATGTTGCATTTAGTGGGTGACATGTTGAGTAGCATCGGTGTCCGCTATGTGACCTTGACGGGTAGTACGCGGGTCCGTGAAGAAGTGGTAAACACCTTTCAGAACGATCCCACCATGCGTGTCTTCCTGGTAAGCCTTAAAGCCGGTGGCATGGGGCTGAACCTTACAGCGGCGGAGGTAGTGTATCTGATAGATCCCTGGTGGAACCCGGCAGTCGAACACCAAGCGATAGACCGTGTACACCGGATTGGGCAGAACCGAAAAGTGATGGCATACCGGCTGGTCACACCGGGCACGGTAGAAGAAAAAGTACTGCAATTGCAGGCTACGAAAAGCGCGCTGGCGGATGGGCTGGTAAGAAACGATGCACCCTTTTTCCGAACATTGAATAAGGAGCATTTGCTAAGGCTATTGTAACCACTGCGGTTTTAAGAAAATTTCACTGGCAAGTACGACGATTCCATGGTTGTGAGCTTTGGGGCGGCTAAAGCTATTGTTGAAGCCGCTTTATAAACTTCTGGTTGCAATCATTCGCTTATTCCGAAAAATTAAGAGAAAGAGCACAGCCAGGACCAATGCGTAGCCTGAAAAAGTAAACCAGATGCTAGGCCAATCCCGCTGACCTTCGGCGTTTGTAAAGTGGTCTACCACCCAGCCGCTGCCGTAGCCGCCAACGATCGCCCCGAAACCGTTGGTCATAATCATAAACAGTCCTTGTGCACTGGAACGGATTTTTGGCTCTGCAACTTTCTCTACGTACAGCGAGCCGGAAATATTGAAGAAATCGAACGCCATCCCGTATATGATCATTGATAAAATTAGTAAATAAAGTCTGTCATGGGGATTGCTCAAGCCGAATAATGCAAACCGGAGTACCCAAGCGAGGATACTGAACAGGATGACGTTTCGGATGCCGAAACGGCGTAGGAAAAACGGGATCAGCAGGATAAAAAATGTTTCGGAAATCTGCGATATAGAAAGCAGCAGGTTGGGGTGCTGTGCGCCGAACGAACCAGGATAAGTCGCCCGAAAATCGTCTAAAAACGGTCCGCCGAAAGCATTGGTAATTTGCAATGCGGCGCCAAGCATCAAGGAAAAAAGGAAAAACAATGCTGTATTCCGGTGTTTGAATAAAACAAAGGCATCCAGCCCCAATGAGGATACCCATGACTTTCTGCGGGTCTCGTCTAAAAACGGCGGAGACGGCGGTACTGTGAAAGCATAACATCCCAGAAAAAGCCCTGCTACTGCGGCTTGATAAAGCTGGCTTGTGTTTTTTGTCCAGCTTAGGAGATCGACGCTCCACATAGCCACAATGAAACCCACGGTGCCCCACACACGGATAGGAGGGAAGGCTTTGACAACGTCGTGCCCATTGCGCGTCAACACATTATAGCACACGGAGTTGGACAATGCCAGCGTCGGCATGTAAAACAGTGAGTTGATGAGCATCAAGACATAGAACGTCTGGAAGTCTGTGACCTGTGCCGCTGCAATCAGCGCCCCAGCGGCAATGAAATGAGCCACGGCGAATACCCGTTCGGCATTGACCCATCGGTCGGCTACGATACCCAACAGCCCAGGCATGAACACAGATGCTATTCCCATGGTTGAATAGACCGATCCGACCTGCAGGCCAGAAAAGCCCAGTTGGCTTCCCATATACCCGCCAAGCGAAATCAGCCATGAACCCCAAACGAAAAACTGCAGGAAGTTCATCACCGTGAGTCGAATTTTTATCGGCATCGTTTGATCGTTGGTGGTGTTGATAAAGGTGGTCGATGGTTCGTGTTCCGTGAACGAGCAGGTGTTCGCTATTGATTGAGCTGTCGCTAGGACGACTTTCGACGAGAAATCTCATCTCTTATCCGAGCTGCCTTTTCGTACATTTCCTCTGCGAGTGCCTTTGTTAGCAATTCCTGCAATTGGTCATCCGTCATGGAAGTGAAAGACGAGCCGGCGTCTTTTGGTGCCATAGCTTCCGGATCGTTCGTTCCTGCAGACTCAATGTTTTCTAGAAATACGAAATCGTTTCCTTCAATGACGATGCCAGCAGAGGCCAGTATGAACTCATAGGTATAGACCGGAGCTTTAAAACGAACGGCTAGCGCAATGGCGTCAGAGGTACGCGCATCAATCTCGGTTTGCTTGTGGCCATCGTTAAAAATGATTTTTGCATAAAAGATACCATCAACCAAGTTATAGATAATCACTTCGTCGATCCGTATGTGGTAGGTTTCCGCAAAGGCCTTGAATAGGTCGTGTGTCAATGGCCGACTGGGCGTCATTTTTTCGATTTCGATGGCAATCGCCTGCGCTTCAAAGCCTCCAATAATGATGGGCAACCTCCTGCGCCCTGACACCTCGCCCAAAACCAATGCATACGCCCCTGATTGGGTCTGGCTATAGGATAATCCGACGATATCTAATTTTATCTTCTTCATGCATGATTCCGCGCAGGAAATACAAAGATGCAAAATGTTATGGAAAAATCAACCGATTAATTGCCTTTATGTGCCTTTATTGCCGCAGTAAGCTTGGGGACTACTTCTAACGCATCTCCGACGATACCGTAGTCGGCCGCCTTGAAAAATGGAGCTTCCGCATCCTTGTTGATAACGACAATTATTTTAGAGGCGCTGACGCCTGCCAGGTGCTGTATGGCGCCGGAAATGCCGATGGCAATATACAGGTTGGGGCTTACGGTAATACCTGTTTGTCCAACATGTTCGGAATGAGGCCTCCAACCGGCGTCAGACACCGGTTTCGAGCATGCCGTTGCTGCGCCCAGCGCTTCGGCCAGCTCTTCTATTATTCCCCAATTTTCCGGCCCTTTAAGTCCGCGGCCCGCGGATACAACAATCTCGGCGTCCGGCAGGGTCACCTTATCCGTAGCGCGGACGATATCGTGGATGACCGCAGCGAAGTCGCCGGCCGGAATTTCAGGGCTGAATGTTTCTATCTCTGTACTGCCGCCCGTTTCGCGTACTTCAAAGGCATTCGGGTTGAGGGAAATAACTTTTTTTGCAGAACTGAGCTCGGTAATGGCGTAGGCTTTTCCCGAAAAGGCGGTCTTCTTAACGGTCAGCCGGTCCCCATCAAACCGAGGCAATTCCACGGCACTATCGGCCAGCCCAGCACCCAGCTTGGCTGCCACCCTCGGCGCCAGTCCTTTCCCGCTAAATGAGTTGGAAAGAACTATTACATTTGCACCTATGTGGTCGGTGGCGGCGGCGATGACTGAGGCATAAGCTTGATTAGTGAACTGCTTAAGTCGGTCTGCCGATACATTAAGCACCTTAGAGGCGCCATAGTTGCCCAATGACGCCAGATCCGATGGGTCCACATTGCCAATAGATATCGCCGTAACAGTTGTATTTATAGCATCCGCGACGGCTTTGGCGTAGGAAACAACTTCATGCACGGACTTCTTGAACTTGCCATCGGTGTTTTCTGTATATACTAAAACTGACATATCTGTGTAAAAAAAAATTGAAAAGGGAACATTGTACTTGAATAAATTAAATTACTCGAGCCTTGTTATGCAATAAATCCACGAGTTTCTCTACTTCCCCGGCATCAATCAACGTGACGGTACCACGCGGTTCAGGCGCTTCATAGCCCACCACTTTGCTCCATACCGGCACATCCACGGGACCAATTACGGTCAGTGGCTTTGTGCGGGCACTCATGATGCCTCGCATATTGGGGATACGTGGTTCGGCAACTCCTTCAGCTGTGCCTACAACGATGGGCAACGGAATTGAAAGCACCTCTTTTCCACCTTCTATCTCCCGTTCCACGGTAGCCGAATCACCGGCAACTTCTATTTTCTTGGCGGTAGACACTGAGGGAATTCCCAGCAGCTCGCCAACGAACGCAGCCACCTGAACACCATTGTAGTCGATGGATTCCTTTCCCGTGAGGATAACGTCAAATTGTTTTTCCCTCGCATAGCCCGCGATCTGGTGTGCTACGAACCATGCATCTCGGGGTGCGGCATTCACGCGCACCGCCTCATCAGCTCCAATGGCCAAGGTTTTACGAATGGTAGCTTCAGTGATTGCTTCACCCACATTAATAACCGTTACGGTACCTTTTCCTCCTTCGGCTAAACTGATTGCTTTCGATAAAGCGATTTCATCATAAGGGTTGACAATGTATTGGAGCCCTGTCGTGTTCAATGCTGTATCACCGTCGGAAAAGGTTATTTTTGATGTCGTGTCCGGAACATGACTGATGCAAACAAGTATCTTCATCGTAAAATTATTGGTGCAATGATTATTTTTCGACGACCATAGCCGGTCAAGCAAACGGTCGTTTTTGGCAACCGGCTCTTTACAAAAGTCGACAAAGTTTTTTTATTATGCAAGCATAGTATTTCCATTGGCTTATCGGAAATAACCAAAAAAGTGATAAGTTTGCCATCGCAGCAGTTTAATCGTTGAGTCAGTATGAACGACCGTTTATCACAATTACAGCGCTTTTTATTGGAAACCCCAAACGATCCTTTCCTCAAATATGCCCTTGCAACCGAGTACTTGAAATCCGGAGCAACAGACGAAGCACTCCAATATTTTGAAGACCTGCTGACTAATCATCCATCTTATGTGGGCACCTATTATCACTTAGGAAAGCTGTACGAGGCTCTGAGTCGAAAACAAGACGCCATATCAACATATGAGCGCGGTATGCATGCTGCAAGAAACAGACATAACATGCATGCACTGTCGGAATTGCAGGCCGCTTACCGGTTGGTCATGGGAATCGATGACGACGACGAATAATTGATGGCCGACTCCCGTTATTACGATCGGCCATCAATCGGATCAAATCGTTCCTGGATTGCTGACGTCAGCCGGACCTTCGTTTGTCCGGCCATGGTTCCTGTCGGCATAACTCCTCTTTTCGATGACTTCGTCTACATCGACTGAGTCGTCATCTTCTTCGATGTTATCCACCCGATCGTTTTCAACTTCATCAGTGGGATGCTCTAATCGCTCCTTCTCGGGGTCGTTAGCAAATGGTTTCTTCGGGTCCATAACATTTCTCCTTTCAATTAGTTCCTATATATGCACTAACAGCAGGGAAATGCCGTTGTTTGGACAAAACGGAATTTACGCTTTTTCCTGGCAGAGTTGGCGCAGTTTGCGAATCACAAAGTCAACTTCTTCCTTTGTGTTGTTTTTGCAAAAAGAAAAGCGCACGCTGGGCCGTTTGGGGTCGGCGCCTATTGACCGCAAAACATGTGACCCAATGTCCGATCCCGAGCTGCATGCACTTCCCCCGGAGGCTGAGATGCCAGAAATATCAAGATTGAAGAGCATCATATCGGCGATGTCCGTGCAGGGAAACGAAGCATTGACAACGGTATACAGACTGTTTTCCGGATCAATATCGCCATTGAAGCGCACATCCGGCACATGCTCTCGCAGCTGGGCTATCATATAGTTCTTTAACCCTTGAATATGATGCCGGTGTTCATCCATGTGGGCATAGCAGATTTCCAGCGCTTTGGCAAGCCCCACTATGCCATAGACATTTTCCGTTCCACCACGCATGTTGCGTTCCTGTGCTCCACCGTATATAAGTGGCTTTATCTTTGTGTGGCGGCTGATGTAAAGGAAGCCTACGCCCTTCGGGCCATGGAATTTATGAGCAGCGCCGGTCACGAAGTCAATCTGTAGTTTATTCAGGTCGTGTACGAAATGCCCCATGGTCTGAACGGTGTCAGAATGGAAGATGGCATTATATTGCTTGCATAGAGCCGACACATACTCAATGTCCGTCAGCGTACCGATTTCGTTATTGGCATGCATCAGCGAAACGAACGAGCGGGGGCCACGTTCCAGCAGCTGCTCCAATTGATGTAAGTCTACATGGCCTTGGTCATCCACATTCAAAAGGCTTAACTCGATCGTACCGTTATTTTCCAATTCTTCTAAGGTGTGCAGTACAGCATGATGCTCCAATGGAGAGGTGATGGCGCGGGTGATGCCATTGTCGACAATGCCCCTAACGATAGCCATATTATCCGCCTCAGTGCCACCAGAAGTAAAAAATATTTCAGCAGGAGCCGCATTCAGCAGTCCGGCAACGGTTTTACGCGCTTTCTCTATGATGGTTTTCACCTGCCGTCCATGCGCATGGATGGACGATGGGTTCCCAAAGTTATGTTCCAAGATTTCGACCATGGCTGTGATGACCTCGGGGTCGAGTGCAGTGGTGGCAGCATTGTCCAGGTATACTTGCATGGTGCAAATGTAAGGAACAAATGATATTTCCGTATGTTGCATTGCGGATTTATTCCGGTTTTATCTAATGCTCGACGCACTGGGAAAACGGTTCGACATAAATGTTTCAAAATAATCCTTACCTTTGCGGAGTAATGGAAATCAAACAACCGGAAATGGATGAGTACAGTTTTTGGACAAGGAATAAACGCTTTGCCACAAATGAAATTCTGCTGTACGTAGTCATGGTGATTGGTATTTTATTGGGCATTGTGGTATTCAGCTGACTCCAATTATCGTTTTCGACACCTAAAGTATGCTGAGTAAGGAAGCCATAGGCACCATCAAAAGCGAATTAATATACACGAATAACATCACGAATGAATCTTAAATTAAGACGCCCATTGGCATTTTTTGATTTGGAGACCACTGGCGTAAACATATCGGCAGACCGCATTGTGGAGATTTCTATTTTGAAGGTCTCTCCAGATGGCAGCGAAATGGTGAAAACGCTGAAAATAAATCCCCAAATGCCCATTCCCTTATCTTCATCGCTCTTTCATGGCATTTATGACGAAGACGTTCGCGATGCACCTACCTTTAAAGATGTGGCGGTTGAGCTTGCTGATTTTATCGGCGATGCTGACTTAGCAGGATACAATTCCAATAAGTTTGATATTCCGATGCTCATGGAAGAATTTATCCGTGCTGATGTTGAGTTTTCATTGGATGGTCGCTTCTTTGTGGACGTACAGAACATATTTCACCAGATGGAACAGCGCACACTAAAAGCAGCCTATAATTTTTATTGCGGTAAGAATCTGGATAACGCGCACAGCGCAGAAGACGATGTGAAAGCTACGTACGAGGTTTTGAAGTCTCAACTGGAGCGTTATCAGGGCGTGGAATGGGAGGATAAAGCAGGCAATAAAAGTACGCCCGTAGTCAATGATGTCGAAGCGCTGCACCGATTCACCAACTTAAGCCGCCCAGTAGATTTTGCGGGAAGGATGGTATTCAATGAGCATGGGGACGAAGTGTTCAATTTTGGAAAACACAAGGGGCGCACCGTGGAGGAAGTGTTTGCGGTAGAACCGAGCTATTATTCGTGGATGATGCAAGGCGATTTCCCATTATATACCAAAAAGTGCCTGGACAAGGTCTGGCAACGTTTCCGTGCAAAGCAAAAGGAACAACGGATGGCGCTTTCAAAAGCGGACGCTTTGCCGAAATCTGCCGAAGGCGCGGTGTCTGCCGGCCCTGATAAGCGCGGATCCGATCATCAGCAGCAGCCAAAACGCAAAGCGAGCCCGATAACAGAGGATATGCTAAAAAACTTGCAAGAAAAATTTGGAAAATAAGCGGAATAATACTTACCTGTGCCTGACAAACCGGTATTGAACTACAGAAGGCAAAGGTGTATTTTTGTGCGATTAAAACATAGTTATGTCACGAGAAACCGAACACGTAAAATGTCTTATTATCGGCTCTGGGCCTGCGGGTTACACAGCGGCTATTTATGCTGCCAGGGCTGATCTGAAACCGGTGATGTATACGGGTATCACACCTGGGGGGCAGCTTACACAGACCACCGATGTAGAGAACTTTCCGGGTTATCCGGACGGCGTAATGGGGCCGCAGATGATGGAGGATTTCAGGAAACAGGCAGAGCGTTTCGGCACGGATATACGCTTTGGCTACATTACTGCCGTAGATTTCTCCAATGACGTGCATAAAGTAGTAGTGGATGGAGAAAAAACGATTACTGCGGAGACTGTAATCATCGCTACAGGTGCTACGGCAAAGTGGTTGGGCTTGGAGAGCGAACAGAAATACAACGGCTTCGGCGTATCAGCCTGTGCGGTATGCGACGGTTTCTTTTTTAGGGGACAGGACGTTGCCATCGTAGGGGCGGGGGATACCGCCGCCGAAGAAGCCACATATCTTGCAAAACTTGCCAATAAAGTGCACATGCTGGTCCGAAGGGATGAATTTCGCGCCTCGAAAGCCATGCAACACCGCGTGCTGAATACGCCAAACATTGAAATTCATTACAACACTCAGGCAAAGGAAATTGTTGGGGACGGACAGAGTGTAACAGGGGTACTGGTTTACGACAACCAAACATTTGCAGAGACACTCTTGCCTGTGACTGGTTTCTTCGTCGCGATAGGGCATAAGCCCAATACGGAGCTGTTTCACGGGATATTGGACATGGACGCCAATGGCTACCTTATTACCAAGTCGGACAGCACTCGTACCAATATCGAAGGTGTATTTGCCTGTGGGGATGTGCAAGACCACGTATACCGTCAGGCGGTGACGGCGGCCGGTACGGGATGTATGGCAGCTTTGGAGGCTGAGCGTTACCTCGCAGCGAAAGAGCACGCTGTATTTTAAAAAAAGCGGTATTAATTAATATACTCTCGAGGCGTTTTCGAGCCATCTCGACCAGTCATCGTCGTAGATGTGTACTTCCGTCGTCTGGATATTTGAACAGTTATATACCGGATTTCGTTGATTGGCCCACTCGTAGATGCCCCCGAACAAATTGTATACATGCTGGTATCCCGCGCGTTGGAGTTTTTCGCCAATGCGTTCGCTGCGCTTGCCTATTGCACAATATACAACTACGGTATCCGTTTTCGGGATGTCGTACACTTTCCGCATGTCGAACCAAATATAGCCGACGTGCCTAGCACGTTTTATATGACTGATTTCAAACTCCTCCTGTTCGCGGGCGTCCAGCACGATCGCGCCCCGCTTGATCATGCTTTTTAATTCACTTACGGAGACGGTGGGTACGCTATGTCGGTACGCACGTTTTAAGAGCAGCGCAAATTCCGGGTTGACGGTTGAATCCTGCCTTACCGATCCGAGCGCCAGTCCAATAGACAAGACGACATTCCACATCAGCCGGCGGCCGTGAAGTCCAAAATATGATTGCTTATATCCTGGACAGATACCTCGGGAAACGCGGCAGCAATGATACTCGAACCGATTGCGGAACGATAGCCGCCTGCACAGTGCACTGCGATGGGCTTCGATGTTGGAATTTGGTTCAGACGCTCACGCAATTCAGGTAGTGGTATACTAAGAGATTGCTCAAACAGACGATTTGCCGCAGTTTCCTGCCGATTCCGAATATCCACGATGGTATAAGCCTGCGGGTTGCCGATAAAATGGTCCATGTTGAATGGAGTTGATTGTTTTGGACCGCCGGTTATAATTAATTTCGCTTCAATGTGCTGTTCATAGCCGATTTTAGCCGCTTTCTCGACAAGCAACTGAAGTTGCGCTGCATTCTCGGCTAAGAGGTAAAATGGCTCGTTTGGATTGATGACGGCTCCCAACCACGTCTCGAATCTTAGCCCGTCGGGTATATTTATAGCTGCCGGAAGATGCCCAGCCCTGAACTGTTCGCCTGGACGGCCGTCGACAATAGTAATTCCTTCCACCAGATCTACTGGTTTCTTTAACGTTGGGATAAATTCGATGCTGGCACTGAACCCATTAGCACCCTTTTTATTGAGTGCCACATCATATTCGAAATATTTCGGCACGAATGGCTGCTGTTCGGTTACCAATGCAACAAATTCTTCCTCATCCATGGGCTGCAGCGCATAGTTTTCACTGACCTCTCTACCAATAGTGCTGTGTAGGTCATTGCTCATATTTTTACCGCAAAGTGAACCGGGTCCGTGGGCAGGGTAGACTAGCACATGTGGAGGGAGGGACATTAGCTTATGTCGGGTGGCGTGGTAAAGCTGCCTGGCCAGTGCAGACGCTTTGGCTGTGATATTTCCGACATTTTCCCGTAGATCGGGTCGGCCCACATCTCCCACAAAGAGGGTATCGCCTGTAAACACAGCGTACGGTTGCCGAAGCTCATCTCTCAATAAGACGCAGATGCTATCAGGAGAGTGCCCCGGAGTGTTAATTGCTTCAAGATCGATCTTGCCCAACGTAATGTGGTCGCCGTCATCAAACGCCTGATGCGTATACTCAGCACCGACCAAGCGACTGGTGTAAATGGGCGCTCCAGTAAGCAGATGAAGTTCAAGGTGCGAACTGACAAAATCTGCATGTGGGTGTGTTTCGATGATGGCTTGGATCTTGGCATGATGCTGCGCAGCAAAGTCCAAATAGGGCTGAGGATCACGTGCGGGGTCGATCAAAGCGACCACTCCTTCACTCAATATGGCATAAGACGCATGAGCCAGTCCGTTATCGTAAAATTGGTGTACATTCATGGTGTGGCAATTACGCAGCAAAGATACAGAAAATGTCTTTTAGTAAAATTAATTTGTATTTTGGCTGAATGACGCTACATATACAGTTGACCGCAATCGCCAGTTGCTTTATGGCGGTTGCCGCGTTTGCTCAGGACAGCATACCCTTCTCTAAGAGGCAGAACCTTGGTAGCGTGCGCCATGTTGAGATTCATGAAGCATCTGGATTGGTGGCATCTCGGGTAAATGCTAGGCATTTCTGGACACATAACGATAGCGGTGACGCGGCACGGATTTTTCTCATTGATGATTCGGCAAGGCATAAAGCTACCTTCTACCTGGAAGGGATCCACGCGTGCGATTGGGAGGACATTGGAGTGATGGAACGCCAAGGGGTAAACTACCTCGTAGTCGGCGATATTGGAGACAACGCTGGTCGCCGTGCAGTCGTGGATGTACATATTTTTGAAGAACCGTTGCTAAGCAGATCTGGACCCATTATCGACACGATTCCAAATGCGGCTATCCGATCATTTGCGTTGCGGTACGAAGACGGGTCCAGAGATGCCGAATCGCTGTTTTTCGACCCAATAGATGAACGACTATACGTTGTCAGCAAACGGGAATTGAGGGTGGGCCTGTATTACACAGAATTGCCGAAAGGTCTTAAACCGGTTGATACGTTAGTGCTCCGTCGGGAAGCAACCTTACCACTCACATTCATTACAGCAGCCGATATTAGCCCCGACGGAACTGAGCTTTTGATGAAAAACCTAGTGAGCGTTTTCTATTGGACACGGAAGCGGGGCGAATCTGTGGCAGACGCACTCAGTAAACCGGCTGTTGTGCTACCGTATCTGCCGGAGCCACAAGGGGAGGCGATCGCATTCTCGTACGAAGGAAAAGGCTATTATACACTGAGCGAGGCCGTATTGGGGATGGACGTGGTCTTTTATTTTTACAATCGACTATAAACGAGGATAATTAGGTTTTGTTTTTATGCCTGATATACAATCTGTTATGAGTGTTTGGTAAAAAAAATTGACTATTTTGAATAATAGGTTACGAGGGGCGGTAAATTTTTTATATTTTTATTGCGCAAACCAACTAATTATAAACTTAAAAACTAGTCCTGATTGCCACGCAATCAGGACTTTTTTCTGCATTAGGAATGGGGGGTATATTCGCCATCTTACGATTTAAACGGTGTTTTTTTTTAAAACATTACGTTATGGAATAATACAATAGGGGAGGTCATGTGGTTAAGCGTTGCGGTTACCTCCGGCTTCCTGCTGCTGCCGGAGTTGGTCCACCTTGTTCTTAGCGGCAAATTCATCGGTCGTTTCAGCAAAAGAGCTCAACAAATCAGTTATGGCATCGGAGTTATCGGCTGTACGCTGGTAAATCTCCGGCAATACCTTTTCGAGGCGACTATCTCCCAATTCAATGTTATCCACTTCCACCTTGCCTATTTTTTCAAGTACCGCCTGCTGGCTCCGCTTCACATCCTCGAGCTCGCGAACAATTTTTTCCATCAATTCGAATTTCTTTAATTTGTCCATAACTATGTCTTTTTTAATTTGATAAACAAAAAAAAGCGTAAAATGTTTTTCTTAAACTAATTTTTTAGTTACTCTGCTAAAGCATTAGTTGATGAGTTAATATTTAGCGCTATGAACACTGTTTTGCACGCAATTGCGTTACCTTACCTCTGCTTTTCTTGTTTAACGGGCTACGCCCAAGACCGACAACCGGATGATGCCCGACTAGTCGAGTTCTATCAAACGCAGCAATATCGTGAGGCTGCGGAGTACCTAAACATGTTCTATCCGGAAACGACAGCTGACCCAACGGTTTTGAGTCGGCTTGCTTACTGTTATCGGATGGCTGGCGACTACAATCTGGCTGAACAATACTACCTGCGGCTACATGCCCAGGACAGTCTGCACATTCCCACCTTGCTCAACTTGGGCGCTATTAGCGTACAGCGGGGACTATATGTGCAGGCAACCAGCTACTACGAACGGGTGATTGCGATCGACACAGCCCATCTAGCGGCATATAAAGCCTTATCCGGCTTAATGATAAGAAAGGCAGATTTCGAAACCGCTTATCGCTATTTTGCAAGTGCAAACAAGTTGCAACCTTCAAACAGCGATATTGCATACGATTTTGCAAAATTGTGCATGGATTTTGATCAATATGTTAAGGCTGATTCCGTTTTGCAGGCGGCTTTGCAAACAGATCCGCGGCATGGTATGCTGTTATTAGGAAAAATCCAAGTTGCCGAAAAACTGGAAGTTTATCCGGAGATGGTGAGCTATGGTCGGCGGTTGCTCGAACAAGGAGATGAAAGTCCTGTGGTACTCTCCCTATTGGCCCGTGGATATTTCCATACTAACAATTTTGCCGGAGCTAAAGAAACGTATGATCGTATGCTTGCGCTATATGAACGTATGGGTGAGCTCGATTACTATTACTTAGCAATGTCATATAAGGCAATGAAGCACTACAAAGAAGCGCTGAGTTGCATGGATAAGGTGTTGGAGCTTGCCGTTTCAACTAATACAGCTTTTTATTATGGGCGCAAAGCCGACCTCCACGACCTAGCCAACCAACCGTCATCTGCCGTAGCCAGTTACGTGCGCAGCCTTCAGTTTGAAGTGGTTCCGTTGCATTATTACAGCCTTGGCGTGGTATATGACCGAAAGCTGTCGGACAAGAATAATGCATTGCGATACTACCGGTTGTACTTAAAGCAAAACCCGTCGGAAAAAGAAAGCAGGTACATCACCTACGTGCAACAGCGAATCAAAGAGTTAGAACGCCTTAAGTAATGAAACCATCGGTTTGTGCAATTTTCTTAGTCAGCGTTAGACCTTATCATAGGGCTTTAATCTGTATGCTCGGTAGTACCGATGAAGGCCGATGGTCAGCGGCTACCTATAAATTCGTTGCGTTTCGTTTGAAATGCTGAAATAAACGCTTACTTTTGCAACCCATTCGGAGAGGTGTCAGAGTGGTCGAATGAGCACGCCTGGAAAGTGTGTATACGTGTTGAGCGTATCGAGGGTTCGAATCCCTCCCTCTCCGCAGGATGAAAAACAATACAATCGGAACGGGCTGTCTAAGAAGACGGCCTTTTTTTATATCAGCCAGCTGCAAATAAAGCCATCCTGAAGTCGCGGCTTCAGACCTTTAGTGAACCCGGGAATCCCACAGCAAGATCGCTCTTTTTGTCATATCCGCTATGGCTTGGAATACTCTCAAGTTCATAACGTAGGGATGTGGCTATACATATGAACGTAGTTATTCGTCTGCACAAAATTTATGTATTTTTGCCGGCAGATACAATAATATGAAAGATTTTAAGGCATATTTTATCATACCCGCTTCGCCGGCGCATGTTTTTTTAGCCCTTACCAAGGCTGAGACCATCCGGTTGTGGACCGGCGACGAAGCGGTGATGATACCCGAGCCTGGTACAGAATTTTCACTTTGGGGGGGTGCGATAGTTGGGAAAAACCTTTCATTTGAGCCCGGTAAGAAGATTGAACAGCAATGGTACTTCGGCGAGCAGGAGTTGCCTTCCATCGTTACCATTAAACTACATGAACATAAGCAAGGTACTTCTATGGAAGTACGGCAGAGCAATATCCCGGACGAAGACTATGACGATATCGTGGATGGATGGCGCACGGAGTACGTGTCGTCGCTGATCGACTTTTATACGGAGTGATGACGAGACGGTCAAAATTTCATCCGTTGTATCCGAATGGCATTGCCGATAGCTAACAAAGCCACGCCCACATCGGCGAATACTGCTTCCCACATGCCGGCCACCGCTCCGGCACCAAGGAGAAGCACCATGGCCTTTACAGTGAAAGCCATAGCGATGTTTTGCCATACAATGCGGCGGGTAGCTCTGCTGATGCGGATGGCAAGCGGGATTTTGCTAGGCATATCGTCTTGGATGACCACGTCGGCGGTTTCGATGGTGGCGTCACTTCCAAGGCCGCCCATAGCGATACCGACATCGCTTACCGCAATAACCGGGGCATCATTCACCCCGTCGCCGACAAACGCGACCGTGTAGCCAGAGGATTTCATTTGTTTTACTTTGTTTACCTTATCTTCAGGCAATAGGTCGCCGAATGCGTCTTTGATACCTAGGGCGTCTGCGACGGAACGAACAACTACATGACGGTCGCCGCTAAGCATCGTAAGCGTAATACCTAAGGACTCCAATTGTGTAATGGCTTTGGCGGCGTCCGGTTTGATTTCATCGGCGATGGTAAGGTATCCCGCGTATCGGCCGGCATAACCGATGGCGACGACGGTTTTCGCCATCTCATTAGCAGGTTCGTCATATACGATTCCAAACCGGTCAAGCAACTTGAAGCTGCCAACTAAGAGCTCCCTGCTGCCGACTGTAGCACGCATGCCATATCCGGCGATTTCTTCTACCTGTTTCACGCGCGAGCTGGGCTCCACCGGGCCTACGTACTCGTGTATAGCGGTGGCCACCGGGTGGGTGCTGTTTTGTTCTGATGCATTAACCAATCGCAGCAACTCTGTTTGATCGAATTCATCAAAAATAAAGGCCTCCTGCACGGTGAATTTACCCTTGGTGAGTGTACCGGTCTTATCCATAACCAGCTGCTGGACATTCGCCAACGCATCGAGGAAATTGCTTCCCTTGAAAAGGATACCCTGGCGACTGGCCGCGCCTATTCCGCCGAAATAACCGAGCGGGATCGAAACTACCAGTGCGCAAGGACAAGAAATTACCAGGAAGACAAATGCCCGATACATCCAATCACTAAACACATAATCGGCTACAAATAGTATAGGAAGTATGGTAATAAGCGCGGCCAACACCACCACAAGAGGGGTGTAGACTTTGGCGAACCTGCGGATGAACAGCTCTGTCGGGGCTTTCTGCGCCGTTGCATCCTGCACGAGTGCAATGATTCTACTGAGCTTGCTGTCCGAATAGTTAGCGGTGATGCGCACTTTTGCAACTGTATTCAGGTTAATCATGCCGGCTAATACCGAATCGCCATGCACTTTCCTATCCGGTATACCCTCACCTGTAAGTGCGGCAGTATTAAATGAGGCGTATTCCGACAACAGGACACCGTCCAAAGCCAATTTTTCGCCCGGCTTGAGCTGTACGGTCTGTCCGATGGCGGCTTGTGCGGCTTTTATGGTCCGCAGACCGTTTTCATCGATAACGGTCACCTGATCCGGACGTTGATCCAGCAATGCTTTAATGTTGCCTTTTGCACGACGTAGCGCCATACCCTGTAGGTTTTCGCCCACCGTATAAAATAGCATCACGGCCACACCTTCTGGATATTCACCGATAGCAAAAGCACCAAGGGTAGCAATGGTCATCAGCGTGAACTCCGAAAAAAGGTCTCCTTTCGCAAAAGCACTGACCATAGCAGAGATGACTGGCACACCAACCGGAATGTAGGCCGAAATATACCAAATTAAACGTATCCATCCGCTGAAAAAAGCTGGTTTTGGGAGCCATGCATTGTCAAAGGCAAGCCCCGACAGTAGCAACAAGAGGCTAAGGATAACCGGGAGGAACAACCGGAATAGATGGTTGCCTGCACTGTGAGTTGGCAGTTGGTCTTCGCCGTTACCATGAGGATTTGGTTCCGAAGCGGTGCAACATTCGGTCTCCTCCTGTGCAGCGTCGGTTACATGGTCCTGATCGGTATTGCTCATACAGCAAAGGTAAGCCAAAAAGATATGCAATCGATTTGCAAACTTCAGTCTGAACAAGCGTCACAGAAGCCCTTTAATACCATGTTTATTTCTTTCAAGACAAACTTTTCGGAAAGATTTACAGCTGGAATAGCGTAATCGGTCAGGCAGAACGTGCGTTTGCACTGCTGGCAATGGAAGTGCACATGCAAATCCCCTGGTGAACACTCGCAACCTTCGCTGCAAAGCGCATATTTGGCGGATCCGGTGCCATCATCTATACTGTGAATAATTTTATGCTGTTCGAAGGTTTTCAGGGTGCGGTAGAGCGTTACCTTGTCCACTTTATCAAACCGCCCTTCAAGATCGGACAGGCTGACGGCAGCCTCCTGCCGGATGAGCGTATCAAGCACGAGCAGCCGCATTGCCGTCGGCTTGACCGACCGGGCCTCTAGTATATTAGCAAGCTGCTTTCCGTCCATCTCTAACGTATGCTAACTTCTTCAAACTTATACAAAAATCACGAAGTTTAATAGCGCTCGTCAAAAATGAGACCGTTAGGATTGCTTCGCGAGGGTGGAAGATCAAGCATGTTCTAGGTTAAGCAGTTGCTTAATGCGGTCTAAATCGATATCGTGGTAGTCGCGAATGTAGTGTTGGCAGGGCGGAAGCTGTTCCTTGGTGTGCGAAGTAAGCACGCCGACCACCTTGGCACCGGCATTGATGGCGGCAGTCACCCCGGAAAATGAGTCTTCAAAAATTACGCAGTTTTTCGGTTCCACGCCGAGCCGGCTGGCCGACTTCAGGTAAATCTCGGGGTCGGGCTTATGGGCTTGCACATCTTCGCTGGATAGCATAGCGTCCATCAGTGGACGCAGCGATAAGCCATCGATGATGAAATCAAGGTTGGCACGGGGAGCCGAGGTGGCTACGCCGAGGTGAAATCCTTCAGCCTTGAGTGCCGCAAGAAATTCCGGAAGCGCGGAAACGGGTTCCAAGCTCTCACGATAATGTTCGCGGAACAGTGCTTCTTTTTCGTCTGCCAGGCGTTGGACTTCGGTGTCGTTCAGGTCGCGTTTGAAAAAATACCGCATGATGTAATCGTTGTGTTTTCCATACATGTGGTCCTCGAACTCCTGTTCGGTATAAGGGATTTCGTATTTCTCAAAAAATTGCTTAAAGGCCTCAGAATGGTGGGGATTGGTGTGTGCAATGACCCCGTCCATGTCGAAAATGATTGCATAGTTGTTCATGCCGTAAAGGTAGGTTTTAAATACGTAAACATCAATTTGCCGCCCCATCCCATGTCGCCGTCAAAATCGATCAGCAACTGTTCCTGAGCGCCGAATACTGTTGCCGTGAATTGTTTGAATTTACCAGTGCCTAAAGGATCTGGTAGCATAAGCCGGAACGGAGATTTACATTTAACGTGCATACGCGATCAAAAAATGCTACATTTGAGACTATTTTAACCTCTTTTTATGCACAACATGAATCGATTATTATGCGCAATGGCGATGCCATTGTTACTACTGGCGTTCACGTCCGGGCCTTCAATCGCGCAGGATAGGCCAGCGCAGGGTACTTTGCGTCTTACCGATACCCTGCCGATGGATACCAGCGTACGCCGCGGAAAGCTGCCCAACGGGTTTGCCTACTTCATTCGACACAATAAGGAGCCGAAGGACCGTGTCGTGATGTACCTGGCCACCAAAGTCGGCTCGATATTGGAGACCGACAGCGAACTGGGACTGGCCCATTTTCTCGAACATATGCAGTTCAACGGCACTAAACATTTCCCGAAAAATGAACTGGTCGACTATTTGCAGCGGGCGGGTGTACGGTTCGGGTCTGACCTGAATGCGTATACATCGTTCGATGAGACGGTGTATCAACTGCCCATCCCTTCGGATGATCCCGAATTACTGAAAAACGGCCTTCAGGTGCTACGTGATTGGGCGCAGGATGCCTTGCTGGAGAACGAGGAAATCGACAAAGAACGAGGTGTGGTTCTCAATGAGATGCTGGGTGGACGCGGTGCACAACAACGCATGCGCGACCAGTACTTCCCGATGATACTAAACCAATCACGCTATGCACAACGCCTGCCCATCGGTACAAAGGAGATCATCGAAAGCTTCGACCATGAAACGTTGCGCAGTTTCCACCGTGCGTGGTACCGACCAAATCTGCAGGCACTGATTGTAGTAGGCGATATTGATGTGATAGCAATGGAAACACAGATTAAAGCGTTGTTTGCCGATCTTGAAAATCCGGACGACGCACCTGCACGTGAAAAATATAGCATACCACTAAACGGCAAGAATCAGTTTATGGCGGTGACCGATCCTGAAATGCCTCAAACGGTGGTGCAGGTGATTGTGAAGCACCCCGAAGAGGAGGTGACAACCGTTGCAGATTACCGCATGCAGCTGGCCAAAGCACTCTTCAATCAAATGGCCAGCGCCCGTTTTGCTGAGCTTATCCGCCAATCCGACCCACCATTTATTCAGGGTGGCGGCAGTATAGGAGGATTTTTAAGGGGATTGGATGCGTTTACCATGTACTTGTCGGCTAAACCTGGCGAAATGAGACGTGGGTTCGAAGCGGTGGTAACTGAGTTTGAACGCATCCGGCGCCACGGCTTTACTGACACTGAACTGGAACGCGCCAAAAATAATTTCCTCACCAGCGTAGAATCGGCCTATGCTGAACGCGATAAACGAAAGTCGGAAAGTTATGTTGAAAGCTATCTCAACCATTTTCTGGAAGGCGAAAACGTGCTCAGCAACGACGACCAATATCGATTGGGGCGCCAGCTGCTTGGTACCGTCACACTTGATGACGTCAATACGCTTGGCAAACAATACTATACGGACAGCAACCGCGACATCCTTATCATGGCCCCGGAGAAAGATAAAGACAGCCTTCCCGACGAAAGCACCGTGAATGGCTGGCTGGCTTCGATTCAAAAAACGGAAATAGCCCCTTATGATGACAACATGGCGGACGCGCAGTTGCTTGAAACGCTGCCCCCGGCGGGATCGGTGGTGAGCAAGGTAGACAGGCCCGAACTGGGAGTAACAGAATTGACGCTTAGCAACGGTGTTAAAGTGGTGTTAAAGCCAACCGACTTTAAGAATGACGAAATCAGTATTACGGCGTTCAGCCCGGGAGGAACGGCGTTGTACAACGACAGCGACTTTCTGTCGGCGGCATATGCAGCAACCGTAGTAGGCGGAAGCGGTCTCGGCCCATTTGATGCTACGCAATTGACCAAATACCTCAGCGGTAGAAAGGTTTCCGTACGGCCTTATGTTGCAGAACGTTCCGAGGGATTCAGTGCATCAAGCGGCAGGAAAGACCTGCAAACGGCTTTCGAACTTATTTATGGCTACTTCACCGTACCTCGGTTAGACATGGATGTGTTTCAAGGATACATGCAGCGGATCAAAGCTTCACTTGCCAACAGACTGGATGATCCGAACGCGGTGTTTTCTGACACCATAAACGCCGTGCTATACAACAATAACATCCGGCGCACAAGCATGACCGTGGAACAAGCTGATCTTGTTGACCCGAGCCGTGCGTTCGACATCTTCAAGGAACGCTTTGCAGATGCATCAGATTTCACGGTGACTATCGTCGGTAGTTTCACTGAAGCGGAAATCATGCCATTGCTACTCCAATACCTTGGTGGCCTGCCCAGCACGTATCGGGTAGAGGAGGCTCCGGATCTGGGTATCTATCCTCCGGAGAAAGGTATGCAGCGCACAGTGCATGTAGGCAAGGAACAAAAATCAAGTGTGCGGCTTTACTATTTCGGCGACTACAATTATTCGGAGACCGAAAACATGCAGCTGGACGCCCTGGAAAGTATCCTGAACATTAAACTAATCGAACGGCTGCGTGAGGCCGAAAGTGGTGTGTACGGTGTATCAGCCAACGCCAGCTATGCCAAATATCCGCAACATAAGTATTCCTTCAGCATCGCTTATGGCACTAGCCCGGACAAGGTGGAGCCGCTTATGGCGTCTGCGATCGATGAAATCAACAAGATCAAGCAGCATGGCCCCCAACAGGTAGACATCGATAAGTTTGTAAGCGAACAAAAGCGCCAGCTGGAAGTGCAGCTGCGGGAAAATGGATTCTGGTTAGGCCACCTGTCTAACTCATACCAGAACAACGAAGACCCGGCCTATATACTGAGATACCTCGACGAGCTGAACAAAGTGACAGCGGAGAACGTGAAGACAGTAGCAAACAAGTACCTCGTAGAGGACCGGCTGTTCAGGTTCGTGCTTATGCCAGAGACACGAGATGTCCCATAAAAAGGAAATAGCCTAATAAAAAAGCGCCTCTAACGGGGCGCTTTTTATTTGTAGCGGTAAAGAATACCTGTTAACCCAAATAGGATTTCAGAATGCGGCTGCGCGAGGTATGGCGAAGCCGCTGCAGCGCCTTGTCTTTGATCTGACGGACCCGCTCACGGGTGAGATTGAACTTCTCGCCGATTTCTTCCAAAGAAAGCTGGTGGTTTGATCCAAGGCCGAAGAATAATACGATAATTTCCCGCTCTCTTTCGGTGAGTGTAGCTAGCGAACGCTTGATCTCTTCGGAAAGCGATTCGTCGATTAACGTGCTGTCTGTGTCGGGATCGCTATTTTCCAGCACATCCAATAATGTATTTTCCTCGCCCTGCACAAACGGCGCATCCATGGATACATGGCGACCGGAATTACTGAGTGTATCAGATACTTTGTCAACTGTAGTTTCTAAAATATCTGCCAACTCCTCCGGCGACGGTTCGCGCTCGTATTCCTGCTCCAGTTTGGAGAATGCCTTGCTAATCTTGCTCAGCGAACCCACCTGGTTTAAAGGAAGTCGCACGATACGCGACTGCTCGGCAATAGCCTGTAGAATGGATTGACGGATCCACCAAACTGCATAAGAAATGAATTTAAAGCCCTTGGTCTCGTCAAAACGCTTCGCCGCTTTTATAAGGCCGAGGTTACCCTCGTTGATCAAATCGCCCAAGGTAAGGCCTTGGTTTTGGTATTGCTTGGCTACAGAGACGACGAAACGTAAATTCGTTTTTGTTAAACGCTCCAAAGCAGCCTGGTCTCCCTCCCTGATTTTTTGAGCGAGAATAACTTCCTCTTCGGCTGTAATTAAGTCTACTTTACCAATCTCGTGCAAGTATTTATCGAGTGATTGCGACTCACGATTGGTAATGGATTGTGTGATTTTGAGCTGTCTCATTGATATATTAAGTACCTTCCTCTTTTAAAAAGTTTGCAAAATTACGATTTTCCTAATCATATTAACTGATCTTTTTGGAAAAAGTTGTCTGATTTAGAGGAAATTATCGGATTTTTTCACCTAAAAACCTACCTCAAAAATTGTTCCAAATAAATTTTGTCAGTTACCACCGACTGTCAGTATAACTTTGGAAAAATCGCTAATTATCAACAAAGTAATAGACGGCTTGGTTAACTGATGGTTTACCCGGCATTGCTATTATGAGACAAATGTGACAGAAGAAAATCGATGTCCTCGTAAAAACGGCGCTACATCCATTCTTTTTTTACCTTCCAATTGAAGCTCATTAACGGCGATGCAGCCGTCTAGACAGGCGAATCTCAGGAAAGATACGCCGTCAGTGTACGGCGTTCCTGGCGTATAGGGTGCTGTAGCCGTTTCCTTGGTTGCAGAAAATATTTTAAGCATCTTTCCGTCAAGTACGGTATGGGCGGTAGGGTAGGGACTGAGGCCTCGGATTAGGTTGTGCACTTCATCGACCGGCCTGCTCCAGTCAATCAGGCAATCCTCTTTATAGATTTTTGGAGCGTGCTTGAGTATAGTCCCGGCTTCCAAGTGTTCTTGAGGAACGGGATCAATTTCCCCAGCGGCAATAGCCTTTACGGTTTTTACCAACAGGTCTGCACCGGTGACCATCAATTTATCATGTAAATCACCAGCGGTATCATCGGGACCAATCGCTACCTTTTCGGAAAAAAGGATGTTTCCGGTATCGATTTCATGCTGCAAACGGAACGTCGTGACACCGCTTATGGTTTCCCCATTGATGATAGCGTGATTTATTGGCGCTGCACCACGATACTGAGGCAAAAGGGACGCGTGCAAATTGATGGTTCCAAGAGGCGGCATATTCCACACGACTTCAGGCAACATGCGAAAGGCCACTACAACCTGCAGATCCGCGCGGCAGGAAGCAAGCGCTGACAAAAAGTCTGCATTCCGCAACTTTTCAGGTTGCAGAACTGGTAAACCATGAGCCATGGCGTACTGTTTGACCGCGGGTTGCTGGAGTCTTTGTCCGCGTCCGGCTGGTTTGTCCGGAGCGGTAACCACAGCAACGATCTCCTCACCGGCGTCGAGCAACGCCGCCAACGATCTTACAGCAAATTCCGGAGTTCCCATGAAGACGATGCGCATAGTTTTTTTATTACCTTTGCAAAGATACAAATTATATCAAGAGGCTTGAATTTTCCACTTTTTTTGGCAAAACGGATCGCCCTCAGCGGAAAGCAGACTTTTTCCACTTTGATTGTGCGGGTGGCCATCGGCGCTATCATGATAGGCTTGGCAGTCATGATGCTCTCGATCGCCGTTCTAAAAGGGTTTAAAGGCGAGGTTACCGCCAAACAACGGGGCTTCTTCGGAGACATTACAATCCGTAAATATGAACTAAATGCTTCCTATGAATCTTCTCCTTTCCGCCTCAACGACGCGCAGATAAGCGAAATAAAGGCGATTCCGGGTGTATCGTCTATCCAGTATTATGCCGCCAAACCGGGAATTATCAATGTAAACGATGAGGTGGAAGGCGTATTGTTCAAAGGAATTGACTCGTCATATAACCAACACTTTATTGCCAACGTGCTTGCAGAAGGGGACACGATTGATTTTACGGACAGCACGAAGGCGATCAGCCAAATATTGGTGTCACAATATGTCGCGAACCGGTTGCAACTGTCCGTTGGCGATGATTTTATCATGTACTTTGTGCAGGAACCGATCAGGCTAAGGAAATTCGAGGTAGTTGGTCTCTTCCATACTGGGGTGGAGGAACTTGACAACACTTATGTGGTCGGTGCCCTTCCATTGATCAGGAGGTTGAACAACTGGACGGATGGCGATGTGGGTGGCTATGAAGTGTCCATTGACGATTTCAACGGGTTACATACACTCACCGGCGAAATACAGGACATACTGCCGTTCGACGTGGATGCGGTGAACGTACGGGATCAGCTTCCCGAAATCTTTCAATGGCTCGACCTTCTGGATATAAACACCGTGATTATACTGATTCTCATGATAGTCGTCGCTGTGGTTAACATGGTGTCGGCCCTGCTTATCATCATTCTGGAACGTACGCCGATGATTGGTGTGCTAAAAGCACTAGGTTACACGGATGGTGGTATCCGCCGGGTCTTTTTATATCACGCAGCGTATTTAATCGGCCTGGGGCTTTTACTTGGTAATCTGTTGGGAATTGGGCTGTATGTATTCCAACAGCAGACCCGTTATTTCAAACTAGATGAAGCGTCGTATTATGTATCATATATCCCAGTCAGCATCGACCTGACCGAAATTGCTGTATTGAATATCGGTGTTGCTGTCATTGCGCTTGCTGTATTACTCATCCCATCTTATTTGATCAGCAGGATCAGTCCGGTAAAAGCTATCCAATTTCAGTAAGCGGACAGGGCTGGCTTCAGAAATGGCCGTATTTTGTTACCTTTGAAGCGAGCAAGCTAATGGGAATGCAATTTTGAACGTATGTACATTTATCTAAAGTAACCTTATGGGCAACAATTTTTTAGATCATCTAAGCCATGCATTTGAAACCCCGTTGAGCAATCCCGTGCTCATCTTCGCTCTTATCCTTTTCATCATCCTGCTGTCCCCCATATTGTTGCGCAGAATTAAGATACCAGGCATCATCGGTCTGATCCTTTCTGGTGTAGCTATTGGTCCGCATGGCTTGAACCTACTCGAGAAAAATTCAGCTGTCGATCTATTTTCAACGATCGGCCTGCTTTACATCATGTTCATCGCCGGTCTCGAACTGGACATGAATGAATTCCGGAAATCACGACATAAAAGTATTCTGTTTGGCTTTTTTACCTTTGCCATCCCGATTGCAATCGGGTATCCGGTATGCTATTATGTCCTTGGATATGACACGCTGGCAAGTATCCTGATATCCAGTATGTTCGCCACACATACCTTGGTTGCTTATCCTGTCGTAAACAGTTACGGCATTTCTAAGAATGAGGCGGTCGCAATTACCATTGGCGGCACAATTCTTACCGACACAGCGGTGTTAATCATTCTTGCAGTAATCATCGGAGCGTCTCAAGGCGAACTAGACCAACGGTTTTGGGTAACGTTAGGCATTTCGTTCGCTGTCTTTCTATTGATTATGTTCGGCATTGTGCCGCGTATCGCCAAGTGGTTCTTTCAAAAAGTGGAAGGTGAAAAGACTGCGCATTATATCTTCGTGCTTTCAGTTGTCTTTTTTGCGGCCTTTCTGGCGGAAATTGCCGGGTTGGAGCATATCATCGGAGCGTTTGTCGCTGGTTTAGCACTAAATAAGTTGATCCCGCATTCATCAGCGTTGATGAACCGGATTGAATTTATCGGCAATGCCATATTCATCCCTTTCTTCCTGATCAGTGTCGGGATGATTGTAGACACAAGTGTACTGTTCAACGGTCCGACCGCCTTACTGATCGCTGCCACCTTGACAATAGTCGCCATTTTTAGTAAATGGATAGCGGCTTGGTTCACACAACTATCTTTCGGTTATTCAACCGCCCAACGCCAAGTTATCTTCGGGCTTAGTAGCGCACATGCGGCAGCTACGCTCGCAGTCATTATGGTCGGCTTCCAGTACCAGATCATTGATGAGAATGTACTCAATGGTACTATTGTGCTGATTTTGGTGACCTGCATCGTTGCCACGTTGTCAACGGAAAATGCCTCGAAAAAGGTGGTACTCGCCGGTGAGCAAGACGAAATAACCACTGAAAAGAATATCGCCAGGGATGAGCAATTGGTTCTGCCAATTGCCAATCTAAACAACATGGAGTCTTTACTGGACTTTGCGACCCTTATCAAGAGCAAACATTCACCGCACCCGCTTACGGTATTGACTGTCGTCCCCAACAATGAAATGGCCGAACAAAACCTGCAAAGAGCAAGGAAAAACCTTGACTCGACCGCCAAATATGCTTCAGGTAGCGAGACCGAGGTGAATATGATGGCTACCATAGACCACAATATAGCAAGCGGTATCAGTCGGGCTGCACGGGAAATAGGGGCTGACGGCATCTTGCTGGGGTGGCCGAGTAAGCCGGGTATCATTGAAAAAATGGTGGGAGAGAAGACCGAAAGCATCCTCAATCAGACCGACACTAATCTATTCATGTGTCATGTAGACCAGCCGCTGATTACGCAGAAACGCATTGTAGCGTTTTTTCCACCGCTATCGGAATCTGAACTTGGCTTTGATTTCTGTATGGAGAAAATTTTGCGCCTTTCGCTGGAGCTGACCGTTGCCATTCATTATGTCTGTGCTGCGCGGACTGAAACCGCCATAGCCGATTACTTAAAACGAAACAAAAACAGTACGCGCGTGTTTTTCTCTTACCATGACGAATGGGAGGACTTAGCCGAATTGCGAAAATTTGTAAAGGAGAACGACCTGATTGTGTTTGTGTCTTCAAGGCAGGGGGAAGTGTCATACCGGCATTCGTTTGATGGTATCCCCAAAAAACTCGGCCGGGTATACGCGCAACATAACAGGATACTGATATTCCCAAGCAGGCGAACGGGATACTCGCTCGACGAATATGAAGACGTATCCACAGCGCCGATCCTACAGCGCATAGGAAGAGGAATCGGCAGTATGTTCACGAAAGACAAACATTAGAACGGTATGACAACGCCAAGAATCACAAAAAGATCGGACGGGACGCTTAGCGTTCCTGATCATGTCAACATCCCTTTTATCATTGGCGATGGTATAGGACCTGATATTTGGCGCGCATCGGTAAGGGTGTTTGACGCGGCGGTGATAGCGTCGTATGGAGGACGGAGACGGATCAACTGGATTGAAGTACTGGCAGGAGAGAAGGCATTTAACCTCACCGGGGAGTGGCTGCCTCAGGAAACGCTTGATACGCTGCATAACCACCTGGTTGGCATAAAGGGCCCACTGACCACGCCGATCGGCGGCGGAATCCGTTCGCTAAATGTGGCGATACGAAAAGCGCTCGATCTCTATGTCTGCCAACGACCCACACGCTGGTTTAAAGGCGTGCCCTCGCCGGTAAAACACCCTGAATATGTAGATATGGTGGTCTTCAGAGAGAATACGGAGGACATCTACACAGGGATCGAGTTTAGTGCCGGTTCTGCCGACGGTGACCATCTAAAAGATTTCCTTGAGCGTGATCTGGCGGTTGATTTCAATTTCACGGCGGATACGGCGCTAGGCATTAAAACGGTTTCTGAAAACGGGTCTAAGCGGCTGGTAAGGGCCGCTATCGAATACGCCATCCGGCACCGCCTACCCTCAGTGACATTAGTACACAAAGGCAACATCATGAAGTACACGGAGGGTGCATTCAAGAATTGGGGGTACGAACTTGCCGAGGCCGATTTCACTGATTATACGTATACGTGGGCTCAATGGGAAAAAATGAAAGCGTCGAATGGGGAGAAGCATGCAAATGCAGCATTAGTGGCGGCCCAAAACGAGGGCAAAATCATTGTAAAGGACGTCATTGCCGACAATTTTCTGCAGCAAATTTTGTTGAATCCCAAAGATTATTCCGTTATTGCTACATTGAATCTGAACGGTGACTACATTTCGGATGCACTGGCGGCTATTGTTGGCGGCATCGGTATTGCGCCGGGAGCCAATATCAATTACCGTACAGGACACGCTGTATTCGAGGCTACACATGGTACAGCGCCGCGATTTGCAGATACTGACAGCATGAATCCATCGTCAGTGATACTCAGTGGCGTAATGATGTTGGAATACATTGGATGGAATGAAGCCGCAGCAGCGATTGTAACCGCCCTAAAGGAAACCATTTTACAGAAAACCGTCACCATCGACTTCTTTAACCACATGGAAGGCGGAAAACTGCTAAGAACGAGTGAATTTGCTTCAGCAATCATCGATAAAATAAAACCCGGCATTGAACGTTCGATATAAACAACAGATACTCATTTTTAAATGACGGACCCCATGGCCAATATTCTATTGGTAGAAGATGACACAACGTTTGCCGCCATTCTCGAAAACTTCCTAAAAAAGAAAGGATTCGATGTCTCGGTGAAATATAGCGTAAAAAGCGGCATCGAAGCGCTTAAACACGAAACGTTCCACTTAATCCTTTTGGACTACCGGCTGGGGGATGGGATAGGATTGGACGTATTGGAGGCGCTCCGGGTGCAGGGCAAGTACGTCCCGTCGATTATCATGACCAGTTTTAACGATGTCAGGACCGCTGTGAAAGCGATTCGGCAGGGGGCTTTTGATTACATTACCAAACCTGTAAATCCGGATGAACTGCTAATGGTGGTGAACGAAGCACTTGAAGGTAAATCTCCCCAGCGAGCACACCCTTCGTACCCACGTCCAAACAAAGAGGGTACGGACCCTACAGATTCCGTGCAAGGAACAAGCGCAGCCGCCCGTAAACTCCATGAATATATCTCGTTAGTTGCACCTACAAATATGTCGGTGTTGATCCGCGGAGAGAGTGGCACAGGGAAGGAATACGTGGCCCGATCCATTCACCGGTTGAGCACAAGGACGAATGCGCCTTTTGTCTCTATAGACTGCGGTACCCTGTCTAAAGAACTGGCATCGAGCGAGCTTTTCGGACACATTAAAGGATCTTTTACCGGAGCCCTTAACGATAAGACTGGGCTATTTGTTGAGGCGTCCGGCGGAACGCTTTTTCTCGATGAAATAGGAAACTTGTCGTATGATGTGCAGGTGAAATTATTGCGGGCGTTGCAAGAGAAGGTAATACAACCGGTAGGTGCGAATAAGACCATCAGCGTAGACGTGAGAGTTATCGCAGCTACCAATGAAGATCTGCTCGGTTCAGGTAAGTTCAGGGAAGATCTTTACCATCGTATTAATGAGTTTGAGATCGTTGTACCCGGGCTCCGTGAGAGAAGAGGCGACTTCCAACAGTTTGTCGATTTCTTTGTTAAGAAAGCCAACGACGAATTAGGCCGGGACGTCCGCGAATTGGCCGACGAGGTCAAAGACATTTTCGATGCGTACGATTGGCCGGGCAACTTGCGGGAGTTGAAAAACGTCATTAAACGCATGGTGCTGCTATCCCGTGGGCATACGGCCGACATCTCAGCGTTGCCCCAAGAAATGGTGTTTGCAATTAAGCACCAAGGCGCGACGGAGCCGGCGCCTTCCGCAGATAATCCCGACTTGCGCCTACATAGTGAGGCGCACGAACGTAAGTTGATTTTGGACGTCCTTCAAAAAGCAAAATACAACAAGAGCAAGGCGGCTCAGATGCTCAATATAGACCGCAAGACGCTCTATAACAAAATGGAAAAGTACGGTATTGAATAACCCATCAGTACAAACATTTGTAAGGTGCATATGAAGTTGTTTTCATATAATGTCGATAATAAAGACCGGCTAGGGATAGCCATCGGTACCCTACGTTATGACCTACATCAAGCCAATCCCCAATTGCCAGATAACATGGCTGATTTTCTGAGGGGCGGCACTGATGCCATGGAGTTAGCTAAGCGTGTGGCCGTCCGACTGACAACGGGCCCTACCGATGTTGAGCCTCTACAAGCAGTTCGCCTGGTTGCACCGGTTCCCCAACCAACGTCCTGCCGCGACGCCTATGCGTTCAGGCAGCATGTGGAAACTTCCCGGCGGAACAGGGGATTGGCGATGCTCTCTGAATTTGACCGATTTCCTGTGTTTTACTTTACCAACCACCAGGCTGTTTGCGGCCCGGGCGACATCTTTTGCATGCCGCTTCACTTCGACCAGCTGGATTTTGAATTGGAGGTAGCCGTCGTGCTCAATAAAGGGGGGAAGAACATAAAGGCAAGCGACGCCGATGGCTACATCGCTGGCTATATGATTATGAATGACCTTAGTGCCAGACGCCTGCAAATGGAAGAGATGAAGCTCAACCTGGGACCCGCAAAGGGCAAGGATTTTGCAACCGCTATGGGTCCATACCTCGTTACGCCCGACGAGCTGGAGGACTTCCGAACCGCGCCCGCTGCTGGGCACATTGGGAATGTTTATAATCTGGAGATGACCTGTGAGATCAACGGAATTCGGGTATCCAAGGGTAGTCTCGCCGACATGCATTGGACATTTGCCGAAATCATTGAGCGCGTTTCCTATGGCGCAGAGGTGTATCCAGGCGATGTTATCGGATCCGGAACAGTAGGTACAGGCTGTTTCCTTGAATTGAACGGCACAAAAAAGCTTCAGGACCCGTCATATCTTCCCCAATGGTTGCAACCGGGGGATGTAGTAGAGATGGAGGTGACAGGGTTGGGGCGGCTATTGAATACCGTGAAATTGGAATTTGCATCATAGTTTCATAGCTTTGCGCCGATGACAAAACGCTTCGATCCGTACACCCACCCGCAATTCGACGACCTGATCAAACACGCTGTTGCCCCAAGGCCTATCTGCTTCGCAAGCACAATCGACGGGTCTGGACGCGTAAACCTGAGCCCGTTCAGTTATTTCAATCTGATGTCCCAGCGCCCACCGATTTGCGTGTTTTCACCTTTGCGCCGGATCCGAGACGGGAGCACCAAGCACACACTCGAAAACATGAGGGAAGTGCCCCAAGTCGTCATCAATATCGTTGATTATGGCATGGTACAGCAACAATCGTTGGCGAGTACAGAGTATGCGAAGGAAGTAAACGAGTTTGATAAAGCGGGTTTCACGCCGACGGCATCAGAGCTGGTGATGCCGCCTCGGGTCGCCGAGTCGCCAGTACAACTGGAATGCAAAGTGCGCGAAATCATTGAACTAGCGGATTCGCCCGGAGCCGGAAGCTTAGTAGTGGCAGAAGTACTACGAATGCATGTGCAGGAGCAGGTTCTGGACGATGGCAATCGTATCGACCAAGCTAAACTTGACCTAGTGGCGCGGCTTGGTGGCGATTGGTATTGCAGGGTGACGTCCGAAAATTTATTCCGCGTAGCGAAACCCTTGCGGAGCTTGGGTATCGGCGTGGACCAACTGCCCCAGCATATCAGGCTTTCACCGGTACTCACCGGCAATCACCTAGGCCAGCTAGGAAATGTCGAAGAGCTCCCTTCTGATGAAGAGGTGGAGGCGCTCCGTACAGAATCTGAAATCTGCGATATGTTTAACGCCTTTATCGGCGATAAGGCAACTCTGCAAATCCACTTGCACCGGAAAGCCGCAGAATTTCTTGATGCCGGTGATGTGCATAAAGCATGGAAGGTGCTGTTGTTAGATTGACCGCGGGAACCCAGTTTTATTGAATTATTCGCAATTATTTATTGGAATCATTGAATTGATTTCAATAAATAATTATTAATTTTGCAGCCATAAAAACGGGATATACCCTTGATAAGCTAACGATATGAAACATAACTTTGGAGCTGGACCCTGTATTTTGCCACAGGAGGTCTTCCAGGAGGCATCGCAAGCCGTGCTGAACTTTAACGATACCGGACTTTCCATTCTCGAGATATCGCACAGGAGCAAGGAATTCGAGGCGGTAATTGCTGAAGCTGAACGTCTCGTGCGTGAATTGCTTTCCGTACCAACTGGTTATTCCGTCCTTTTCCTCCAGGGTGGCGCAAGCACCCAATTTGCAATGGTGCCGCTTAATCTATTGCCTGAAGGACGAAAATGTGCGTACCTGGATACTGGAACTTGGGCGAGCAAGGCCATCAAGGAAGCAAGAAAAGTTGGCGAGGTAACGGTTGTCGCTTCCTCTGCTGATGCCAATTATACATATATACCGAAGGCCTATGAAGTGCCGGCCGATGCAGCATATTTTCATTTTACGTCGAACAACACGATTTTCGGGACGGAGATGCTCGAGACGCCAAAGGCAGACGTTCCCTTAGTTTCAGACATGTCGTCGGATATCTTGAGCCGCAAAGTCAATGTGGCTGATTACGGCCTGATTTATGCTGGAGCACAGAAAAACATGGGTCCGGCAGGTGTTACCCTTGTTATTGTCAAAGACGAGCTTTTGGGAAAGGTAGGACGTACATTGCCAAGTATTTTTGACTACCAGACACATATCGGTTCCGGCTCGATGTATAACACACCTCCAGTGTTTTCGATTTACGTATCTATGCTTAACCTCCGCTGGTTGAAAAACAAAGGAGGGGTGAAGGTGATCGAACAAGAAAACATTATTAAGGCGCGCACGCTATACGACGAAATAGATCGGAACCCGTTATTCAGGGGTACCGCCGTAGTAGAAGACCGTTCACGGATGAACGTAACTTTCATAACGGAAGACAAGGCTCATGAAGCAGCGTTTTTGGAACTGGCAAAAGAGCGCAACCTGGTAGGTCTCAAGGGACACCGGAGCGTTGGCGGCTTCCGAGCGTCCATTTATAATGCGCTTAGCATAGCAGGCGTAAACGCGCTGGTTGATGCAATGCAGGAGTTTGAAGAAAAAACTAAGTAAAATGAAGATATTAGCGAACGACGGGATTGATCCATTGGGCAAACAGCTACTTGAAAATGCAGGGTTTACCGTCGACACCAATCACATACCACAGGATGAGCTGTTTGGAAAACTGCAAGGTTATGATGCCATTACCGTGCGCAGTGCTACTAAGGTGCGGAAAGCCCTAATCGATGCCTGCCCCGACTTAAAACTGATCGGCAGGGGTGGGGTAGGTATGGATAATATTGATGTTGAATATGCGCGCTCCAAAGGGGTTGCGGTAGTGAATACGCCTGCGGCATCTTCGTTGTCTGTGGCAGAATTGGTCTTCGCACATTTATTAAGCGGTGTACGCTTCCTTCACGATGCTCAACGCAGGATGCCCGCTGAAGGCGGTACAAATTTCAGCAACCTAAAAAAGAAGTACGCCAAGGGTATCGAACTGCGGGGGAAAACGCTGGGTATAATCGGGTTTGGACGGATCGGTCGGGAAACGGGTAAGGTTGGTCTGGGACTGGGGATGGACGTCATAGTAAGCGATCTTTTTGAAGCGCCGAAACATCTTTCGTTGGCACTTTCAGGAGGGATTGTGGTAGATGTCCCTATTCAGCAGGTGGACATCAGCGAATTGTTAAAACGTGCGGATTTTATTTCGTTACACCTTCCCTACACGGATAAACCGATCATTGGCGAAGTTGAGTTCGGTTTGATGAAGGATGGGGTAGGCATTGTCAATGCGTCACGCGGTGGTGTCATCGATGAACTCGCGCTCATCGCTGCACTGGACAGTGGAAAGGTGTCTTTTGCTGGGCTGGATGTGTTCGAGAACGAACCTACTCCACGCCAGGAACTGTTGACACACCCGAAAATATCCCTAACCCCGCATATCGGTGCGGCCACAAACGAAGCGCAGGAGCGAATCGGCGAAGAGCTGGCCAATCTGATCATTGAGCACCTTAAAAAATAATCCGAATCTTTTATGACGGCATAAAGGGCTATTTAGCTAACTTTGTGCCGTTTTAACGATTTATCGCCAATGAAAGTACTGAAATTCGGAGGAACGTCCGTAGGCAACGCGGAACGCATCAAAGCGCTGCTTGATATTATCGACACACGGGAACGTCAGATCGTTGTATTGTCTGCCGTAGCAGGCACCACCAATGCCTTGGTTGAGATATCCCAAGCTTTTTACGCTGAAGAAAAGGACCGGGCCGCCGCATGCATCAAGGCACTTAATGACAAATACAAGGAGCTAGTTGCCGAGCTTTTCTCCACCGAAGAAGGTCTACGGAACGGCATCGAATTAATTGATTACCATTTCAGCTTAATTTCGTCGTTAGCGAGCCACTTGTTCACCCCCCTTGAGGAAAAAGTTATCCTGGCGCAAGGCGAGCTAATATCAACCACACTTTTTCATTTCTACCTGACGGAACTTGGAATACGTTCCAAATTGCTGCCGGCACTTGACTTCATGAAGATCGATGAAGACAACGAACCTAAAATTGATTTCATCAGGGAAAATCTAACAGAACTGTTACTGCAGGCAAGTGATCACAATCTATTTATAACTCAAGGTTATATATGCAGAAACTCCTTTGGCGAGATCGATAATCTTAGAAGAGGGGGAAGCGATTATACGGCCTCGCTCATCGGCGCTGCGATAACTGCTGACGAGATTCAGATTTGGACAGATATCGACGGTATGCACAATAATGATCCGCGTATTGTAAAAGGAACTACGCCTATTGCTAATCTGAGTTTTGACGAGGCTGCGGAACTGGCCTATTTTGGTGCGAAGATACTTCATCCGCAGAGTGTATTCCCTGCTCAGCGTTACAACGTGCCTGTGCGACTTCTTAACACCATGGATCCTCGGGCTCCCGGCACGCTGATCAACAAAGAAGGAGCTGCGAAAGGGGTAGTGCGCTCCATCGCAGCAAAAGACGGCATTACCGCCATCCGCATCCATTCATCTAGGATGCTGCTGGCGTATGGCTTTCTGCGTAGGATATTCGAAGTGTTTGAGCGGTATAAAACCCCTATCGATATGATCACCACATCGGAGGTGGCCGTATCGCTGACTATCGATGACACAAAGTATTTGGATGAAATCGCGACGGAACTCAACAATTTCGGTTCCGTTGAAATCGACAGGGAACAGACCATTGTTTGCGTTGTGGGAGACTTCAGTGTGGATACTCATGGGTACGCTTCGCGGGTACTTGATGCTATAAAACATATTCCGGTCCGAATGATTTCATACGGCGGAAGCAACTACAACATATCTTTGGTGTTACAAACAGCGTACAAGGTAGAGGCTTTGCGGTCGTTGCACAATAGGCTATTTTAACAACCAAGCGAATGACCGACATGATGTTTGACGCCAACCGCATTACTCATTTCTCCGAAAAAGAAACGCCGTTTTATTATTACGACCTAGATTTACTGAAACGGACATTGGATGCCGCGAAACGGGCTTCCACCAAGTTTGGTTTTCATGTGCATTATGCCTTGAAGGCAAATTTCAATGACCGGGTGCTCGGATTTATTCGTGAGGCCGGCTTCGGCGCGGATTGTGTGAGCGGCAACGAAGTGAAGAAAGCTGTTGAAGTAGGATTCAACCCTGACCAAATTGTGTTTGCCGGGGTCGGCAAATCGGACAAAGAAATAAGCCACGCACTGAGCTGCAATATTTTTGCGTTCAACGTCGAATCCATACAGGAATTGCGGATCATAGACGAATTGGCCGGTGCCGCAGGAAAGAAGGGCCAGGTAGCGCTTCGCATAAACCCCAACGTGGACGCGCAGACCCACCATTACATCACCACAGGCTTGGATGAGAACAAATTCGGCATTGCGCACTGGGAACTGGGAGAAGCTATTGAAGTGTTAAGACAATGCCAGCATATTGAGCTGATCGGCATACATTTTCACATCGGGTCACAAATAACCGATCTTAACGTGTTTAAAAGTTTATGTGTCAAAGTTAACGAGCTGAATAATTGGTTTGACGATCGCGGTTTCCGTCTCCGCGTGCTCAACGTAGGAGGGGGGCTAGGTGTTGATTATCACCACCCAGACACAGCGCCTATTCCCGATTTCCAGTCTTATTTCGCTGTTTTTGCAGAATTTCTTGAACGCAAACCGGGGCAGGATGTACATTTTGAACTCGGCAGGGCATTGGTGTCCCAAAGTGGGAGCCTTGTTAGCCGGGTACTGTATGTCAAGAATGGAATTAAGAAAGATTTTCTGATTCTCGATGCGGGCATGACTGAGCTAATGCGGCCAGCATTGTATCAAGCATATCATAAAATTGAGAACCTTACCGCTGCTTATAGTAATAGCACAGTGCAGGTACACTACGATGTCGTAGGCCCCATCTGTGAAAGCAGCGACTGTTTCGGCAAGGAAGTGCTGCTTCCGCAATCAAAACGCGGTGATCTTATCGCTATCCGAACGGCTGGGGCATACGGAGAGGTGATGGCTTCGCGCTATAATCTCCGTGATGAAATTAGATATGTATACAGCGATGAGCTTATCCGGTGATCTATGGATTTCGCAAACAGCTTTCTAGTAGTTGCCACATTCAAATATTCCGTCTATTTTCCAGTGCGCAGAGTCGAGCGAAGCTTGTACAGCAAGCTGGTCGCAGCGTTCATTTTCAGGATGGCCGGCATGACCTTTTATCCAGACGAAGCGCACCTTGTGTAATTTGTAAACGTTGAGGAAGCGTATCCATAGGTCCTTGTTTTTTTTACCCGCAAAACCCTTGCGCACCCAGCCGTGGACCCATCCTTTTTCTACTGCGTCAATCACGTATTTGGAGTCGGAGTAGACTACTACTTCCTGTCGCGGTTTTTTTAACGCTTCTAGTCCTTTTATGACAGCGAGCAACTCCATGCGGTTGTTTGTAGTTTTTCGGAAGCCTTCCGATATCTCTTTGTAATGCGGGCCTGCGCGGAGGATGACCCCATAGCCCCCCGGACCAGGGTTGCCGCTTGAGGCACCATCTGTAAACAGTTCGATCATGGCCAACAAAGGTAAGCCATTGCTTCATCATTCGTTAATTTTTTGAGAATTTGCTTTATTTGCATCCATGGAGCACATCGTGGTATTTACCGGAGCTGGAATCTCCGCGGAAAGCGGACTGAAGACGTTCAGGGGAAATGACGGATTGTGGGAGGGGCACAGAGTAGAAGACGTCGCTACCCCGGAAGCGTGGGCAAAAAACCCTGATTTGGTGCAGCACTTTTACAACGTGCGCCGCAAAGCGGTATTGGCCGCCAAGCCGAACGCGGCCCACTTTGCCCTGGCAGAGCTGGAACGGAAATATCAGGTAACGGTTATTACGCAAAATATCGATGATCTTCACGAACGAGCAGGGTCAAGCACGGTATTGCATCTCCATGGCTTGCTCACCAAATCTCAATCAAGTATTGACCCCAAATTGACCTATCCAGTGGTTGGGAATGAAATCCGGATGGGAGACAGGTGTGAATTAGGCAGTCAACTCCGCCCGCATGTGGTGTGGTTCGGTGAAGCGGTTCCTGCCATGAGAGAGGCCATCGGTATTTGCCGCACGGCTGACATTTTCATTGTTGTTGGTACTTCGCTGCAGGTATACCCGGCAGCGGGATTATTGGACGAAGTACCAGCAGGTACGATAACGTATTTTGCGGATCCACAGGCCTCAGCGCTGGCAAGGCAGCATGGTGTGATTTGCATAGACGAGCGGGCAACCGTTGCGGTGCCGTGGGTCGTTGGGCAGCTGATTGAGAGCAGATGAAATATATTTAGTATTCATGTCGATTATAAGTCTGTATAAATGATTGGTGCATTTCTTCAAACCGTAATGATACCGATCGGCTGAACTCCTCATCGATCAGTTGAAAGACGCCATCGACACCACCGGTGACGTCCATTTCCGCAATTTTGTAAACCTGCTCCAGCAGTCCCTGTTCAAATTTAATAATAAACTTCTGGTTCATTGCGAAAATGGTAATTTTAAACTCAGGATGAGGCAGTTCAGCTATTGTTCTCATGCTTGAACATCAATCTACGTGTATTATACTAAACCTTGCGCTTTCATTGCGGCTGCAACCTTCACGAACCCACCGATATTGGCGCCTTTCAAGTAGTTAACGGCTCCGTTTTTGTTTCTCCCGTAATGCACACAAGTGTCGTGGATATCATGCATGATTTTCTTTAGTTTGCCGTCTACTTTATCCGCAGACCATTGCTGGCCAAGTCTGTTTTGAGACATTTCAAGGCCCGAAACCGCCACGCCACCGGCATTAGCGGCCTTACCGGGCGCATAGTAAATATTGGATTGCTGTATGATTTTAACGGCATCGTCCGTACAGGGCATGTTTGCGCCCTCGGCTATACAAGTGCATCCGTTTTCGAGAAGCTGTCTAGCGTCGTGTTCATCCAGTTCATTCTGTGTGGCGCAGGGGAGGGCGACATCGCATGGAAACTGCCAAGGTTTTTTGCCGGCATGATATTCCGCTGCATAGCGCTCGGTGTATGCTTGTAAATTGCGGTTCAGTGAGTTTACAAAATCAAGCTTTTCTAATGAGAAGCCGTTTGCGTCATAAACAGTTCCGTTGCTATTCGAAACAGTAATTACCTTAGCGCCCATGGAAATCGCTTTTAAAGCAGCATAATAAGCGACGTTTCCTGCGCCAGAAATCGCTACGGTTTTGCCTTTCAACGACTCACCATGTTCATAAAGCATCCGTTCAACAAAATACAGCAAACCGAATCCGGTAGCCTCCGGGCGAATAAAGCTGCCAGCCCAAGCCGGCCCTTTGCCGGTCAACACGCCGGTGAAGTTATTTTGTAGTCGTTTGTATTGGCCGAATAGATAGCCTATTTCTCGTTCGCCTACGCCAATATCACCTGCAGGCACGTCGGTTTCTGCGCCAATATGGCGAGAAAGCTCGGTCATGAAACTCTGGCAAAAGCGCATGATTTCATTATCAGATTTTCCTTTCGGATCGAAGTCAGCACCACCTTTTCCTGCGCCGAGCGGCAGTCCGGTAAGGCTGTTCTTAAACGTTTGTTCAAATGCGAGGAACTTCAACACACTTAAATTTACGGCGGTCGAAAAACGTAGGCCGCCCTTATATGGTCCAAGCGCACTGTTCATCTGCACGCGGTAACCCCGGTTCACATGAACATTATTCCCGTCATCCTGCCAAACAATTCTGAATGAAATGATGCGTTCGGGCTCAACTATGCGTTCGAGTAATTTTAAGTCAATGCATTCAGGCGCGTTTTCGGTTATATAAGGAACGATGTCTTCAGCGACCTCTTTTACAGCCTGTAAAAACTCAGGCTGGTCCGGGTTGCGTGCCTTGACGTCGTCAATGAATGATTTGAAATAATTTGACATGCTTGAATCTAATATTACGTTTGGAATCGCAAATTTAAAAAAATTCAACAAACTTTGTGTTTTGTAGGGACACATGCAATAGAAATCGCCTTTTTTTAAGGACCTCGAAATTGCTTTTAAATGGTAAAATATACATAATTTACGTTATGTTAAATAGAAACTTTCGGGTCCTTCTGCAGAGGTTTGAAGCGGCTTTGCACGCCTACTCGGATTTGGTAACCATTAATGCGGCGACAGTTAAATGATTGCGCGGGTCAATCAAGATCGCACCGCCGTTTGATTTATTCTCCTTATACGGCTCGATCGTTAGCGGTTCGGCCGATTTGAATTGTATCTGTCCTATGTCATTTAGCCCAAAGTCTCCACCATTTGCTTTTCCAAGCGTTTGTATATCAATTCGGTAAAGAATGTCTAATATTTTTATTTTAGTGAGTTTGCTGTGATGTTGAAGCAGATATACCTGCTTCAGATCAAGCGGTTTGGTGTCCATCCAACAGATATCCGCTTCAAACTGTTGGGACACCGGCGGTAATTCATATTGCTTCACCAAGATATCGCCGCGACCAATGTCGATGTTATCTGCGAGATGAATAACCACCGAGGCACCATTTTCAGCGATGTCCAGCTCATTTGTGGCCAGTTCAATGCGTTTAATAGTGCTGCTGAAGCTGGACGGTAAAACCACTATAGGGTCTCCTACTTGAAATGTGCCACCTATAACGCGACCGGCATATCCCCGATAGTCATGCAATTCATCCGTCTGAGGTCTAATAACCCATTGGACAGGAAACCGTGCCTTTGCAGTTTCTGAAACGCGATTGATAGCGACGGTTTCCAAAAAATCGAGCATGGGCTTTCCGGCGTACCACGGCATATTGGCCGACCAGCTGACGATGTTGTCGCCCTTTAATGCACTCACTGGAATATAGTCTACTTGTTGGATGTTTAGGCTTTCCCTCAGTCGCTCATAATCGTCCTTCACTTTGTCGAATACTGCCTGATCATAGTCTACCATATCCATCTTATTGACGCAAATCAGTACATGCGGTGTCGCCAGTAGCGCTACAATAAATGAATGCCGCCGGGTTTGCTCGACGACCCCTTTTCTTGCATCAATCAAAATAATGGCTAGATCGGCATTGGAAGCACCGGTGACCATATTGCGCGTGTACTGGATATGCCCTGGTGCATCCGCTATGATGAATTTGCGCTTTTTGGTTTGAAAATACTTGTAAGCCACATCTATGGTGATTCCTTGTTCCCGTTCCGCTTTCAATCCGTCGGTCAATATAGCGAGGTCCAACGTGCCATCGTTGTTTTTACGGTTTGCCTGTTGAATTGCTTCCAACTGGTCATCCAATACGGAATTGGTGTCATACAATAATCTTCCGATCAGGGTACTTTTACCGTCGTCTACACTTCCTGCTGTGATAAATTTCAATAAGTCCATTAAAAATACCCTCCTTTTTTGCGTTCTTCCATAGCGGCTTCCGATACTTTGTCGTCCATCCTCGCACCTCTTTCGCTGATTTTCGATGCGCGAATTTCCTCAATAATGTCGTCAATGTGATAAGCTTCCGACAAAACCGCTGCGGTGCAAGTCATATCTCCAACTGTGCGGAAGCGAACGTTGCGATATTCAATTACATCTTCGTGATCCATGTTTAGAAACGCTGTTGCAGCCATTAATTGACCGTTTCGGGTAATAACATCCCGACCATGTGAAAAATAGATCGAAGGCAGTTCGATGTTTTCCCGTCGGATATAATTCCAAACATCCAATTCTGTCCAGTTGCTGATGGGAAAAACACGGACGTTTTCATTTTTGTGGATGCGACCATTATACAAGCTCCACAATTCGGGGCGCTGCCGTTTCGGATCCCATTGCCCAAATTCGTCACGGACGGAAAAAATCCGTTCTTTTGCCCGTGCTTTCTCTTCGTCTCTTCTGGCACCGCCAATGCATGCATCAAACCCATGCTCAGCTATTGTGTCCAGCAGGGTAACGGTCTGCAGGGCATTTCGGCTCGCGTTCTTACCCTTCTGCTCAACCACTTTGCCGGCGTCAATGCTATCCTGTACATAACCCACAATCAGTTTTTCGCCAATCCTTGCGACCAGTTCATCCCGAAAAGCAATGGTTTCCGGAAAATTATGGCCGGTGTCGATGTGCACCAGCGGAAACGGAAACTTACCTGGTCTGAATGCCTTTTCCGCCAAGTGCACCAGTGTTATCGAATCTTTTCCCCCCGAAAATAGCAATGCTGGCTTGTCGAATTGTCCGGCTACTTCCCGTAAAATGTATATCGCTTCTGCCTCTAGATGGTCTAAATAATCCATATGTCGTTTTATATTCACCCGTTAAGTTGCCCCAATGCCCTCATGTCGCGTGCAATCCGCACTCTTTCTTGCTCTTTTCTTCCCACCACCATCTACCGGCCCTGAAGTCCTCCCCCGGTCTTACCGCTCTGGTGCATGGCGCACAGCCGATACTTGGAAAATTTTTGTCATGCAATGGATTGTAAGGGATCTGGTGTTTTTTTACATATTCCCACACCTCATCCAGTGTCCAATTATAGATGGGATGGAACTTCACCAACCGGTTGCCATTATCCCATTCAACTGGGGACATGTCTTGCCTGTTATCTGATTGTTCGGACCGGATTCCCGTGATCCAGCATGCCGCGCCGTTCAATGCCCTTTGCAACGGCTCTATTTTACGGATACGGCAGCATTCTTTACGATTTTCAACCGATTCATAGAAACTCGACGGCCCTTTTTGGTTGATCAACTGTTGCATAGCGTGTGTGTCGGGAAAATACGCCTCTATTTCTTTGCAATAGATTTCTAACGTACGGTTCCAGACATAGTACGTTTCTGGAAACAACCGTCCTGTTTCCAATGTAAAAACACGGATCGGTAAGTTGTTGCTAAAAATAAAATGCGTAATCAGCTGATCTTCAATCCCGAAACTGGTGGAAAAAACCACCTTTCCGGGAAATCGGCCGGCGACCAGCCGCAAGGATTCCAATACCGTTTTTCCGCGCACGAGTTTTTGTATTTCTTCGACCAATGCGTTCATATATTCCCCTCCTTTGTCAGCAGTACTGCGGTATGCGCATTCAGCGCCTTTACCTTGTCCGTGAAATCTCCTTTCAACAGATCACGTAGCTGGCTCATATAGTTTAATGTTTCATCGATTTCGTCCGGCAGCGCTTCGTTCAATAATTCCTTTATCCTTTTGGCAATCGTGGGCGACTTGCCATTGGTGGATATTCCAATCTTCAGGTTCCCTTTTTTGACGACCGAGCCGAGGTAAAAGTCACATAATTCCGGTTTGTCGGCCACATTGATCAAGAGGTTTCGCTTACGGCTTTCCTCGCGGATCTGCCTGTTCAGACGAGCGTTATTCGAAGCAACCAACACCAAATCCACATGCGCTAAATCCGCGTCTTCGAAGGCTCGTTCATGCAATTGCACCGATGGATAGCTTTTGACGAATTCGCGGACATTTGGGATGATCCGCTTAGCGACTACGGTTACATTGGAGTGCGGACTATTGACTAACAAAGCAGAGAGCTTTTCCAACGCCACCGTGCTACCTCCCACGAGAAGCGTCCGCAGTCTATTTAACTGCAAAAAAACGGGGAACAGCTGGTTTTCAGTATTTTTAATCATATCGCCACTGCTTTATGTTGCCGTGCGGCAAAGTGTTCATGTTTGGCCACCACATCACCGATCACGATCACCGCCGGGGCGCTTATCCGCTGCTCGCTGGCATTCGCGACGATTGTAGCCATTGTCCCCAGCACAATTTTTTCATCCGGCATCGAACCGTTCTGGATAATTGCCACGGGCAGTTCCCCCCTGCCCCCTTGCAGATAAACCTGTGCAATTTCCGTTAGTTTATTCATTCCCATCAACACCACTACCGTGGCGTCCGTCTTAGCGGCGGTATAAATATCCTTTGAAACCACACCTGCAGTAGTTGCGCCAGTGATGACCCAGAAGCTTTCACTGACACCGCGATAAGTTAGCGGGATGCCCTGAAGTCCGGAAAGTGCTATCGAGCTGGATATGCCCGGAACCACGTCCGTACGGATGCCATGTTCACTAGCATATTCAAGCTCTTCCCCGCCGCGGCCGAATACAAACGGATCACCCCCCTTCAGCCGTACTACATGGCCGTTGGATCGTGCATAGCTAACCAGCATCTCGTTGATTTGGTGCTGGCGGTATGTATGATGATTGGCTCGCTTGCCCACAAATATGCGAAGTGCTTCCTTGGGAGCGTATTCAAGCAATGTTTCATTCACCAACGCATCATAGAGTATCACGTCGGCAGTCGACAACGCTTTCAGTCCTTTCAGACTGATCAAATCCGCGTCGCCCGGTCCTGCCCCTACCAATGTGATTCTTGAATAGCGCTTCATTGCTGTACTCTGCTTACTGTTATGTTTCATGATGCTTTGCTCAGTCAATCTAGGCGTTTATCACACGCTTTGTTTCCCTTTTCGATTGTGTGGCCTTATAGAAGTCGATCGCTGCGGCTAAATATCGCTTGGCAAAGTCTGGCGACGGATCATGTTTGTTGATCTGGAGCACCTGTTCACTGAAGCCGCCAGGAAACGTGAATTCACCGGGTTCGACGAAATTTACGTCAAAATCTCTGATAATTCCATGTTGCGAACTGCTGTTTATACCTTTATCCAATAAAAGCGCTTTCGCACCACTGATAAACACGCTGTACGCGTGATAGATAGCGTCGGCATATGCCCCAGCATTGAAGCTCTCGCCGGCCCATCCCAGTTTTTCCTCGGCTTCATACAATAATGTGGCAACCAAATCGATTACCACACCCGCGCATTCACCAACACCAATTGCCGTGTGGAACATTTCTTCGTGCCCCCAATCCACAAATTCGTCTTCCGATAAGGTAGAAAGGTCGGCCAGCGGCTTGAGCATACGGTAAAAATAATCCTTGGTCTGACGGTCGTAATACTGATGGAAGAGCTCGCTCTTGAATGCGTGTGTTGCGTAATCGTCCAAAATCAACCGCAACACATCGGTTACTCGCTTCGAAGGAACTTTAACAATCCGTTCTGCCGCCCGACCGAGCCCGTCCCCCAACGTGCCGCCGCCAAGCATTACCTGAGCAGCCGGAACAACTTTGCCGGCAGCTTTCAACGAGCTGCCATGTATCCCGATATGTGCCAAACCGTGCTGACCACAGGAATTCATACAGCCGCTAATTTTTACCTTTAGCTCTCGGTTATATACTAAATCGGCATATTCATCATATATAATGCGCTCGAGTACGCGAGCCATTTCTGTGCTGTTTGAAATCCCCAAGTTGCAAGTATCGGTGCCCGGACATGTGGTTACATCAGCTACACTATCAAACCCTGGTGCCGAAAGGCCGATTTCGTCCAATATCGAATAGATATGCGGCAAAGAATCCTTCCGAACGAATTTGAACATCAACCCTTGGTTTTGTGTGATACGGATCTCGTCGGCAATATGTCCTCGCACACCTTCAATAAGTTTTCTCGCCTTCCAAGTCGGTAAATCACCTGTAGACACCTTTACAAATACGGCATAAAAGCCGGCCTGTTTCTGCGGTGATACGTTTGTATTCTCCCACAGTTCATAAGCAATTGGATTTTCAATAGTAGCTATCGGCGCCTCGTTGGCTTCAGGTGGCGTTGGCTGCGGTACTGCTCTGTCGTCCACCACAAACGATTTAACTTTGTTTGCAATACGCTCTTCGTCGATCAGCCGTAGCACTTCTTGCAATCCGATTTTCTGGATCAGGAACTTGAACCGTGCCTTGTTACGGTTATTCCGTTCGCCATAACGGTCGAATACACGGATAACGCTTTCTGAATACGGAATCAATTGATCTTCGGGAAGGAACTCATGCACGACGGACGCAATCATGGGCTGCGCGCCGAGACCACCTCCCAGCAACACCTTAAAGCCCCGTTGTTCGATACCATCTACAACCTGAATTTTGGGGATGAACCCTAAGTCGTGGACATAAGTGAAAGCCGTATCGCGCGAGCTTGAAGAAAATGCGAATTTGAATTTACGGCCCATTTCCTGACAGATGGGATTGCGGAGGAAATACGAGGATAGTGCATGGGCATAAGGAGACACATCGAAGGGCTCTTCCGGATCGATACCCGCGGTGGGCGATGCTGTAACGTTACGCACCGTATTCCCACAGGCTTCGCGTAAAGTAATGTCGTCTTGGGCTAACTTCGCCCACAACTCCGGTGTTCTGTCAAGGCTAACAAAATGAATTTGAATATCCTGACGCGTAGTGAGGTGCAGGTTACTACTTGCATATTCATCCGAAACGTCAGCAATGCGCAGCAACTGCTGAAACGTTACCTTGCCGAACGGCAGTTTAATGCGAACCATTTGCACCCCGGGTTGCCGTTGGCCATAAATCCCTCTGGCAAGCCGCAAGCTGCGAAACTTTTCTTCGGTGGTTTTGCCCTCTTGATATTCCCTGATCTTTCGCTCAAGCTCAATTATTTCGTTTTCTACGACCGGATTTTCCAGTTCCGTCCTGAAGCTCTGCATGAATGTTATGTTTTCGTTCGCTAATCGCTGTACGGAGCAAATATACGTAATGTATATAGGTTTAGTAGCATTAATTCACAAAACTGACTTTAGTTTAAATTAAATAATTGATAATCAGAAATCTATTTTTTCATTTCAATTCGACGTGATGGGTTTGTTAAGTTTACGGCAGCAGAAATATATCTATAAAATATAATGTCTACCAATTTTGTATATATTTGCAGCGATGAACAAAGCCAGAATGAAAATTAACCATATTCGATGGTCGGCAGTTGTAAAATCTGTAATGATATTTTTTTGCTTGTCACAATGGAGCTGCGCTCCTAAAAATTCATCGAGCTTCGATAAGGAAAAAGGATTACAGGGTATGGTCAGTATATCGGGAGCCTTCGCGCTTTATCCGCTCGTAGTCTTGTGGAGTGAAGCGTTTAAGGCCATCCATCCTAATGTCCGGTTCAATATTTCTGCTGGTGGGGCGGGCAAAGGAATCGCCGATGCGCTGAGCGGCATGGTAGATATCGGGCTAGTGTCGCGTGAGGTTCACCCGCAGGAATACGATCGTGGAGCATTTGTCATTCATGTAGCCAGGGATGCGGTGGTGGGCACCGTAAACAGCAGCAATCCCAATTTGGCCGCCATCCTGCAGCGAGGTTTCAAACGAGCTGAATTGGAGCGTGTCTTTTTATCCGGCAATGTGTCGAAGTGGGATCAGGTCAACCCCTACTTTTCTAATGACAATCTACACGTTTATGTACGGTCAGATGCAGCCGGCGCTGCGGAAACATGGGCCGCATACTTCGGTAAATCGCAAGAGGACCTCAAAGGTGTGGGGATTTTCGGCGACCCTGGGATCGTACAGGCGATTAAAGAAAACCCGTTGGCGATCGGCTTCAGCAACATCAGCTTTGTCTATGACCTCAAGACCCGAAAGCAGGCACCCGGTATCCGGATAATTCCTATCGATTTAGACGGTGATGGAACAATCTGCCCTGCGGAGAATTTTTATGACGACATCGATAGCCTTACTCTTGCGGTAGCGGGCAATCGCTATCCTTCGCCTCCTTCGCGGAACCTATCTTTTCTAATGAAAGGCAAACCTGATGACATCGTGCTCACCGAGTTTATTAAATTCGTGCTTACCCAAGACTCCCAGTCCATTTTGTTGGAAAACGGCTACATCCCGCTCAACGATGAGCTGCTGGCGGAGGAATTAGCCAAACTTGATTGATTGATGGTTAACCCAAGGATAATAAAAGACAAAGTAATCGCTAATGCTATGCTGGTTCTTTCATTGGCATCTGTTTCATTAGTGTTTCTGATTGGTTTTGGATTATACTACCGCGCGGCGCCACTATTCGAAGAGCAATCCTTGCTTTCCTTGTTTCACACAAGTGAATGGGCACCATCCAACGGCAAATTCGGATTTTATCCATTTATCATGGGTACATTATGGGTCACGTTTATCGCCATTGTCGTGGCGTTGCCGCTGTGCCTACTCACTGCTATTTATGTTACGGAGTATGCAAAGCCAAGTGTCCGTAGAATTTTCTTGCCGCTGGTGAACATCCTTGCCGGCATCCCCCCTGTCATTTATGGCGTCTGGGGCATCTTCTTTGTGGTCCCTATCGTACGTGAACACATAGCACCTCCTTTTATGGAATACTCCAGCGGTTACACGGTGTTTACCGGAGGGTTAGTACTTGCCGTGATGATCTTCCCCATTCTGGTAAGCATCGTTTCAGAGGTTTTGCGCACGATTCCCAAGGAGTTGAAAGATGCCTCGTTGTCATTGGGCGCGACAAAATGGGAAACGATAAAAAAAGTGGTAATCAAACGCGCGCTACCAGGGATTGTGGCCGCTACCGTTTTGGCCGTTTCAAGAGCTTTCGGCGAGACGATCGCCGTCTTGATGGTGTGCGGTAATGTACCTGTTGCCCCGACTACTGCTTTTGACGGTGGTTATCCGCTACCCGCGCTGATCGCCAACAATTTCGGGGAAATGATGTCAATTCCGTTGTATGATTCGGCATTGATGTTTGCAGCTTTACTGCTATTTGTCATCATCTTCCTTTTCAACCTGGTATCGCGTATTATTCTTAACAGCATAGAATACAAATATAATTCGTGATGGATATAAACAAGAAAAAGTCCGAAGAGGCGATCTTCAAAATATTGATGATGTTGGCCTGTATATTGGTCAGCTCCTGCCTATTCTTAATTATAGGTACAATCGTCGTCAAAGGGTTACCTCACCTTACGTGGGATATGATATCCAAAGTGCCACAAGGCGGCTTTTACATAGGCAAAGAAGGCGGTGTGCTTAATGCAATCATCGGATCTCTTTACCTTGCTGGAGGAGCGACAGTCTTAGGCTTGTTCGTAAGCATTCCGATTTCGGTATATCTTAACAGTTACCTTAAGAACGGAAGTCTATTAAGTAAATCAGCCAAATTGGCGTATGACGTACTGTTTGGTATTCCATCCATCGTTTATGGCGCGTTTGCATTTAGCATTATGATCTGGTTGGGCGTGCGCGCATCACTGCTGGGTGGAATCATCGCAGTCACACTGCTTGTTATTCCCATCATGGTGCGCACATTGGACGAGATGATCTCCACGGTACCAAAGGAGCTTAAACATGCCGCATTATCATTAGGAGCTACCCGATGGGAGGCATCTAAAGTCATCTTAAGACAAATCCGTCCAGGCATTTATACCGCCGTCCTCCTCGCATTCGGCAGAGGCATTGGTGACGTAGCTTCAGTCCTGTTTACCGCAGGTTTCAGCGACAACATTCCAAGGTACATCGATGAGCCAGCGGCTACCCTACCATTGGCGATATTCTTCCAGCTCAGCAGCCCTATACCTGAAGTGCAGGGGCGGGCGTACGCATCTGCGTTGATCCTCACAATCATCATTCTGGTAATCGTGGTGGTATCGAATATTCTCGTGGCTAAACAGACCAAACACAAAATATAACTTATGACACAACATCCGCTGATCAGTGTTAAAAACTTGAATGTATATATTGACGGTCAACATATTCTGAAGAACGTCAATATCAATATCCCCGATAAGCGCGTCACCTCGATCATCGGTCCGTCCGGATGCGGTAAAACCACGTTATTGAAAACTTTCAACCGGCTTTTGGACGACACTGCCAACGTAAAGGTTTCAGGAAGCGTTTTGGTAGATGACGAAGATATCTACGCACCCCATGCGGAGGTGACGCATATCCGCAAAAAAATGGGGTTACTTTCCCAGCGGCCTTATCCGCTGCCCATGTCTATCTATGACAACGTCGCCTTTGGCCCGAGGATCCATGGCGTTGGGAGAAAGGCGGCGTTGGATCGAATCGTTGAAAAGCAATTGAGAGACACGAGCCTTTGGGACGAGGTGAAGGATCGCCTCCACAGCCCTGCCGCCAAGCTGTCCATTGGACAACAGCAGCGCCTGTGTTTAGCCCGGGGATTGGCTGTGGAACCTGAAATCATTCTTGGTGATGAATCCACGTCTGCATTGGACCCGATATCCACTCAAAAAATTGAGGACCTTTTTGTCCGGCTCAAGGAACAGTATACAATCGTATTGGTTACGCATATCCTGAGGCAGGCGCGCAGAATTTCAGACTTCATTATCTTCGTATACATGGGAGAAATTATCGAGTTTGGCCCTACCGAAGAGGTGCTGTTCAACCCTCAGGAAGAGCTTACCAAACAGTATGTGAAAGGATTCATCAGTTAATTAATCAACCATCAGCTAGTGAAACCTTACTAACAAAGAGGGAGAAGCAGACTATTCCCCGATTTGAAATGCCAAACTGAACTTTTCAGCAATGGCCTCCACAACCGAGTTTTTTGTTAGCATGATATCAATTTCTGAAATCCGGATAACAGAGCGAAGTTGAGAAAGCCTTTCGCGATTAACGAACAGTGCTATCTTTGCTATCGGATATTTATCCCTGACATGATTGATATACACTTTCTCAGGTTCATCCAAGAGAATACGCTCTTCCAGTACGACCAGGTCATATACTTCGTTATCTGCCTGGTTTAATTTATTTTCCAATCCCGACTTGTCCACCGCTTGGACAGCCCAGTTGGGCAGATACTGCCTGATGATCTCCAGGAAAAAGACTTGTTCGATGATTACATTATTTGCGATCAGGACACGTAGTCCAGTTTTTGTTTTCGAGATAGCTTCTGCATACTCAAAGACGGTAATAGCGCACATTATACTGAGTTTTCAAGTTTAACAATGTCAGCTCACTAATGTTCAGCTTGTGTAGCCTTATTCCAGGCAAGTTCCTCATATTTTTCGTTTAAATTTTTGAACCGCTCTTGCCGAATATACGTAGTAATTCCACTATGATGTTCGATTTCAAACCCAAATTGATTGGGGATGAACCCCGGAGTGGCAGCTTTAAAAACGACAGTATTTTTTAATAGGACGTTTAGTTCGTTTTGTGTCCCCGCTAAGGTCTTTCGCTGATAGTAATCACCGAAATCGAAAAATAAGCGATGACCTCTGTAGCGGTCAAAGTGCTGAACCTCAGGCAGGATATCCTCTGATACATTTATATTGTTATGCTTCTTTACCCATGCTGCCAGCGCGTGCAATGCCGTGGTTTTTGCCACGGTTATGGTGGCTGAGCGATAGTCTCCAATTTGACCATCCCAAAAATCGAAGAATGCTTTTGCAAAGCCTACGAGATCAGCTTGTGGTTCAAACAGTAACGGCAATGACCCCGGATAAACCGGAGTAAAACCAGGTGACACGATTTCTGCCGATGACGACAAAATATACACGGTTTTATCTTTCAATTCATAAAGCACTTCGATCCCCGCCATAAAGCAGGCTTCAAACACAATAAAATCGAAAAAGCCATCCGGGATAGCCGAAGCAAATTCACTCAGGCCGAGTTCCATGGTTCCGTCCATGACGACGGTGTATGTCCGTATCGGTGTCCTGATGGATAAAGGCACTGCTCCCATATACCACTGGGCCGATTCCGGTTGGGTAAGGGCACCTTTGGGCAGCCAGCCAGACGCATGGGAGAACAAAATTAGTCCATAAGATTTTGCTGGAAAAAGTCGCTCAATATCTTCCAACACCAAGCGGACGGTTTGCTTATTAGCACTATTCTGCTCGGAATAGGTTTTCATTATGCGAATATGGTTTTCCCCGCTAGCCTCACGATAAATTTCCAACAGTTGAGGTACTTCGTTGTCCGTATCCCGGTAAATCACTAACCGATTTTTGCCTCCGGGAAAACCGCGGCGCAGGGCCTCGATCTTCTCGTCGGCTTCTATAGCGAGGTTGTTATCGCCTCCCAGATAGTAAAGGACAGTACGATTCGGCAGGTCTGGTTCATTGCCACTATCCTTGTTACAGCCCCATGTAAATAACATTAAGATTAATGCAGCAGCGCAATGTAACCAGCATATTTTACGGTACTTTAACTTTAACATGGGCTAAATACTAATCTTTATTACGGATATAGTCATTGCTCTTGTATTGCTTACAATTGCGCGTGTTTCGTCATAGGTAGTCGTATATTTAAATAAGAACGTATCCGCCACTGTGTACCCTCCAATTATTAATGTAGATGGCTAGCCCCGTAGTAACCCTATATTCAATTTCGACGTGGAAAGCAGCTGCGCATTCCAAGTCAATTCCTGGCACACGAAACAACAATTCCAGCAAATCCTCGTTCAGGAGTCGCATGCCGGTAGCTGGGTTAATGATTTGTAAGCGTGTATAATTGCCCTCCCCTCTCATAGGCCAGTTAATCAACGTACGCCCTGTATAACGATGGCCTTCGCCTTCCAGCGAAAAGTACATTAAGGGGTTCCCCGTTAGGTAGACCTGATCCATGTCAAACCTATACCGCGCGGCATTTCCGGCAAGTGCAATCTGGTATAGTGCGTGGGATATACCGTCTACCGTTATGTGCAACGTTTTTGTTTTTTGAATCAAGGTCATTAAATATTTTTGGTCTTGTAATTTAGACGAGACCGTAAGCGTATGACTACCGATAAAAAGCGCTTGTTTGGCTGACAGCAACGAACCGTCCCGATGTTCGAGGTAGCTGGATACGGAGGCATCGAGTAAGTTCGTTTTCCCTGGTATGAAAGGGGCACTCTGCATTTGATCTCTATCGTATCCGGCAACAGCAAAAATTTGATAGTGAGCGGGCTCCAAAGACAATTCAACTTGATAACGGTCTCCTGTCGGTAAGGCGTCCACTTGCTGTAAAAACAATCCATTGTCATCAAATACAAACACCGTTAGTCGGTTTAAATCATCGGGCACAAAAAACTCATGTGCGCAAGTTTGGGAGGGAACAAAGGAAAACGAAATGAAAACAGGCTGCGGCAAACAGATGTCCAAGTTTTCTTTGATACAACTAGTTGCCATGAATATGAGCACGCAGCTGAATAGCCTTAAATTTTCAACAGCCTTCATCTCTTTTATCGCGCTTTACAATTCAAGTACACGGAGGCATCGATAAGAAACAGGCCTCCGCATAACTCGTAAAGTTTAACCCCAATTACGTTAGTTTAACTCATATTCATCCTCATCAGAATCCCAATTCTCCATAGAAACAGTCACATTAAGACCAGTCGCCGTAGGAGTTGGGTCAATGACATGTTCGGGATGTAAGGGTGTTCCTGTAAGGATGTTCGGAAACCAGTCACCTGGATATATAGGTGTACCCCGATAAGTGCCTGACGGTTGGAGCGTCACATCGGCCGCGCTCAAAGCACCGTTTTCATAACCACCGGGTATGGCGTCGGGGTTTGTTGTTCCGATGTAATTCACACCGGTGATGTTGGCTACATAAACTGTATTTCGAAGGATATCATATAAATTGGTAGTTCCTGGTCCTGAAGGCCCGTTTCCGTTGGGGTTGAGATAGATTCTGTAATAGCAATAACTGTTTGGATAATAGAAAATATAGTGATCGGCCTCATGATCTCCTCCTATTCTGGCATTAACATCATATGGCGTGTTTATAGGATCCGTATCGACCGGAACTCCACTCTCATTGAAGGTTATGTCAACGCCACCGTTTACCAAATTCTCAAAATATTCGCTCATCACAAATTCGCGTGCGGCTCCCAAGTTATCGAAATAACGCGCACCCAGCGCATCCTCTCCCCCGGTATTATCTCCAGTAAACACAGCATATAATTCTGGCAGTACACTATTATTATAGGTAGTAGCGTCACCGGTAATTGGGTCCCATCCCAATTTATGCGGTATAAACTGCGCCCTGACGCTAACATAGGTAACGTCTTGGTGCCGGTGCGAAACTGATGTGTTTTCAGTTGTATAATGAATATTAGCAGCAGGGTCTTGAAAATCACCATTTCCGACCACAAGCAGGTCGTTTATCGCTTTGAATTCAACATCGCTAACATTTCGTAATTTCCTGATACTGTTAATACTAAGCGCACCAACTGAATGTATAGTATTAGCAGCATGATTTGGGTCTTCGCCAGGAGTGCCAAGGAGCGGTGCAACATACATCTGATTATTGCGCTGTCCGATGGCAAATTCAAAATTGGTGACCGTACCGCCACTCACATTATCGAATACAAGACTGCCGGGGCCACCATCTGTTGTCACAACAACTTTAGCTACCAATCGGCTTACACTTATCGGTGTAGCAATCGGATTAATAGTAGTCACATCGTCAAAAGTCACATTGGTGCCCCTGGTTGCGGAAAAATAGGCCACACGGGATGCGCCCCCAGCACTCGGCGTGCCTGATAGCAATTCAGCAAGGAGATCTTCGTCTTCGAATACTTCGTTGACATAATACCCCGTTCTCAGCCTGTGCACAATCAAATCTGGCAGGTTTACCCCAACATATACCAGCTTATCACCTTGCTTAACTTCAAATTCGCCCGTTACAAAGGTGCTGCTGTTGCCTGGGTTCTTGAATTCGCCCTCACCGGGGTCGTTTGCTGAAATAAAATCGGCTGGCGTAGGACCGGTACGTACAAAATGAAAGTGATCAACAGCGTAACTACCGCCATTTTCGTAAATAAATACGTCTAAATATTCTGCATATATCTCTTCAGGTGTTGCATAAAGATCTCCATCCCCTGGTGCGTAGGTACGAATATTCTTTGGTATAGATACGGCCAACTTCGCTTTCACGATTTTCCCTTCCGGCACCACAGTATCCCGGTCATCTCCTCCTGGTCGTTTACAAGCACCTAGCACCAATCCGACCAATGCAATTGTCAATAGTTGTTTGATTTTCATAAGTAGAAGTTTAATTGTTTAAATTAATTTGTAATATAACACATGTGATTAATAAAGCGCATATATTGCCGTGAGGTATACGATGGATAATGACGATTTGCCCGGACCGACGTACCTTCTCGTACCTGATCCCTTGAATGAGCCGCAGGTCTTGCATTCATAGCTATCGTACCACAGATACGAAAAAACCAAAGTGGTGCCGACCTCCCCTCGCCATCGTCCCCCCAAGCCAAACTGGTTCGCATACGTAAGGCCTCCGCCAGCACCATGCCCTTGATAGCGGGTGTTTTTCGGGTCAGGAAACATGCCGAACGGGATACCAATACCGCCAGCATTGTAATATAGGTAGTGAAGTTGAAGACCAATAAAGGACTGCACATGAATGAAGCTTCCTCTGAATGTTTCACCAAACCAGCGCCGAAGCTCCGGCTGAAAGGCAAGGTGCTTAATTTTCCTGTTGTCCGAGAATGTCCAAGGATTGTAGCTGACCGGCAGACTAACGCTGAAGCGGTTATTGAAGTACTGTTCGACCCCTATGTTTATAGTGGAGGTAGCCAACTCGGTTATGTTGGCTTTTACAGTTAGCATCGGATCCACCCAACGACCTCCTCCGATTTGACGTAAGGGGTTCGAGTAAGTGATAGGAATCGCTCCCGACGTTCTAAAATTTTTTTCAACAGTTGTCGTGTTAAGGTCATGCTGCAATTGAGCAGAGACATTGAAAAACCACAGCGAACACGCCAAAAAAAAACAGAGGTGTCCAAGAGACGTTGAATTGACATAATTTTTCACTAATTGCGAAAGCATTGACTTGAAGGATTTGTTTTTTAGTGAGTAAAACGCGGTGAACAACAAAGTCTATTCATCAAATATGAACATTGTCCAACTTGCTTTAAATTTTATATGCCAGATATGTGAAAAATATAGCGCACAGTCGAAAAGGGAATAGGTGAAACATTGTTTAGTTAGATCAACAAAACTAAATACATTCATCTAATTTTTCACACCATTATATAGGCGCCAACGAATTTACTATCTCATTTTGACTCTATTTTGTGGTATTGCGAATAAGTAAATGTTCCATAGGTCATTCTTTTTCCTTTAGGTAATAATTTAATACAAGGTAGATTATACGCGGCTAATATACATTATATTCTATTATATGCAGCTTTTTTCTAACATTTCTTACTGGCTACCTCAGACATGTCAACCCCGTTGAATAGAATTAAGAAAATTATTGATTTCAAAGGCAAAAGTATAAGCGCTTTTGAAATATCAGCAGGCCTCTAAAACGGAGCTTCGGCGGCCAATTGAAAAAGCAGAAGACAATCGGCGTGGATAAATTAGAGAATATACTAAAAGCGCATCCAGATCTCAGTGCGGATTGCGTGCTTTTAGGTAAAGGCAAGATGTTATAAGAGGACGACTTGATAACACCCAGACATGGGCGCATGGTTTACACCGATTTAGCTACACTGGAAAGAAATTATGAGCGCGTGATTGAGTCCTTGTACAGTGTCATCGCTGCTCAGCAAAAAATGATCGCCGCACTGGAGGAATTAGTGGACAGAGTGCTTAGTGAAACAGCAATTCGCTAACACACTGCTTCCCTTAATCGGATCAATTTTCGCAGCAGACTCTCGAGCACATCCAAATGCAGCATGTTTGCACCATCGGATTTAGCGTTGGCTGGATCAGGGTGGGTTTCGATAAACAAACCGTCGGCACCGACAGCGATTGCCGCCTTAGCAATGGTCTCTATGAGGGCAGGTTTGCCGCCTGTAACGCCCGACACTTGATTAGGCTGCTGCAGCGAATGTGTACAATCCATCACAACCGGTACACCGAAGCTGCGCATTTCCGGAATACCTCGGAAGTCAACAATGAGATCTTGGTAGCCAAAACTATTCCCTCTATCGGTTAGCATAACCTTGCTGTTGCCTGAGTCCACCACCTTATCCAAGGCAAACCGCATAGCTCCCGCCGACAAAAATTGGCCCTTCTTTACATTTACGCCCTTGCCCGTTTTTGCCGCGGCTACAAGCAATTCCGTTTGTCGACAAAGAAAGGCTGGTATCTGCAATACGTCTACGAATTCCGCAGCAATGGCAGCCTCATGACTCTCGTGTATGTCAGTCACCGTGGGTATGCCGAAGGTATCACCAATCTTGCGCAAGATGTTCAGCGCTTTTTCATCACCGATTCCGGAAAACGAGTCGGCCCGAGAACGATTAGCCTTGCGAAAAGAACCTTTGTATATATAGGGTATCTTCAGTCGGTCCGTAATCGACACGACGCGTTCAGCAATTTGCATGGCGATGTCTTCTCCTTCGATGACGCACGGGCCGGCCATCAAAAAGAAGTTCCCAGAATCTGCATGCCTGATACCAGGTACAATTAAGTCGATAGTCATAACTCATTCGTTTATATAGGCTCCGCAACGCCGAAAGCCTGACAGCTCACAATTTGCACTTCTCAAGTCAATTTCCTAATTCAGACATAAACTTAATACGCATCAACTGAATTTCTTCGTACGTATAGTCTTCCGACCCTAAGTCCCGAAGCGCTTGGTCTATCGAGTCAACCTCGGCACTCCGAAAATAATCGAACACTTCGTCCTGCCGGTCTTCATCAATAATCTCATCAACGAAATATCCTAAATTAAGTTTAGTGCCCGAGTTTACAATAGATTCCACCTCCTTCAGTAAGTCCTCGTAGCTGATACCTTTGGCGTGAGCAATGTCTTCCAGCCCGATCTTACGGTCGATGTTCTGGATAATGGACACCTTCAATGCGGATTTGTTGGCCGTACCTTTGATAACAAGATCCTGTGGACGATCAATCTCGTTTTCCTCGACATATTGTTTGATGAGCTGCACAAATTGGCTGCCAAATTTCATCGCTTTCCCCGCCCCTACGCCATGTATTTGCTTTAGCTCATCAATAGTGATCGGGTAATGGGTACACATCTCATCTAACGAAGGATCTTGGAAAATCACAAACGGCGGTAGCCCTTTCTGTTTGGCTATCTTTTTCCGCAGTTCCTTCAGCATTTTCAGCAATTGGGTATCCACGGCACCGCCGGTCTGCTGGGTGGGTTCATCTCCCCCATCTTCGGTTGCGGCATCCATCGGCTTATTCAAAATAAACTTAATGCCGTAGGGATTTTCAATAAAGCGCCGACCTGATTCAGTGAGCATCAATAGTCCGTAGTGATCAATATCCTTTGCTAAAAAATTATTTAATACGGCCTGCCTGATCAGCGATTTCCAATAGATAACCCCATGCTCTTTCCCAGCACCAAACAAAGGATGGGTGTCGTGCTTATAGGAGGAAATAGGTTGGTTGTTTTGACCCATAAAGACATTAATGATGTGATGGTCATCAAATTTTTCACCTTGTTGCTGAATAAATGTCAACACGTTCAGCAGTGATGCATCTGCATCGAAAGACGTCTGTTGACTACTGCAATTATCACACATGTTGTTGCAGCCCGTTTCATCGAAATTTTCCCCGAAATAATGAAGAATCTGCTTTCGGCGGCATACGGAAGATTCGGAATAGTCAATCACCTCCTTTAGTATTTGGGTGCCTATCTCACGCTCAGAAACAGGCTTATCCTTCATGAACTTCGTCAGCTTTTCGATATCTTTCTCTGAATAGAACGCTAAGCAATGCCCTTCACCGCCATCACGTCCGGCCCTCCCCGTTTCTTGGTAATAACCTTCCATGCTTTTGGGGATATCATGATGGATCACGTAGCGCACATCCGGTTTGTCGATGCCCATACCGAAAGCTATAGTCGCGACAATCACTTCAACGTCTTCCATCAAAAATTTGTCCTGCGTCTCCGCCCGTGTCTTCGCATCCAGCCCGGCATGATAAGGAAGCGCCTTAATTCCGTTAATGCTCAGCACTTCAGCGATTTCTTCAACTTTTTTGCGGCTGAGACAATAAATAATGCCGGACTTTCCTATGTTATTCTTGATAAACCGTACGATTTCTTTTACGACATTTCGTTTCGGCCGCACCTCATAATACAAATTTGGCCTGTTGAATGACGATTTGAACATCGTCGCGTCGTTCATCTGAAGGTTTTTGCGGATATCCGACTGCACCTTCGGGGTGGCTGTCGCGGTGAGCGCAATCACTGGTATCCCGCTCCCGATCGAATTGATGACCGAGCGAATTTTCCGGTATTCAGGCCGGAAGTCGTGTCCCCATTCAGAGATACAATGCGCTTCGTCTACAGCCACAAATGAAACCGTAATCAACTTTAAGAATTCCACGTTTTCGGCTTTCGCCAACGACTCAGGAGCCACATAAAGCAGTTTGGTCTTCCCAGCGATTACATCCTGCCGCACACGGGTTATGTCACTTTTGTTCAATGAAGAGTTTAGGAAGTGTGCGATACTATCGTCCCCACCGAAGGATCGCAGCTGATCGACCTGATTTTTCATCAAAGCGATAAGTGGCGAGATCACTATGGCAGTACCTTCGCTCATCAGTGCAGGCAGTTGATAGCAAATAGATTTCCCTCCCCCCGTGGGCATGATCACAAATGTATCTTTCTTTTGTAGGATGTTGGTGATTATTGCTTCTTGGTCACCTTTAAACGCGTCAAAACCAAAAAATTCCTGTAAATTGTCAAATAATCTTTTCTCTATTTCCATTGCGCTCTTCGCAAAATTTAGACAGACTGATAACCAAAGAATGGCCAAAATAACATATTTTTGCGCATATCAGTATCTAAAATTATAAAATATATTTGTGAAAAGCAATTCCGAAATTAAAAATATCGCAATAAACGTTTTGACCCAAGAAGCGGATGCTTTGAACAAACTGACGGAACGAATTGGAAGTGATTTCATTGCCGTAGTAGAAGCCATTTTGGGATTAAAGGGCCGCGTTGTCGTAACAGGTGTAGGTAAAAGCGCTATCATTGCTCAAAAAATTGTGGCGACGCTGAACTCGACGGGAACACCCGCTATTTTTATGCACGCTGCCGATGCCATTCACGGCGATCTTGGCATCATCCAGGCGGAAGATTTGGTGATGGCGGTCTCCAAAAGCGGAAATACACCCGAAATACGGGTTCTGGTGCCGCTTTTAAGGCAAACATCAAGCCAGTTCGTCGCTATTGTGGGAAACACACGATCTTACCTGGCCCAGCACGCTGACTTCGTCCTTGATACCACGGTAGACAAAGAAGCCTGCCCGCATAACCTTGCTCCCACCACCAGCACCACCGCACAGCTGGCGATGGGCGATGCCCTGGCGGTTTGCCTATTGGAATGCCGACAATTCAGCGACCGTGATTTCGCCCGCTACCATCCCGGCGGTGCATTGGGTAAACGCTTGTATCTAAAGGTCTCAGACCTCTCTGCGCAAAACGGCAGGCCAAGTGTCCAGCCTGATGCATCAGTGAGGGAGGTGATCGTTACGATTACTCAACATCGATTGGGGGCGGTTGCTGTAGTCGCTAATCAAAACCTGATAGGGATTATCACAGACGGGGATATAAGGCGGATGCTGGAGAACCACCAACAAATCGATCAGCTCCACGCAAAGGATATAATGGGCCGATCGCCGAAGACAATTGACCGGAATGAGTTAGCCATCAATGCGTTCACTATCATGAGGGAGAACAATATTACACAACTTTTGGTGATCCACAATCAGTCTTATGACGGAATTGTTCATTTGCATGATTTGCTCAAGGAAGGGATTATTTGAGATGTTGGATTTTAGGTTGTAGATTTACAGCTTCATACTTAGGTCATTTGTCAAATTTTCGATTATTGATTGGTAGCCGAATTATCATTAAAAAAGAACCATACATGAAGAATTATTATGCCGTAATCATGGCAGGAGGTATTGGTAGCCGGTTTTGGCCGGTAAGCCGCACGCGAAAGCCCAAGCAGTTTATTGATATGTTGGGTACGGGGAAAACGCTTATCCAAGCAACCTATGAGCGCTTTCAAAAAATTGTTCCGGAAGAGAATATTTTCGTCGCCACAAACGAATCGTATGCAGACCTGGTACGCGAACAACTTCCGCAGCTATCACAGGGCCAGCTGATACTCGAGCCAATCATGCGGAATACCGCCCCCTGCATTGCCTATGCGAGCCATAAAATACAGCAATTGAACCCAGACGCCACCATGGTCATCGCACCGGCAGATCACCTGATTCTCGAAACAGATGTCTTTGTCAACGATGTGACCAAAGGACTTGAATGTGCCGAAAGCAAAGACTGGTTAATTACATTGGGCATTAAGCCCTCGCGCCCGGACACCGGCTACGGATACATCCAATATGGAAAAAGTGCTTCGGCCCCGGGTTTTAAAAAGGTAAAAACCTTTACCGAGAAGCCGAATCTCGAACTAGCGAGAACCTTTCTGCAGAGCGGCGACTTCCTCTGGAACGCAGGGATATTCATTTGGTCGGCTAAGTCCATCATCCAAGCTTTTCAGAAATATCAAACCGAAATGAATGAGGTGTTCAAAGAAGGAGTTGAGGTGTATAACTCCGACCGCGAAGCCAAATTCATTTCAGGAGCATTCGTGCGCTGTGTCAATATATCCATCGATTTTGCAGTCATGGAAAAAGCAGACAACGTTTATGTGTTGCCAACAGACTTCGGTTGGTCCGATTTGGGTACATGGGCGTCCATTTACGAGTTAGCAGAGAAAGATTATCTTGGCAACGTGTCTTCATCAGCTAACAATGTAATCGTGTACGATTCTTCCAACTGCATGATCCGCGCACCAAAAGACAAGTTGGTCATCGTCAAAGGGCTGCATAATTTTATAGTTGTCCAGTCAGACGACAGTTTAGTCATCTGTCCGAAGGATCAGGAACAGGACGTTAAGCAAATCGTTACTGACGTAAAGGAAAAATTCGGAAACAAATATATTTGATAATGTCGCGTTCTAAGTCTTCTTATTATGCAATCAGGATTTGTGAACACCGAAATATGCAGCAATGGGCTGACCGCTATTACCTTCGGTCATCCCGCGCATAACGCGCTACCATCCGCTTTGTTGGCCGAGTTAAAGCGTCAGATTCAAGCTGCAGGCACCGATTCGCGTACTAAGCTTATCTTGCTGAAAAGTGACGGACAGGGCACGTTTTGTGCGGGCGCAAGTTTTGATGAGTTGCTGGCCATTACCGACGAGGAGTCCGGCAAAGTTTTTTTTTCTGGGGTTGCCGACGTTATCAACGCGATACGGAAATCGCCCAAACTGGTCATCGGACGGGTACAGGGCAAAGCAGTAGGCGGTGGTGTAGGACTGATCGCAGCATGTGATTACTGCCTCGCTGCGGAAAGGGCTGCTGTGAAACTGAGTGAAATCAGTATCAACATCGGACCTTTTGTCATCGCACCAGCGTTGGAGCGGCGTATAGGTATCTCCGCATTAACCCACCTCGCACTCAATCCGACGCTGTTTTTCGATGCACAGTGGGCGCAACAACAGGGCCTATTCCATGCCGTGTTGCCGACTATTGGAGAGCTGGATAAAGCAGTTCAGGAGTTTTGTGACCCTCTGCTCAACAAAAACATCGAAGCGCTCACTGCCCTTAAAAAAACGTTTTGGCTTGGTACAACGCATTGGGATCAACTTTTGTATGATCAAGCCGCTATCAGCGGCCGTCTGGCACTCAGCAAAGAAACCAAGCAGCTGTTGCAAGCGTTTAAGCAAAATAAGAAGAAAAGCTAATTTGTCGTACTTTAGTACATTGAAATAATTCGTTCATGCGAAAACCAATGTATATCTTGATGTTCTTCTTACTCCTGCTACAGTTCTCCGCGTATGCCCAGCCGCGAGCGGGAAACAAAAGGGCGCAAGAGGCTTTCGAAAGGGCATCCGACCAATTGAAAAACAGGCAATATCTGGAAGCCATAGCGTCACTGGAATCGGCCGTAGCATTCGATCCAAAATTTGCGGCAGCTCATCAGCAGCTTGGTGACATCTATCGTAGGCAACGGGATTATGAAAAAGCCGCACAGTATTATTCTTGTGTCATTCAGCTGGATTCGACATTAACGTCGCTTACCTGGTTCGGTTTGGGAGAAAGCCTCCTCCATATTGGCGACTACGAACAAGCATTACCGGCTTTCCAGAGATACCTAGCCTCCCCCGCATTAGATGAGGCAGGCAGGCGACGGACTATCAAATACATCGCCGACTGTGAATTTAGCATCGCTGCCCTCAAGCGGCCAGAAGCCTTCCGACCTTACAATCCTGGACCGGCCATCAATAGCCAATATGATGAATATTTCCCAAAACTTACGGCAGATCACCAGACGATCATCTTCACCCGCAAGAAAGACGAAAGGGAAAACTTCTATGAAAGCAAGCAAGACAGCAGCGGTACATGGCAACCCGCCAGATCTCTCCAGGGCGAGGTCAATTCGGCACTACACAACGAAGGCGCCCACTGTATTTCACCTGACGGGAAATACCTGTTCTTCACCGGCTGTAACCGTCCGGATGGCCTGGGAAGCTGTGATATTTATGTGTCAAGGCGTGAGGGCGATCGCTGGGGACCCCCACACAACCTCGGCGCGCCGGTCAATAGCCGCGGATGGGAAGCACAGCCCGCATTGGGCGCGGACGGGCGTACGCTTTACTTTGTCAGTAACCGCCAAGGCGGCCAGGGTGGATACGACATATGGAAATCAACGTTGCAAGACAACGGACAATGGAGTATTCCAAAAAATCTAGGCCCAACGATTAACACGCCCTATGACGAAAGCTCACCCTATATTCATGCAGACAATCGCACACTGTATTTCGCATCCAACGGCTGGCCTGGATTCGGGGATAAGGATATCTTTAAGAGCCAAGTGGACAGCGCAGGCAATTGGCAGCTGCCTATCAATCTTGGCTACCCGATAAACGACCACCATGAACAGAGTGCATTGTCCGTAAGCATGAACGGGAGGCAGGCCTTTTTCTCCACGCGCCGGCCGGACGCCTTGGGCGGATTGGACATTTATTACTTTGACTTGCCCGAGTCTGTCCGGCCGCATCCGGTGGCCTATCTTAAGGGGATCATTATGGATGCTGAGAATGGATCCCCAATTGAAGCTGAAGTGGAAGTAACCGATATTTTGGCTGATAAATTGATGTATCGCGAACGGGCGGATTATGAAGATGGCATGTTTTTGGCACCGCTGCCTTTCGGCAAAACATATGCCCTGCACGTCAAACAGCCGGGATATCTGTTTTATTCGGAAAACTATCCACTTGACGAAAGCGTGAAAATCAATGACGCCTATGAGATCCGCATTGCATTGTCCCCGATAAAAGTCGGAAACTCAGAAACACTCAAAAATATTTTTTTTGAAACAAACCGATATGAACTCCTGCCCGAGTCGAAAAGCGATCTAGATCACCTTATTGAATTTCTCAACCTGAATAGGTCCGTTCGAGTGGAAATAGGCGGGCATACAGACAACACTGGAAGCGAAGCACATAATCAAGTACTTTCGGAAAATCGGGCCAAAGCGGTGCATGATTACCTGCTTCATGCCGGTATTACAGCCGCTCGCCTATGTTATAAAGGGTTTGGTCAGTCTCAGCCAGTAGCGAGCAATGAAACGGAACGCGGAAGACAGCTCAATCGAAGGACCGATTTTAAAATTATTGAATAATGAATCTGCCGCGTCAGCGCTGGCGCGACACAAATATGGTCTAATGAATAACAAAATTTATCTATCAACACTGCTATCGCTTTCTCTTGGCTTGACTTCCACCGCACAAGTCGTCGCACCAGGCGCCGAACTGCAATTGATATCCGATCAATTCAGTTTCACGGAGGGGCCTGCGGTTAGTGCGGAGGGAAGCGTCTACTTCACCGACCAGCCCAATAACCGGATATGGAAATACGATACCGATGGAGGTCTATCTGTTTTTTTGGAACCTGCAGGACGGGCCAATGGGCTATATTTCGACAACGAGGGTTACCTGATCGCCTGCGCCGACGAAAAAAACGAACTTTGGCGTATCAGCATGGATAAAAATATCGAAAAACTGGTCGTAAACTTCGAAGACTCTCTTTTCAACGGTCCCAATGACGTGTGGGTATCTCCTACCGGGGTAATCTATTTTACAGACCCCTATTATCAGCGGGAATACTGGACAAGGACATCACCTGATATGAAACGGCAAGCGCTATACGGGTATAAAAACGGGGAAGTGGCCCGCTTAGACGGTGAATTCAGAAAACCTAATGGTATCATCGGTACCCCTGACGGCAAAAATCTTTATGTGGCTGATATCGGTGACAATAAAATTTATCGTTACTCCATCCGACAAGACGGTACCGTGTACGGTAAGCAGCTTTTTGCACAGCAGGGTTCCGACGGTATGACCATCGATGAAGCAGGAAATGTTTACCTCACGGGCAAGGGGGTGGATGTGTATAGCTCAACAGGCGAAAAAATCAAACACATTGATGTGCCGGCCAATTGGACTGCCAACGTTTGCTTCGGTGGACCGGACCGAGATTTCCTTTTTATTACCGCGGGCAATAAAATATTTTTATTGAAAATGGCTGTAAAGGGGATAAAATAATCCCCCTTAAGCATGCTGCCCCTCATGTTTGCCTTCAGCAAATTCCTCGATAACTTTCTCGTTGAAATCCGGAAGATCATCAGGTGTTCGGCTCGTCACCAATCCTTGGTCTACGACAACGGCGCTGTCTTCCCAAAGCGCACCGGCATTGATCAGGTCTTTGCGAATGTTGCTTACAGAGGTCATTCTCCGACCTTCAACCACTTCTGCGTCAATCAGTACCTGCGGGCCGTGACAGATCGCCGCTACCGGCTTTCCAGCTTTAAAGAAAGCCTTCACAAAATCGAGGGCCTTTTCATTTACCCTGAGCTTATCCGGATTGATCACACCACCAGGAATCAGCAATGCGTCATAGTCATCCGGGCTGGCCTTGTCTAAGGGCATATCCACGTCGAAATCCAAACTCCATTCGTTCCCTTTCTTGCCACGCACCACTTCTCCGTTTGGCGATACGATATGGGTAATTCCGCCGGCCAGTTGAATGGCGTCTCTGGGGCTTGTCAATTCGATTTCTTCAAATCCGTCTGTTGTCAGAATTGCTACTTTCCGTTCTTTTAATTCATCTGCCATATTGCACTCCTTTTTATTGCTGTTGTAATAATAGTTACATGCAAAAGATTAGATTGTTTTATCCTTTTTCCACTCCCAGACGTTATTCCCGGCTATCGGATAAATGCGGGCATCCCTGGTGGGCGCCATGACGTGCAGTCCGGTCAGTGCACCGAAAGCGGGGAGCAATAATGTTTGCTCACTATAGTAAAAACAAGGCAACCGATGGGTCTGCTTTCCCGCAGCGGGAATAACGCAACCCGGATGGATGTGGCCTGCAATGTTTAGCTCGCCGGCGGACGCAATCCCAACAGGATGGTGGGTACAACGGATATGCGGAGCAATGAAATAAGAAGGCATCACCTCAACCGCAATATGATCCAACAAATTGTCGGAGAGAATATCGTGGTTTCCACGCGTCAGGATGAACCGCGTAGATGGGTTGGCCGTTCGGAGCCGCTCAAAGCTTAACCATTCGCTATTCAGGTCACTATGGAAGAGGTCGCCCAGAAAGACCAATGTTTCGACATCATGGTTTTTCAGCAATGATTGCAGGCGCATTGCATCGCTATCGACGGGCAACGCAGGCATGAAGATGCCGGCTTTACGGAAATGTGCGGCCTTGCCCAAGTGCCAGTCGGCAACAATCAGTGTACGGTATTGGGGGAGCAAAAGTGCTCTTTCGGGCAATAAAATCAGGCGCGTACCCAAGAGTTGAATAATCTTTGCCATACGGTTACGCCTCCAATTGGGCTTTCAATTTCTCCAACCTCGCTTGCCAGTCCTCATTGCTGTAACGCTCCCGAAAAGATTCGGCAAATACGGGAAAAGCAAACGGGGTAAGCTGGTCCGGCCGTTGCACTATGATGCGGTGTGTGCTGATCCGCTCAAACGCCTTATGCATGCGCGACGCCTCTAGCTGGAAATCATACACCTCATCATATGCCTGTCGGAGCAATAGGTTGTCAGAATCATACTCCTCAAATACCGAGAAAAATAGCCCCGAGTTGGCTTGCAGATGCTTCGTCTTCATCTGTTTGCCCGGATAACCCTGGAATACGAGGCCTGCGATGCCGGCAATGTCCCTAAATTTACGCCGCGCCATCTCCCGAATGTTGATGCCTCCACGGATATCATCAACCAGTTTTTCCGTGGAAAACAGGCCTGCATGCAGCGCTTCATCCAACGGAAGCGGATCATCGCAGAGCAACTCGAAACCGTATTCATTGCTAGCAATACTGAAGGTAGCCTTCCGGATGCTGCTTAACCGGTAAGCCACCACAGCAGCCATGCCCTCGTGCACCAACTTCCCTTCAAACGGATAAACGAACAAGTGATACCCATGGCGGGTGCGAATGTATTCCATCAACAAATCATGCTCTCCTGGTAGGGCCGACACGCGGCGCTGCTCAACGAAAAGCGGCTGAAGGAATAGCAATTCCGCTGGTAAGCTGCGGCTCTTCCGGTGAATCTCCGTGAATGTATGCCGGAGTGCTGCACCGAAATTATCCGAAATCGGAAACCTGCCTCCCATCCATGAAGGTACCGTGCCTTTTTTGCCGGCGGCCGGGCGGACAATGGCCTGGATGTCCTTTACGCGTACCAGTTCAAGCAATCTCCCGGAAAACCAGAACGTATCGCCGGGCTGTAGCCGAGAAATAAACCATTCCTCTATGGTACCGAGGTATTTGCCGCTCAAATACTGCACGCGCATCATTGCATCGGAGACAATGGCGCCGATGCTCAACCGGTGACGCATTGCTACGCGCTTACTCGTGACCTTATACAGGCCATTATCCACCACTACTTTGTGAAACTCTTCGTAGGTATCGAGCGTACGGCCGCCTTGGGTCACCATTAGCAGGCATTCATCAAATTCACAGCGACTGATGGACGAAAAACAATGCGTTCGTTTGATCTCGGCATACAGCTCATCCGCCCGAAAGCCATCGGACACCGCGAGCGTGACCATGTATTGCAACAGCACGTCAAACGACCGGACATAGGGTAACCGCTGTTCCAACAGCCCGTTATGTACGGCATGGCGGATGGCTGCCCCTTCCATGATTTCAAGGGAATGGGTAGGTAAAAAATAAATTTTACTCGTTTCACCCGGGCGGTGGCCGCTCCGCCCTGCGCGCTGTACAAATCGAGCCACTCCTTTAGGCGATCCGATCTGCACGACGCAATCCACAGGGCGAAAGTCTACGCCCAAGTCCAGGCTGCTTGTGCACACCACCGCTTTGAGTATTCCCCGGTGCAATGCGTCTTCTACCCAAAGACGCAATTCCTCGCTCAAAGACCCGTGATGAATGGCCAACGCCCCGGCAAGCTGCGGAGCAGCATCCAACAATCGGTGGTACCAAATCTCCGCTTGCGAGCGGGTGTTGGTAAACAATAGGGTTGACTGATGCGCATTGATAATGGGCAAAACCTTGTCAATCATTGCAGTGCCCAAATGCCCGGCCCACGGAAAGCGTTCCAGTACATCAGGCAATAAGGTTTCCATGTGGATGTCCTTTTTCAGGCTGGCACGTACCAGGGTACCCTTACCCTCCCCGCCCATTAAAATCTCCATGGCCTCTTCAAGATTGCCGATGGTTGCAGAGATACCCCATACCTGAAGCCCCGGACAGATGGCGCGGAGCCGGCTGAGCGCAAGCTCGATCAGCACACCCCGTTTACTGCCCATCAATTCATGCCATTCATCGATAATTACGAACTCCAGTCCACTGAAATACTCGCGGTATCCTTTGGATGCCATCAACAGATGAACACTCTCGGGCGTTGTAATAAGTGCTTGGGGCGCAGAGGTCTTCTGCCGTTGCCGTTCGGCAGCATTTGTATCGCCGGTGCGTAGCCCGATACGGTAGTCAAGCTCCAAATCATCGCTTACCGAGCGGGTAGCTTGAAGTATTTCTGCAGAAAGTGCCCGCAACGGTGTGATCCACAAGCAGTGAATGCCTTTTTTTCGCCGTTCGTCTCGGTAATAGCGCTGGAGTACGCCAAACCATATGGCGAACGTTTTTCCATATCCCGTGGGTGCATTTAGAAGACCCGACTTGCCTTCAGCGATGGCTGCCCAAGAATCCTGCTGGAAGCGATGCGGCTGCCAGCCTTTATTGAAAAACCAAGTATCTGCAAATACGTTCAACGGCAATATATCCTCTTGAACAAAGGTACGGTTTTGCGCGTGAATTTGACCCATGGACATCGAGGAGCAGGATGTAAATTCACGTGCGCTATTTAGAAGAAGGTATCAAGTCAGTATTCAGGAGGTGCCCGCAACGATCAGTTCACCTATTCGCTGCATCAATCAATTGCAGCAAATCCGCTTTGGTATTGGCTTCATCGGCTTTTTTGTCTCGGCGCCATCGCAATATTCGGGGGAACCGCAGCGCCACACCCGATTTGTGGCGGGTGCTTTGCTGGATACCTTCAAAAGCAATCTCAAAAACATGGTGCGGTGTTACGCTGCGCACAGGACCGAAGCGTTCTGTTGTATTCCGTTTAATCCAAGCATCCAATTCCGTGATCTCATGGTCAGTGAGCCCCGAATACGCTTTTGCGAAAGGCACTAAAGTCCCCGCTTCATCCCATACAGCGAATGTATAATCGGTGTATAAGTTTGCCCGGCGTCCATGCCCGCTTTGGGCATAGATCAGCACGCCATCGGCTGTCAGCGGATCAGTTTTCCATTTCCACCAGTTTCCCTTTCTGCGGCCACTGCCATATGAACTGTCCCGACGCTTGAGCATTACCCCTTCGCAATTGAAGTCACGCGCCTGTTGACGGAAAACCGCCACTTCAGCCCAGTTGTTGAACGGCATTATCTCCGACAGCAATAGGACGTTTTGGGCGTCCGTTGGCGCGGAAAGCAGCGCTTCAAGCAGATCTCGGCGGTAACTCATTGGCATCTCGCGAATATCCTTCCCTTTCCATTCCAGAAGGTCATAGCAAACCATCACCAACGGTGCTTCCTGAAGCGCCTTTTGGGAAAGGTTCTTCCTCCCGATGCGTGTTTGCATGACCTGGAAAGGTAATGGCCGTCCATCCTGCCAAGGAATGATTTCGCCGTCGATGACTGTGCCACCGGGCAAAGACGCCGTCAGTTGTGCGAATTCCGGAAATTTATCCGTCAGCAAATCCTCTCCCCTGCTCCACACGAATAACTGGCCATTGCGCACGATGATCTGGCCCCGTATACCATCCAGCTTTTTTTCGATGTACCAATCATTGATATCGCCAAGCGACTCGGGGGGAGCGTCCAATTGGTAGGCCAAATAAAATGGGTACGGTTGGAAATCACGGGTGCCGGATGCAGGTTCAGAAAACAGCGACATCATCGTCTCCTCTGCTGGAACCCATTTGCCCATCAACCGGTGTGCAACGGCCGCCTCCTGCATGCCGAGATGGATGGAAAGTGCTTTTATAACTAGTTGCCGGGATACGCCGATCCGGAAATTCCCGGTAATCAGTTTAGTGAAAATAAACCGCGCATCCTTGTCAAGATGCTGCCAATAACCGGTGATGATCCCCCTTTTCCGCCCATCTGACTGTTTCAGTAGCGTAGACAGTTCGTCAATTACATCAGGCAGCCGGTAATCATTCTTTGAAAGCGGATTGGGCGGAAGGACTAACGAGATGGCCTCGGCCAGATCGCCCACGATGTGATAGGATTCCTCGAAAAGCCAGTCGGGTATTCCCGCTGCCTCCGCTGCCCACGCCTTGAGATCACTGGTCCTTACCGGGCGCCTCGGTCGGTTGCCGATCAGTAACGCTATGGCATACAGGTTATGCCGGTCACTGCTGTCTGCAAGGTAACTGACAATGGCGGCAATTTTTTCGTTGGTCTTCGTCGTCTGGTCGATGGCTGTAAACAATCTAGTGAACCGTTTCATAAGTCGTCCTCCACCGTTTCTGAACCATGCAATTGGATTTCCTTTGCCTGAAGTCCTTTTCCTTCGCGCAACCACCGGGCAAAAGGTCCTTCATAGCCGTGAGTTACATAGACCGTTTCGGCTTCTGTGGCAACTATCGCATCGTTTAGCTGTCTCCAGTCGCAATGGTCGGACAGGACAAAGCCCCGGTCCACTCCTCGGCGCCGGCGGGCACCGCGAAGCTGCATCCAGCCGCTACAAAGCGCTATCCGGTAGGGTAACAATTTCTTTAGCCAAGAGGAACCGAATGTGGAAGGTGGCGCCACGATAATGGCACGGCTTACCGCTTTTCGGTCGGTATCGGGCGTAATACGCTCTCCGGGAAATTGAAAGCCGATTCCGCTCAATGTCGCATTCACGTTCGCCACGGCGCCGTGGAGGAATACCGGACCAATGGTTGTATCCAAATGCGCCAGCAGGGTCTGTGATTTGCCTAGCGCGTAGCCGAGTATCACGCTGTTAAAGCCATCAGCGGCGTTGCGCGCACACCACTCGTTGATCGCAACAAAAACAGTGCTCGGATCAGGAAACTGATAAACCGGCAAGCCGAATGTCGATTCGGTGACAAAATGGTGGCAACGTACCGGTTCATAGGGTTCACTGAGCCCATCGTGGAACAACTTATAGTCCCCGGAAACCACCCAAATCTCTCCCTTGTATTCAAATCTTACCTGGGCCGAACCGATGATGTGCCCAGCGGGGTGCAAACTTATGCGTACACCGTTTATTGTGCGTGTTTCCGCGTAATTCAACTTCTGAATTGCGATGTCCATCCCCAGCCGCAACCGCAAGATCGGAGCGGTGTGTTGGTGGCAAAGATACTTTCCCATTCCCCCTCGGGCATGGTCGCTGTGCGCGTGGGTAATTACCGCGCTTTCCACGGGAAGCAACGGATCGACATAAATGTCAGCCTGTGGACAATAAATACCACGTTCGGTAAATTTCAGCATCGTTTAAAGGTAAACAAAAAAATGGGCTTCTTGGTTTATCGATATTATTACTATGTTTGGGTATGGAAAATGTTTTCTACGAAGGTCAAATCATATGGGCTCAGATCGATGCCAATCGGCACCTTAGGCATTCGGCGTACGCCGATCTCTGTGCGCAAGCAAGAAGTAATATGCTAAAAGATATGGGGCTTTCGCTCGATAAGATTGCAGAGATGAACATCGGGCCGGTCCTCTTCCGTGAAGAACTTATGTACCTGCGTGAAATACACCTAAATGATGACGTCCGGGTAACGGTCGTGATGACAAGATACAACACAGCCAACTCCCGGTTTTCATTCCGGCACGAGATTTACCGGTCGGACGGCACCAAATGTGCCGTGGTAACGGTAGATGGTGCATGGATGGATATTGCCAAACGCAAGTTGACAGTGTTGCCCGCTGAATGGCAGACGATTGTAGAACGTCTCCCAAAAGGCGAAGATTTTCACGAGGTATCAGTTTGATGCAAAAAATAACCCTCGAAGTCAGTGACTCCAAGGGTTATTTTTTTGAACGTTACGTTTCTTATTTACGCGACTCTTCGTTATTTTACTTCGATCAATCGAGAAGCAACTTTGGCTTCTTCTTTTTTGCCGATAGCCACCTTCAAAACACCATCCTTGTAATTGGCATCGATGCTATTGTGGTCAATGCTATCGGGTAAGGTAAACGAACGAGTGAATGACGCGTAACTATATTCGCGCTTGCTGTACTTTTTGTTTTCATCGGTGTTTTCAACCTTCTTTTCGGCAGAGATGGTTAATACGTCTCCGTCTACATTGATTTTGAAATCACCCTTTTCCAAGCCCGGCGCTGCTAACTCAATGTGGTAGGCGTCGCTCGTTTCCGCAACGTTTACTGCCGGTACTCGAGAGATGAAGCGGTCGGATAGAAACGAATCATTGAAGATAGGGTTGAAAAAATCATTTACCCAGTTATCCACGCTTCCGTTCTTGTTTCCAGAAAATTTTACCAGTGTCATATTTTATTCCTCCTATAATTTTATTTAACCTCAGCAACAACTTTCCAAAATGTATACCAATGGAAATATAGGCTCTTAACATGACGTTTTGACACTAAAATCAATTATCTACAAGACATTTTGTCGCACGACTGCAATTCCAAGTTAACTTTACGGTCGCTTTTGCATTCTCGGTGCCAAAGGGCGGTTGGCTTTTACAAAGATTCACTTCAATATGATCTACAAAGGGAAATGCTTCACGGATTCGATAAAGAATAGATTCGGCAACAGCTTCCATAAGTTTGCGTGGTTGTTCCATCTCTGTCTTAGCGATCGCATAAAGTGTTTCATAGTTGACCGTGCGAGACAGGTCATCTTCGGTTTTCCTGCGCTTGTAAAATGCTACGTGGATTGCCACGATGAACTCGGTACCAAGCACCTGTTCTTCCGGATAGTAGCCGTGGTAGGCATAGCACTTCAAGTCAGTGAGTGATATCTGCTGCCGGGTTGTTTCCATTGAGCAAACCTACACGAAATCAGCAAACATTACAACCCCGAATTTCCGCATCAGGAACGCTTCTCCAAACCAAACTGGACGCCATACGTGCCAAAGCAACGGTAAGAAAGCGCTAGTTGAAGACCTTACAAGAAAACTGAACATCGGATAAGCGTCACATTACTTGTTCCCTAAACCAGATTTTATCGTTATAATTGTCTGCTAAATTAACGTTATGGGCCAATACCAAGCACCAGACTATTACCTTTTGGACGAACTCATCGGTGATGAGTACCGGCTTATCCGCGACAGCGTGCGGCAGTGGGTCAACAGGGAGCTGTTGCCCGTCATTGAAGAATACGCCCAACGTGCGGAATTTCCGCACCAGCTGCTTCCTGGTATGGCACAGCTTGGGCTCTTCGGCCCCACCATCCCGGAAGAATATGGCGGGGCTGGGCTCGACTACCTCGCTTATGGCATCATGATGCAGGAATTGGAGCGGGGTGACTCTGGAATTCGTTCGACGGCTTCCGTGCAGGGATCGCTCGTGATGTACCCCATCTATGCTTTCGGCAGTGAGGAACAAAAACGGCACTACCTCCCCAAGCTGGCCGGTGGAGAACTTATTGGCTGCTTCGGCCTTACAGAACCTGACCACGGCTCCAACCCAGCGGGCATGCTCGCCCGCTTTAAAGACGACGGCGACTATGTGGTGCTCAACGGCGCCAAGATGTGGATCTCCAACGCGCCTTTTGCAGATATTGCGGTTGTATGGGCTAAAAATCCGGAAGGCAAGGTGCAAGGGCTCATCGTCGAGCGTGGCATGGAAGGCTTCTCCACGCCGGAAACCCATAACAAATGGAGTTTGCGGGCCTCGGCTACGGGTGAACTGGTATTTGACAATGTTCGGGTACCCAAAACCCACATCCTTCCGGGTGTAACGGGCATGCGCGGTCCGCTCAGTTGCTTAAACCAGGCCCGCTATGGCATCGCTTGGGGGGCACTGGGCGCGGCGATGGATTGTTATGATACGGCCCTGCGCTACGCCAAAGAACGCAAGCAGTTCGGCAAACCCATCGCATCATTTCAGTTGCAGCAGAAAAAGCTGGCCGAGATGATCACCGAGATTACCAAGGGGCAATTGTTGGTATGGCGACTAGCCACGTTAAAGAACGACAACCGCGCTACACCGGCGCAGATATCCATGGCGAAACGCAACAGCGTTGCAACCGCACTCCATGTGGCCCACGAAGCCAGGCAAATACTTGGTGGTATGGGCATTACGGGCGAATATTCAATCATGCGGCACATGATGAACCTGGAATCGGTCGTTACCTATGAAGGGACGCACGACATCCATTTGCTCATCACGGGCATGGACATTACCGGAATCAGTGCCTTTGGTGGCTGAATAGGGCAATAAGCCGGTGCGTTCAGACAGAAAAACTAATAAAACGTTAACTTTATATGGATACAAAATCAGTTATTTCCGCCGGAGCAGTCGCATTACTGACGCTGCCGGTCTTAGCGCAGACAAAGATGAAACCAGAGGAGACCGAAGTATGGGAGCCCGAACCGCGCGTGGTGACCACCTACCCTGACAAAGCACCATCCGACGCCATTGTATTGTTTGACGGCAGCTCCCTCGACCAATGGGTGAGCCGGAAGGATGGTTCTTCCCCTGCTGAATGGGAGGTGGCAGACGGTGCTTTTACCGTGGCTCGTGGCAAAGGCGACATTCAAACCAAACAGGAATTCACGGATTATCAATTGCATCTGGAATGGCGCACTCCCACGAAAATCGAGGGCGAAGGACAAGGCCGTGGAAACAGCGGAGTTTTCATGCAAGGACTGTATGAGGTGCAAGTGCTGGATAGCTACAATAACCGCACGTATTCCAACGGACAGGCCGCTAGCATCTACAAACAACGCATTCCGCTGGTAAATGCCACCAAGCCGCCAGGCGAATGGCAGACGTACGATATCGTATGGACAGCCCCGCGCTTCAATGCCGACGGCATTTTGATCAGCAAGGCGCGTATAACGGTCATCCACAATGGAGTGTTGGTACAGAATAACGTGGAATTGGATGGGGCCACTGAATACATCGGCAACCCCAAATATAAGGCGCATGGCCCTGGCCCTATCATCCTTCAGGACCATGGGAATCCCGTAAGTTTCCGCAATATCTGGATCAGGCCTTTATAAAACGGACGTAAATAGCAAACGGCCGAGCATCGTTTCGATGCCCGGCCGTTTATTACGTATCAACTCACCGCTATCCCCCAACCCCTGATTACAGCGCTTCAGCCACCTTAACTTTCTCTTTTTCGTAGCTTTCCTGATGTACGTTAGCCACGGCACGTCCGGACGGGTCATTCACATTTTGGAAAGACGCATCCCATGCAAGCGCTTCCGGTGTACTGCATGCCACCGACTTCACAGACGGAACCGTCCGAGCGGCGGCGGCCGATGGAAAATGCTCAGTAAAAATAGACCGGTACAGGTACTCCTCTTTGTTTTGGGGCGGATTAATAGGGAAACGCTCTGCAGCGGAAGCAAGTTCCTCATCGCTTACACGCAGCGCCGCCTGCTCCTTCAGCGTATCGATCCAGCTGTAGCCCACGCCGTCTGAAAACTGCTCCTTCTGTCGCCAAGCGATACTTTCAGGCAAGTAATCTTCAAAAGCTTTGCGCACTACCCATTTTTCCATGCGGTCTTCACGGATCATTTTGTCTTCCGGATTCAGCTGCATGGCGATATCGACAAACTCCTTATCCAAGAACGGCACCCGGCCTTCCACGCCCCAGGCAGCCAGCGATTTATTGGCGCGCAAGCAATCATACAAGTGTAATTTGCTCAGTTTGCGGACGGTCTCTTCATGGAACGCTTTCGCATTGGGTGCTTTATGAAAATAAAGGTACCCGCCGAACAACTCATCTGCCCCTTCGCCGGAGAGCACCATTTTGATTCCCATCGATTTGATTACTCGCGCAAGCAGATACATGGGTGTTGATGCGCGGACAGTCGTCACATCATAAGTTTCCAGGTGATAAATCACATCTCGGATCGCATCAAGCCCCTCCTGTATGGTGAAATTAATCTCATGGTGTATAGTACCGATGTGATCCGCAGCTTTTTTCGCGGCAGTCAAATCCGGAGATCCTTTCAACCCGACAGCAAACGAATGCAGGCGTGGGTACCAAGCTTTTTCTTGGTCATTGGATTCCACGCGACGCGAAGCGAATTTTTTCGTAATTGCCGCGATAACCGATGAATCCAATCCCCCAGAAAGCAATACGCCATAAGGTACGTCCGACATCAACTGCCGATGCACCGCATCTTCCAGGCCCTTACGCAATGCATCGATATCTGTAGTATTATTCTTTACATTTTCATATTGCTCCCATTCACGGGAATACCACCGCTGCGGCTCGCTACTCGATTTGCTGTATAGGTAGTGGCCCGGAGGGAAAGTTTCGATGCGGCTGCAATAACCTTCCAAAGCTTTCAGTTCGGATGCCACGTAAAAAGTCCCCAAGTCGTCCCACCCCATATATAACGGTATGATCCCGATGTGATCTCGGGCGATTAGGTAAGCATCGTTCTTGGCGTCATAGAGCGCAAATGCAAAAATCCCATTCAGGTCTCCGATAAAAGACGGACCTTTTTGCTCATACAAAGCCAATATAACCTCGCTATCGCATTGGGTGGAAAACGCATAATCAGGCAGCCCGTTCCGCAATTGTTGATGGTTGTATATTTCGCCATTAACGGCAAGCACAACGTTCCGATCGGGGCTATATAGTGGTTGTTGACCAGATTTCGGATCCACAATCGCCAAACGCTCATGCGCTAAAACAGCCCGGTCGGAGCTGTATATCCCCGACCAGTCCGGCCCTCGGTGACGTACCTTCTTCGACATCTTCAGCACTTGGGGCCGTAATTCTTCTGACTTCTGTTTCAGGTCAAAAGCACCAATGATTCCACACATAAATGAATATCTTAAATGTTAGTTATCGTTATCGTCATGCAAAGTAACGAATAAAATATTGATATTCGTAACAATTTATGTGTTTTACAATCATTTTCTAAAAAAAAATTAATTTTTCGCACAATAATATCAATAAAACTGTGATTAAGATATCATATTTTTAATATTATAATAACAGCTATCGCTTAGTGAAATCGGTTTTACCCTTTGTCGGTCTGGACGGAAAAGCTACTTTTGCGGTTTGTTTATTTGCCAAACTTTGTTAAGTTTGGGTGCAATCAGCAGATAACATCACCATCGACAAAAAAAGTGAAAAAAAGAATTGCCATTTTTGCCTCAGGATCAGGGTCTAATGCCCAAAAGATCATGGAATATTTCAAATATCACGATCTGGCCGAGGTAGCCTTAATACTGAGCAATAATCCGGATGCCTACGTGCTCCAACGTGCGGATAATTTTGAAATCCCGACACATGTCTTTGATCGGTATGCTTTTTACGAAACTGACGAAATTCCTGAGCTCTTGGAAAAACTGAACATCGACTTGGTTGTATTGGCAGGCTTTCTTTTGTTGGTACCACAAAACCTGTTGCGCAAGTTCCCAAACAAAATCATCAATATCCATCCCGCGTTGTTGCCTGCATACGGTGGCAAGGGAATGTACGGCGATCGTGTTCACCAGGCGGTATTGAACGCTGGCGAGGAAGAATCTGGTATTACCATTCATTTTGTCAACGAACATTTTGACGAAGGTGAGGTGATTTACCAAGCTCGCTTCAGGATCGAACCCGGTGATACGTTAGAGGTTATCAAGTTTAAAGGACAGCAGTTGGAACACCAGCATTACCCCAAAATCATTGAAAATCTTTTGAAAAAGATGCAACACTGATCGAAGAAAAAATGTGCTTATGCCGTAAAAATGTAATATAAAACATCAGAAGAATGCCGCTGCAAATTTGCTTTTACTTTCAGCAAACTTTACCTAAGTTTGCGGCTCATAAATCCAAACAGCTACACTAAACATGAGCTACCCTGTCAAAATAAAAAATGCTTTAGTATCGGTCTATTATAAGGAAGGCCTCGCTCCATTGATAGATCTGTTAGGTAATCACGGCGTCACCTTCTACTCCACAGGCGGTACCGAGTCCTTTATCCGCGAATTGGGCCATGAGGTAATCGCGGTGGAAGACCTGACCGGATATCCATCCATTTTGGGCGGCCGCGTGAAGACGCTTCATCCGAAGGTTTTCGGAGGTATACTTTCGCAGAGGTCGTTGGAAACCGATAAACAGCAGCTGCAAGAGTACGAGATTCCTGAGATTGATTTGGTTGTCGTAGACCTCTACCCCTTTGAGGAAACCTTGGCTTCAGGTGCCGGAGATCAGGAAATCATCGAAAAGATCGATATTGGCGGCATTTCGCTCATCCGTGCAGCGGCGAAAAACTTCAACGATGTGGTCATCGTGGCGTCAAAGGACGATTTTAACCGGTTGGCAGAAATATTGACTGAAAACGAAGGGTATACTTTTTTGGAACACAGGAAGGATTTCGCAAAGCGGGCATTCAATATTTCCTCGCACTATGACACTGCTATCTTCAACTACTTCAATCGGCAGGAGCCCTTGGAGGTGTTCAAGGCGAGTGAACAACATGCACAGGTGCTTCGATACGGAGAAAATCCCCATCAACGCGGCGTATTTTTCGGCAACCTGGAAGACCTGTTCGACAAGTTGAATGGAAAAGAGCTGTCATATAACAACCTCGTGGATATCGATGCTGCCGTGGCGCTTGTCGATGAGTTTGAAGCGCCAACTTTCGCCATCTTGAAACACACCAATGCATGCGGCGTGGCTTCCCGATCCGCGCTGTTATCGGCATGGCAAGATGCCCTTGCCTGCGACCCGGTATCTGCATTTGGTGGGGTAATTATCTGCAATCGCGAAATCGACGAGGAGACCGCTGCAGAAATCAATAAGCTGTTTTTTGAGGTGCTGATCGCGCCCGCATACAGCGATGATGCATTGCGCATCCTCACCTCGAAAAAAAATCGTATCCTGCTCAGGCGGAAAAACGCAGCGCTGCCGGCCAAACAGTTCAAAACATTGCTGAATGGCGTTATCGAACAAGATAAAGACGCAGTCATTGAAGGACCAGAAGCGATGAAGCCCGTAACGGACAGGCTTCCCACGGAGCGGGAGCTGGCAGACCTGTTCTTCGCCAACAAAATCGTTAAACATACCAAATCCAATGCCATTGTATTGGTTAAGGGCGGACAATTATCTGCCAGCGGCGTAGGGCAAACCTCCCGCGTAGATGCGTTAAAGCAAGCTATAGCCAAAGCTAAATCGTTCGGCTTTGACCTAAACGGTGCAGTGTTGGCGTCAGATGCATTTTTCCCTTTTTCCGACTGCGTCGAAATCGCAGCAGAAGCGGGAATAACAGCTATTGCGCAACCGGGCGGATCGATCCGTGACAATGAATCGGTTGAGATGGCCAACAAAAAAGGGGTCGCTATGGTTATTACGGGCGTACGGCATTTTAAACATTAGGAACTCAAAAGCTTTTCATGAAATTCGGAAGCGTAGACGAACCAGGGAAAGTGGATTTCGCCTTACCCCCCACTCATCCGGACACACTGGCCCTTTTAAAAAAGCACAAACCCGGTAAGGAGCTGGAGGTATATGTGGGTTGCGCAAAATGGAACCGGCAGGATTTGAAGGGCTTTTATCCACGAGGCACGAAGGATGAGCTGATCTATTATGCCACACAATTCAACAGTATTGAATTAAACGGCACGTTTTACAATTCACCCGACAAAGCGCAAGTGGAAATTTGGAAAAGCAAAACGCCTGCCGATTTTAAGTTTTTTCCAAAAGTGCCTCAATCCATCAGCCACTTCGGGCGCCTGCTGAACGTGGATGAAAAAATGAAGGCCTTTTGCGATGCCATAGCATTCTTCGAAGAGAAGCTTGGTGTAGCGTTCCTTCAGCTGCATGACAATTATAAACCCAAAGATCTCGACAGATTGGCCGCGTTCGTGAGGAAATTCGCGAAATCCGTGCCTTTTGCCATAGAAGTTCGGAATATGGAATGGTTTGCCAATCCTGTTACAAGTCAGCAGCTTTATGAGCTGTTAGAAACAGAGAACGTTGCAAACGTCATCGTAGATACCGCAGGACGCCGCGACATGCTACATATGCGCCTCACCACTCCTGCCGCTTTCGTGCGCTACGTCGGCGCCAATCACCCGACCGACAACAGCCGGCTGGACGATTGGGTAGCCCGCATCAAAGAGTGGCGGGATGCCGGACTTCAGTCGCTATATTTTTTCGTGCATCAAAACGTCGAGGTAGAATCCCCGCTGCTATCCAGGTATTTTATCGACAAGCTGAACAACACACTCGGGCTCAAGGTCAGAGGACCACATGGTCAACTGATATAGGGTAATTGTAGCTGTCAGGCAGGTCAGGCGGCTCCGTCTCAGTCGTCAAATTTTTCTAATTGCCGGAGCAACGTCGCAAAATCCTTTGGATACGGTGCTTCAAAGTGAAATTCCTTATCATTCAACGTAAACTTTAGCTCTCGGGCATGTAACGCGAAACGCTTCATGATCGGCTGTTCTTCCTGATTCTTGCCCAACGTGAAGCCCCTTTTTTTAATCTGCGACAGGTATACCGGTTTACCTCGATAAAGGGAGTCACCTACGATGGCAGCGTGCTGCGTGGCCAGGTGAATGCGAATTTGGTGCATACGGCCGGTCACCGGACGGCATTCTACCAAGGTGTAGTGCTTGAAATAGCGTAGTGACCTGAAAAAGGTTTCAGCGCGTTTGCCGTTAGCCCGGTCAATCGTGACGTTTTTGTTGCCGAGGTTCAGGATAGGAAGATCCACCAAAAGGTCTTCAAACACATGGGTGCCTTCAATGACGGCGTGGTAAATCTTAGTTACGCGCCGCCGTTCGAACTCGATGGATATCAATCGGTAGGTTTCCGGGTTTTTGGCAATAAGCAGCAATCCAGAGGTTTCTTTGTCGAGGCGGTGGCACACCTGTGCATCCGCATGGTATTTCTTCGCAAGGCGGAGCACGCTGGCCTCCCCTCCTTCCCGTTCGTCGAGTGACGCCAAGAAAGGCGGTTTGTTGATAACGATAAGGTCGTCATCCTCATGAATAATCAGTTCAGCGAACTGTTGGATTTTCGGTACACGGCCCCCAATGGTCTTCATTCCGCAAAAGTACGGAATTTATTGTTTTTTTGTGCCATCGCAATGATACGCACAGCGAACGAGGTGTAAAACTTCTACTCAATAATCATAAAACCCACGCCCGGATTTTTTCCCCAGCGTCCCGGCTGCCACCATATTCACCAGTAGCGGGCATGGCGCATACTTCGGGTGGCCAAACCCTTCATGCAATACACGCAGGATGGCCAAGCATACATCCAGCCCAATGAAATCTGCCAGTTGCAACGGCCCCATTGGATGAGCCATGCCCAGTTTCATCACCGTATCTATCGCCCGGGCATCGGCAACCCCTTCATACAATGCGTAAATCGCTTCGTTGATCATCGGCATTAAGATCCGGTTAGCCACGAACCCCGGATAATCGTTTACCTCAACAGGCGTTTTATCCAATCGCTGTGATAGTGCTACCACACTGCGAGTTGTATTTTCAGACGTGTGATAGCCTTTTATGACCTCTACAAGCTTCATAACCGGCACGGGGTTCATAAAGTGCATGCCGATCACCCGGTCGGCACGCCGTGTGGCCGAAGCGATCTTGGTAATCGAAATGGAGGAGGTGTTGCTCGCCAAAATAGTATGTTTGGCACATAAACCGTCCAGTTCGCCGAAGAGCCTTAACTTTATCGCTTCGTTTTCCGTAGCAGCCTCCACGACAATGTCTGCATCTGTTATGCCGTCGGCAAGGGCCGTATAGGTCGTGATGCGCCCAAGCGTACGCTGTTTATCCGCCTCGGTAATCGTTTCCTTTTTTACCTGCCGGTCCAGGTTATTGCTGATTGCTGCTAGAGCGCGCACCAGCGCCGCAGCATCGACGTCTATCAAGGCGACGTCAAATCCAAATTGGGCAAATGTGTGAGCAATACCGTTGCCCATGGTGCCTGCGCCGACTACACTGATATGCTGCATAAGGTACAATACTGGTTTGTCACAAAACTAATTAAACCGGCAAAGTTTTCAGGGATAAAATGAAAATTGAAATTAAAAAGAAAAAAACGCCCATCCACCAAGCGGCGGAATGGGCGTTCATCATCAAACTTAACCAAAAATATAGAACAATTAAACTATCGCTTTTTATGGAAACGGGAACTGCCTCGCTCTCCAATCTTTAGACGCTCCTCGCTATACTTTCCGTCCCTACGTGCGTCTTTCATCACTTTCATCTTCTCCACACGCTCGGCACGTTCCTGTTCCAATAGTGCTTGCTGCTCTTCGTTCAAAATCTCGTTTAGCCGCGCTTGTTCGGCTTGCCGTTCAGCTTTCATGCTGGCTATTCGCGCTTCCCGCTCACGCCGCACCGCCGCTCTCTTTGCCTGCTGCTCATCCCGCGAGGCTTTCATCTTTTCTGCCTTTTCCAGATTCAGAGCATATACTTCCTTTCGCTGTTCATCACTTAATCCCAGCTTTTCTGTCATCCGCTCGGTCCGCATCTCCGCAATTTCCGCTGCGCTTTTCTCCTGCCGCATTCCGCGTTCCTGTGCGATTGCCGTGAAACTAATCCCAGAAACAATAAGTGTAATCAATGCCGTGTTTTTCATGATATGCTCCTCCGTAATTAATTTAACATCGATGCTGTTTTGCTTTCTTTAGTTAAGAGGGATTTTAGATCAAATAGTTTAACTAACCATTTTGTTAAAAAATGTTAAAGCGGCAACTATCAGTATTCTATTATTCTCCGTATCCTTGTAAGGACACCAGTGCAACCCGTGTGTAGGAGGCGTGTATGATGTATTCATTACATCGATGAATGGCTGGACCAGCAGTCGAGAATAGACGTTCGCTACGATGTAACAATTCGAGCATATGCGTGTCTAAAGGAAGAAAGCCACAAAACACACATATGCTTGAGATCAAAAACATTGTTAAACAGTATGCCAATCACCGGGCGTTGGATGATGTTTCCACGCAGGTAGAAAGCGGTAGCATCTTTGGTCTGCTGGGCCCCAATGGTGCTGGAAAGACCTCGCTGATCCGGATCATCAATCAGATTACCGCGCCGGACAGCGGCGAAATCTATTTCGACGGCAATCGCCTCAGTCCCGACCACATTGGGCGCATCGGCTACTTGCCGGAAGAGCGCGGTCTTTATAAAAAAATGGCAATTGGGGAGCAGATGCTATACCTGGCACAACTCAAAGGGTTGTCAAGCCAGCAGGCTACCGAGCGCATAAAGCATTGGTTTGAAAAAATGGAGATGCAAAACTGGTGGAACAAAAAAGTAGAAGACCTCAGTAAAGGCATGCAGCAGAAGGTGCAGTTTGTGGCTACTGTGGTACACCAACCCGATCTCATTATATTGGACGAGCCTTTCTCGGGTTTCGACCCCGTCAATGCCAACATCATAAAAGAAGAAATATTGGCTCTAAATCGCGGCGGTGCTACCATCATTTTCTCTACGCACCGCATGGAATCGGTAGAGGAACTATGCGATAGTATCGTGCTGATAAACAAATCTAAAAAGATACTAGACGGCAAGGTGAAGGACATAAAGAATGCATACCGATCCAATACCTATCGCGTTAATTATCTTACCCCTGATGTGTCGGTAGCACCGGTGGAAGGGTTGTTTTCCATCGTGCACACGGTAGCCACGGAGGAAAGCGTCACGCTGACCATTAAGATTGCCGATCGCAAAACCATCAATGATGTATTAATCTATTTAATACCCATTGTCCAGATTCACGAATTGAGGGAGATTGTACCCAGCATCCACGATATCTTTGTACAACAGGTTACCAATCAAACCCCACACAACTTAATCGAAACACACGAATGAATAAGATTATACTGATCATTAAGCGGGAGTATCTCAGCCGGGTAAAGAAAAAGTCATTTTTGCTGGTAACCTTTTTGGTACCGCTCTTTCTTATCGGGATTTATGCGTTGACCATCTACCTGACCGCAAAAAGTTTTGAAAGCAGCCAGGCGACGGTGTATGTTGTCGACCAAAGCGGGCTTTTTACTGGAAAGCTCAATGATACCAAAGGGCTGACGTTTATTGAAGCTTCAGATGATATCAACAAGGAGAAAGCTCACATACTGAGCGAAAAGGAAAAAACTTTTCTCTTGGTTATTCCAGCAAATGTAGTCTCTTCCGCTCAGGTTGAGTTGTTAGCAAAAGAAACTGCAAGCCTCAGTGTGCAGAATGACGTAAGCCGTCAGCTGGAAAACGTGCTCCGGGATATCGCATTTGCCGAAGCCGGTATCGACCGTGCTACCGTGGATCGTATCAGCCCCAAGGTACGGCTCATGGCCAAGGAAATTACCGAAGAGGGAGAAAAAGACAGCAGCGCAGGTGCTGCTATGGGGATTGCTATGTTTCTATCCATCTTGGTATATATCTGCCTGTTCCTTTATGGAGCGCAGGTGATGAGGGGCATCATTGAAGAGAAAAATAATCGCATTGTCGAGGTGATCATTTCGTCGGTCAAGCCGTTCCAGCTGATGATGGGCAAGATCATCGGCATCGGGTTGGTCGGGCTCACCCAGTTCACTTTATGGATTGTACTATCTTCCGCGCTGATGGGCATCGCCGGCGCAGGTATGTTGGATAGACAGGACATCAAAGCACAGATCGAGAGTCAGCAGGGTTTGCCGGGTGAAGAAATCCAATCCGCAGCAAAATCAGACGGCGGTATGTTTAGCACAGTGAAACAGGAACTGGGCAAGGTCGATTTTCAGACCATTATTATTACATTCCTGCTTTATTTCTTTGGGGGCTACTTATTGTACAGCGCACTGTTCGCTGCGGTCGGATCCGCGGTGGATAGTGAAACCGAAACGCAACAGTTTATGTTTCCCATCACAATACCCTTGCTGTTTACATATATCCTGTCTTTCGGTGTCCTGATCAACGACCCCCACGGGCCGCTCGCGTTCTGGCTGAGCATGATACCGTTTACCTCTCCTATCGCGATGCTTGTGCGTATCCCGTTCGGTGTACCGGAATGGCAAATTGCGCTATCGCTGGGATTGCTGGTTGGTGGCTTCGTCCTGACCACCTGGGTGGCCGCACGCATTTACCGCGTCGGCATCCTGATGTACGGCAAAAAACCAAGCTACAAAGAGCTTGCAAAATGGTTCCGTTATAAAGGCTAATTTGTCCAATCACGGTAGTGGATCGATGGCACCTGCTTCACCCGCTGCCCCAAGCAACTGTATAACGGCACGTGCCGCAGGTCCGGCAGACATCGGATTCTGTCCGGTCACCAGGAGTCCATCTGTCTCGACGTGGATCGAAAACGGAATGGTGGAGGCCTGGAAATCGGCGCCGAGTTCTCGCAGTGTCGATTCCAGCTTAAAGGGGATATTGCCGATGCGTGCAACCAGACTCTCCTCCGTATTGGTGAATGCGGTAATCCGCTTGCCCCGCAACAGGCCCGGTTGTAGTTCAGCGGCCTTGATGAGGGCAGCCGGACCATGGCACACCGCGCCCACCGGTTTCCCTTGGCTTAAAAAGTCCAGTATCAGTTTTCCGCTGGTTAGATCCCGGGCAAGGTCCCACAACGGACCATGGCCGCCCGGTAAGAACAGCGCATCAAAAGCATCCGCTACCATCGTGTCAAGCATCAATGTGTTGCCAAACAGGCGTTGCGCTTCAGGGTCGTCGTTGAAGCGTCGGTTGGAGGGTGTAATGTGTTCCACTAACTTACTCATCGGGTCCACTGGAGGCTCGCCCCCCGCCGGACTAGCCAATACCACTGTATGGCCTTGGTCCACAAATTCGTAGTAGGGATCGGTAAATTCACCAAGCCAGACACCGGTTTTGCTGTCGGTATTTTCCATACCCGCATGTGAAGTGAGTATCATCAATACTTTTTTCATAACGATACACTTATTTTAAATAATCGTTTAGTACGCTCGTATTTGATCTAACAGACTAGCGGCGCGATTGTTCGATGCGGGTTGGTTGTATGTGCTGTTCTATATAATGCCATGCAGCGGTTTGCCCTTTGCTCCCATTGCGCTCACGCGCTTTTCCACATCGGGGTCTTCGATCAGCTCGGGGGCATGGTGGGGCTTCTTACGGGCATCAATGATCACCGGTCCGCGGCAACCCCAGTGCTTATGTTCGATGAAGCTGCGGACGCCATGTATGTCGTACGATGGGTTGCTTCGTGTAAATGCTACCCATACCAAGTTATTGACGCTATCTGCGGTAAACGCCGCATCATCACAAAGCACGATCAGTGTGATGCCGGAAAAATCAACCGTTTCGGCCGCTGTACTCCACCGGTCGATATTCACTGCCTCATTCTCATAGTTTGTAAATGGCGGGGCTTCGACTGCCAGCACACCCGGCAGGGCCAGCTTGCAGGCCTGAAACGGCTTAGGCAACTGGAAACCGCCCGGTAGCACTACGGCGAGGTCTCGCTTTTTACTTCCCGCAGCAGCAAAAACCACCTTCGAACCGGTATTCAACCCATCTCCGGAATAATCCAGTGTGTCAATGGTCGTCCTGGTATGGAAATGCAAGTCGCGTTCGGGATCGATCCGTTCGAGTATGTGTTTCAAAAATGCCGGTATGTCATGGATATCAAGTTTGGGATCATCTTGATAAGCCGATATAAAAAGGTATTTCGCCAGACTCAATTGGTTTTTACCGAGGATTTGGTTGGCAATGGTGAGGATTTCCTGCGGCCGGTCGGTCTGCAGGTAAGGCGTATACCGCTCGCTACCGATGGCAAACAGCAACGGGTGCACTCCGGCAGCATCGACGGCGTGGACAGCATGAAGACCATTTATTTCCTGCGGAATGGCCGACCCGGTAATCTCGTGTATCAACGCCCCAAAACTGGTGTCTTCTTGGGGTGGGCGTCCCACAACGGTAAACGACCAAATCGGATTCTTCCGGTGATAAACCTTGTGTACTCGCATCAGCGGAAAGGGGTGTACCAGGCTGTAATAGCCTAGGTGGTCGCCAAATGGCCCCTCCGGTTTATTTTCACCGGGATAGACGGTGCCCGTGATCACGAAGTCCGCATCCGCCGAAATACAAAACCCCTCCTCGTCATAAAAATAGCGGAAGCGCCTGTTGCCTAATGCGCCCGCAAACGTAAGCTCTGACAATCCTTCCGGTAGCGGCATCACAGCTGCCAACGGATGTGAGGGCGGGCCACCCACAAAAATACTCACCTTCAGTGGCTGTCCAAGGGCGTTGGCCATGGTCTGGTGTACGCCGATGCCACGGTGCAGCTGATAGTGGAGCCCGACTTCGGTGTCCTGCACGTAGTCATTGCCCGCAAGTTGGATTCGATACATGCCGAGGTTGGCGTGCATGGGGCCGGGCTTAGTCACGTCTTCGGTATATACCTGGGGCATGGTCACAAACGGCCCGCCGTCCATTGGCCAATTCACGATCTGCGGAAGTTGACTGATACGCGTGGTACCGTACAGGATCGGCGCACCGCTCCTTTTTTTCCAAGGCAACGCCGACAGGGCCGTCGCCGCCACATGGGCATACCGGAACGGGTTTTTGATGGCCTGCATCGGGTTTGACTTAACGTCAACCAGTACCTTGATCTTATCAAGTGTATCCCTAAACATAAATCGAGACCGCTCAAGCGTGCCAAACAAGTTAGAAACAGCAGGAAATGAGCTTCCTTTGATGTTTTCAAACAGCAGGGCCGGCCCCTGTGCCTGGTAGACACGCATATGTATGGCAGCCATCTCCAGGTATGGGTCTACCTCATCTTTGATTCGAATCAAGTGACCGTGCCGCTCCAGGTCATTTACGCACTCAGTTAGGCTGCTGTATCCCATACTCGCTTATCTTTCGGGCAAAGATAGGCTATACATGTAGTTAATCAATCCAATTTCTTAAATTCGCCACGGAACAGAGATAGCGGCACAGATGCAACTGACCAAGCTCGAAATAAAAGGATTTAAAAGTTTCGGTGATAAGATCACGATCCATTTCAACGAAGGCGTAACAGCCATTGTCGGCCCCAACGGTTGTGGCAAATCCAACGTGGTGGATGCCATACGTTGGGTGCTTGGCGAACAAAGCACCCGCATGCTCCGTTCCGAAAAGATGGAAAATATCATTTTCAATGGTACAAAAAATCGCAAAGCGGCCAACCTAGCTGAGGTATCTCTTTCCTTCGACAACACCAGGAATATTCTTCCCACGGAGTTTTCACAAGTAACCATTACCCGCAAGTTGTACCGTAGCGGAGAAAGTGAATACCGGCTCAATGACGTCAAATGCCGGCTTAAGGACATCACCGATCTTTTCCTCGATACCGGGATCGGTGCTGATTCCTATTCCATTATCGAACTGAAGATGATCGATGAGATCATCAATAATAAAGATAACTCACGCCGTAATCTCTTTGAAGAAGCATCAGGTATTTCTAAATATAAAGTTCGCAAAAGGCAAACACTCAGTAAATTAAAAGATACGGAAGGGGATCTGGAACGGGTGGAGGACCTCCTCTTTGAAATTGAGAGAAACCTCAAGACGCTGGAAAACCAAGCCAAAAAGGCCGAGCGCTATTACCGGCTCAAAGAGCAGTATAAGATGCTCAGCGTGGCATTGGCAACTTACCGGATTGCACATTTTAGCGAATCGCTGTCCCGGCTTGACGAGCAGGAGCTGGCACAGCGCACTGAGCAGACACGAATCGGCGCGGCAACTGCCAAGCTGGAGGCCCAGCTTCAGCAACTAAAACAGGAAAGCCTTGCCAAAGAGAAAAACCTTTCCGTACAGCAGAAGGCAACCAGCGAATACGTTGGCAAAATTCGGGCCTACGAGAGCGAAAAAAAGGTTAAAAACGAGCAGCTCCGGAATCTTCAGGAGAAGGAGAAGCGCCTCAGCGAGGATATTTCGCAAGATAAGCAGCAGCTTAACCATGCGCTGTACAACATCAAACGGCTCAACGAGGAGCGGCTTACCGAGCAACAGAAGCTCGACACCATTTCCGCGTCATTGCAGCAGCAAAAAGCTGAAGTAGACGAGTTGCGAGGTCAGCAGCAGACGGCTAAAAATAAGCTGGACGCAGCCATGCGCGCGCGAAACGAACTGCAAAACGCTATCCATAAACTCGAAAAGGAAATCGCTGTCATGCGCATCCAGCATGATGCCTTAGCGCAGGAGAGCCAGCGCAATGTAAACGATGTGGAGTCCAAGGTTTCCGAACTCGACCAGTTCAACGTACTGGTAGACCGATTGGAGGGTCAAACACAAGCTTTACAGCAGGACTACGACGCGGCGGCAAAGTCAGAAAGCGAATTGCAGCACCGTATCGCTGACACCGAAGCCATCCTTCAGTCGCTCAAGGATGAGCTGATCCGGAATAACCGGCAACTGGATGCAAAGCAGAATGAGTACAACCTCACCAAATCATTGGTTGACAACCTGGAGGGCTTCCCCGAGTCGATACGTTTCCTACGTAAAAACGCCGGTTGGAAAAAACACTATCCTTTATTTTCAGACATCCTATTCTGCAAAGAGGAATATCGCATAGCCGTCGAAAATTATCTGGAGCCCTATATGAACCACTATGTGGTGCAGGCGCAAGAGGAAGCGGTGCAGGCTATCCAGCTATTGAGCGACGCCGCCCGGGGAAGGGCCAATTTTTTCGTACTCGACGCAATCAGCGGCCTCCGCATACCGGAAACCGCAGCTGCAACGGACGGACGGCTCGTCCATGCGATGGAAATCATCGATGTGGAAGCGCAATACCTCCCGTTGTGCCGCATCCTGCTGCATAATGTTTTCGTGCTTCGGGCCGACGATGAGCAATGGCCTGGTGACGAGCTGCCGACCGACGGAATCGCTGTGCTGCACAAGAGCGGTAAATTCAGTATAAACAGACTAGGTATGGCCGGCGGGTCGGTCGGGCTTTTTGAAGGAAAGCGCATCGGCCGGGCTAAAAATCTCGAAAATCTGGCGAAAGAAATCAAGTCGTTAGGACAATTGAACTCCGCCCAGCAAGGCAGGGTTGCTGAAGAAACCCAACGGCTTGCCGCCCTAAAAGGCAGTTCCCAGAAACCTCGCATGGAAGAAGTGGGACAACAGCTCAACCGGCTGAATCACGAGCTGGTGTCTGTTAAAACCAAGCAGGAACAATACCACGCGTTCATTACCAACAGCCAAAACCGCAAACAGGATATCGAGGCAAAAATGGCCAGTATCGCCGATGAGCTGAAACGTGCCGAGCCATCGCTGCAAACCCTCCAATCCGAAAATGAACGACGAAGCGCATCACTGGCAGAAATGCAGGCGGTCTTCCGCGAACTTTCGGAGGTACTCACTGAACGAACATCGGCATTCAATCAAGAAAACATACGCTTTCATCAGCAGCAAAACAAGGTATCAGGCGTCGAAAAGGACCTGGAATACCGTGAGACACTCCGGGATACCTATGAGGGCCGGATTGCGAAGAATAGGGATGAATTTGAACAGGTGCAGGCATCCATCAAAGACACGCTACAGCATGTAGATGACTCGGACGAAGATCTCCTTGCCATGTACACTCAGAAAGAAGCATTTGAAAAGGGGCTGCACGAAGTCGAGGAAGACTACTATGCCTCTCGTGCAAAGATCAATGAGACCGAGGAAGAGATCACACAACTACGGCGGCAAAAGGAACAGGTGAACTTCATTTTTGATGAGCTCCGGGATAAAAAAACCAGCCTGAAGCTCGAGCTAAACGCGCTGAAAGAGCGGCTGTCTGTCGAATTTTCCATCGATATCAACGATTTAATGCCAGGTGACGACGGGGTAGTGCAGCCGCAGCCCGAAGAGGACGAAGAGGCACTCCGTCAGAAAACGGAAAAACTGCGCAAGCAACTGGATGATTTCGGCAGTATCAATCCCATGGCAATGGAAGCCTATCAGGAGATGAACGAACGGTACACCTTTATTGTCAAGGAAAAACAAGACCTTTTGGATGCTAAAAATTCCTTGTTGGAAACCATACAGGAGATCGATGAAACCGCACGCGAAAACTTCATGGACGCTTTCACTCGTGTGCGCGAAAACTTCATTAACGTATTCCGCTCGCTATTCAACGAGGAAGACACTTGCGATCTGATACTCTCAGACCCCAGTAATCCATTGGAATCCGACATCGACATTATGGCACGCCCCAAAGGTAAGCGCCCGTTGTCTATCAATCAACTGTCAGGCGGTGAAAAGACCTTGACATCCACGGCGCTGCTATTCGCCCTTTACCTGCTTAAGCCGGCACCATTCTGTATCTTCGACGAGGTAGATGCCCCGCTTGATGATACCAACATTGATAAGTTCAACAACATCATCCGCAAGTTTTCCAACCAATCGCAATTCATCATCGTATCGCATAATAAGCGTACGATCGCCAGCACGGACATTATTTACGGGGTAACGATGGTTGAACAGGGCGTGTCGCGCGTGGTAGCCGTGGACATGCGCGAAGTGGCATGACCGGGTTCTGCTCGACGTTAGTTACTCCCTTTCGGCGCTTTTGCGCACGGTAACCGACTCTACCGCATTACCCCGTCAGGAATTGATTTTGGGCAACCATCGCGCGATCCGTTTACGATGCGGCCCAAGCTTGTCCCAGATTCTTCTGTTGGGATCTTTTTCACGTTCGCCACAATCAATCACCTCACACGATCGGCATAAACGGTTGTATAAAGCGCCAAAGAAAATAATGCGCAGAAACCTACCGTATTTCTGTAAAAAATATTCAAAATATATGTGCCCCCAGATTTCCACAATTAAGGAATCGTCGCCAACCTGGAGCGCTTTGCCAAAGTGCAAATAATAATCTGCCTTGACCTGACCCACCAGGAGTGAAGCTATCTGTTCGGGTGCGCGTGAAATCGCAAGCCTAAAGCATTTATCACTTGTAATCTGAATTAGCCCCTCTTTAATTCCTACCTCAATGGAACAATCTTGCAACTTATAGCTCTTTCTCATTCCCCACGAAGATAGGAACATTTACCGGACATGCGATTATGGATAAAAATTATGCTTATTTTTCCATTTACGTAATCTATATAAAGCACTGATAAAAAACCCGTTAAAGAATCAATTAACTTATAGTTAAATGCCAGGGAAAGATGAAAATGAAAAAATGTCAGGTCTCGGAATTTTATTATTATTGGTTATTTATTAATTTAGTTCGGATTTTTTTGAACTTGATTTCATGGATATTGTTAACCTGAGAAACACTGTTCGATATGGGAAAAGGAGATAAAAAAACCAAACGCGGGAAAATCGTCAATGGTACTTACGGCAAAAGGCGACCAAGTAATAAGCACAAAAGGAAAAAGCAGGAACGAGCCAAGGTAGCGATGGAGGCCAGCTGAGGGGTTGTCAACGTTCGAAGACGCTCCGCTGCCGTACCGCCTCATACAACGCGACACCCGCAGACACAGATACATTGAGCGAAGCGATGGATCCAGCCAAGGGAATTTTTGCCAAGTGGTCGGCCAAGCGGATTAGCTCATCGGAGATACCCTGTTCTTCCGAGCCTAGCACCAACGCGCTGGGCACGGTGTAATCGATCTGATATAGGTCATGTTCCGTTTTTTCGGTACAGGCGATCAGCTGGATGCCCGATTCCTGAAGAAGGCGTGCCGTTTTAGTAAGACTTTCTTCTCTGCATACGTTAATTTTATACAGCGCTCCTGCAGAGGTCTTGATGGCATCCGGGTTGATTTCAGCTGAGCCCCTTTTGGGCACAATGAGCGCATGGACGCCGGCACATTCTGCCGTACGGGCGATGGCTCCGAAATTGCGGACATCGGTGACGCCATCTAAGATCAGCAACAACGGGACTTCCCCCCTTTCGTAAATCATCGGCACAATATTTTCGATCCGTTGGTAAGTAATCGGCGAAATGACTGCGATGACACCTTGGTGATTTTTGCGCGTCATGCGGTTAAGCTTTTCGATCGGTACTTGCTGATAACTGATGTCATGCTGCTTGAGCAACTGCTTCAATTCAAGGAACAATGCTCCTCCCAATCCGCGTTGAACAAAAAGCGACTCGATTTCCTTACCGCTGTCAATAGCTTCGATAACCGCTCTGATCCCGTAAATATGCTGGTTCGTTTCGCGCTTTTCGCGCGCTGGTCTGTGATGGTAATGCTGCATCGCTGATTTTGCGCGAAGTTACGACATTATCAGGTTCATGCCAAACTTGCCAAGCTCTTTCCGATAATACTAATGCATTCATCGAGCTGTTCCTTGGTAATCACCAGCGGTGGTGCAAACCGAATTTTATCTCCATGCGTCGGTTTGGCAAGAAGACCATCCTCTTTTAGTGCTAAGCAAAGTTTCCATGCGGCTTCAGGGTTTCCGTGTTTGATGACAACAGCATTCAACAAGCCTTTTCCCCGCACCTCCTTTATGTTGGGATGGTCGAGCGCCCGTATGCGTTCACGAAAATGTTCGCCCAGTTCGTCCGCTCGTTCGGCCAGCCGTTCGTCCTTGATCACCTCCAGCGCAGCTATTGCCACTTTACATGCCAAGGGATTGCCTCCATACGTAGATCCGTGTTCGCCGGGCCTGATGCATAGCATCACCTCGTCGTCAGCCAATACCGATGACACGGGCAGCACACCGCCGCTTAGTGCTTTTCCCAAAATCAGTATATCCGGGCGGACGTTTTCATGGTCACAGGCTAGCATCTTTCCTGTCCGGGCAAGGCCCGTCTGTATTTCATCCCCGATGAACAACACGTTGGCCTGCTTGCATAAGGAGTAGGCTGCCGCAAGATAGCCGTCATCCGGCACGTACACACCGGCTTCGCCCTGGATAGGCTCTACAAGGAAGCCGGCCACAGATGGGTCTTGTAGCGCTTTCGATAGCGCTTCCAGATCGTTGTAAGCCACAACTTCATATCCTGGCATAAAGGGGCCAAAACCCTCACGGGAGGATGGGTCTGTACTGAACGACACCACGTTGAGCGTACGGCCGTGGAAATTGCCTTCGACGGTTATGATTTTGGCTTGGTTTTCCGGAATACCCTTTTTATCGTATCCCCACCGGCGGGCGAGCTTCAGCGCTGTTTCCACTGCCTCCACCCCGCTGTTCATCGGCAATACTTTGTCGTACCCGAAATACGTCGTGACATAACCAGCATATTCCCCCAGCAAATCGCTATGGAAAGCCCGGGAGGTTAACGTTAGCTTTTGGGCTTGCTCAACGAGCGCACCGACGATCTTTGGATGGCAGTGCCCTTGGTTTACGGCTGAATACCCCGAGAGGAAATCGTAGTAGCGTTTGCCTTCGACGTCCCACAGGTGTACCCCTTCACCGCGTTCCAGCACAACGGGCAAGGGGTGGTAGTTATGAGCACTGTATTGCAATTCTCTATCGATGAACTGCTGTGTCCTTGACATATTGTTATTGGTTATTGACATGTGCCAAAGTTATAACTCTTTTATTGTTTTTTGTACATGAACATTTTGCTTGAAACAATTTACAAACCCGATTGTCCCGACAGCAAATGGATGTATCTTTGCAAAGCTACAAACCCAGCGCAATATGACTGATCAGAAAATCATCGCTTTTGTCGTACGGCTACCCATCGCTATATCGTTTCTCGGCCATGGCCTCGTAAGATTGCCAAAACTACATGCATTTGCGTTGAACATGGCCCAGCAATTTGCCGATACACCACTTCCGCAGGGCGTGGTCTTCGCCTTCGGATATATCCTTGTTTTCAGTGAATTTATAACAGGCGTGTGGCTGATCAGCGGCCGCTGGTTCAGCCAAGCCTTAATAACGGGTCTCGTCATCATGACCCTGTTGATTTTCGGTAGCTCGCTCATCGAAAATTGGAACGCGGTATCGGTACAACTGATACACAGCATATACCTTGGCGGACTTTTGCTCTGTTATCAATACAGTGCTAAACCACGCGGGGCAGCAAATACCTACTAGCTAATGGCAGATTCTCGTCGTGAAGAACAGCCGTCCCACCTAAGTAGCCGGACCTTATGGCTGATGACCGTTGGGGCCGGGCTTGTGGTAGCGAACAATTATTATAACCAACCACTGTTGGCACTTATTGCGGCAGATTTCCGAGTTTCAGAACGCGAGGCAAGTGCAGTGGCCTCGATTACGCAAATCGGCTATGCGGTAGGCCTGTTTTTTCTGGTTCCGCTGGCCGATATGTTCTACCGGAGGCGGCTGATCGTGGCTATTTTTCCGTTTATTGTCGTATCGCTGCTGCTGGCCTCATTCAGTCACGAATTGTCGTGGTTGACCGTTGCCAGCTTTTTTATCGGTCTCACGTGCATTATACCGCAGCTTTTCGTGCCTCTCGCCGCCACGCTGGCGGCACCAAAGGAGAGAAGCCGGTCAATCGGCATGGTGATGAGCGGTTTGCTCATCGGTATCCTCGCATCACGGATCATCAGTGGCTTCGTGGGACAGCACATGGGCTGGCGCTATATGTTCTTTATCGGTGCCATTGTCATGTTTGCCTATTGGATAGTCGTAATGAAAACGTTGCCGGAAATAAAACCCTCCTTCCATGGCAGCTACCGTTCGCTGATGCATTCGCTGGTTCACTATTTCCGGACAGACGCAGCCTTGCGGTTGGCCTCATGGCGCGGCGCGTGTAGCTTTGCTTCCTTTGCAGCCTTTTGGACGACGCTGGTATTCCACCTGGAGGGCCAACCATTCCGTGCGGGCAGCGACGTCGCCGGCGCATTCGGAATCCTGGGCATTGCCGGCGCACTGGTGCCGGCAATGCTTGGCAAGACAATAGACCGCCTTGACCGTAATAAGCTTATCGTTGCACTTTCAGGCCTTGCATTGTTTTCATGGTGGTTCATCGGCTCCCCAGGATCAACGCGGTATTGGGGCTTGATCATTGGCGTACTGCTTATAGACATGGCGCTCCAGGCGATACACCTGATTAACCAGTCCGTTATCTTCGCCAAACATCCGGAAGCAACCAACCGGGTGAATACCATCTACATGACGAGCTATTTCGTCGGCGGGTCCCTCGGCACGTTGATTGCATCCATTGCATGGGGACATTTTCAGTGGACTGGTGTTACCATTGTAGGCACCGGCTTTGTGGTGCTGATGTTGGCTGGCCACATGCTTTTCTCCCGGCAGGCAAAATAACCTTGTCATGTGATTGTCGTTTTTGAAACGTTATACCCTCCGTTATGTTAATGGTTGTTATTTTTGCTGACATCGTTAGGTTTTTATAACACCGTAAACAATGGGAATATCAGAACGTAAACAGCGGCAAATGGAGGAAGTGCGGTCAACTATACTCCGGCAGTCGTGGCAGATTGTTGAGGAAGAGGGCTGGCAGGCGTTATCGATCCGTCGGATTGCTGAGGCCATCGAGTACAGCACACCGGTGGTGTACAAGCATTTTGAAAGTAAGGATGCCATCCTTGAGGCATTTTCGCAGGAAGGATATGCCTTGCTGGCGGAAAAGCTCCGCCGTGCGAAAGGGGAGCAAGATAATGCGAATGCGCAGCTAATGGCACTCTCCGGTGCCTACTGGGACTTCGCAATCCAGCATCCGAAACATTACCAGATTATGTATGGATTGGGCATTCCCACTTGCGAAATGGTCAAGGAGATCGGCGAAATCAAGGAAGTGAGTGATATCTTTCATTCTACTATAGAAGCAGCGGCGAAAGCCGGAAACCAACCGGGAACGGACGTCCACTTAAAGGCCACTACATTTTGGTCCATCTTGCATGGGCTCGTAGCAATGAGTTTGATATCGACGCCGGGATGCCCTGAAAAAGCAAAGCTGACGCTCGAAGATGCTGTTTCGGGTTTCATCAAGGCGCTGACGAGCTGAACGTAAAAACACGAGCTGACGTAAAAACAGTTGAATACTAAACATTAACTATTAACATTAATTAGCTACTACGATTATGCAATTATTAGAAGCATTGAACTGGCGTTATGCCACCAAGAAAATGAATGGCCAGCCTGTGCCCCAGGAAAAGGTAGACAAAGTTTTGGAAGCGGCGTACCTGGCGCCCACATCGTCCGGCTTGCAGCCGTTCCGGATCATCGTGATTACCAATCAGGAGCTAAAAAGCAAGATCCGACCGATTGCTTTCGACCAAAGCCAGATCACCGACGGCTCACACCTGCTGGTCTTCGCAGCTTGGGACAACTATAGCGCTGAACGGATAGACCACGTCTTTGCCCGTATCGCATCCGAACGCGGACTCCCTCCCGATTCGTTTGATGATTACAAGACGCGGCTGAAAAACATCTATCTAACCAGATCCGCGGATACAAATTTTGAGCATGCTGCCCGGCAAGCGTATATTGCTTTTGGTTTGGCTATTGCCGCCGCTGCAGAACTTCAAGTGGATGCAACGCCCATGGAAGGCTTTGACAATGCTGCACTCGACGAACTATTGCAGTTGCCTCAACAAGGACTTAAAAGTGTGACACTGTTGCCCTTGGGCTATCGCGACCAGGAAAACGATTGGTTGGTCAAGCAGAAAAAAGTACGCATGTCTAAGGATGAACTGATTCTTAGGATTGCGTAAGTACCTCATTTTTTTCAAAATATCCATGCAAAATGCCAATTAATCCGCTGGATTTAAAAACAAATGTTTAATTTTGGTTGTATTTAAAGCTGTAAATCAAATCTCTTACCCCTTATGGCAACGACCAACAGAAGAAATTTTTTACGGACTACCATTGGCATTTCGGCAGCAACAGTTGCATCTACCGCCATGGGTGTCAATCCACTAAACACATTAGTGGGATGCAGTTCACCGAACGCTACTGGTGATTCATCAGGCGGCGGATCAGACGATCCTCTCCAGTTTTCCCAAGATCCATTGGGATACGAATATGATGCATTGGCACCCCACATTGATGCGCGGACAATGGAAATTCATTACACCAAGCACCATACCGCTTACATTTCCAACGTAAATGAGGCGATTCAGGCGGAAGAGGTAACTTATTCCTCGCCCGAAGAGCTATTTGCTAACATCTCGAAATTATCTGCAAAGATACGGAACAACGGTGGCGGTGCCTGGAACCACTCGTTTTTCTGGAAATCGCTGCGTGCGCCAGTGGATGGTAACGCGCCAAGCGGCGAGTTGGCTGACGCCATCAATGGAGCCTTTGGTTCATTCGATCAATTTAAAGAACAATTTGCCGCTGCAGGCGCCGGCAGGTTCGGTTCGGGTTGGGCTTGGCTGGTAAGCGACAACGGCACATTGAAAATTGGCTCTACCCCCAATCAGGACAATCCGCTGATGGACGACGTAGAAATAAAAGGCAGACCGCTGCTAGGGCTCGACGTATGGGAACATGCGTATTATTTGCACTACCAAAACCGGAGGCCAGAGTACATCACCAATTGGTGGAATGTGGTCAACTGGGACTTTGTTGCGGAGCAATTGAACGGGTAGTTTAGCCAATGGCTTGATACCACCAAATAAAAAAATAAAAAATCCCAACGATCGAAAATCATTGGGATTTTTTATTTGGTATGAAAATCAGCTCGAAGCTTATTTTTCTAGTATCTCCTTTAACTTCCCTACCTGCGCATCCACTAATTTTTGCAACGGCTTCGCAGCCAGCATCTTCATCATCATATTAAGCTCCGCTTCAACGACCAGCGACGCTAGTGTAGCGTGATCGCCCTGAGGCTCTACTCTCCACCGGAGCGTTACGTCAAACGGTACTTTCTCCGACGGCCCGAATACCACTTCACTATTTTCATTCCGATTGTTCACTTTGATGGAGAGCTTTGCCATATTCTTGATGGCAAAACTCGCCGTGTCGCGTGTCGACGACCAGTTGTAAGCTTCCTCTGGCATCAGTTGCTGATGGTTGTTGCAATCAGCCAGAAAACCGTATACTTCAGCTACCGGCCTGTTTACGACCACTTGATTGTCAATAACAGTCATTGATAACAATTGAATTTCTCACTCGTGGTCAGGCGACCAATTTGCGGGGTTTGCTCGCCACTTTTCCAGCAGTTCGATGTCATTGTTCAAAATATAGTTATGCTTGGCGGCAACCGCTAAAAGGGTGTCATAATCGCATAAGCTGAGGTATCTGCACTTTGCATCAGCAAAGTTTTTTTCCGCTTCCGAAAAGCCGTAAGTGAAAATGGAAACCAGACCAACCACGTTACAATCAGCATCTCGCAACGCTTGAACAGCCTGTAAACTGCTTTTGCCGGTGGAAATCAGATCTTCAACAACCACCACACGTTGCCCACTGACAACTTCTCCCTCTATTTGATTTTGTCGACCGTGGTCTTTCGAACTGCTCCTCACATAAGTGAAGGGCAGCCCTAAGTCTTGTGCCACCAACACTCCCTGTGGTATGCCCGCAGTGGCGACACCGGAAATCATTTGTACCGAACCGAATTCCTCTTGGATCAATTCGGAGAGCTTTTGGCGAATATACGTACGGATCGGCGGATGGGACAAAGCTACACGATTGTCGCAGTAAATCGGCGACTTCCAACCCGATGCCCAAGTAAAAGGTTTTTTGGGTTGTAATTTAATTGCTTTAATTTGCAATAATGATTCGGCAACTTTTTGTGCAACCTCATTCATATTATTCATGGCGCAAATCTATAAAATTTATATGAACCAATCCGCCCTCGTTTTGGCAGATTTTATACCCAAAAACCTTACCAATGTTCAATCAATTGATCATCAAGATCTTGACTTGGAAAAACTTTTCAAGCAAGTGAAAGATCACGCAGCCCCCGTAACCTATTTCCTATTAATAAAAAAGCCGAAAGACATTTTCAGCTCGATTAAAAAACAAGTAAAGGTAATTAAAGCCGCCGGCGGGTTAGTAAAAAATGGAGACGGCAATTATTTGTTTATTTATCGGTTGGGAAAATGGGACTTGCCAAAAGGAAAAATAGATGCTGGAGAATCCATGAAGCAAGCTGCTGTACGCGAAGTCGAGGAGGAATGCGGCATTAAGGTGGACTATCTGGGAACGAAACTGATGACCAGCTACCACGTTTATGTCATGAAAGGGGAGTTGGTGCTCAAAAAGACCAATTGGTACGAGATGGCCGTTAATAAAGTGCCCAAGCTAAAGCCGCAACTCGAAGAGGATATCACCGAAGCCGCATGGCTGAGCAAGGGTAAGTTCAACAAGGTCAGGAAAAACACTTATCCGCTGATTGCGGATATCTTGGATACGGTAGCAGTCAGTCATTAGCGCGCCCTGCAACTGTTGATTTACGTGTCACGGCACTCATCACTGCTTCTGGCACCAGTTGACTTGCGTCGCCATTGTTGATAAGAATCTCGCGGATGATGGTGGATGATATATGGGATAAACCGCTACTGCTAACCAGAAATATTGTCTCGATGCCCGGGTCAAGTACCGTATTATTTTGGGCGATGGCTTTCTCAAACTCAAAGTCCCCAGCGTTTCGCATGCCTCGCAAGATATAGCGGGCGCCCACTTCACGGCAAAAATCAACAGTAAGCCCTTCAAATCGAACAGGTTTGATAGAATCCCGGTTTCGGAACACATGATGAATAATCTCCACCCGCTCATCGTGGCTAAAAAAGCCCTTCTTTGTTGTGTTCGTTCCAACAGCCACGTATATTTTGTCAAAAAGCAGCGCCGCACGTTCGATAATGTCTACATGCGCATTAGTGATCGGGTCAAAAGAACCGGGGAATACAGCGATTTTCATGCTTATCTTTTTTCCAAAAATAGCTGATTCCGGCGGCAATGACAAGTCAAGTCAACCCTACTTTATAGCTGATAAAACGAAAACGACGAGTACCCATATTTCCGTGTATCGATCAGGTTCGCATGCGCGCCGACAGTGCGTGTCGACGAGTGCTCCAAGACCAATATGCCACCGGGTTTCAACATTCCCCTTTTAAGTACCTGGTCCGGAAGCTGGGGAAGCTGGGGAAGATCATATGGGGGATCCGCAAATATAAAATCAAATTTCTCGGCACACGCCGCAATAAATTTCAGCGCATCTGCTTTAATGGCTTTAATCGCGCTCAGGTTCAGCTTGCTGGCTGTATCCTTTATAAACCGTGCACATTTGAAGTGGATATCGACAGCCACAACTTCGGCAGCACCCCGGGAGGCCAACTCAAACGCTAGATTACCTGTGCCAGCAAACAGATCCAACGCGTGTATCTCCTTGAAATCCATGCGATTTTGCAGGATATTGAAAAGTGCTTCCTTGGCCATGTCCGTTGTTGGACGGACCGGAAGAGTCGCCGGCGGATGCAATCGCAAACCCGCATGGCTCCCTCCTATTATCCGCATACTACGAGACCGAAAAGCGTAAGGAATCGATGCTTGAGTTGCATCAGTTCTTCGGGGACAGCAACCCCAGTAAGCGATCCACTATCCAGGAATGCCGTGGTCCACCCGTATTCAGAAAGCAACCCGTGACGTTCGTCACCCAAGGCTATATCTCCCGATAAGTAAATGTGAGGCTTTTTATTTACCCAGTCAACATGTTCCAGCACGGAAAGCAGGTAATAGGTAAAGTCGGCTGTGCTATATGTTTCAAAATCGTTACCGTAGATGAACTTTCCCTGATCAAACAGGCAGATCGCCATCCGGGACGACGTGATGTCGAGCACCACGACAGGGTTGTCTGCTCCGGTGCCAAACGCTGCTGTACTGCACAGCAACACCTGTATGAAAGGATAAGCTTGCAGCAGCGGAAAGCGCGCAGTAAAAGGCGCTAAATCCAGCCTATTAGCCTGATAGAGCATGTTTACACCAAGCGATGCGATGGTTGACACCTCAAAATTTACAAGGCCTTCGTCGGGGAGGTAGCGCCGGTAAACTTGTTGATAGGTATCATCAAATACCTCGGTAGGAACAAACATGTAGCGACTATCAAAAACGGATACCTTCACGTGTTGGAAACTGCGGCCCAACAGATTTTCGACCGCTTGCGGCACAAGGGCTGAATCATAGGTCTGCAACGCTTTCAACCTCCTTGCTTGGTCTACAATAGCCAACGCGCACTCATCCTGTGCCACCGTTGCAAGCAAGGTGTAGCCAGCCGTCCGCTGCATGTCGAAATCTGCCGAAGTATACGTGATCATCATTATTCGCCGTGACAAACTTACTTAGATAAATTCGTTGTACCAAACTTTTGGGTACCTTTGAGGGTGCATATCGCTGAATTAATTGCCAGTCGTTTTCCACTGCAGCCAACGGCGCAACAACAGGAGGCATTCCGGCAAATCGCTGCCTTCCTCGAGTATGCGGACAACGCAAGCTGTTTTGTACTCACCGGGTATGCCGGTACAGGTAAAACAACCGTAATCAGCACGTTAACCAGCGTTGCCCCAGCGCTGAACATGCGCACTGTGCTACTTGCCCCCACGGGCCGGGCAGCAAAGGTGATGAGCAATTATTCGGGCAGGAAGGCCTCCACCATACACAAGAAAATTTACCGAAAAAAGAGTGCCTTATCCCCTGACATGGCATTTGGCATGGCAGACAACCCGCATACTGACACGTTGTTCATCGTAGACGAGGCATCGATGATCTCGAACGAACGCCTTTCTTTCAACGGCAGAAGCCTCCTCGAAGATTTGGTCAGTTATGTAAGTAACGGCGAAAATTGCCGGTTGATGTTTGTAGGCGACATGGCACAGCTGCCCCCTGTCGGGCTATTGCAGAGTCCCGCATTGGATGGCGGATGGCTTAGCCGGAACTTCGGAATTCGGGTATTCGGCTACGAGCTTACTGTGGTGGTCCGGCAGGAAAAGCATTCGGGGATTCTCCATAATGCCACAGCAATCCGGGCTCAATTGCAAGAAACACAAGATACGCCTTCAACCCCAGCGTTTCCACGATTTATGGTAAAAGGTTATCCAGATATATTCCGCATGACCGGCGAACGGCTGATCGAAGGGTTGCATTATGCCTACGACAAATACGGGATGGAAAACACCATCGTGATTTGCCGCTCAAATAAAAATGCTAACTTATACAATCAGCATATCCGCAACCGCATCCTATTCAGGGACGAAGAACTGACTGGGGGCGACTACATCATGGTGGTGCGTAATAATTATTACTGGCTCTCGGCCGACTCAAATCGAACCGGATTCATTGCAAACGGCGACATGGCACGGGTGCGCAGGGTGCGCAATCTCCATGAGCAGCACGGGTTCCGGTTTGCGGACGTCAGTCTGGAGTTTATGGACACTGATGAGATCGAACCGATAGACTGCCGGGTGATTCTTGACACCCTCTACAGCGATGCACCAAGTTTGCAACCGGCGGATCAACAGCGCTTCTTTGAGGCTGTCATGGCAGATTACGCTGACATTGCAGATAAAAAAGAACGCATGACTGCGCTGAAGGCCGACCCATACTACAACGCACTGCACATCAAATTCGCCATGGCTGTTACCTGCCATAAAGCCCAGGGCGGGCAATGGCAAGCGGTGTTTGTCGATCAAGGTTACCTCACCGACGAGTTGCTGGATATCGAATTTCTCCGGTGGCTCTATACGGCCTGCACCCGTGCAACCAAAGAACTATTTCTGGTCAATTTCAGCGAGAAGTTTTTCCAGTAGCGGCTTACGATCACCGATCTTCACAAAAATATTACAAGTCATGGTAAACATACCGCATACCCAATTGTATTTTTACCGAACACCAATCGTTAAGATCGTTTAGAACCGTAACATGAAAGAAGAAAGCAAGGCAGGGTATGCCCTGAATGTGCATCAAAACGGCCAAGCCACTAACCACGCTACTAAAACCCCTTTCAATGACCACAACACGCCGAAACCTGTATTACGCATGGTGGATGCGATCGTCATCATCGTTGGTGTGGTCGTCGGTGCCGGCCTCTTCCGTACGCCTAGTTTGGTGGCCGCCAATACGGGTAGCTCGGAAATGTTTGTGTTGGTTTGGTTGCTGGGTGGATTCGTCTCCCTGGTCGGTGCGCTATGTTATGCGGAGCTCAGTACGTCATTTCCCAACACCGGGGGCGATTATCATTTTTTGATGCGTGCCTTCGGAAAGCGCTTTGCTTTTTTATTCGCTTGGGCGAGGGTCAGCGTTATTCAAACCGGGTCAGTTGCACTGCTCGCTTATATTGTAGGCGATTACATCTCGCAATTATATCCCCTTGGCGAATTCGCCTCCGCGCTCTACGCCGGGCTGGTCGTCATCGCGCTTACTGCGATCAACATCGTTGGTGTCCAGTTTGGTGCAGGCACGCAAAAGTTATTGCTTTCCATACAATTTGCCGGACTATTAATGGTTGTTATCGCCGGGTTTTTGTTTACCCCTTCTGCCTCAGAGCTGAGCGCCCTGCCTAGCGCCGAAGGGAACACGACCGCACTGGGACTTGCCATGGTATTCGTCCTGCTCACATTTGGCGGATGGAATGAAGCAGGTTATATCTCCGCTGAGTTGAAGAGTGGTTCCCGGAAAATGGTCCATGTATTGATAATCAGCATATTGATTATTACTGCAATATATTTACTGATCAATCTTGCATTCCTAAATGTGCTAGGTATTGAGCGGATGGCAGTCTCCGATGCGGTAGGTGTAGATCTAATGCGTGCGACTATGGGAGAGCCCGGTGTGGTCCTCATCGGTGTGCTGGTAGCTATGATGGCATTAACCTCCGTTAATGCAACCATATTTACTGGAGCCCGAACAAACTATGCACTGGGACGCGATTTCAAAATATTCGGTTTTTTGGGAAAATGGAACACCAAAACCTCCACCCCGGTCAATGCCCTGATCGTGCAATGCCTCGTGGCACTGGCCCTGATCGGTTTGGGGGCGGTGACTCGCAACGGGTTTCAGTCGATGGTGGATTTTACCGCTCCAGTATTTTGGTTTTTTTTCCTGGCGATCGGTATCGCTCTATTTGTGTTGCGTAAAAAGGAACCGAATACACCACGCCCCTTCAAGGTGCCTTGGTATCCGCTTACGCCGATCATTTTTTGTGCTTCATGCGCGTATTTGCTTTATGCCAGTTTGGCCTATACAGGCGTAGGCGCATTGGTAGGCGTGGCGATATTGGCGCTGGGCACGCTGTTTTTCTTCTTTATCCGATAAGGCAAGATAACAGCTCCGAAACAAGTCTTGGTAATAAATTGTTTATAAATAACTGATGTGTAACACAAAAAATGAACATGATGAACAACGTTAAAAATTGGTTGATTGCCCTATTTGTATGCGTATGCACGAGTGTGTATGCCCAAGAACCGCAACTTGATGTGCCTTACGTGCCCACTAATCAGGAAACGGTAGAAAAAATGCTGGAACTGGCTGGGGTCAAGCCAGGAGATGTAGTGTATGACCTTGGCTGCGGCGATGGCCGCATCGTCATCACAGCAGCCAAAAAATTTGGTGCCACGGGCGTGGGTGTGGACCTCAATCCGCAGCGTATCAAGGAGGCCAACCAAAATGCGCAGAAGGCTGGCGTCACAGACAAGGTGAAATTCGTGGAAGGTAACTTGTTTGATTTTGATTTCAGCAAGGCTAATGTGGTTACCATGTATTTGCTCCCGTCTGTAAATTTGAAACTGAGGTCTAAATTGCAGAAAGAGCTGAAACCCGGAAGCCGTATCGTATCGCACGATTTTGACATGGGCGATTGGGAAGCAGAGAAAGTCGTGGAAGTGGGCAACGACAAGGTTTACCTGTGGACGATCCGTTAGCCAGGTTCTGAAAACAGAAGACCGAAGTTGCGTTTAAAAATCTGTGAATTTTTGCCGACTTCGGTCTTCTGGTTTTCCAAATCACGCGAATATTACATTCCTGAGCCCCATCATATCGACCAAAACCCATATCTTGCGCGGTATTCACTGTTTTATCATTTAATTGACCATGCACAAAGGTTATGCCCTATTGCTGTCGGCGTTTTTAGCGTTAACCGTCGGCTACGCGCAAGAAAATTTACAAAATCCCAAAGCAAATTACCAACTGGCAGCCCGATTTTCGCCTGAAAAGCTAAAACGCTTGATTTTTTCCACTACAGTAAGCCCGAGATGGCTCAAACACACCAATCGTTTCTGGTATACATATGAAACTCCGGCAGGAAAAAACTGGTACGTTGTTGATCCGGCCAACCGCCGTAAGGACCCGTTATTTGACAACGCCGATCTCGCAGCACAGCTTACACGGATTGTCAAAGACCCGTTTGATGCTCAGCACCTCGACATCCGCACCCTGACATTCACGGATGACGAACGACGTATTCGCTTTGAGGTAAACAGCACCAAGGACACCTTGAAAAGCAAGGAGGAGCGAGAGAAAAGCAAGAACAAAACCGATTCGCTCAAAAAAAAGGTATTTTACCTGGAATACGACCTGCAAACCCGGCAGCTCGTGGAACTCGCCGATTCATTGAAGCCCAAACCGCAGCTGTCGTGGGCCTCGTTTTCACCGGACACGAATACAGTCATTTTTGCAAAGAATTACAACCTGTTCTGGATGGATCGAGAAAATTATGAAAAAGCACGGAAGGACGAAAAGGACAGTACCATTGTGGAGCATCAGTTTACCACCGATGGGGTGCAGTATTTCGCATGGGGCGGTGATGACCGAAGTGTCACCACGGGCGATGAAAAAGTAGATGAAGATGAGAAAAACAAGCGCAAGCGCGCAGGTATTATTTGGTCGCCCGATGGAAGGCATTTCGTCGTGACACGCAAAGACAACCGGCACCTCAATGCCCTTTGGGTCATTAACAACGTCGGCGGCAAGCGCCCAACATTGGAAACGTATAAGTACCAGATGCCCGGAGAAACAGACAGCACCGAACAGGGATTATACCTCTTTGATTTTGCCACCAAGCAACCACGTCAGATCAATGTAGCCGCTTTTAAAAACCAGACCCTGTCCGTATGGACGAAGCCTCAGCCCCCCAAGAGAAATCTTGACGATATACAGGTCAACACATGGTTGGGTACCAACGACCGGTTTTTCTTCGCCCGGAGCAGCCGGGACCTTAAGCGTATTGATATGGGTACCGTAAGTGTCGACGGAAAGGTATCGGTGCTGGTGGAAGAACGCGCAAACACCTACCTCGATATCCGGCGGCCTGAGTTAATCAATGGCGGCGACGAATTTATTTTCTGGTCACAACGCGATGGATGGGGGCACTATTACCTGTATGATGGCAACGGCAACATAAAGAACCAGATCACCTCGGGCGAGTTCTATTGTTCCGATGTGGCAGGGGTGAATGAAAAAACCCGCACGCTATATTTCGTCGCCAATGGCCGCGAATCTGGCGAAGACCCCTATTATCAGCACCTTTACAGCATTAACCTCAATGGTAGCGGCATAAAGCTTCTCAATCCAGGCGACTATGACCACCAAGCCGACATGGATGAAAACAACCAGTTTTTCATTAACAACTATTCACGGGTAAACACTGTGCCCCAATCAGCCCTTTTTAACAGCGCAGGACAGAAAATCCTGGATCTGGAGACGGCCGACCTATCGCAGCTCTTTGCGGCAGGATACCAATTTCCCGAACCGTTCAGCGTAAAGGCAGATGACGGCATCACTGATCTGTACGGCGTCATGTACAAGCCGTTTGATTTCGACTCCACCAAGACATATCCGCTTATCGAGTATGTTTATCCAGGACCGCAGACCGAAGCGGTAAACAAAGCGTTCGGCCGCAGCATGGACCGCATTGACCGCTTGGCTCAATTCGGCTTTGTGGTCATTACCGTAGGCAACCGGGGCGGACATCCCGCGCGTTCGAAATGGTATCACAATTACGGGTACGGCAACTTGCGGGATTACGGCTTGGCCGATAAGAAAGCCGCCGCCGAACAATTGGCCGACCGCCATCCGTTCATCGACATCAACCGGGTAGGGATCACGGGGCATTCCGGTGGTGGCTTCATGTCTACGGCGGCAATGCTGGTTTATCCGGACTTCTTCAAGGTGGCGGTATCTGGTGCCGGCAATCACGAAAACAACATCTACAACCGCTGGTGGAGCGAGCGGCATCACGGCGTCACTGAGCGCGTATCATCCAAAGGTGATACGACCTTCTCCTATGCCATTGAGAAAAACACTGAACTCGCCGGGAATCTAAAAGGGCGCCTGCTGCTCGCGACGGGCGATATCGACAACAATGTACACCCTGCCAACACCATCCGCATGGCAGAGGCACTCATCAAGGCCAACAAACGGTTTGATTTTCTATTGCTGCCGGGCCAACGTCACGGCTTCGGCGACATGACCGAGTATTTCTTCTGGAAAATGGGTGATTATTTCTGCGAACATCTGCTGGGCGACCACAAAGACGGTGTAGACATCACTGAAATAAACCGTGAAATGCCGCGTAAGCGATAACAAAACAAGAAACAATAAAAGTCTATTCGAAAACTTACGAATTCATACAAATAAATTTGATAATTACAATAAGCATCTTATTTTTGGCCACGCGCTGTTGAGACCTATTTTTTGATAATGTAACGCATTTGTAAACAATAGAATCGGTTATGATGGATTTTCTACAAGCAAATTTGATTTATTTGATTCCAGTGCTCGGACTGGTTGGCATTATCGTTATGATTGTAAAGTCAGCGTGGGTCGTTAGGCAAGACGCGGGCGAAGAAGGAATGCAATCACTGGCCGGCCACATCGCGGAGGGCGCGATGGCTTTCCTGCGGGCGGAATGGAAGGTTCTCTCCTATTTCGTAATCATTGCCGCCATCCTGTTGGCGTGGTCCGGCACATTGGTAGAAACCTCCAGCTGGGTTATCGCCATTTCGTTCATTATCGGGGCGGTAATTTCAGCTTTTGCCGGATACATCGGCATGAACATTGCCACCAAGGCCAATGTGCGCACTACGCAGGCTGCGCGGAGCAGCCTCGTAAAAGCGCTCAGGGTGTCGTTTACCGGCGGCACTGTCATGGGCCTCGGCGTAGCCGGTCTGGCCGTGTTGGGCATGGGGACACTATTCATCATTTTCTATCAAATGTTTGTGGTCAGCACCGGCGGCAATGTCAACGGCCTTGAAATGGAGAAAGCACTTGAAGTGCTGGCAGGATTTTCCCTTGGCGCCGAGTCCATCGCGCTCTTCGCCCGAGTGGGTGGTGGTATTTATACCAAAGCAGCCGATGTCGGCGCCGATCTGGTCGGCAAAGTGGAAGCCGGCATTCCGGAAGACGATGTGCGCAACCCCGCTACTATTGCGGATAACGTAGGCGACAACGTGGGAGATGTTGCTGGCATGGGTGCCGACCTTTTCGGCTCTTATGTGGCCACAATCTTAGCCACGATGGTGCTGGGCCGTGAAATTATATCGGACGACAATTTTGGAGGCATCGCCCCGATACTGCTTCCGATTTTGATCGCCGGCTTAGGGTTGATTTTCTCTATCGCGGGTGCCTCTTTGGTAAGGATAAAAAACGACCAGGGCGATGTTCAACAAGCGCTAAACCTTGGCAACTGGTCGTCCATCGTGTTTACAGCTATTGCTTCCTATTTTGTGGTCGGCTGGCTGCTTCCCGATCAACTGCATTTGCGGGGCGTATCTTTCACCTCGCTCGATGTGTTCTTTTCCATTGTGATCGGACTCATCGTCGGTGCATTGATGAGCATTGTCACTGAGTATTACACGGCCATGGGTAAACGCCCGGTCACTTCCATCGTAAAACAGTCATCCACCGGCCATGCAACCAACATCATCGGTGGCCTGTCTGTCGGCATGGAATCCACCGCCGTGCCGACGATTATACTCGCCGGCGGCATCATCACGTCTTACGCATTTGCCGGTTTATACGGCGTAGCTATTGCCGCGGCCGGTATGATGGCCACGACAGCCATGCAGCTGGCAATCGACGCATTCGGTCCGATCGCTGATAATGCCGGTGGCATCGCCGAAATGAGCGGACTGCCCAAAGAGGTGCGTGAGCGTACCGATAAATTGGATGCCGTGGGCAACACCACTGCCGCCACCGGCAAAGGTTTTGCCATTGCCTCAGCGGCGTTGACTGCACTAGCACTGTTTGCTGCCTTCGTGGGCATAGCAGGTATTGATTCCATAGACTTATACAAAGCACCGGTATTGGGCGCGCTGTTTATCGGGGCGATGATTCCGTTTATTTTTTCATCGCTGGCCATCGCAGCAGTAGGCCGTGCAGCCATGGCTATGGTTGAGGAAGTACGCCGGCAGTTCCGCGAGATACCCGGTATCATGGAATACAAAGCCAAACCCGAATATGACAAATGCGTGGCTATTTCAACTAAAGCTTCTATCCGTGAAATGATTGCTCCGGGTGCCATCGCGCTGGTTGTTCCCATCCTGGTGGGCTTTGGCTTCAAAGGTGTTTTCGAAGATACTTCTTCCGCAGAAATCCTTGGCGGCTTATTAGCTGGCGTTACCGTGTCCGGCGTATTGCTGGGAATGTTTCAAAACAATGCGGGCGGGGCGTGGGATAATGCTAAAAAGTCGTTTGAGGCAGGTGTGGAGATCAACGGTAAAATGGAGTACAAAGGGTCAGATGCGCACAAAGCATCGGTAACCGGCGACACGGTGGGTGATCCGTTCAAAGATACATCTGGCCCATCGATGAACATCCTGATTAAACTGATGTCTATTGTGTCCCTGGTTATCGCCCCCCATATCAGTGTCGGAGGCGGCAGCCTCGATGCTATTGCCGACACAGAAACGGCTATAGAAAAAGTGATGCCAAACGTCGAACAGGAAAAAGCATATTCCCTCGCGCAAAAGCACCAATAGCGTAGTGTATATGTCCAAAGGGATTCACGTTGCAAAAAGGGGTTTGTTAGCACAGCTCCTTTTTTTTATCCGTAACCATCAGCCTTTTTGAAAACAAAACACTACATACGGCGACAGCAAAAAAATGTACACATAAAAAATAAAAATTTGTAGGTTTGGCTAGTACTAACTGGAAAACCTAAATTGCTAAAAGAAAAGCAGTATGTTATATAAAAAATCGATTCCTACATTGGTTGCCGAAGCATCGGAAAGCGGCGAAGGCACACTTAAACGGACATTATCAAGTGGCGGTTTGGTTGCGCTGGGCGTTGGCGCTATCATTGGCGCCGGCCTCTTTTCCCTCACAGGTATAGCGGCGGCTGAAAACGCCGGACCAGCGGTGACCATCTCATTCATTGTGGCAGCTGTCGGATGCGCGTTTGCAGGGCTTTGCTATGCAGAGTTTGCCGCCATGATTCCCGTAGCCGGTAGTGCATACACTTACTCATACGCCACCATGGGCGAATTCGTAGCTTGGATTATCGGATGGGATCTGGTGCTTGAATACGCCCTTGGTGCGGCTACCGTCGCCTCAAGTTGGTCACAGTATCTAAACCAGTTTTTACTCGAATTTGGCATACATATCCCACATAATTTTCTGCATGGGCCGTGGGAAGGGGGCATTATTAATCTCCCAGCCATTATGATTGTGTGCTTACTTTCCCTGTTATTGATTAGAGGAACCCAGGAGTCGTCGTTGGTAAACAACATCCTGGTCGTCGTGAAAGTGGCTGTCGTGTTGGTCTTTATCGCGCTCGGTTGGAGTTTTATCAATCCACTCAACCATGCCCCGTTCATTCCTACAAACGAAGGTGAGGAACTGGTAAAGTCCGGCCAATTAGGGTTTTTCGAATTCTTCACAGGTGACTATTTCGGTCAGTTCGGTATCAGCGGTATCATGCGCGGCGCGGGCGTCGTGTTCTTTGCTTTTATCGGCTTTGATGCGGTAAGCACGGCCGCCCAGGAGGCAAAAAATCCGCAGAAGGGCATGCCCATCGGTATCATTGGCTCGTTATTGGTCTGTACGGTACTATACGTATTGTTTTCTTACGTAATGACCGGCCTGGAGAATTATCAGTTGTTTGCCGGCGATGCCAAACCCGTGGCTACGGCATTTGCCAAGACGGGGTACACCTTTCTAAATACCGCGCTCATAATCGCCATACTAACGGGCTACACCTCGGTGATTTTGGTGATGCTGCTTGGCCAAAGCCGTGTATTCTATACCATGAGCAAAGACGGCCTCTTGCCTAAATTCTTTTCGGACCTATCCAAAAACCAAACACCCTGGAAAACCAACCTGATCTTTATGGCTTTTGTCAGCATATTTACTGGCTTCGTACCCGTATCAGATCTGGGCCATATGGTGAGTATCGGTACGTTGTTCGCGTTTACATTGGTATGCATCGGCATCCTGGTGTTGCGCAAGACAAACCCCAATACACCGCGGCCATTCCGCACGCCGTTGGTCCCGTTGGTTCCGATTCTTGGCATCGTCGTGTGCATCGCTATGATGGCTTCGCTGCCCATCGAGAGCTGGGAACGCCTGGCCATTTGGATGGCTATCGGGGTAGTGATTTACTTTATTTATGGCAAACGCCATAGTAAAATCAGGAAGGAAGCCGAGGCAGGAAAATAAGCATAGAACAAAAAGGCGGCCTTCAATTTTACAGAAGGCCGCCTTTTTGATTAGCTGTTGCAATCCGGCATTAAAATATATATCTCAGCCCCAGCTGCATTTGCCACGTCGTAGCCACGGTACTTACATTTTGAAATGGAGTGGTAGGGAGCTCGCCATTGACAACATTCATATTGAACGTGGGGATGCCCGACTCAGGTGTTGCCACCGTATTCAGGACTGGCCTGCCTTGGCTGTCTGTGCCCGGCACCAAACTGTTCCCAAACAAGTTCTGCGCGGTGTTCAAGCGGCTTTGTATACCCCAGTCTTTGTTCAGCAGATTTCCGAAGTTGATTACATCGACACTCAACTGCAGCGAATGTCTGCGCGGTCCAATGTTGGTAAAAATATCCTGCAACACCCTTACATCAAAGCGGTTCAGCCAGGGCATCAGGAATCCGTTTCTTGGTAAGTACTTACCCCGGTATTTCTCCAATCCATTTTCATTGATGAACGTTTCAAGCGCCTGTCGTTGCTGGGCGGCGGTAAAGAGCAAGTTGCCGTTTGCATCAACCCGATCGACAAACTGCAGCGTGCTCAAGTCTTTAGGTAAATAAACGAGATCCACAGCGTATCCATCTCTATTGATATCAGAGGTGTAAGTGTATGAAAACCGGTTTTGCGCCGCGCCATTATAATAGACGCCAACAGTCGTGGCCAGGGCGTTCGCATATTCGATGCGGTAATTCAAGTTGGCCACAACACGGTGAGGCATGGCAAAAGCCGATGGGAAAAGGATCTGATCGTTAGGCCCATTGATCGTCGCCGTGCCGCCCCAAGCCGAACTTGCACTGGACCCGGAATTGGCACTCACTTCTTTAGCATCGGAATAAGTATAAAAGAGACTTCCACTAAGTCCGCGATAGTACGGTACGCTGAGGCCCAATGTAGCACTGAGCGCGTAACCTTTTACATTTGTGTTGGTCAGGATTGTTGCATTATTGGCGCCGATCGCACTATTAAACGCTGCAGGGCTGGATGCACCTACTCCTGACGGGAAAAACGCCCGGTTGTCGCCATAGTCTCCCACCTCGCCGGAAGAACCATAGTTCAACCACGTATTTGGTGTCCTCCTGTTCGCGCCGTATTGAAATACCGCATTAATGTCCTTTGTGTATAGGAAATCACCCGTAACCACCAGCGGTGTGTTCGGGATATTGTAATCTCCACCAATGCTGGTCCGCCAAACCATGGGCATTTTGAAGTTACGGTCTACCAGGGCAAACGAATTAGGGGCACCGTCCTGGGGCGTTCTGATAAAGACGTTTTCTGCCCCGGCAGGCGGATTATTCAGGTGATAGTATGGATCGGGATTGAAGCGCACGTTTCCAATCCAATCGGCCACAGCACCATAGCCATTCGGCTCTACGGTATTCTGTAGTACACCTGCGTTGGTGGGCATATTCGTCAACCACACAAACGGAACACGACCCGAGAAAAATCCGGTTCCACCACGAAGCACCAATGAGCGGTCGCCGAATACATCATAATTCAACCCGAAACGGGGCGACACAAGCAACCTGGATTTCGGCCACAGACCAGAATGATAGTTCGTTGGGTTTCCATTGACATCCAATAGCCGTAGTGCATCAATTGCAGGATTCGGTGTCAATTTATTCATGTAGATGGGAAGCTCAGCCCGTAGACCGTAGGTCACCGTTAGGTTATCCGCAACATTCCAGCGATCCTGTGCATACAGCGATGCCAGGCCGAAATTGATCCGTGCATAGGTATCCTGCCCTTCGTAGGGATACGTAAGACCAAACATGATCGGCGCAACCTCACCGGGCGTACCGGTAGTCAGAAAGTCGGCCACGGAGGCATATCGGTAATACGATGTACCCATCCGCGTGTAGCTATTACCAAAGTTCTGAATTTCAAATGCTGCGCCGAAAGTAAAGTTATGGTTGTCGGCTTGTAAGGTGAGGTTGTTTATGAAAGAATAGTTGTTGTTGATAACGTCGTTTTTATACGAGAACAGCTCGGTACCAAAACTCATGTAATTATTGCCATTTGCCGTGCCGTCCCAGATATCCACGAATGGAAAAAGATGATCGCTGGGTGTGCTTCTGGTATCTTGAATACGCGAATACGTTGCCAGAAATTGGTTGGAAAGACTAGAGTTGAAATTGCTGTTTAGCTCTGCTGTTATGGAGCGGACGATGTTTTTGAAAGCGTAATGTCCGTTTTCAAATGTAATTGAGTTTTGGCTTACACGGTTGGTCTGGCTTCTCGGATTAGGACCAGAATTATTATTGGCCAACTGCATGGAATTTCCCACCACCTGATTATACCGAAGTGCAAACTTATGCCTGTCGTTGATATTCCAATCCAATCGGGCAAGCAACTTGGTACTTCCTTCTTCCGCTTCATTTGCATAGCCCTCATATCGGCCAGGGTCATACCCCCAAACGTTGATCAAGTGATTACGGACCGCCTCCAGGTCTGAACGGCTGGTCCTGGCAATGTTATTGTCGGGGTCGGCGATCCCGTTTTCGGATGCGCGCCAGAGAATCGCTCCGGAGGCGTTGGCCCCGGTTGCTTCTTCCCGTTCTGCGTTGATAAAGAGAAACAACTTATCACGGACAATCGGCCCGCCAACACGGAAACCGAAGTTTCGCTTTGCCGCGTCTACCTTTTCAACCGTCACCTCCCCTATCCGATACCCTTGCAGGTTTTGGTTTTGGCCAAAATAATATGCAGATCCTTGAACGGTGTTGGTACCGCTGCGGGTCACCGCGTTGATGCCAGCTCCCGTAAACCCGCTTTGGGTAACGTCAAACGGTGCGATATTCACTTGGATTTCTTCTATTGCATCCAGCGATATCGGTTGTGAATTACCGCCTGGAATCGGGTTGCTGCTCAGCCCAAAGCCATTGTTGAAATTCGCCCCATCAATCTGGAGGTTGTTGTAGCGCGCATCACGCCCCGCAAACGAATTACCAGTAGCCTGCGGAGTAAGCCGCGTAAACTCAAGTACACTCCGGTTAACCTGTGGCAGGTTTTCAAGTTGCCGCGTACTCACGTTTGTGCTGGCACCTGTCCGGTCCACTTTCATCGTACCCGAGGCGGTGATGATTACTTCGTCAAGCGCGGTGCTCCCGCTGCCGAACACCGCATTTAATACATATGGCTGGCCAAGTTGGAGAAAGATATCTTCATACACCTCGGGCGACTGGCCCACGTAGGTGATCTCAACGCGGTAAGGCCCGCCAATCCGCATATTGGTCAGGTTGAACCGGCCACTCTCGTTCGTTGACGTGGTGTAAGCTGTGCCACTTGGCACATGTGTCGCCCGCACGGTGGCTCCGGCAGAGGCAAGGCCATTTTGCTGCAAAACAGAACCGGTCATGCTGCTGGTTGTCACTTGGCCACGCGCCAATAATACCGCGATGAACAACATCGTTGTTGAAAGTAGAAACTTCTTCATGCTGACTGTTTTTTATTGTGTGTGTGTTGTTTTCGAACAAATGTAAAAAGCGTACCTTAATTCTAGGGCACCACCATGTTAACAAACCATTAATATACTATGATAAAAACACACGGCTTTGCCAACGTCTGAAATCGGAAAGCCATTAACAGAAAGCTCATGCAAAAAGAATTGTTTGCAAAAGGTTAAAAGATTAAGCTGTTCGTGCTTGTCGAGGCGGCCAAGCGAAGGAAAGATTTACCCTCAGGAATTGTAGTAGAATTCCTCTACATAAACCAAACCCATCATCTCATTGTTGAAGTGTTGAAGATTTTTCCTGTCGGCTGTCAGCTCGAATACCACGGACAGTTTGCCCGCCCGTTTGCTGATCGTCTTGCGCGCATACTTGATGTGGTGATTGTCCATTGCGCGTCTCAGCTCCTCCAGGTTTTTGACATCCATATCGTGAAAAACAACGAGGAGCGTGCGTGTCAGGAAAATCCGTTCCATGGCATGTTCCACCTTATTGAACATTGCCAACACGAGTACCGTAAGAACCGACAGCGTGATTGAAAGCCCATAATAACCGATGCCCGCAGCCATTCCGATCCCCGCCACCATCCAGATCACGGCAGCTGTTGTAAGCCCCATCACAGAAAACTTGTCCTTGAAAATCACACCCGCTCCGATAAAGCCGATACCAGTGATAATATTTGCTGCAATGCGGTCGTCGCTGCCAACACCGTGCCTCGACGCAATAGTAAACGCGGTAGCGCCCAAACAAATCAACACAATCGTGCGGAAGCCGGCCGATTTATTTTTATACTCCCGCTCCAACCCCACCAGGCTGCCGGCAAGGATAGACACGCCTAAGGCGATCAAATCGTTGTTTTCTGGCAAAAATTCCATTGTTATTCTAAATAAGCATATGTTATCCCCTCGCCTCCCCTGTCTGGGTGCTCATCTTCAATTCGAGCCACCTCGCCATATTTTCGCAGGTAGTCCCGGATAAATTTACGTAAAATTCCGTCTCCTTTGCCGTGTACAATCTTTAGACTCGGAAAGCCCATCATCACCGCCCGGTCCAGGTACTTCTCGATTTGGTTGATGGCAGCCTCTGTGCGCATACCCCGCACGTCCACTTCAGGCCTGAAAGACGCCACCTCGTCTGTGACGCGGCCCTGATGCGCCTGCCGCGAACGTGTTTGCTTATTTTTTTTGTCAATACGTACTACATTCGTCCGCTTCTGTACCGTTCGCAATTCACCCATGGCCAGCACAAGATTGTTCTTTGAAACGCTGATCACCTGTGCCTCATTGCCCGTTCCGATTATTTTAACCCAGTCATCTACATTGATAGCAACCTCGTCGGATTGATTTTGTTTGGGCTTAGCTTGCTGCTGGCCGGTTGTTATGGCATGCCTCTTCTGCTCCTCGTCCAATTGTTTCCGCAGCGCCTTGGTCTTCTCCTTCTCCGCTTGGCTTTCCTTGATCCCCGCTATGGTGTTTTCGACCAGCTTATTCGCGTTCCTGATAATATCCCTGGCTTCTTCTCGGGCCTTATGGATAATCGTTCTTTTATTTTCATCCAAATAAGCCTGCAGCTTCTCATTTTCTTCCTTCAGCTTTGCAAGCTGCCTCTCTTTCTGCGCTATGGCTGCTTTCGCTTCATAAACCGCTTTCTTGTCGCGCTCTAAATCAACGAGCAAGGTATCCACCCGCTTTTGCTGAGCGCCTATTTTCTGCCTGGCCGCTTGTAAAACAGCGGGTGCCAGCCCGATTTTTTCGGCAATTTCAAAAGCATACGAGCTTCCCGGTTTACCGGTCTGAAGGATATACATCGGGCGCATAGCTACATTATCGAACAGCATGGAGGCATTTTCAAGTCCGGCAGCATTGCTGGCGAACACTTTAAGGTTGGAATAATGTGTGGTCACTACGCCCCTTACCCCTTTTCCATTAAGCACTTCCAGTACGGCCTCTGCAATCGGACCGCCGAACAGCGGATCTGTACCTGTGCCAAACTCATCGATAAGTATAAGCGTCTTGGCATCTGCATGCTCGGTAAAATGTTTCATTTTCGAGAGATGCGCACTATACGTACTCAGATCGCTCTCTATTGACTGATCATCTCCGATATCCGCGAACAGTTGCCGGAATATCCCAATTTTGGAGGTGGTGTCTGCCGGAATAAGCAGCCCCGATTGAACCATCAGCTGAAGCAATCCAATGGTCTTCATGCATACGGACTTCCCCCCTGCGTTCGGTCCGGAGACCACGATGATGCGCTGTTGGGCATTTATATCGACATTCAGTGGCACTACGGTCTGTTGCGTACCTTTGAAATTAAGCAACAGTAAGGGATGCCTCGCATTGTGTAGTGAAATGGATGTGTCTTTATGTAATTCGGGCATTTCACCTTCGATGTCAAGCGCAAACAGTGCCTTTGCACGCACGAAGTCTACCTTGCTCAGCAGGTTGTGGTAGTCTAAGAGCAGTGGTATGTGCGGACGCAACTCGTCCGTGAGCTCGGTTAAGATGCGGATAACTTCCCGTCGTTTGTCGAATTCAAGATCCCGTACCTTATTGTTTAGATGGAATACCTCCTCCGGCTCGATGTAAACCGTTTGCCCGGTAGCCGATTCGTCGTGTATCCAGCCCTTTACCTTGCGTTTGTGTTCAGCCAGCAAAGGTATGCAGAGCCTGCCATCCCGGATGGTCAGGTTGCCGTCGGCGGTCCATCCGGCTTGCTGGGCAGCCCTGAACACCTGATCGATACGCTTGCGGGCTTCCTGCTCCGCCTTTGCGATGTTGGCGGTAATTTCCGCCAGCGCCGGCGAGGCGCTCGTTTTCACGTTGCCCTTTGCATCGACGACCCGTTCGATGGCAGAAACGATTCCTTTTTCTATGGGAAGGTGCTCAAATAGTGCCTCTAAATTCGGGTACTGCCCGGCTCTTTCGTTGAAATAGCCGATTATGGCAAACACGGTCTTCAAGGAAAGCAGCAGGCTATATAACTCCTCCGCTGACAGGAAGCTTCCCGCTACCCGTACTTTTTCCGCCAACGGACGGATGGGATACAGGTGGTCGACCGGAAGCGGCGTGTCATTAGTCAACAATTGCTTGAACTCATGTGCCTGCCGCAAAAACCGGTCAATTTGGTCAAAGCGGGTCTGCGGTTGAATCTTCGCTACCAGGTCCCTGCCGGGCTGGCTCAGGCATTTCGTTTTGATCAGTGTTTTTATATCCGTAAAGCCAAGCTTATCTACGGCATTGTCTGGGTAAACCATAGTTATCTAATCATTTCCGGCGGCCGCAGCACCGGTCGCTCCTCCGATTTGGGAGATTGCTTCGGCAGCGTGGGTGGAACGTTGCCGGGGGGCGTCGGAAGCTGGCTGGCCACCGGCTCCTTCGGCAAGCCAATTGTCTCCAGCATCCGGTGCTGCAACTTCTCGAAGGTCAGCGAATCCGGCTTACCATAAACGCTATCCGGGGCATTCAGGAAAAGCAGGTACCGCTTACGTTTGAAGTCCAATGAATCGCGTGCTATCCTGTGCAAGCTATCCCGCTGCCTCGCATTCCTGATGGAATCCGCCCGTTGCTGCAGCAGATATTTTTGCTCAACAGCCTTCTGTTCAGCCAGGTTAAACGCGTTTAACTGTTTTTCAACCTCGGCATATAGTTCATTCATGATGTGAGGACGTGTTGCATAGAATCGGACGCTTCTCCCAAACATCGCCGAATCAATCTGATGCCGGTCGAAAATAAGTTGATAGTAAGCGTCGCGGTAAGCCCGCGCCGAATCGATCGGAATTGACGCAAGCTGTCCGTCAGCCAAGTGCACGTCAACCAATACCCCGGGCATTTGCTTCTTCGGAATTACGTCCTCAGGTATTTTCTCGCCACAGGAAACACAGAAAAATACGACCAACACAATGGTCAGCAACCGTTGCATGCTGTTCAGATCTAAACTTTCTGGCATAGGCTTAACGCCTTTTATCGCATTTTCCACCCTAAACAATCGACCACTCAACTCATTTACTTAAACTCCCCACCCTATTGGCTATTCCCCGGGGGTTTCGTAGTTTTGTGCAAACTTAGACAAATTGCACATGAAAAGCAATTGTGCCCGGTCGCGTCAGTATAAAGCGGCGTTCACAAGCGCTTCGCAGGTTGTCGGTCTCTCATCTGCCGCTGAGAGCATAAGTTGTGAACAGATGAAACTTATAAAACAACACCGCATTTATGGGAATTGCCGATCAGATAAACGCCATCCAAGAAGAGTTAAGCCGTTTAGGCGTGAAACTTATTGCCGTCTCGAAGACCAGGTCAGTTGAAGAAATACTGGAAGCCTACCATGCTGGCCAACGCGTTTTCGGCGAAAACATTGTGCAGGAGCTGGTGGCAAAGCACGACGAACTTCCGAAAGACATCGAATGGCACCTTATCGGCCACCTGCAAAGCAATAAGGTAAAATACATTGCCTCTTTCATCAACATGATCCATTCAGTGGACAGTTTGAAATTGCTGAAAGAAATCGACAAGCACGGAAAAAAACACGAACGGATTATCGACTGCCTCCTACAAATCCATATCGCTTCAGAGGACACCAAATTCGGACTCGATCACATTGAATTGATCGAGCTGCTCCGTTCGGAAGAATTCCCCCGGTTGCAGCACGTACGGATCCGCGGGTTGATGGGCATCGCAACCAATACGGATAACCAGCGGGTGGTCAAAGAAGAGTTTTGCGAACTAAAGTCATTATTCGATGGCATAAAGGCGAGTTTTTTCAAGGATACGCCTTATTTCGACACGCTTTCCATGGGAATGTCGGCTGATTACAAAATAGCCATCGAACAGGGAAGCACCATGGTGCGCCTGGGAAGCACCATATTTGGCAACCGATGAATGGTAATTCGCTGATGAATCGGATTATCCGCAAAGCCGAACCCGCTGATTGCCCGCGGATGCTGGAGTTAATCAACGAATTGGCGGTGTACGAAAGAGAACCAGATGCCGTTACGGTAAGCCTGGAAGAATTTCTTGAGGCCGGGTTTGGAGAAGCCCCTGTCTGGGAAGCCTTCGTTGCTGAAGTGGCAGGCACTATCGTAGGGATGTCTCTCTTTTACATTCGATATTCCACATGGAAAGGGCGAAGGCTCTACCTGGAAGACATCATCGTTACCGAAAGCATGCGTGGGAAAGGCATCGGCAAACTGCTGTTCGATGAGACGCTCGATCTTTGTAAGAAGAGAAATTACAGCGGTATGGTCTGGCAGGTATTAGATTGGAACGAGCCCGCCATCAGGTTTTATAAAAAGTACGGCGCAACGTTTGGCGAAGGGTGGGTGAATGTTTCGCTGGAGTGCAAATCATAAAATTCGGATTGTAAATTTAGCAATATGAGGATCAAGGCAATAAATTATGGCATAGCCGTATTGGCAGGATTGGCGGCTTTCACCGCGTGCAACCAACGTTCAGACACCAAGGACACGAGCTACCAAACGGCGACAGCCGACACCATGGCATATGAGTATAGGACGTATACAAAATACAGTAAAAACCTCATTAAAACCGCTGAAACAACGGATACCGCGTTTTTTACCGTTTCCTACCCCGAATTTGCCGATTCCGCTGTAAACCGGTTTATCCTGACTTCATTACTCGGTGACGACACGGCTACCGTAGCGCATACCGCTCAGGTCTTTATCGGCGAGTTCGACAACTTCCATAAGTCTGATCCGTTTCCGCGCATATGGACGTCGGAGTCACACGCAAAGGTATATCAGCTTACCCCGTCTTATCTAGGGCTGGCTATAAACGTATCAACCTACACCGGCGGTGCCCACGGCAACTATGCAACGGTGTTCAGGCATTACGATATCGCCAATCGCAGAACGTTCACGCTGGATGATGTCGTAACGAAACAATACCAAAACGAGTTAAATGCCGTAGCCGAGCGTTATTTCAGGAAGCAGGAAAACCTCAGAGTAAACGAAGCGCTCGAAGACCGTTATTTTTTTGACCAAGGGCGTTTTAGCCTTCCGGACAATTTCGCACTGGAGCAAGACAGCATACTTTTCCTTTACAACATCTACGAAATCAAACCGTATGTAGACGGGCAGACGGAGCTCCGCGTGCCTTATTCCGATATCGAAAGGCTACTAACTGATCGGGCAACGCATATTGTCTCGGAATTAAACAAGTAATCGTTAACCTTACATGCAAGTATTCAAATTCGGAGGAGCATCCGTAAAGGATGCCGAAGGTGTGGTAAACCTCGGCCGTATCATTTCCTCACATCGGAACAACACGTTACTGATCGTGGTTTCAGCCATGGGGAAGACCACAAATCTGCTCGAAGAACTGACCATCGCCTATACGAAACAGCAGGACGATCCATTTGCTTTGTTGCAGCAAACGAAACAGTATCATGACGATATTATGCATGCGCTATTTGCGGATGACAATCATCCCGTTTTCAATGAAGTGGCCAACCGCTTCGTAGAAATCGAATGGATACTGGAGGAATATCCGGCAGACCCGTTTGATTACCTGTACGACCAGATTGTCTCCATAGGCGAGCTCGTTTCAACAACAATAGTATCCCATTACCTAAATGAGATCGGCGTCAAAAGCAAATGGCTCGATGCGAGGGAATATATCGTCACAGACAATACACATCGCGAAGCCCATGTGGATTGGGCGGCTACGGAGATCCGCATTCGGAGCGCGATTCCCGATATACTGGAAAAACAGCTGGTTGTCACACAGGGCTTCATCGGCTCCACGACAGAAAACTTCACGACAACCCTGGGCCGTGAAGGCTCTGACTATTCCGCAGCCATTTTTGCAGCCTGTCTCGGAGCCGAGAGTGTAACCATATGGAAGGATGTGCCCGGCGTGCTGAATGCGGACCCTAAATGGTTTGACGAAACCCTGCTGATACCCGAACTATCGTACCTCGATGCCATTGAACTTACCTACTACGGCGCCACGGTCATTCATCCCAAAACCATCAAACCTCTGCAAAACAAAGACATCACACTGTATGTCAAATCATTTGTTGACATTGAAAACGGCGGAACGCAAATACGCGGGACCAACGGGTCGCTCCCCGTGCCGTCATTTATTTTTAAGGTCAACCAGGTATTGGTTTCCATTCTACCCAAAGACTTTTCCTTCATCGTAGAAGACAACCTGAGCGATATTTTCAGCCGCTTTCACCTGCATAAAATTAAGGTGAATATGATGCACAATAGCGCCGTAAGCTTTTCCGTCAGTATCGATGATACCGGAGACAATGTACTAGCGTTGCTGGATGATCTAAGAGCACGGTATGACGTGGCCCACCAACGCGGATTGGAACTCATCACGATCCGTTACTACAACCAGCAGACCATAGACCGGGTACTGGTCGATAAGGAGATCATAATGGAGCTCAAAGACAGCTGTACCTGCCAGCTTTTGGTGAGGAAACTGCAGGGATAATCATTATCTTTGCAACCATGATGACGAAAATGAACTTTCACTGCAGGCTTGTTGCCGTTGCCCTTATGTTATCGGCGTTTGCCTGCGGAAACAGCGGGAGACCCGCCGGTGCCGATAAGCAGCCGTCAGCATCAACCGCGGAGCGCCAGGAGACAACGCAGTTCCACGATCCGGTACCGCATCAGCCTACCACCGCCCAGCCGGCACAGGTGATCCCGGAATTTACGTTTTACATCCTGCGGAGCGGCATTCGCTTTACCAAACAGGATCTTCCCAAAAATGGCAATAAAGCCTTTATCCTCTTTGACCCTACTTGCGGCCACTGCCAGCACGAAGCGCATGACATCGGAAAGCATTATGGCGAACTTAAAGATGTTAACATTTATTTCGTGTCGATGAACGATCCGGGATTGATGAGCACCTTCCTCGAAACGTGGGCAAAGCCGCTTGTGGATAAACCGAACGTCGAAATGTTATACGACCGGAACGCGGACTTCATCAACAGATTTCACATTCCGTCACAGTATCCCGCCACATACGTGTATGGTCCGGACGGACGGCTTAAAACCTCTTGGAATGGCGAGCGACCCGCGAGAGCGGTAATTGATGCGCTGAAGAACTAGGTCTCCGCACCGCCCATCGTACACCGCGTTTGACCGTGGTCGACGGACTGGACAAGATCAGGTTCTCGAATTACGCTTGGTCGGTGGTTGTTCACTGAACTTCCGTTTCAGTGCAGGGCTGCCCATATCTGCGTCTTTTCGTTCGTAGTCTTTGTCTTCCGCCCGCTTCACGACTTGCTTGCCTTTTTTACGAACCTGCGTGGAGTCGCGGGGTTCTAAACTTTCTTTTTCCTTCATGCTTTAACAACCCACACCGGCACAAATTGTTTTTATCGCTTATCAGCTAAAACTGTAACTTTGCATACATGCAAAACCGTTGAAATCCGAAACATGCTGAACATTGCAATCAATGGATTCGGCCGCATTGGCCGGAACACACTCCGCAACATCCTATTGCGCCAATCGGGCGATATCCGCGTAGTGGCGGTTAATGACCTTGCGGATACCCCTACGCTGGCCCATCTTTTCAAGTACGACTCTGTCCATGGCACTTATCCCGGCACTGTGGCAACCGGGGATCGTGAGCTGGTCATCGACGGCGACAGGATCACCGTGTTTGCAGAACAGAGCCCCGGGGACCTTCCATGGAAAAGGCTTGGCATTGACATCGTCATCGAATCTACGGGCAGATTCACCACTCAACTCGCCGCTACGGCGCACCTCGAAGCCGGTGCAAAGCAAGTGATTATATCAGCGCCGTCGCCTGACCGCGATATCCCAACCGTGGTTTTGGGCGTCAATGACGAAACGATCAACCTGCGTGCGCCCTTATTATCAAATGCTTCATGTACCACCAACAATGTGGCGCCGCTGGTCAAGGTATTGGACGAACATTGGGGCATTAAAGACGGTTACATCACCACCATACACAGCATGACCGGAGACCAAAACCTTCACGACGCTCCGCACCGCGACCTGCGCAGGGCGCGCGCTGCGTCTTCCTCCATCATTCCAACCACTACTGGAGCTGCCAAAGCCGTTACCTCGGTATTCCCTCACCTGGATGGCAGGCTGGGTGGGGCGGGTATCCGCGTACCGGTTCTAAATGGTTCACTAACGGATTTCACTTGCACGTTGCAGACCCAACCGACCGTCGAAGAGATCAATACAGCGTTTAAAAAAGCTGCTGCGGGAACATTGAAAGACGTTCTCCTGTATACGGAAGATCCGATTGTTTCCGTAGATATTATCAACAGTCCATATTCCTGTGTCTTTGATGCACTGCTAACCTCTGTAGTGGGTGGATTGACCAAGGTGGTGGGTTGGTACGACAATGAATATGGCTATTCCAACCGGCTGGTCGATCTGCTGTTGAAAATAGCGGCAGCGGCCAATTAGATACAGCGCACCGTTTGATGTTTCATCTGCTGGATATCAGTGATCGGTGCATAAAAAAAGAGGCCATTGAGCCTCCTTTTTCCTGACAAAATCGATATTCGGGTTTAAACTCTATTTCGCTGCGTCAACTACGGCTTTGAATGCCTCAGGATGGTTCATGGCCAGATCGGCCAGCACCTTACGGTTCAATCCGATATTCTTGGCATTCAACTTACCCATCAATTGAGAGTATGAAATCCCGTGTTCGCGGGCGCCGGCATTGATACGCTGTATCCATAGTGCCCTAAATTCCCTTTTTTTGGTTTTGCGGTCGCGATAGGCGTACTGCAAGCCCTTTTCTACTGTGTTTTTCGCAACGGTATAAACCTTGCTGCGTGCCCCATAATAGCCCTTGGCCATTTTGAGGATTTTCTTGCGTCTTCTTCTCGACGCTACTGCGTTAACCGAACGTGGCATAATTTTCTAATTTTGGTAGCAGGCGCCGTGTTTCGCAACGGTCTTACAACCCAATACCTGGTTAATGATTTTTTACTTTCTACTTTGCTATAACTTTCTCAAGTTATTTGCCGATGGCAAGCATACGACTTACGTTGCCCATATCAGCTTCAGACACTAAACCGGTCTGGGTCAGATTGCGTTTGCGCTTGGTGCTTTTCTTGGTCAGGATGTGACTCTTGAACGCATGTTTGCGGGCAACCTTACCTGTTCCAGTAAGCTTAAAGCGCTTTTTAGCACTGGAATTGGTTTTTACTTTTGGCATGATTACTAATTTTATATCAATTTGTCAGATTCTATTATTTTTTAGCTGCCGTTTTCGGTGCTACGGTGAGGAACATGCGCTTACCCTCCAACTTCGGTAGCAGCTCAACCTTGCCGTATTCCTCCAGCGCCTGTGCAAAGCGCAACAGCAGAATTTCACCCTGCTCTTTGTACACAATAGCCCGTCCTTTGAAGTGGACGTAAGCACGCACCTTTTCCCCTGCTTCCAGGAATTTAATCGCGTGCTTCAGTTTGAATTCAAAGTCATGGTCGCTGGTATTCGGTCCGAAGCGGATTTCCTTGATGACCGTTTGCTTGGCGTTTGCCTTGATCTCCTTTTGCTTCTTCTTCTGCTCGTAAATGAATTTACTGTAATCAATAATTCTGCAAACCGGAGGGCTGGCATTTGGCGAGATCTCCACTAAATCCAGTTCCAATTCGTCAGCAAACTCCAATGCTTTACGCGTGGGGTATACCCCCTGCTCCACATTGTCACCTACTAATCGTACCTCGGGTACCCTAATATGTTCGTTGATACGGTGTTCCGGCTCCTTCTTTCTGAACGGAGGCCGCGGGCCTCTGAATCCTGGTCTGTTTAATGCCAAATGTCTAAAATAATTAAACGGTTATCTCTTTTATTAATTGTGCGCTAAATTCGTTTATCGTCACCGATCCCATGTCTCCTTGACCGTGTTTCCGCACAGAAACCATGCCACTTTCCTCTTCCTTTTCCCCAACAATCAACATGTACGGTATCTTTTTGATTTCCGCGTCACGGATCTTCCGTCCCACCTTCTCGTCGCGCAAATCTATTAGGCCGCGAATATCGGAATTATTAAGCGATTCTAAAAGTTTTTTTGCATATTCCTCGTATTTTTCGGAGACCGGAAGCACGATAAACTGCTCGGGAGCAAGCCACAGTGGAAACTGCCCCGCACAATGCTCAATCAACACTGCCACAAAGCGCTCCAGCGAGCCGAACGGTGCCCGGTGAATCATTACCGGCCTATGTTTTGCATTGTCGCTGCCTGTGTACTCCAGCTCAAACCGCTCCGGCAGATTATAATCTACCTGGATCGTACCCAATTGCCACTTGCGGCCCAAAGCGTCCTTCACCATGAAATCCAGCTTCGGTCCGTAGAAAGCCGCTTCACCCAGTTCGATGACCGTATTCAGTTCCTTTTCATGTGCCGCTTCGATGATGTCCTGCTCGGCACGGTTCCAGTTCTCCTCAGTGCCGATATACTTACCCTTGTTTTCCGGGTCGCGAAGGGAGATCTGTGCGGTATAATCTTCAAAGCCCAGCGCACCGAACACGTAGAGCACAAGGTCAATCACCTTTTTGAACTCATCCTTCACTTGGTCCGGCCGACAGAACAGGTGGGCGTCGTCCTGGGTAAACCCACGTACGCGTGTAAGTCCGTGCAGCTCACCGCTCTGTTCATAGCGGTAAACTGTGCCGAATTCGGCATAGCGGATGGGCAAATCCTTGTAGGAACGGGGCTTGGTCTTATAAATTTCGCAGTGATGCGGGCAGTTCATCGGTTTTAACAGGAACTCCTCGCCCTCCTGCGGTGTATGGATGGGCTGAAAAGAATCTGCGCCGTACTTTTCGTAATGCCCTGATGTGACATAAAGGTTCTTGTGTCCGATGTGCGGCGTCACCACCGGCTCGTATCCCGCCTTGACCTGTGCACGCTGGAGGAAATCGATCAACTTCTGCCGCAGGCGGGCACCCTTGGGCAACCACAGTGGCAACCCGAGCCCAACCTTTTCCGAGAAGGTAAACAGTTCGAGCTCCCTGCCCAGCTTGCGGTGGTCGCGCTTCTTGGCCTCTTCGATCATATGGAGGTAGTCGGCCAGTTCGCTGGCCTTGGGAAACGTAACGCCGTAAATACGGGTAAGCTGCTTGCGGCTTTCATCACCACGCCAGTACGCTCCGGCTACATTGGTCAGCTTCACGGCTTTGATAAAGGCCGTATTCGGGATATGCGGACCGCGGCAAAGGTCGGTGAAGTTGCCCTGGGTGTAGACCGTAATGCTCCCATCCGGCAAATCCTTGATCAGGTCAAGTTTATATTCGTCGCCCTTCGTCGCAAAATAGGACTCCGCCTCGGCCTTAGTCACCGGTTTACGAACGTATTCCGATTTCGTACGCGCCAGTTCAATCATTTTATCCTCGATCTGCTTGAAATCATCCGACGAAAACTCCCTGTCGCCGAAATCCACGTCGTAGTAGAATCCGGTTTCAATAGCCGGCCCTATTCCGAACTTAATGCCGGGATACAATGCCTCCAATGCCTCCGCCATAAGGTGTGCCGAGGAATGCCAAAAGGTGGACTTTCCCTCGTTATCGCGCCAAGTGAGTAGGCGCACGGTAGCATCGTGTTCGATCGGGCGCGACGCGTCCCAGATTTCGCCGTTTACTTCTGCCGCCAGCACGTTGCGGGCCAAACCGTCTGATATGGATTGTGCAATTTGCATTGCTGTGGTTCCCTGTGCATACTGCCGCCTGGAACCGTCTGGTAGGGTAATGGTAATCATCTACAACTATGATTTTGTGTTATTTGAAATATTCTTAAATCACGATACAAGCGCGATTTGCCATTCGGGCAAAAGTAAGCAAACGGATTGTGACCACCAAAGCCTTTAGCGGTCAATTAAATTCCGTACCTTTGCAACCTCAAAAAAAGACACATGGCGCACCTGGTACCGGAAGACGGCACGAAACTCCCCCTGATGGAAGAATTTTACACCATCCAAGGTGAAGGCTATCATACGGGCAAAGCCGCTTATTTTATCCGCTTAGGCGGTTGTGATGTTGGGTGTCACTGGTGTGATGTGAAGGAAAGCTGGGACGCTGAGCTCCATCCACTCACCGCCGCTGATGACATCATTGAACAGGCAAAGCGGCATCCCTCAAAGGCCGTCGTGGTGACGGGAGGTGAGCCCTTGCTGTACAACCTTGATTACCTTACCCGCGGGCTACAGCTGGCTGGCATCAAAACATTTATCGAAACCTCCGGTGCCTATCCTTTAAGTGGGCACTGGGACTGGGTCTGCCTTTCGCCTAAAAAATTCAAGGCGCCGCTACCCGATGTGATCGCGGCGGCAGGCGAGTTAAAAGTTATTGTATTCAACAAGAGCGACTTTGCCTGGGCAGAAAAACATGCAGCACTCGTGCCGCCCTCCTGCCGTTTATACCTGCAACCGGAATGGTCTAAAACACAGGAAATGACACCGCTTATCGTCGATTATGTAAAGCAAAACCCTAAGTGGGAAATTTCCTTGCAGACACACAAATACCTCAACATACCTTAGTATCCGGCCAAACCCGCAACCGCACCGGCTGGTTCCATAACTGCAAGCCAGCGCACCGTACCAGCTACCGAAAATGTATCCGTTATCGATGGAAGTCCGGAAAATATCCGTACCTTCGTATCATAAAACCAATTGTTGAACAATGATACCAAGACATGTGACATACAGCTGCAGCTCCTTGGTTATCGGCATGCCGCTACTTACACAGGCACTCCTAGCCAAGCTTGTCTTCGCCCAGTATTAAGCATCGCTTTATGCGATATGTACTATCCAGCAGTTACGTTTAGTAACCGGTATTTTTATTAATCTCATATAAATATTATGCCTATCTATCATACACAGGGAAAAATTCCCGATAAACGCCATACCGTGTTCCGGAAGCCCGACGGCGGCTTATATGCGGAAGAACTGGTCTCGACGCATGGGTTTTCCAGCACCTATTCGCTGATATACCACTGCCACCCGCCGACGCTGGTCAAACAAATCAGTGAACCTTTTTCCGTGGAACCTAAAATCGCGCGCGAGAAGCACCTGAAGCACACCAGCCTCAAAGGGTTCGACATTGCTCCCGCCGATGATTTCTTGGACAGCCGTAAGCCCGTGCTCGTCAACAATGACCTCCACCTATCACTGGCAGCGCCAAGGCACTCGATGACGGATTACTTCTACAAGAACAGCCAGGCCGATGAAATCCTGTTTATACATGAAGGAGGCGGAGTGCTCAAAACCGGATATGGGCAAATACCTTTTGAATATGGCGATTACCTGCTTGTGCCACGCGGCGTCATTTACCAGCTCCACTTCAACACCGAGCAAAACCGCCTCTTGATCGTGGAATCCTTCAGTCCGGTTCGCACACCGAAACGGTATCGCAACGAACATGGCCAACTGATGGAACACGCGCCTTTCTGCGAGCGCGATATAAAACTGCCCAGCAGCCTCGAAACCCACGATGAAAAAGGCGAGTTCAAAATTCTGATAAAAAAACAAGGGCTGCTGTATCCATATACGTACAGCACGCACCCTTTCGATTTCGTTGGATGGGACGGCTATCACTTTCCGTGGGGACTGTCCATACACGACTTCGAACCCATCACCGGCCGCCTGCACCAGCCGCCGCCGGTGCATCAAACATTCGAAACAGATCATTTCGTCCTTTGCAGCTTCTGCCCGCGGCTGTACGACTACCATCCTCAGGCCGTACCTGCACCCTACAACCACAGCAACGTCGATTCGGACGAGGTGCTTTACTATGTAGATGGCGATTTTATGAGCCGTAAAAACGTCGAGCGCGGACAGATCACGCTCCACCCCGGCGGCATTCCACATGGTCCGCACCCCGGCACCGTGGAGAAAAGCATCGGGCAGACGAAAACGGATGAATTGGCCGTGATGATTGATCCCTTCCGGCCGCTGATGCTCACCGAAGAGGCACTGGAAATCGAGGACAAGGGCTATTACAAATCATGGCAGGCATAACCGTACTTCCCCGCCACCCCCAACCGGTTGGCAGAGATGCGTATGCTGTTTCTTAAACAAGAATAACAATGACCAACGAAACATTAACATTTGCAGAAAAAATAGCAAAGGCAGGGGATTTCCTGCCCATCAATGGCACGGACTTCATCGAACTGTACGTAGGCAACGCAAAGCAGGCCGCACATTATTACCAAACCGCATTCGGCTTCCAGCCGGAAGCCTATGCCGGACCCGAAACCGGCGTACGCGACCGCGCCTCCTATGTACTCAGGCAGCAAAAAATAAGAATCGTGCTGACATCGGCCTTACGGTCGGACCATCCCATCAGCGAGCATGTCAAAAAACATGGCGATGGCGTAAAAATGCTGGCGCTGTGGGTGGACGATGCCTACCGATCGTTTGAAGAAACCGTTAAGCGCGGTGCGAAGCCTTATCAAGAACCGCAAACGCAGACCGACGGCGCCGGCGAAGTGCGTACCGCTGGTATTTATACTTATGGAGAGACCGTACACCTGTTTGTTGAACGCAAAAACTACCGCGGAATTTTTATGCCCGGCTATGAGAAGTGGGATCCCGAATACCGCCCTGCCGAAACCGGACTGCTCTACGTAGATCATTGCGTGGGCAATGTCGGGTGGAACCGCATGAACGACACGGTAAAATGGTATCAGGACGTCATGGGCTTTGTCAACATCCTTTCCTTCGACGATAAGCAGATTAATACCGAATATTCCGCACTGATGAGCAAAGTGATGAGCAACGGCAACGGCTATGTAAAGTTCCCTATCAATGAACCTGCAGACGGAAAGAAAAAATCCCAGATCGAAGAATACCTCGAATATTACGAAGGTGAGGGCGTGCAACATGCAGCGCTAGCTACCAACGATATCGTGCGCACGGTAAAACTGCTAAGGGAGCGAGGGGTTAAATTTCTTGGTACGCCGCCCGATGCCTATTACGAAATGCTGCCGGCACGTGTGGGAGAAATCGATGAGGAAGTAAATGCGATCCGCGAACTGGGTATCCTTGTTGACCGAGATGAGGAAGGCTATCTCCTTCAGATCTTTACCAAACCCATACAGGACCGCCCTACACTGTTCTTCGAGATCATCCAGCGCAAGGGCGCGCAGAGTTTCGGGGCAGGAAATTTCAAGGCGTTGTTTGAGGCGATCGAACGCGAGCAAGCCAGGCGAGGAAATCTGTAACTGTAGCAAAGCTGTTGCAAACGGGGTACTTTTTGGAACATTTTTTGACCTTATCAATGGAATCTAGTAAATTTGGCCATCTATTTATGTTCGGTCATTTACTAAAACTAAAAGAAAACTAAAGAAAAGGAGAAAGATGAAAAAGATTGTCACAATATGTACCATGCTCGTTGCCTTTGTTTGCTCCACCACCCTTGCTCAGCAGAACAGCAAAGCGGAGTTCAAGTTCGATAAGGAAACGCACGATTTCGGTAAAATCCCTCAAGGAAAACCGGTTACGCATGTGTTTACATTTGAAAACACAGGCACCGAACCCATCATCATCAGCGAAGTGAAACCCTCCTGCGGATGTTCGGTGGCTGAATACACAAAAACACCGGTAAAGCCAGGCGAAAAGGGCACCATCTCCGTAACGTTCAACGCGGCTGCCAAGCAACCCTTTACCAAGAATTTCACCGTACGTTCCAATACGAAGACACCCGTGAAAACCCTATATATCAAAGGTGAAGTAACGGGTTAGTCTTGAGAATACCCCAGACATATTAAAACCGCTATGGATAGCGGTTTTTTTATGCCGTTAATTCAAACGCTATCCGTAATATTGCAGCAAAATTCATACAGTAATATGCCGTCGATATCTTCAAAGGGGCTCGAGATGCCCGCATCCCCTATCCGAAAACTCACCCCATATGCCGATAAGGCTAAACAAGAAGGCAAGCATATCTATCATCTTAATATCGGCCAGCCCGATATCGAGACACCACAGGTGATGCTGGATGCCATTAAAAGCATCAGTTTCAAGGTGTGGGCATATACGCCCTCGGAAGGTACTGCAAGTTACCGGAACAAATTAAGCACCTACTACAACGAACTGGGATACGGCATTACCGCACAAGACATCCTGGTGACCAACGGCGGTTCGGAAGCCATTACCATCGCCATGCAGGCCTGCATCAACCCCGGAGAGGAAATCATCATCCCGGAACCGTTTTATGCCAATTACAATGGCTTTGCTCGATCCGCCGGTATTATTATCAAGCCAATCCTATCCTATATCGATGACGGTTTTGCGCTGCCACCCATTGCTGCTTTCGAGGAGCTGATTACGAACAAAACCAAGGCTATCGCTATCTGTAACCCAAACAACCCAACGGGTTATTTATATTCCAGAAAAGAATTGGAAGCATTGCGCGAACTCTGTCTCAAACATGACCTATTCCTGCTGGCTGACGAGGCATACCGCGAATTTTGTTATGACGGACGCGAGTTCCTGTCCCCTATGCATCTCGAAGGACTCGAACAGCATGTCGTCGTATTGGATACCGTATCGAAGCGGTACAGCGCCTGCGGTGCCCGTCTCGGATGCATGATCACAAAAAATAGCGCGCTCTGGAATACAGCACTTAAATTTGCACAAGCAAGGCTCAGTCCACCTGCGGTGGCCCAGATTGCGGCCGAAGCAGCCGTGGATACGCCCCAGCAGTACTTTGATGCCGTAAAAGCCGAATACACCGATAGACGGGACGTCCTGGTCGCGGGTCTTAACCGCATTTCGGGCGTCTATTGCCCCAATCCAGGCGGTGCCTTTTATGTGGTAGCCCGCTTTCCCATAGACAACGCCGACCGGTTCTGCCAGTGGATGCTGGAGCATTTCGCTTATGAAAATCAGACCGTCATGATGGCCCCGGCGACCGGGTTTTACAGTACCGCTGATGCTGGAACAAACGAAGTGAGGCTCGCCTATGTGCTGAACACCGCCGACTTGAAAAAGGCGCTCGTATGTCTTGAAAAAGGGTTGGCGGAGTATCCCGGCAGGCGTGTGTAGTGGATGTGAAGGTGATTCTATAAGCGGTCGAGCACAAACTGCAGCTGTTCTTCCTCGTTCAGATCGGTATTGTCAAGGATGACCGCATCTGAAGCGCGTACCAACGGGCTTTCCTCACGTGTTGTGTCGATATAGTCGCGGTGTGCCAGGTTTTCGAACACTTCTTCCAACGTGATTTTTTCCCCTTTGTTTTTCAGTTCGAGATACCGCCGCTCGGCGCGCACCTTGGGATCTGCCGTCATGAAAATTTTCAGGTCGGCGTCTGGAAAGACCGTTGTGCCGATATCCCGGCCATCCATGACAATATTTTTATCCCGGCCCAACCGCTGCTGCTGGGCCACCATGGCCAGGCGAACGGCCTTGACAGCGCTTACCTCACTGACGAAATCCGAAACATACATCTGCCTGATTTCGTCAGATATATCTTCGCCATTCAGGTAGATGCTAGTTTTATCTGGTTCAATATGAAAGTCTATGTGAATTCGGTTCAACGCATCGGTCACCTTGGCTTCGTCATCCACGGGCACCGCATTGCGGATAAAATACAGCGTAACCGCGCGGTACATGGCACCGCTGTCTACATATAGGTAACGGAGTTGCTTGCCCAATGCTTTAGCAAGGGTACTTTTTCCGCATGATGAATAGCCGTCAATGGCGATAATTTTATTCGTTCTTGCCATGCAGGTCAGTGGTTTCCCCCAATCAGTACACCGGGCTTGTTCAGCACGGGTATTTTGATCAGGTTTTCGTCAACAATGCTTTCGGGAAGGAAAATATATTTTTTGTCATAAATTGTCCCGTCGATATAATAACTCAACCAATATTCATTCGTCAGCCCGAACACCTGTTCGTCAATTGCTTCAATTTTTGCATAATCAAGCGAATCAATATCCCCGATGAAATGCCGCAAGATCGACGTTTTCACTTCCTTTTCGTCCTTGATGCCATAGCCTTTTGAGCTGACCATCACATTTTTTAACTGCTCTTCTTTCTCATTGATGAGGTAAACATTCCACACCTTTCCCGACGGTGAATCGCTTTCCAGCACTACCGCTATATAAACATCCTGGACAATATTTTCTGGTAGATCCTTCTTCATTTTTTTCCGGCTTAAGCATTTGGTTCCTTCGTTGTTGTGCTGGTCGCTATGCCTTCTTCCCCCTTTTCTTAGGCTTTTTGTCATCAGCTTCCGCCCACTTGAGTACATCTGCGTACGCGATGTTTTCCACGTCAGCTCCCTTGGGTATTTTTATATTCTGTTTCCCGAAGCGGATGAACGGCCCCCACCGTCCGTTCTCAATGCGCGCTTCCGGGTTTTCCTCGAACACTCTGATTATTTTCTCACTGTCCCGCTGCCGCTTGTCTTTAATGATCTGAATAGCTGAGTCCGTTGTCACATCGTGCGGATCAACGCCTTTCGGCAATGAATAGAACGAATTGTCGTGGCGGATATAAGGTCCGAAGCGGCCAATGGCCACGGTCATCTCCTTGTCCTCGAATTCACCGACCTTTTTAGGAAGCTTGAATAACTCAAGTGCTTCCTCGAAGGTAATGGTCTCGATCATTTGTCCGGGCCGCAAACTAGCAAACCGCGGTTTTTCCTCGTCATCAGCCGATCCGATCTGCACCATGGGGCCGAACCGGCCAATACGCACGCTTACCCGCTTGCCGGTTTCCGGATCCATCCCCAGTTCGCGTTCGTTTGTTGCACGGTCGGCATGCTTGATGGTGCTTTCCACCTCAGTATGAAACGGACCATAAAAGCTATGGAGCATATCCGTCCACTCTTTCATCCCCTGTGCGATTTCATCAAACTCCTTTTCGACTTTAGCGGTGAAGTTGAAATCGACAATGCCTTTAAAGTGCTCAACGAGAAAATCATTTACCACGACACCGATGTCGGTGGGAAATAACTTTGATTTTTCTGCTCCGGTGATTTCTGTTTTGCCAGAAGTCGACACCCGCCCATCCGTCAGCTCAAGAACACGGTAGTCCCTCGGCTTTCCGTCACGGTCCTCTTTCACGGCATAGCCGCGGTTTTGGATGGTTGATATCGTAGGCGCGTAGGTAGACGGGCGACCGATACCCAGCTCCTCTAGCTTTTTAACGAGGCTCGCCTCCGTGTAGCGGGCCGGAGGCCGGGAGAAACGCTCGGTGGCCGTCATTGATCTGAGTTCCACCTGCTGGTGCTGTTGCAACGGCGGCAACAGCGTATTGTCCGCGTTGTCATCGATATTCGGTTCCTGATCATCATCCGTAGACTCGAAATAAACCTTAAGGAACCCATCAAACCGCATGATTTCGCCATTAGCGACCAGCTCTTCTTTCCGCGTAGATATGCCGATTTTGGCTGTGGTTTTTTCAAACTCCGCCTCACTCATCTGCGAGGCGATAGACCGCTTCCAGATCAACTCGTATAACCGCTTTTCCGCATTATCTCCATCGATTGTATGCCTATCGAAGTACGTGGGTCTGATCGCTTCGTGTGCCTCCTGGGCACCGGCCGATTTTGTCCGGTACTGACGGCGCTTATGATATTTCTCGCCATAAGCCGATTTAATTTCCTGTTCGGCACCCTGCAGGGCTGTATCGCTCAGGTTGACAGAATCGGTACGCATATACGTGATGCGTCCCGCTTCGTACAGGCGTTGTGCCACCGACATGGTGCGGGCCACAGAGAAGCCGAGTTTACGGCTTGCCTCCTGCTGCAGCGTAGAGGTTGTAAACGGTGCTGCGGGATTGCGCTTCGACGGCTTGGTCTCCAAACTGTTGATCATAAAGGTCGCCTCTGCACATGCCGCCAAAAAACGCTCCGCCTCCTCAACTTCAGAAAACCGCTGAGGCAGCTCCGCCTTGAACGACTCTTTTAAATTACCCGTATGGAAGACAGCCACAATCTTAAATGCCGCCTCAGGTTTGAACCGGTTGATTTCCCGTTCGCGCTCTACAATCAGGCGCACGGCGACAGACTGCACACGCCCGGCAGAAAGTGAAGGTTTGACCTTCTTCCACAGTACAGGGGAAAGCTCGAACCCGACCAACCTATCGAGCACCCGTCGCGCCTGTTGCGCATTCACCAGGTTGAAATCGATTCCCCTTGGCGATTCGATTGCTTTCAGAATGGCAGGCTTGGTAATTTCATGGAAAACAATCCGTTTGGTTTTATCATCACGTAGTCCCAGGGTTTCATACAGGTGCCATGAGATGGCTTCTCCCTCCCGGTCCTCGTCAGACGCCAGCCATACGGTTTCCGCTTCTTTAGCTAATTTCTTTAATTCACTGACTACCGCCTTTTTATCGGCAGGAACCTCATATTTTTGTTTAAAATTATCGTTGACATCGATCGCGTCGTCGGTCTTCACCAAGTCACGGATATGGCCGTAGCTCGATTTGACCAGAAAGTCCTTTCCCAAGTACCCCTCTATGGTCTTCGCTTTCGCCGGTGACTCTACTATCAGTAAATTTTTCATTCGAATAACTAGTTTCTTAATGGCAATGAAGCTTGCACAATTTTTTGTTCTTATTTGTCCTCAGTGGTGCCAAAGAGGTCGCTGCGCCAGATTTCATCCTGTTGTGTGTGGCAATTTATGCAAGTTTCATCTATATCATTTGCTTTTCAACGGCGATGAAGCTTGTATGAGTTAATGATATTTTTTGCGGATAGCAACTCATGCAGGTTCGCCATTGATTTCAGATTTCTGCAAATAAAGGGATTTATTCAGGGAATGGCAAAACGTTTTTTGTAAAAGTCTAAAAGTCCGGAGCCTAAAGTCAGGCTTCGGAAACCATGTCTTCCGGCACCATACTCGGTGTTAAAAAAACATGTCTAACAAAAAAAAGCAGGCGAACACCACGGAGGCAACACCGTTTGTCGTCATAAAAGCACGGTCTACCCTACTCAAATCCGAGGGGCTGACGATCCGGTGCTGGTAGATCAGCAAGGCACAGTAAAAAGCCACACCTGCGATATAATACAACCCCAGCGGAATAAAGAACATGGGCAACACAACGAAGACGGCGGAGAGGACGTGGAGGGCCTCTGATACCTTCAGCGCCCGCTGCCCCCCCAGCCAAGCCGGTATGGAACTGAGGTTGTGTTCGCGGTCAAACGCTTCATCCTGCAATGCATAGATGATGTCAAAACCACTCACCCAACACAATACAGCGAGCGAATAGAAAATGGGCACGGCATCAAATGTACCGGTGACCACCAAGTAGGCTCCAATTGGGGCCAAGCCAAGTCCCAGCCCCAGCACCAAATGGCATAGCGGCGTAAACCTTTTCATATAGCTGTATCCCAGCACCACGGCAAGGGCAACGGGAGCGAGATAGAAACAAATTGCGTTGATAAACCAGGTAGCCGTGATAAAAAGCACACAGTTTACGATCGTAAACACCAACGCCTGCTTCGGACTTACCCGCCCGGCCGGAATATCGCGCAGGGCGGTCCGTGGATTAGCCGCATCGATATCGCGGTCGAGGTAACGGTTGAACGCCATGGCCGCATTGCGGGCAAACACCATACAAGCCAGCATAAGGCCAAGCTTAAGCCAATCAAATCCATGCGTCGTGGTGTTTACGGCAAGAAAGAAGCCGATGATGGCAAACGGCAAAGCAAAAACGCTATGGGCGAACAATACAAGTGAAAAATATTTCTTCATCATGGGTTTTACCGATCTGTCAATTCCGGTTGCTGAAAGTTGCTGTTGATTTCGTCAATCGTCGCCAACACCTGCTCACAGCCCAGTTGGGTTTCAGCAGAGGTAAGGAAATGCGGGGGTGTTTCTTCAAACCATTGCAGCAAGGCACTCCGGAATTTATCGATGTTGGCTTTCGATTTGAGCTGCGACTGCTTGTCCGCCTTGGTAAATACCAGCATAAACGGAATCCCTTTTTCTCCCAGCCAGCGACAGAAGTCCAGGTCGATCCGCTGCGGTTCAAGGCGACTGTCAATCAGCACGAACACACATTGCAGGTTTTCGCGCGTCAATAGGTATTTGCGGATAAATTTTTCCCAGGCGGCGCGGTTACTTTTGGACGTTTTGGCAAATCCGTACCCGGGCAAGTCAACGAGATACCAGGTATCGTTGATCAGAAAATGATTGATCAGCTGCGTTTTTCCTGGCGTCTGCGAGGTTTTGGCTAAATGGCGGTTTCCGGTAAGAGCATTGATCAGCGAAGATTTGCCCACGTTGGACCGGCCGATGAAGGCGTACTCCGGAAGATTGGCAGAAGGCAATTTGTCCACCCGGGTGTTGCTGGTTATGAATATCGCCGATTTGATGACCATGACGCAAAGGTAAACAATCTTCTACATAGTAGACCACCATTCAGGATAATGGACCGATACGTGGTTTCATTGAAACATAAAAATCTGTATTTTGGCGCCAACAAAATCCATTAACGATGAACGTACTTCGCAGGTTGTCTTTTTGTCTGTTTCTCCTACTCCTGTTCGCCACCGTGTCAGCCCAGACACGCTACGTCATGGTCATTCACGGCGGGGCCGGCACGATCCTGCCGCAGCGCATGACTTCCGGCCAGGAACAGGCCTTTAAGGACGCGCTTACCAACGCCCTTAAGGCAGGGTACGCTGCGCTCCACGCCGGCAAGAGCAGCTTAGACGCTGTCGAAGCGGCCATCGTGGTGATGGAAGACAGTCCGCTGTTCAACGCGGGCAAAGGTGCCGTCTTCACTCATGACGGCAAGAATGAGCTTGATGCCTCGATCATGTGGGGCCCCAATCGGTCGGCCGGTGCAGTTGCGGGTGTAACAACCATCCGGAACCCCATCAGAGCGGCCCGGGCGGTGATGGAGCAGTCAGGACATGTGATGTTGACCGGGAATGGTGCAGAGACATTTGCGCACGCCATGGGGCTTGAAATTGTAGCCCCGGGTTATTTCCGTACCGAAGATCGTTGGAAGGCGTTGCAACGCGTACTGAAACAGGATTCGCTGAAGGTGGAACTCGATCACGATGGCGGGTTTTCCGGCAGCACCGGAAGCGATCGCGATTATAAATACGGTACCGTGGGAGCTGTTGCCCTCGACCAAACAGGCAATCTAGCCGCCGGCACGTCTACCGGTGGGATGACAAACAAGCGATACGGACGCGTGGGAGATGCGCCCATTATCGGCGCGGGCACGTATGCCAATGAACGCGTTGCCGTCTCCTGCACAGGCTGGGGTGAGTTTTTTATCCGTGGCATCGCAGCATATGACGTGGCCGCCCAAATGGCGTACAGTAAGCTATCAGTCGCTGAGGCTGCATCAAAAGTGATAGACAAAATCGGAGAAATGGGCGGTGATGGCGGGATGATCGCATTAGATAACGAGGGAAATATTGCCATGCCGTTCAATACCGCCGGCATGTACCGCGGTGCCGTGACCGAGTCAGGCGAAATCGAAGTTGCCATATACAAATGAGCCGGATAACCTATTCAAGGGCGGGCCTACTCTGTTGGCTGCCATTAGCTGTGATGCTGCTCAGTGGGTGCCTCACCCGTCGGAATGCACTGCCTCCGGAAAGATCTCCTAAACCCCCGACGTACAAAAAGGCGCCAAAAGGCACCATTTACACCGACGCGACCTCGTCACCCAAAAACGTACGTGTGGCAGGTGGCACTTTGCTTGACGGCTATGCTCAAGTGCTGGGTGTGCCCAGGGCCAAGCTCCAGAATCCGGCGCTGTATGCATACATCGACGACTGGATGGGTGTCCCGCACCGTTCGGGAGGAACAGACCGGAGAGGGCTGGATTGCTCGGCATTCGTCGGCATGGTCATGCGCGATGTCTATGGAAAATCGCTGCCAAGGGTGTCAAGGGAAATGGCCGACCGCATCAAGCGCAAATATGAACGGCAACTACACGAAGGCGACCTCATTTTCTTCTCGTTTGGCCGCGGGCAAATCGACCATGTAGGCATCTACCTGCATAACAATAAATTTGTCCATGTATCAACCAGCAAAGGGGTTATTATCAGCGACCTGCACGATTCTTGGTATTACAAGTACTTCAAACGGGCAGGGAGCGTCCAGTAAGTAAATATTACGTTACTTACCGGTTTTCAAGGCATATATTTCGTTAACTTTACTGATATGAAAGCAGTGTGGATACTGGCAGTCGCGGTTGCCGTATGCTCGGCAAATGTCGCTGGGGCGCAGGACTCGGTACGACTGATCACGTTAGATCAGCTCGAAGATCGATTGGCAGGCGGCGGCGACACCACATTCATCGTCAACCTCTGGGCTACCTGGTGCGCACCATGTGTCGCTGAAATGCCTCATTTTGAGGAATTACAGCAAAAATACGCCGCCAAACCATTGCGTGTACTTTTTGTTAGTTTAGATGCCAAGCAAGATCTCGGCGCGGTGATCAAATTCGTTGAACGTAAAGCACTGAAAGCAGAAGTGCTTTTGCTCAACGAAAAAAACGAACAGTATTTTATCCCGAAAATCAGCGAAGAATGGTCTGGAGCCATCCCCGCGACGCTTTTCGTCAATACGGACAAGGGTATCCGGATATTCAAAGCGCAGGAATTCAATTTTGAGCAACTCGAGCAAAATTATCTTTCAATTGTACAATAAAAAAGTTAAACCATGAAAGCGACTAATGTATTATGGGTAGGGTTGGCAATACTGCTGTCAGCCAATGCCCCTGTATCCGACAAAGGATACCAAATCGGTGATGTGGTGGAGGACTTCCGCCTGAAAAATGTAAACGGCGATTACGTTTCATTAGCAGATTATTCCGATGCAAAAGGATTCATTTTGATATTCACCTGCAATACCTGCCCCGTTGCTGTTGCTTACGAAGACCGGATCATCGCGCTCGATCGGCAATACCGCCCACAAGGTTATCCGGTCATTGCCATCAATCCGAACGATGCTGGAGTGGAACCCCGCGAATCATACGAGCAGATGCAGCAGCGGGCGAAAGACAAAGGCTTTACCTTTCCGTACCTGCTTGACCCTGACCATATCGTAACGAAGCGGTTTGCGGCCACCCACACACCGCATACCTTCCTACTACAAAAAACAGATAAGGGCAATGTGCTCCAGTATATCGGCGCGATAGATAATGACAGCAGGAGCGGAAACCCAGACACCAAGTTTGTAGCCGATGCGATAGCAGCGCTGGAAGCGGGCCGTAAGCCGGATCCTGCTACGACCAAAGCCGTTGGCTGCACCATCAAATGGAAGCAGGGCGAGTGATCAGGTGGTTCCTACCCATGGTGTTGACGCTGCTATGCACGGCGGCATCCACTACCCATGGACAAAGCAACCGACCCAGGGATCTGGGTATCCGCATAGGCGTGCTGCCTGTAGGTGCCGCCAACGCCATTACCGATGTGGCGGGAGTAAGTGTCGGGCATACCACGTTACAGATCGGTGACTCGGTAAGAACAGGTGTCACCGCGATCTTACCCCATGGAGGAAACATATTTCAGGAAAAAGTCCCGGCCGCGGTATTTGCCGGAAACGGCTTCGGCAAACTGACCGGCAGCACCCAAATCCAAGAACTGGGTAATATTGAAACCCCTATAATCCTGACCAACACACTCAGCGTGCCTGTCGCGATGGATGCCTTAATCGACCACGTGCTGGCGCAGCCGGGCAATGAGCATGTCCAGTCTGTCAATGCGGTGGTCGGGGAAACCAACGACGGATACCTGAATGACATACGTGGACGCCACATCACGAAGTCGGATGTGATCGCCGCCATACAACATGCAAAAGGCGGTATGCTCGAGGAAGGGAATGTTGGCGCTGGCACGGGTACGGTATGCTTCGGTTTCAAGGGTGGCATCGGTACCGCGTCACGTAAGCTGCCGGCACCATTGGGCGGTTATACGGTGGGCGTGTTGGTGCAGAGCAACTTCGGCGGGGTCTTACAGATCAACGGCGTACCTGTGGGGCAGCGGCTGAAGGAATACGCCTTCAGCGATCAATTGCTCAACAATGCAGATGGTTCATGCATGATTATTGTCGCAACAGACGCCCCCCTGGACAGCAGGAACCTGGAGCGCCTTGCCAAGCGCGCATTTATGGGCTTAGCCAAGACCGGGGGAATTGCGTCCAACGGAAGCGGTGATTATGTGATCGCCTTCTCCACGGCAACCCAGCTCCGGACAGCTCACCAATCCCAAACGCCTACCCATCAGGTGGAACTGCTCACCAACGACCAAATGTCTCCGGTTTTCATGGCAGCCATCGAGGCCACAGAAGAAGCCATCATCAACTCCCTGTTTGCGGCCGAGGCGATGGCAGGAAAAGGCAACAGGAAGGTTGAATCACTTCCGCTTGATCGTGTGCTGCCGTGGTTACAGGCTGCGACCGATCCAAAATAGCTTACCCGGGTCATAGGGAGTTGGTCTGCTTGATAAACGCTTCCTGTATGCGCCGCGTAACCGGACCTCGATCGGTGCTGACCACGGATTTCCGGCCGTTGATCCATATGCCGCCTATGGCAGTCACCTGCATGGTTGTACCGGTCAGGAAAGCCTCCTCGACACGTGGCAGGTCAGCCACCGCAAAGGCTTCCTCCCGCACGGGTATGCCGGTTTCCCGTGCGATTGAAATGACGATGTCGCGGGTAATCCCCGGGAGGATATGTTGGCCTTTGGGGTGGGTATATATCGTACCGTTATGCACTAAAAAAACAGAGGTATGCGAACCCTCAGTTATCCACCCCTCCCGTTCAAACACATTTTCTACGACACCGGCCTGGCGGGCCGCATTGTTTGCCAACACGTTCGCCATTAAGGATATGGATTTGATGTCGCAGCGGTGCCACCTCAGGTCGGGTGAAAGCACGACATCCACCAGTTTCTTTTCAAACCCTTCAAAATTAAACGGGTATGCATACAACAACACCGTGGGTTCTACGCCTTCGGGAAAATAGTGTGTACGCGGCGCAACTCCGCGGGTTACTTGGATGTACACCAGGCCATCTGCACACTCAGCCCGCTCAACAGCCTCTTTCACTCGGTCCAATAGTCCATTCGCGGTGTAGTGTATACCGACAGCATGGAGCCCCTCACGTAGGCGGCCGAGATGCGCTTCCATTGTAAATGGCTGGCGCCCGTAGACAGGAATAACCTCGTAGATACCGTCGCCCAGCATGAATCCCCTATCAAAGACAGACACTGCGGCAGCCTGGCTTGGCAACCATTCTCCATTAAAAAATACTTCTTTCGGATACGTTTTGTTCATTATGGAACGCGTTGATATTTTTACGCGAACCGGGCAACTTCCAATTCCTGCACCGATTCAGCCGTTTGCAACGAAATGTCGAAACGGGTCCCTATATTAGGCTCACTGGTGAACGATATCGTTCCGTTCTGCACTTGCGTGTATTCCCGGCACAGAAATAGCCCCAACCCTATTCCCCGTTCGTTACCCGTACCGTAAGTCGATTGGACTTTCAACGAGAATAACTCGCCCTGTTTTTCGGGTGGTATTCCAATGCCGTTATCCTCAACGCTAATTTGACAGACCGTGCCAATTTTTTTTCCTGAAACAACGATACGGCCGCCGGCCGTCGTAAACTTAATGGCATTGTTGATCAAGTTGCGTACAATCAACTGCAACATGTCCCGGTCTACCAGCGCCCATAACGAGCTGTCTATGTCGGCTTCCAGGATGATGTTTTTCTGATCAGCATAGACGCGCTGAACATCGATAACAGGCATTAGCAACTGTTTGATGTTGTTTCGCGTCAGCTTCGCCTGGATGCCACGCAACTGGCTCTGGGACCATGCCAACATATTGGACAACAATTCCTGTGTGCCATGGAGCGCATTCGCCAATCCTTGCTCCACTTGCTTACGTTCATCCGGCGTAAACCGATCACTGGAGACCAGGCGGATATAGCTGTGCAACGATGACAGGGGAGACTGCAGATCATGCGAAATAATGGAAAAAAGCTTTAGCTTTTCGTCGTTCAGCCGTTCCAACTCGATTGCCTTTTGGTCGGATGACCGCTTTTCCCTGTTATAGGCCTCTTTGAGGTAAAACAAGCTAAAAAAACAGAGGATGACACCCGTTCCGTAAGTGAATGCAATATCTACGAACAGTGCTTTTTCATCCGCATAAGAAACACGCACTAACTCGGGATATCGATACTCAGCCAATAACAAGCCATATACTACGAGCAGAATGAGTGACACCCATAACGCATACAGCTTTTTGGGTGAGACAATGATGATAAGCACAAACGCCAGCATAAACGAAAGCAGTGAGGCCCCGCGTATCCCGGCACTGTAGAAGTAGTTGACGGCAAACAGTATGATCACCAGCAACGATGTCACAATTAACCCTACGGTCGTCCGCTGCCGGAAGCGTGCTAAATAATAGATGTACCCCAAAACCGCCGTTAACATCGCAAAAATCAGCGACGTGATTTGCAGACCGGAAAAATAGTTGAATGGGATATTAAATACCATAATGAAAATGGCAATCAAGCAAATCGAATTGAACAGCCTGTTTTCAAACGTTAATGCGGCACGAGTCCCAATGAAAAAGTTCAGGTATCGCTTTACGACGGCTTTGATTTTGTCATAATTTACGAAGGTCATGCACAAAAGTACGTAAACAAATTGATAAGGCAATTATTTAGATCGGTTACAAATTATTCAACTCAGCGAATAACCGTATCGCTGCATAGGCGTATATCGCCCAAATAGGTAACTTTAAGCGGTTAAAAACATAATTGCTTCGTTATGGATGATCTTATGGCGGCCCGCTCCCAAATGGCTGTATCCCTCGGGTTTCATATTATATTTGCGTGCGTTGGTATGGTTATGCCTTTTTTCATGGCTATATCGCACTTCATATACCTGAAGACGGGCAAACCGATTTATAAAGGACTCACCAAGGCGTGGAGTAAGGGCGTGGCCATTCTGTTTGCCACCGGTGCGGTTTCAGGCACCATGCTTTCCTTCGAACTGGGGCTGCTATGGCCCACCTTTATGCAACATGCTGGCCCGATATTCGGCATGCCGTTTTCATTGGAGGGCACGGCTTTTTTCATTGAAGCTATTGCGCTGGGGTTTTTCCTCTATGGCTGGGACCGGCTGAAGCCTTGGTTCCATTGGGTTACCGGACTCATCGTCGGGCTGAGCGGATTAGCGTCTGGAATTTTGGTGGTCGCGGCCAATGCTTGGATGAATAGCCCTGCGGGTTTTGACTTCATCGATGGGGAGTACCGCAATATCGATCCGATCAAAGCCATGTTCAATGACGCGTGGTTTTCTCAGGCTTTGCACATGACCCTGGCCGCATTCGTGGCCACCGGATTTGCCGTGTCTGGTGTCCATGCATTTATGATTCTCAAGGGCAAAAACATAACGTTTCATGCTACGGCTTTCCGTATTTCGGCCCTATGTGCCTGCATCGCAGCGCTCCTGCAGCCGATCAGTGGCGACATCTCAGCCAAGGATGTGGCCAAACGGCAGCCGGCGAAACTGGCGGCCATGGAGGCCCATTTTGAAACAGCGGCAAACGCACCTTTTCTCATCGGCGGCATACCCGATGAAGAAACCGCATCGGTAAGGTATGGGATTAAGATACCTGGATTACTCAGTTTCCTTGCGCATGGCGATTCGGACAAGCCCGTTACGGGGTTAAATGACATACCCAAGGAAAACTGGCCGCCGGTGGCCATTACCCACTATGCATTTCAGCTCATGATCACACTGGGCATGCTACTGGTGGCACTGGCTTTGATTTACTTCTCAGCACTCTTCAAATGGAAGAGCTGGCTAGGCAGCAAGTGGCTGCTCCGGTTGTTTGTAATCGCAACGCCGATGGGTTACATTGCTGTTGAAGCCGGATGGGTCGTTACGGAAGTGGGCCGGCAGCCATGGATCATCTATGAGGTAATGCGCACGGCAGACGCCGTTACGCCGATGCCAGGCATTGTATATTCATTCTATTTGTTTACCGCGGTGTTTTTATCGTTGTCTGCGATTGTTGTCTTTTTGCTTTACCGCCAAATGAAAATGGTGGGAAAGCTCTATGACACAACCGATCCCGAGTACAAATCGAACTAATTACGGCCATGCTATACGTTGTCATCATATTCCTCTGGGCTTCTATCTGTTTATACCTCCTGCTTGGCGGCGCTGATTTCGGTGCAGGTATCGTTGAGTTGATCGCAAACCGGAAGCATAAGCTGCGCATACGGACCATTATGTCGCACGCAATCGGCCCGATCTGGGAAGCCAACCACATGTGGCTGATCATCGCTATCGTCATTCTGTTTGTAGGTTTTCCGCGGATATACACCACAATGTCTGTCTATACACACATCCCATTAGTGGCCATGCTTCTTGGCATTATGGCGCGCGGCACGGCGTTTGTTTTCCGCAGCTATGATGCAGTAACCGACGAGTGGCAGCGCGTTTATACGCTCATCTATACCTGGTCAAGCGTTATCACGCCTTTTTTCTTGGGCGTCATTGCCGCGGCCACCGTCGCCCGTACGATCGATCTCAATGCCAATGATTTCATAGCTGCCTATATCAAAAGCTGGCTGAGCTGGTTCGGGGTATCGATCGGTCTCTTTACCACCTGTATCTGCGGATACCTTGCAGCGACCTATGCCATCGGTGCCGTCGAAGATGAAAACGACAGGACACTACTGATACGCAGTGCAAAGCGGTTGATTTATCTTGTCGTCGGCGCAGGTGCACTGGTTTTCCTCTCAGCCGCGTCATCGGGTATCCCCTTAATTGCATGGATATTCGGAGATATCATCGGGCAGGTAGCGATACTCTTGGCAACGGTTTCCCTTGGGCTGACCTTCGTCGCTTACCGGAAGCGGAGAGCCATTGCCGCCCGCATATTAGCCGGCTTCCAGGTTACCATGATCTTATTGGCCGCGACCTACCAACACTACCCCGAGTTGGTACTTTTCAAGGATGGCGGCGGCCTGTCGTTGATTGAGCATGCCGGAAATTCAGAAACCATCACTGCCCTGGCTTGGGCATTGCTACTTGGCAGCGTTTTTATTCTGCCTTTTCTGTTTCACCTCATGCGTGTGTTCAGCCGGCGGTCTCCCTATCCATAAAATGACACCCAGCAAACGCTTGGCTGTTTGATGATGTGTCTTTATTACCGATATTTGTAAGTGCAAGTTGAATATTTATAGTCAAAAAGCAATATGGTGACGGTGACAGAAAAAGCTAAGCAACGTATCCTTGGCATCATGCGCGAGGAAAATTATGACGACACTTATTTCGTTCGGGTGGCCGTTGAAAGCGGTGGTTGCTCAGGGCTGAGCTACAAGCTCGATTTTGACCACGAACAGAAGCAAGGAGACCAGTTTTTCGAAGACAATGGTGTCAAAATCTGCTTAGACATCAAGTCCTACCTTTACCTGGCAGGTACGGAACTGGATTACTCCGACGGCCTGAACGGGAAAGGGTTTGAATTTCACAACCCCAACGCTTCGCGCACCTGTGCGTGTGGTGAGAGTTTCGCTGTTTAAGCTACAGCACTATTTCAGCACAAATAAGTCGTCCACGCCGAGCAACCTCCGGCAGGTGTACCCCTCTGCATACTTTGCGCCGATGTATTTGCCGTATTCCCGCGCCCGTGCTTCAATATATTCCAGAAAATCCGGCTTGGAAATGTAAGTCTCCGGTTCGTCCTTATCATAGTTATCACTATGAAACTGCGATTGAAAGGCTTTGATCGCATTGATCTTACTTTCCCATTGATCACTTATGTCAACGACGATATCGGGCTTGATATAATGGTCCTGGATCAATTGAAGCAACAGCCGCGGCCGATGTGGCTGCTGGGGGCTTTCTGCTTCGCTGGTTTCAATTTTACGCAGTCCGGCCAGAAACACCGCGTCATTAACCAACGCGCCGGCCCGCCCGTGGTCCGGATGGCGATCGTGTACCGCATTGGTAATGACGATCTCGGGACTGTACTTACGGATGGTACGTATCACTTCAAGCTGATGAGCCTCATCGTTGCGGAAAAAGCCGTCACGCATGCCCAAATTTTCCCTTATCGACACACCCAGCAATTGGGCCGCACTGCGGGCTTCGGCATCCCGGGTTTCCGGGGTACCACGCGTGCCCAACTCACCACGGGTCAAATCAACCACGCCGACCTTTCGCCCCATCCCCACGTGTTTGATAATGGTGCCGCCACAGCCCAGCTCAGCATCGTCTGGATGTACCGTTATGACCAATATATCTAGTTTATTTTGCGTATCCATATCAATTTGCTTGTCCGATTCAGGACGCAAAGATAGGCAATACACCCGGATTTTGGTCAGAAATATCGATAGGTAGGGCGTTCCAAACTGCGGATGATGTTTTCGATCTCAAACTCCTCTTCGGGGTTATATGTGTTTTTAAGGTTGTGCCCGAAAACCTTTGCGATAGACTGATAGAAAAAAGCCGTAACGCCGCCCCTTAGCTCCTTTACTACTTCATAGCTGGAGTTTCCGGTTTGGCGGTCGATCAGTTTGATCAATATCTCCCCCTGCGAGATGGTCAGGTTTTTGACTTCCTGGTTGAACATGTCCTTGATTTCCTTTTCGCAGGCTTTTACAAGCCGCTTCTGCTCGCGTTTGTTTCCGGTCAGCGCCAGATCGCGATAAAGCTGCTGATACCTGTCCTGCGCGTATTTTGCATAGGGAAGCACCTTGATCACGTTGTAGCGGAGGCGGAGGTAACGGGCTTTATCTTCGGGATTTTTGAAAACACGCTTGCGAGATACCTCCACTTCGGGGATAAGCATCCACGGTATGCGCTCACCATTTACGATCGCAGTTGGCATCGTTTGGCGCTGCGGCGGGTCCTTGCGGGATTGCTGGGAAAGCGAATCCTGCGCTACGGCATCAAAAGCAAACATCACAGCGCCCCAAAAAAGAAGCGATCTCAACACGCCCATCACGATAATCTCATTTATTATCCGTATATTTATGGATTAAACGAAGTGACAAACAACACGTCTAACTATCGTTATCCAGACACAAAGATAAGGATTCTTGGCAATAAAGTGTAAGGCTGTATATATGAAAGAATTAGTGATCGATTTAGAAGCCGAAAGCAAAGAAATACGGAAGCGGTACCGCGCATTGCTGCGCGTCTGCAAGCCTACGTTGCAGCGCGGCGACAAGCAGATGATACGGAAGGCATTTGACATGGCGTTGGAAAGCCACAAAGAAATGCGCCGGAAATCAGGTGAGCCTTACATCTACCATCCGGTTGCTGTTGCCCAGATTGCCGCTGAGGAAATCGGCCTGGGTACCACCTCTATTGTCTGTGCGTTGCTGCATGATGTGGTGGAAGACACCGACATTACGCTCGATGATATCGAAAGAGAGTTTGGCAAGAAAGTGGCCCGCATCATCGACGGGTTGACTAAAATATCGGGCATATTCGATCCGAACAGTTCGATGCAGGCGGAAAATTTCCGCAAGATGCTGCTCACCCTTGCCGACGACGTGCGGGTCATCCTGATCAAGTTGGCCGACAGGTTGCACAACATGCGCACCATGGATTTCATGCCGCGGGACAAGCAATTGAAAATCGCTTCCGAAACTTCATACCTGTATGCGCCATTGGCGCACCGCCTCGGCTTGTACGCCATCAAATCGGAGCTGGAAGACCTTTCCATGAAATATACAGACCCCGACACGTATAAATTTATCGCGCGGAAGCTCAACGAGAAGAAAGCGGAAAGGGAGCGGTTTATCCATAATTTCGTGGAACCTATCAAAGAGATACTGCATGAGCAGGGCATCGACGCGAAAGTGTTCGGCCGGCCAAAGTCTATCTATTCCATTTGGAACAAAATGCGCAAAAAGTCGATTCCTTTTGAGGAAGTTTACGATCTTTTTGCGATCCGTATCATCATCGATACGGCCCAGGAAACGGAGAAAGCCGACAGCTGGAAGGCGTACTCAATTGTAACCGACCTGTACCGCCCCAACCCTGACAGGCTGCGCGATTGGATCTCCTCACCTAAAGCTAACGGTTATGAATCGCTGCATACCACCGTGATGGGACCGAAAGGGCAATGGGTGGAGGTACAGATCCGTACCGTCCGGATGAACGAAATTGCGGAAAAGGGGTTTGCTGCCCACTGGAAGTATAAAGAGTCCAATTCGGACAGCGGGCTCGACCAATGGATACAAAAAGTGCGGGAAATCCTGAGCAATCCGGAGCCTAATGCGCTTGATTTCATTGATGATTTCAAAATGAACCTCTTTTCGGACGAGATTTTCATCTTTACGCCGAAAGGGGCGCTCATCCAGCTTCCCAATGGCGCGACTGCGCTGGATTTTGCCTTCGAAATACACTCCGACCTCGGAGCCAGCTGTATCGGGGCCAAAGTAAACCACAAGCTGGTTCCACTGAGCCATAAGCTCCAAAACGGCGACCAGGTGGAAATCATTACCTCAAGCAAGCAGACGCCGAAGGATGACTGGCTTGGTTTTGTGGTGACCGCCAAGGCAAAATCCAAAATCAAGTCGGCACTTAAAGAAGAAAAGAGGCGGGTCGCCGAAGATGGGAAAGAAATTCTTGAACGCAAACTGAAGTCGCTTAAAATTACCTATAACACGGAAAACATCAATAAACTAACGATGTTTTTCAAGTATCCTTCATCGCAAGATCTGTTTTACAACGTAGCCAAAGGGGCAATCGACATCAAAAGTCTCAAGGAGTTTGCGCTGAGGGAAAAATCGTCCGACCACCAAAACGGCCAGCAATTCAACTCACACATCAGTGGGCTGGTCGATAAAATTAATAAAAAGGACTATGAAACGTTACTGATCGGCGATGACCTCCAAAAGATTGACTACACGCTTTCGCCCTGCTGCAACCCCATTCCGGGGGATGACGTTTTCGGCTTCATTACGGTCAATGAGGGCATCAAGATACATCGCACAAACTGCCCGAATGCCGCTAAGCTGATGGCCAGCTACGGCTACCGTATCGTAAAAGCCAAGTGGACCTCGCAAAAGGAGCTTGCCTTCCTGACCGGCTTGCATATCGTTGGCATAGATGACGTCGGTTTAGTCAATAAGCTTACCAAGGTCATTTCCCACGATTTCAAAGTCAACATCCGTTCCATAACCATTTCAAGCAACGATGGTATCTTCGAGGGTTCCATTATGATTTTCGTGAACGACACGGCTCACCTGGAAAACCTGATCAAACACCTAAAGCAAATCAAGGGAATCACCGGCATCACCCGGTTCGATTCGGACAACTGACCTGCGGCGCTCCATTTGCGTATGCCGACTATTTTATGTAGATTTGTACGTTAAACTTGGGGATGATGACTCAAACGGAAAACTACCAAACGGTTAAAAAAATTTTCGAGGCTTATCTGGAAAACAAGAGCTTGCGCAAGACACCCGAGCGCTATGCGATTCTGGAAGAAATTTATTCGCGCAACGACCATTTCGATGTGGAATCCTTGTATATCCACATGAAGAATAAAAAATACCGGGTAAGCCGGGCTACGGTGTACAACACATTGGAGCTGCTGGTTTCGTGTGATTTGGTGACCAAGCACCAATTTGGCAAAAACATGGCGCAGTTTGAGAAGTCATACGGTTATAAACAGCACGACCATATCATCTGCATCGAATGCGGCAAAGTGGTCGAGTTCTGCGATCCCCGCATTCACCAGATACAGTCGATGATGGCCGAGCTCTTGAAGTTTGACATCAAGCACCATTCCCTAAACCTGTATGGCGTATGCAGTGATTGTTCGGGCAAAAAGGGCGAAATTAACAAAGCATCTTCCAAATTCAGGGAATTAGCTGAAACTCATTAAGTTCCATTTACCGTACAGCGTTACACACGCATCCGGCAGGCCGACCATGCCGTAGCTTTCACTTTTAAAAGTCGGAGAATATCAAAATAATGTTAGATTTGCCTCGCGAATTGGTAATCCAATGATTCATTTTTTTCAATGCTGATTTAAACTATGCAAGTTGACGTGCTTTTGGGCCTGCAGTGGGGCGACGAGGGGAAAGGTAAGATTGTCGATGTACTCTGTCCGACGTATGATCTGATAGCCCGGTTTCAAGGTGGCCCGAACGCTGGGCATACCCTGGAATTTGATGGGCAGAAATATATACTGAATACCATCCCTTCAGGTATCTTTCACAAAGATACGCTCAATCTCATTGGCAATGGGGTGGTGATCGATCCGATTATCCTAAAAAGGGAACTCGATGCCCTTAAAGCGAACGGGTTTGACCCGGTGGCGGCCGGAAAGCTGGTCATTGCCCGAAAGGCCCACCTGATCCTTCCGACCCACCAGCTGCTCGATGCGGCGTCCGAGAGCAGAATGGGTGCCGGCAAGATTGGTTCCACACTGAAGGGTATCGGCCCGACGTACATGGACAAGACCGGGCGAAATGGCTTACGTGTTGGAGACACCACATTGCCCGATTTTGAAGAACGCTATCAACGGCTAGTAGAAAAACACAAGTCCATCCTTTCGCATTATGGGGAAATCCCTGACTTCAGCGAGCGTGAGCAGGCCTTTTTGGAAGCTGTGGAATTTCTTAAAGCCATACCGCATGTAGACAGCGAGCACCTGGTCAATCAATACCTTCACGAGGGCAAGCGTATACTCGCCGAGGGCGCGCAGGGTACCCTGCTGGATATCGACTTCGGCTCTTATCCTTTTGTGACTTCTTCCAACACAACCGCCGCCGGTGCCTGCACCGGCTTGGGCGTAGCGCCGGCGAAAATCGGGCGCGTCATCGGCATTTTCAAGGCCTATTGCACACGCGTGGGGGGTGGCCCCTTTCCCACGGAATTAGCGGACGACACCGGCGAACGGCTCCGCCAATTGGGCCACGAGTTTGGTGCCACAACCGGCCGTGCCCGCCGTACCGGATGGATAGACCTTCCTGCACTTAAGTATGCCATTATGCTCAACGGCGTTACCGAATTGGTGATGACCAAAGCAGACGTGCTCAGCGGATTTGAAACCATCAACGTATGTACGCATTACATCCAAAACGGCGAGAAGATCGACTACATGCCCTACGACATTGTGTCGATCAAACCCGAGCCGGTATACGAGCAGCTGAATGGGTGGAATAAGGATCTGTGCGGGATTACCGACAAACAGCAGATACCGCAGACGCTGCAAGATTACATCGATTTCCTGGAGCGCCATCTGGGCGTACCGATCAAATACCTTTCCGTGGGCCCGGATCGAAAGCAAACCTTGCAATTGAGCTAACCAGCGTCGCGCCATGGTTTCGTTAGCATGCCATCTGGACGACAGCGATACGTTCATCCAAAAAGCGTTGCAATGGGCGGCGCAGTTTGAGAACGTCTGCTACCTGGATTCCAATGGCTACCGCGATAATTACGGCAATATTGACGTGTTTATTGCCGTCGGTGCGACGGCTTCCTTCACCTCGGATGGCCGTGACACCTTTGCCAAGCTGCAAGACTTTATCGATAGCCATCCGAATACCTGGATTCCGGGATTCCTGGGCTATGACCTGAAAAATGAGACTGAAGACCTGACTTCCCAGCACCCTGACCGTACCGGATTCCCGGATGCTTATTTTTTCGTGCCCGCGTACACCTTGCTCATCGGCCGGTACAATGCCGAAATCAAGGGGGCGGACCCACAGGCTGTCATCCAACAGATCGAGGATACGGAAATCACAGATGAACCGGTAGGATTCAGTGGACATTTAAAATATCGGATGAACCGGTCCGCCTATTTCTCCGCGTTTGCCGGCCTGCAGCAGCATATCCGCAAAGGGGACATCTATGAAGTCAACCTATGCCAGGAGTTTTTCGCTGAGCAAGTATCGCTCAATCCGTTGAGCGCATACCGGCGCCTCAACGAGGTCTCTCCTACCCCCTTCTCGTGCTTTTTTAAGTTTGGCGAGAAATATATCCTTTCCGCATCACCCGAACGGTTTTTGTCCAAGAACGGCGACACCCTGCTTTCCCAGCCGATAAAAGGGACCGCACCCCGTGGCGAAACCGCCGATAAGGACGAGCTGCTGAAAGCGGCCCTGGCCGCCAGCCCAAAAGAGATCAGCGAGAACATCATGATTGTCGATCTCGTAAGGAATGACCTTACCCGCAGCGCCCGGCCCGGCACGGTAAAAGCTTCGGAGCTTTTGCAGATACATAGTTTCAAACAGGTACATCAACTGGTTTCAACCATTACCTGTCAGATACGAGAAGGAATGAGCGCGACAGCGACCATACGCAATACCTTTCCGCCCGGATCGATGACCGGTGCGCCGAAAATAAGCGCCATGAAACTGATTGACAGCTATGAAAACAGCCGCAGGGGTGTGTATTCCGGTGCATTGGGGTATTTCAGTCCGCAGGGAAATTATGACTTCAGCGTGGTCATTCGGACCATGGTCTATAATGCCGAGACCGGCTACCTATCCTTCCATACGGGTGGGGCAATAACGGACAGTGCCGACGCCGAGGAGGAATATAACGAGTGCCTGTTAAAAGGGAAAGCGCTATTTGAAGTGCTTAAGGGTCAATAATCAACTATTAACCACCCTTCCAACAATTACTTTCACCATCTTATCGTAGTCAAGGTACGTATTGGCAATACGGCGGAGCTCTTCTGGCGTAATGGTATTGACAACCGTTGTGTAATACGCATAATATTCCAAGCCGAGCCCCGAAAAATGCACATTTTTAAACTTGTCCGCATGTGAAAACACGTTTTCCAAACTACCCAGCATCGCTCCCATCATGTAATTCTTGACCAGGGCCAACTCGGCCTCCGCCACCGGCTCATTCCGGAGCACATCGATTTCCTTCTCGATTTCAGCAAGCGTAGACGCGGTAACATCCACCCCCACTTCCGAGCCAATGGTAAAAAACGCACCGTGTTTCAGCGAAACAACCCCCGATCCGATCGTGTACGTATAACCCTTGTCTTCCCGGATATTAGCCATCAGCCGGGAGCCAAAGTAGCCGCCCAGCAGGGTGTTGAGCACTTGCAATCCCGGGAAATCCGGATGCGAACGCGGGATGGTCTGATATCCCAGCCGGATAGCGGATTGCAGCGCATCCGAGCGCTCGTCGACAATGGATCGCCCCGTCGGCGGTTCAAAAGACGGCGCTGTGTCAATAAAAGGTGGCTCCCCACCCCCCTGCCACTCATCGCCAAACAATTGCCGCAGCACCGCAATAACATCGGCTGTTACCCTGCCCGATACGATCAGCGTACAGTTTGAAGGGGCGTACTGCCGTCTGAACAATGTCAGCAGCGCATCCCTGGTGATCGCGTCGTAGTCGGCCACCTCCGGCACAAAACCGTAGCGGGTATCACCGAAAAGCGCCTTGTTAAGGAGTCTGCGTGCAACAAAGGCATTCTTTTTCAGTGATACCTGTAGCTTCTGTTTGTTGTTACGCACATACGTATCCAGTTCCTTTTGGGGGAACACCGAATGGGTAAGAATATCCTTCACCAGCGGTAGGAGGTGTTTCAGGTGTTTATTGAGTGAATACAGCGTCAGCGCCGACTGATCGTAGCCGAATTCGGGAACCAGGAACGCTCCGTGGAAGTCGACCATTTCCGCAATCTGTTTACTGGTATGCGTAGGCGTGCCCTCGAGCAGCAGCTCACAGACCGTGGTATTAAGCAGCGTATGGTCTTCCTGGGCGAAAACATTGCCCATGATCCACTCGATGCGCACCAGGTCCTGATCGCCCCTATTAAAAATAAAAACCTCCAAACCATTGGGAAACGTGAGCTTTTCAGGTTCGATCAAATCGAAACCGGTTATTGGCTGATGGGCAGGGTTAAGTGTTCGGTTAAGCATGTGGAGTGGCAAGGTAAATAAGGGTTGACGAATTCTCTTTCCTAAACAGTTGCTGAGCCTGACACTGGATATCGGAAGCCGAAATACGCAGGTAGCGGTCTACCTCGTGGTTAAACGTTTCCGCATCGCCCAGCAGCTCAAAATACGCAAGATTCATGGCCTTGTCCAGAATTGCCAGTTCGGCGAAGACCATTGTAGACTCCATGCGGTTTTTCACCTTCTGTAGCTCATAGGGCTCGACGTGCTCGGCTTTCAGCATTTCCAATTGCGTCCATATCGCCTGCTCAGCCAATTCAACGGGCACACCGGGAAGCGGCTTGCTTTCAATCACAAATAAATTAGCGTCTAAATTGCCGGTCTGATAGGCCTTTATATCGCTGAATAATTCCTCTTCCTTCACCAGCCGGCGGTAAAGGCGCGAAGAGGCCCCTTGCGACAGGAGGTCAGAAATCAAATCCATCGCATAGTATCCATCATCAAGCCGCGCCGGGCCGTGAAAAGCCATGTAAATACTATTAAGCGGCACGTCGGCATGCACCACTTCCCTACGGGCCTCCGTTTGCTCCGGTTCCTGTGGCAGCTGGCGCTCCTGCTTTTTCCGGGCAGGCGGAATCGGGCCGAACCATTTCTCTGCGAGCTGAGCCACCGCTGCGGTTTCCACGTTTCCCGCCACCACCAGAATGGCATTATCTGGCGTATAGTGTGCTTCGAAGAATGCGCGTACATCCTTCATTCTGGCCTCCTCGATGTGCGCGAGCGCTTTGCCGATGGTTGCCCACCGATACGGGTGCACCTTATACGCCAGCGGGCGTAACCGCAGCCAAGCATCACCATAAGGCTGGTTGAGATAGCGCTGTTTAAACTCCTCACACACCACATTGCGCTGCACCTCAAGGCTCTTCTCATTGAATGCCAAACCCAGCATGCGGTCGCTCTCCAGCCAGAACGCGGTTTCGAGGTTGACCGCAGGGAGGGTGATGTAGTAATTGGTGATATCATTGGAAGTAAACGCGTTGTTTTGCCCCCCTACCATCTGCAGCGGCGAATCATAGTCGGCGATATTGACCGAACCGCCGAACATCAGGTGTTCAAAGAGGTGAGCAAAACCCGTCTGATCCGGGTGTTCATCCCTTGCTCCGACATCATACAGCAAATTGACAACAGCCATGGGCGTGGCAGTATCTTCGTGCACCAGCACCCGTAAACCATTGTCCAGTGTAAATCGATTGAATGTTACCATCCGTAATCTAAATAAAAGTAAGTTATGACTATCGGGACAACCAATCTATTCCCTGTTTCAGCATTGACAGCGTATGCGCTTCGGCACTTCCCGGTGCCGGCTTAGCATCATACGCCCACTGTGCATGCGGCGGTAGGCTCATCAATATGGACTCAATGCGGCCGTTGGTTTCCAGCCCGAACTTTGTCCCGGCATCGTACACCAGGTTGAACTCCACATAACGCCCCCGCCGCAGGTGCTGCCACCGTATATTTTCCTCCGTAAAGTCCCTTTGCCGGTTTCTGTTTACCAGTTCCGCATAGATTGGGACAAACGCATTGCCCAAAGCACAGGAAAAATCAAAAATTTCCTCCCATGACAATGAGGTCTTCTCCGGTGTTAGCCGGTCATAAAAGATGCCGCCGATGCCACGGGTCTCCTGGCGGTGCTTAATGTAAAAGTAGCGGTCAGCGATGGCTTTGAAGTTCGGATAAAATAGCGGGTCAAAACCGTCGCATACACGTTTGAGCTCGCCATGGAAAAAAGCCGCATCATCGAGATCAATGTAGTGCGGTGTGAGGTCAATCCCTCCTCCAAACCACCTTACCTGGTCATTCAGCTCAAAATAGCGAATATTCATATGAATGATGGGCACAAAGGGATTACCGGGGTGTATGACAATGGAAACGCCCGTTGCGAAGAAGTTTGATTCGTCCACGCCAAACGCCTCTTTCACGGCATCCGGAAGGGCGCCATGTACCGCCGAAAAGTTGACACCGCCCTTCTCGATGACCGCCCCATCTTGAATGATCCGGGTGCGGCCGCCACCACCCCCATCGCGCTGCCACAGTTCCTCAACAAAGGAACCCTTTCCATCCAATGCTTCCAGCCCTTTGCATATTCCATCCTGAATGTGCCGGTACCGATCGGCGATATCTTCTTTATGCATTTTCGTCCTATTTACCGTTTCCCCTCAATACCCCAAGGCCGTGTCGTCCCCCCGGGGGTCAGCGCCACCCTGCAGGCGTCCATCCGGCAACACCAGTACCGCGTCTACCCTGCCGATGCTGCTCCGGTCTACCAATTTGTAGCCTGTAGCAGACAGGGAGCGGCGCACCTGCTCGCTTACCGCCGCTTTTTCAAGCGCTACTTCATCCGGCAACCATTGGTGATGGAATCTCGGCGCTTCAACCGCGTCCTGAATGCCCATCCCGAAATCCACAACGTTGAGGATCGTTTGGAACACCGATGTCATGATGGTCGATCCGCCGGGTGTACCCACCACCATAAACAATTTACCATCCTTCTCCAGAATAGTAGGCGTCATGGAGCTGAGCATCCGCTTACCCGGCTCAATGGCATTAGCTGCGCCACCGATCAAGCCATACATGTTGGGTGCACCCGGTTTAACCGAAAAGTCATCCATCTCGTTATTCAACAAGAACCCCGCACCCGCCACGACGACGTGCGATCCATATGACCCGTTGATGGTTGTGGTAATCGCTACGGCGTTGCCTTCCTGGTCAACAATTGAAAAGTGCGTTGTTTCCTCATGTTCGGCATCAGGCAAGCCGCCGGCGTGGATATCGCTGCTGAATGAAGCATGGCTGAAGTTCATGTTGCCCATCCGCCCGGCATTATACGCCGAATCGATCAGCATGGCCTGAGGCACGTCATAAAAATCGGGGTCACCCAGGTGCGTTGCCCGGTCGGCATACACCCTGCGCTCGGCCTCAATCATCACGCGCATCGTCGAATCCTGCTGGAATCCCCACTTGGACAGCGGATAGGCCTCCACCGATTTCAGCAGGGAGATCAATGCGATTCCGCCGCTCGAAGGAGGGGGCATGGATACAACACGGTATCCTCGGTAGGTAGCAGCCACCGGTTCCCGCCATTTCGCTTCGTAGTTCCTTAAGTCGTCGTAGCTGATGATGCCGTTTCCGCTGGCCATCTCTTCGACGATCCGATCGGCGGTTTCGCCTTCGTAGAAGCCGGCACGGCCCTTCTCGCCGATCAATGACAGCGTGTGAGCCAGCTCCGTCTGCACCAGCGTATCCCCGGCTTTCCACTCCGTTTCCTTCACCAGTGCCGTTCCCTCAGGGTTGTGCTGTTGAAAGCTTTCTTTCCTGCTGTTGAGCTCCTTTGCCTGCATTTCGGTAATCGGGAAGCCTTGTTGTGCCAAGCGAATAGCGGGCTGTAACAGCGCGGGCCAGTCCAGCTTGCCATGCGCCTGATGCGCTTTGACCATACCATCCACGACACCCGGCACGCCGGACGCCAGCTGCCCGCGAAGGCTAAGCGCTGTAATGGGATTTCCAGCTTCGTCCAGGTACATATCCCTGGTGGCCGCTGCCGGTGCCGCCTCCCTGAAGTCCAGCGCGGTGAATCCGCCGTTTGCGCTCCGGTGCACCATAAACCCGCCGCCGCCGATGTTGCCCGCATTAGGATATACAACGGCAAGGGCAAATTGCACCGCCACGGCGGCGTCTACGGCATTGCCGCCGTCTTTGAGTACCTGCAATCCTACGGCTGATGCCTCCGGATGCGCAGTCACCACCACGCCGTTGGCATACGATGGCGGAGATTGATCCTGTTTAACAATGCCGCAAGATGCAATGCAAAGGGCAAAAAACAGCGACAGCAAACGGTAAGGTAACGCTTTTCTTTTCATATGTTAGGTTAATTTATCAGCAAGGGATTTCATTTCAAGGACAGGCGACCGGTGTTGATACAGCACATTGTACACCGCATTGCAAATCGGCAGATCGATGCCATATTTAAGGCAGATCTGCTGAATGCAGTTGGAAGCATAATACCCCTCAGCCACCATATTCATTTCCAGCTGCGCCGATTTTGCGGAATATCCTTTACCGATCATGTTCCCAAACGTGCGGTTACGGCTGAACTGTGAATACGCGGTGACGAGCAGATCACCTAAATATGCCGATTCCTTGATATCACGTTGGATGGGGTGCACGGTATTTACAAAGTCGGCCATTTCCCGGATCGCGTTGGACACCAATACCGCCTGGAAATTATCACCAAACCCCACACCGTGGCAAATGCCACCGGCTACCGCATAGATGTTTTTAAGCACCGCCGCATACTCGGTTCCATAGATATCGTCAGACACGATGGTTTTGATGTAACGGGTGCAGATTAACGACGCCACCAGGGCCGCCACGTCGGTATCCTGGGAAGCAACGGTGAGGTACGACAGTTTCTCAGATGATACTTCCTCCGCATGGCAGGGACCACCGATCACCGCTATGCGGCCTATAGGTACCTGATAGTACTCTTGCAAGTAGTCACCGACGATCTGGTTTTCGTCGGGTATGATTCCTTTGATAGCAGACACGACGATTTTGTCTTTCAGTGCCTCACGCGGCACGCCCTTCAATGCGTCTTTCAGAAACGCTGCCGGTGTATTGAGAATCAGGATACCAGCATGCGAAACAACAGTGCGGACGTCTGTTTGGATGTGGCGTTTGGGTATTTTGGTGGTAATAGCACTCAGGTAGTTAGGATTATGCTTATACGTGCGGATATGCTCAGCGGTCTCTTTGTTGCGCACCCACCAGTACACCGATTTATCGACCCTGTTGTCATCCAACATTTTAATCATGGCGGTTGCCCAACTGCCGCTTCCCACTACTCCGATCGTTTGCTTCATAACATCCATAACTCAACTATCCGATAATGATTAATTGGCGCAAGCCGGACCTCCGCAATGGCCGGCCCTAACAAAAAAGCCCCTCAATTTGGAATCAAGAGGCTCGTTGGTACGCCAATCAGGATTCGAACCTGAGACCGACGGTTTAGAAAACCGTTGCTCTATCCAGCTGAGCTATTGGCGCGCTTTGCGGGGGCAAATTTAGCTAAAAATGTCAAGACAAACAATAAATTAATCGTATGAGTTTGATGAAACACTGTCGGCCGATTACCGCAAGTATGGCCGTACAAAGAACACACAGCCAGTGAGGGCTTTCGCTTAGCCCTTGGGTATCTTATAAGCCACGGCATTCATGTTCACTCCCGCACCCATTGAAGCAAATACAACTACGCTTCCATGCTGTAGGACCTGATTAACGAATTTTCCTTTGTACATCAAGTCATACAACGTAGGCAATGTGGCCACGGAGCTGTTCCCGAGCCATGATATCGTCATTGGCATAATATCTACCGGCGAGGAATCATGGTCATACAATTCAAACAAGCTCTTCAGGATGGCCACATCCATCTTTTCATTTGCCTGATGGATCAGCACTTTATTGATGTCCGTGACCGATAGGCCCGCTTGGTCAAGGCACTCCTTTATGGTTTGTGGCACAGCCTTCAATGCATACTCATACAGTTTGCGGCCATTCATTTTCAGGAACAGGTGGTCATGGGCGTAGTGGGGATTGTAAGACTTGTCCATGCGCAGTACATAAGCCAGGTCAGCGGCGTAAGACTTAGCGGTGTGGGCCAATATGCCAATGGGTGTATCGCTTTCCCTTGCTTCCAGGATAACAGCCCCGGCACCATCGGCGTAGATCATGCTATCCCTGTCGTGCGGGTCGCTGATCCTGGACAGCGTTTCAGCTCCGATGACCAATACCCGTTTGGCATTACCTGCGCGGATATAATAATCAGCCTGAATAAGCCCTTGCAGCCAACCTGCGCAGCCAAAGGGCAAATCATAGGCAACAGTTGCCGGGTTTGTGATAGTTAGCCGATGTTTGACACGCGATGCCAGTGCCGGCACGAACTCACTTCTGCGATTGTCAGCCTTTATGTCGCCAAAATTATGAGCAACAATAATGTAGTCCAGTGTTTCTGCGTCGATCCCGGCAGACGCCAACGCATCCTCTGCGGCGAAGCCGGCAATGTCGGATGCCACCAGGTCATCAGTCACGTACCTTCTTTCCTGAATGCCGGTAATACGGCCAAACTGCTGGATAATCTCCGCATTCGTTTTTTTCAGCCTGTTGCCGTCATTGTCATAAAAGGCGTGTTCGAGAAAATCATCGTTCAGTATTTTTCTCGTCGGAATATAACTACCGCTTCCAACAATCACGGCATAAGTCGAACTATCCATTATTTTTATATTATAAGAACTATTGTTTTCCAAGAAGCTTTAGCATTTTCGCATGCAGGAGAAGGGCTTTCATGAACGTTTCCTGCTCGTAGTAAGGCAGGCCGAATTCCTGGGTCGTCGATTTGACAATCGGCGCAATTTTGGGATAATGAACATGGCAGATTCCCGTAAACAGGTGGTGTTCTATCTGAAAATTAAGTCCGCCAATAAACCAGGTTAAGATTCGGTTATTCCGGGCAAAGTTAGTCGTGTTTCCCAATTCATGAACTGCCCAGCTATCTTCCATCCGGCTTTTCCCCTCCGATTCGACAGGTGCCGCAAAGGCGGAGGTTTCCATGATGTGCGATGGCTGGAAAACACAGGAGAGGAATAAACCCGCCGTGAAATGCATAAGCAGAAATCCAGCCAATACCAGGTACCAAGGCATACCAGAAAATAAAATCGGCAAGACCAATATATATGCGTAGTAAAACAGCTTGTACATTGTAATACGGAATAAGGCCTGTCCAAGGGACACCCTTTGTTTGACCAGCAGGTCATGCTGTTTATAACGTACAACCTGAAGATAATCCTTTGCCGTCATCCAGAAAAGCGTCATGTTCATATAAAAAAACCAGGCGTAAAGATACTGATACCGATGAAACCAATACCAGGGCTGGCGCGGGGAAAAGCGTAACAATTTAATACTGCTGATGTCATCATCTAAGCCAGCAATGTTGGTGTAGGTATGATGTAAAAGATTATGCTGGATCTTCCATGTCACGGAATACCCCCCCACAATTTCCAAGATGTGCCCGATTAAGCTGTTCACTTTCTTATTTGGTGAATAAGTCCCATGATTGGCATCGTGCATGACTGAAGTCCCGATACCTACCATTCCCCACCCCATTAAGAACCACAACGTAAAATACAGCCAATAATTGCCGGCTGCCTTGCCCGTGACCATTAATATATAAGGCGCAACGTAAAGCAGCAGCATAAAGAACGTCTTTACCCACATTGCTGTATTTGCATAGGGAGAAATATGATTGTTTTTGAAATAAGCTGCAACCCTTCCGGTTACAGTCTCATAAAAGCTATCCGCACCTCTGGGCGCAAAGCGTACGATAGGTAACTTTTCGGCTTTCATCTAAACAACGTTCTAAATTGCATATCGCCTTAAAAAAAACAAGCTTATTAAAACTTTGTTTAGTGAAAAATTACTTTGACGCAGCACCTATCGATGCTTGCACCTGAATCTGTCAGCCAACGCAGTTATGGTAATAGGCGTAAAGTGCAGGAACATTACCCGAGCAGATGATGGGGATAGCCCCTGACAACAGGTCCTCGTCCCAATCCCACCAGCTAATCGCTAAGAGCATTGCGATGTCCTGATCGCTGAATCGCTTTTTTATAACCCTGGCTGGGTTGCCGCCGACGATGGCATAGGGTTCCGCGTCTTTTGTAACCAAGGCCCGGCTCCCGATCACTGCCCCATTGCCGATGCGGACACCGGGCATAATCATTGCCTCACTTCCGATCCATACATCGTTTCCAACAACAGTATTCCCCGCGTTGGCAAATCCGTCGATGGCACCGTTGAATGCTTCGACCTCGGGCATGTAGTGAAATGGGAAGCTGGATATCCAATCGTGCCGATGGCCTTGGTTGCCGGCCATGATAAAACTGACGCCGCTTCCGATCGAACAGAACGCCCCGATAATCAGCTGGTCTACATCACTCCGGTCGGGAAACAAATATCGGGCACAGTCATCAAACGGATGCCCATGGTAGTAGCCCGAATAGTAGGAATACTTTCCGGCAATAATATTCGGATTGGTAATATGGTCTTTTATGATTTTGCCCTTAAATGGACTTTCAAAGAAGTTTTTCATCTCAATATAGCTAAAAATTAACAAATATAACCCTGGAACAGCCGGTTGACTATTCGATCACTGTCTATTTGTGCTTTGCTAATCTGAGATTTTCATGAAGCAAATTTAGCTAAAATCATCTTTAACCGCATACACTTCATTTAGGATTGGCATACCTTTTATTTACCCCTTTGGCAAGCAATTGGTAAAGAATTGGTATACCTTTGGTAAAGCTTTGGTAAGAAAATGGTAAAGAACTGGTAAGCAACTGGTAAAGCCGAGGTAAGGAAATGGTAATCGAAGACTAAGGCAGGACTAAGCAAATGGTAACCGAAGCACCCACGAGCCACCCTCGTGCAGACCCCAACGGTCGAACACGACCGACATTCCGATATGGCCCTCGAACCTGGAGATCTGGCGGTACGCGTAGTTATTTTTGCGTGGAGATGAGTAATTTCTTCTTTTTTTTCGTCTTATCCATATACAGCTTGGCGATCACGATAATTATTGCGGCTAAGCATTAAAGGCGCCAGGCGTAAAAAAGGAGCAATGGAAAAACTGACAGAACAATCATCCCGGTACACAGACCTCGAAAAGCAATCGGTCGGCACGTTGCTGCGACAGATCAATCAGGAAGACAACCAGGTTGCCTTGGCGGTTCAGCAGGCTCTCCCGCAAATCGAGGCATTCGTTGAAGCTGTTGTGCCGCGCATGGAGAAAGGCGGGCGACTGGTATACATCGGGGCAGGCACAAGCGGGCGGTTAGGTGTGCTCGATGCTTCGGAATGCCCCCCTACGTTTGGCGTGCCTGCAGACCGGGTGATGGGTATCCTTGCAGGAGGCGACGAGGCCATCCGGAAGCCGGTGGAGTTTGCTGAAGACAACGTGGAGCAGGCTTGGAAAGATCTGACGGCGATTGCCATCCATGAACGGGATACCTTATTCGCCATTGCTGCATCGGGTAGCACGCCGTATACACTCGGCGCCTTGCAACAGGCCAACCGCCATGGTCTACTTACCGGATGTTTGGTTTGCAATGCCCATACACCCATGGCCGCGGAAGCAACCTATCCGATCGCTGTGCTGACCGGACCGGAATTGATCACCGGCTCCACCCGCATGAAGGCCGGTACGGCCCAAAAAATGGTATTAAACATGATCAGCACCACCGTCATGATCCGCTTGGGCAGGGTTAAAGGAAACAAGATGGTGGATATGCAGCTGTCTAATTACAAACTAAAGCAGCGCGGCATCACCATGTTGATGGAAGAAAAGGGATTGGATAGTCAGTCAGCCGGGCGGTTGATTGACCGCTACGGCAATGTACGCCGAGCATTGGAAGCGACATAGACATACAATGGCGCAGGATCACACAAGTACCGGGACACTTTTTGCACGCATACAGCGCGGCGAAAAACAGGCGTTCGATCAGCTGTATCTCCTGCATTTTGACAACTTGAAGCAGTTTGCGCAACAGTACGTTAAGCGCGAGGAAGCGGCAGACGAGTTGGTTTCGGAGCTGTTCGTGCAGGTTTGGCTGCGCAAGGGGTCGCTCCACGAAATCAACAATCCCACCCGCTACCTTTATCAATCGGTAAAGAACGCCTGCCTCACGTACCTGAAAAGGGAAAACAGGCATGCGCGGGTTCCGATCGATGAAGTGGATCAGGCAAGCCTGCAAACAGCAGTAATCGCCAATCCCGAGCAATTGCTGGAGTACAAAGAATTGTTGTCGCTTTTGGAGGAAGCGGTAGACCTGATGCCCCACCAACGCCAGACGGTTTTCCGGATGGTTAAAGAAGATCGGCTAAAATGCCGGGAAGTGGCCGAACTGTTGGGCCTCTCCGTGCGTACGGTCGAAAACCAGGTCTATCGGGCCGTTAAGCAACTTAACGAAGTGGTGGAACGCTATTTCGATGCCGGCAATGCCAATCATGGGCGCGCCAGTCGATTTTTTTTCTTAGTTATCTGAGGAGGCCATATGGATAAAGAAATGTTTTTACAATTACTTTCCCGAAAACTTTCGGGCTCGCTGCCGCCGGAAGAGGAGCGTAAGCTAAGGGAAATCCTGGATACGAATACGGACTACAAACGGCAGGCGGAAGTTTTGGAACTGTATTTCCAGACAAAGCGGCGGCCGACCATGGCCAATCGCATCAAGTTAGCGGGGCTATGGGAAGCCATCGAGGCCGAAGAATCAGAGAAATCTCCGGATGTCGCCCACGAGTCGGCTGATCAGGAAGCGCTACCGGGCCGGATCAGCAGACGCGGTGGCTGGCTACGACTGGCCGCCATGATTTTGTTTTGCATCGGCACTGGAATTACCCTGTACTGGCGCTTCCTGTCGCCTGCCGAACCGGCATTCACAGCAATCAAAACGGAAACGGACAGACAGTTCATCACTCTGGCGGATGGCACATTCATCGTTCTAAACCCTTTCTCTATCCTGCAATACAATACCGATTTCGGTAAGCACAACCGCACCATCAACTTGGCCGGAGAAGCCTATTTTGAGGTCGCAAAAAACAGCGCGCTTCCGCTGGTTGTCCACGCTGGTCCGTTACAGGTACGGGTGGTGGGCACCACTTTTCAGGTACGTGCCTATGAAGATGCTCCTTCGGCAACTGTCGCGTTGCTTGAAGGCGCCGTCGAAGTATCCGGCGTACGGGATGGCACCGCGGGCAACGACTCCACCGTTCGCTTATCCCCCATGCAGCAACTGGAAGTCAGGCGCAATCAAACCCAAGCGGCATTGACCACTTTTTCAAAAGATTCGCTCTTAAACGAACTGGGTTGGTGGCCTGCGGCGGATTCCCTTACCTTCCATGTGGAAACGATGGAAAGCGTGCTTCGCCGGATCAGTAAAAAATTCAAGGTACAATTCGTTGTGCGTCCTGAAAAACTAAATGATGTCCGATTCACCGGTGCATTTGATGACGACACATCCTTGGAAAACATATTGAAGGTATTGCAGACAGCCTATCCATTCACGTATCGCTTTGAAACGGAAAATCGGATTGTAATCGAATAGACTTTGAGAAAGCCTACTTATCTGCTTGTCTTTTTGCTGCTGCTAAGCAGTTATCGGCTTGCCGCCCAAAGCGGATCGATCCGGATTAATTATGAACAGCGTTCGCTCGTCGCGGTGTTGGAAATCATTGCCCGGCAATCCAAATACCATGTAGTGTACAGCAACGATGTGGTCACCGATAGCATGGCGGTATCCGTTGCCGCCGGTGGATACGCAATTGATGAGCTGCTTCAACAGGTCCTGCCCGGGCATGACCTGTTTTACCGCGAGCTTTCCGACAAAACGCTCGTGGTGAGTAGCCTGAAACTGCATGGCATACAGCCCGCCAAGGCTAAAGGCATACGGATCCGGGGTCATGTACGCGATAGTGTCGACCGCCCGCTCGCCTTTGCATCGGTCGGATTGTACACGGCCGACCGCTTTCTCACCGGAAGTACCACAGATCGGCAAGGTCATTTCAGTCTTCGGCATGCATTCATCGCGGGGCAATCCTATACCGTCAAGGCAAGCTCCATCGGTTTCCAACCCGTGGCGTTCGCCTTTGTGTATCCTGATACGGCGCAACTCGCGGCAATTATCCTGAAACGGGACAACCGTCTACTGGCGGAAGTGCAGGTCCAAGCCAAGCGGCCGCCCGTTGAACGACGGGCTGATCGGTTCATTGTGAACGTGGAGGGCAGCGTACTGGAAACCGGGAGCAACGGCCTGGAAATCCTCCAAAAATCACCCGGATTGTGGGTAGACCCCAATGGTAATATCAGTTTACGTGGGCAATCAGTGATGGTCATGATCAATGACGTGGTGCAGCGCATGTCTGGAGCCGATCTGGCAGAGTACCTCCGTACCTTGCGGTCGGAAGACATCGCGAAGATCGAAATCCTCCCCAATCCACCCGCGGAATTTGAGGCCGAAGGTTCCGGCGGCATCGTGCACATCGTATTGAGACGCGGGCGCGATGAAGGATTTACCGGCACGCTGAATACGCAGTATCGTCAGCAAGTGGACCGGCCTGCGTACAACATGGGTGCTACCTTCAACTATAAAATCAAGAGTTTATACGTATTCGGGACGGGCGGTTATGGTAAAGATCGAAGTTCCTATATCGCCACCAACGATATCCGTTATCCAGACCAGCATGCATACAATAGCTTTACCAATCGTGAAAACAACAACCAGCAGACCATGCTGCGCTTGGGTGCCATCTATGAGTTTGCGGCTAATCAATCCATTGGCCTGCAAACCAACCTCAATCGGGGCAACCTACGCCAGCGGTTTGATACGGACATCGCGTTGATCGATCCGCAAAGCATCACGGAAGGATCTGCCACATCGGCTTGGACACGCACGCCGGAATTGAATAGCGCCACGTTGAACTACAGCTGGAAAACGGATAGCCTCGGCTCGGGGCTAAAGTTGATTACAGATTACCTGCACAGCGAAAATCCGAATACCAATCAGTTCCGCTCCAGCTACACCGACCCGCAACGGGATGCCGTGTTCCACAATGCAACGCCCAGTACCACACGCCTGTATAGTGCGCAAACCGACTACACCCAATGGCTGGCCGCCACACAGCTCAAAGCCGGACTGAAGTTCACGAATACCGATCGGGATAATGAGGTCATACATGAACAATTTGAATCCGGCCCATGGCTACTTGACCCCGGCCGAAGCAACCGCTTCCGGTATCAGGAGCAGCTATTGATGGGCTATGCCGCGCTCGAACGCCAATTCAAGCGTTTTAGCGCGCAGGTTGGAATCCGGGCCGAGCAGACCATTATGGATGGCAATTCCGTAAGTGCAGACATCCGCTTCCGGCGTTCGTATGTCAACCTGTTTCCATCGGTATTTCTTTTGCACCGGCTGGACAGCGCGGGCAGAAAGTCACTTGTGCTCAACTATACCCGCAGGTTGAGCAGGCCCTCATTCACAGCCCTTAACCCCTATCGATTGCAGTTCTACGATTTCCTTGCCCAGATCGGAAACCCCGACCTGCTGCCCGAATATACCGACCGCGTGGAAGCGGGAATAACCCTGGCCGGCGGGCTATCGTGGGACGTCTATTACGCAACGACCAGCAACACAATGGCCCAGTACGCGGAAACGGTCGATAAGATGATTGAATATCAAATTCGGAATTTCGGCAACAGCCACCGCTTTGGCACCAGTGTATATGCACCGGTGAAAGTGCGCTCCTGGTGGTCGATGACCAACAACCTAAATTTGTACTACCTGCGCTACCAAATAGCGGAAGCCGATTACCGCAATACCTCCTTCAACATCAGTACCTATCAGGTGTTCACAATTAAAAAGATTGGTGATGCCGACTTGTTTGCTTTCTACCGATCGCCTTACCTCACCGCCAACTCGGATATGGCGGATTACTGTAGCGTAGACATCGGCTTCACCAAACGCCTATGGAACAATCAAGCCCGGCTGCGGCTGAATGTGACGGATATTTTCAACACGGCACGTGAACGGGAAGTCACTCAAGACCGTGGCGCCACCGTGTATTTTTACCAGAAACGGCCTACCCGAACGGTAGGGCTTTCTTTCAGCTATACCTTTACTTCCGGCAAAACCTTTAGCAACCGGAAGATCGAGCAGAGTGCGGAGGAAGAACAGAAACGGATCGGGAACTGATTTTCGCTACCTCAAAATAGCTCAAGCGGATCCATCGCCAGAAACGTCTCCCAAGGAATCCCTGATGCCCCGATCAACAACACTTTATCCGGTTCTACAGCTTTTCGGAATGCAGGCATGCTAACACCGGTCTGCGTTTTTCCGCTCTTCACTTCCAGTCCCACCACCTTGCCCCGCCGTTCCAATACAAAGTCGACTTCATGTCCCCCTTCCCGCCAATAGTGAATTTGATATCCTCCGGTATAGGCGCTATTGATTAAATGCGCCCCAACGGCAGATTCCACCATATGTCCCCATTCATCCGGCTTTTGGCGGATTTCTGAAAACTGCTCATCCCGCTGCGCGCTGATCAACGCCGTATTGTGTACCTGGAATTTCGGACTGGATGAGCGTTTACGGATTAATTTGGGGTCATACTTTTCCAAACCGCCGAGTAAACCGGCCGTGTTCAGCAAATCCAGGTAATGCGCTAAGGTCGTCGTGTTACCGGCATCTACGAGCTGGCCCAGCATTTTGGAATAGGCCACTATTTTTCCCGAATAGACACATCCCATCTCGAACAACCGCCTCATCAATGCCGGTTTGTCTACACGCGTCAGCATCAGGATATCGCGCGAAATACTTGTCTCAATCAACGAATCATGTACATACCTTTTCCAACGGTCCTCGTCGCCTTTAAGCAATGCAGCTCCAGGATATCCGCCAAACCATACATACGTCGCTACATCCCACCCAAACGCGTCCCGCATTTCGCTAAAAGACCAATGCCCCAAATAGGATGTCTCAAACCTACCAGCCAATGATTCGGTAAGCCCTTGTTGCAACAAAAGCCGGGAAGAACCTAATAGGATAACCTTCATATTGTGCCCCTCACGGGTATCGGTATCCCACAATAATTTGACCGTTTCGCTCCAATTTTCAATCTTCTGAATTTCGTCGATCACGAGCAAAAATTCCGAAGCTTGCTGTTGCTTCATCATCAGCCTTGCTGTTTCCCATTGTTGCTCCAACCAAACGGTCCCTGCTGCCGGCACCGCATCAGCCGTAACGAAATGAAAAGCGTGCTGATAGCTGGCCGTCAATTGGGTGACAAGTGTAGTTTTTCCCACTTGGCGGGGACCCATGACCACCTGAATAAAATTTCTAGGTTCGCTAATCCGAGACTTAAGTGTTTGTAAATAAGGCCTTGCAAACATGATTAAGATTTTACTCAATACAGTGAGTAAAATTACTCAATATATTGAGTAAAACAAAAAATGGACGCAAACCAGTCAACCAAACGTTAACCTGTGTTCCCGTTGGGCGTCCCGTTGCAAAAGGGCCAACCGATCCACTGATTGCACAAACACTTGGAATCGTTCTACTGCTTTTTGTGGTTGGTTCAATCTATCAATTCATCAAACAACGGAAATTGAATGCTGCTGCAAAGCAACATGCGTTACCGCTTAGATAATGATCGCGTCCATGCGTGCACCGAGTTCTATTAAGGCGGGCAAATTACAAAAGGCATGAAACTCAGCTATTGAATTAAAGCGAAATGTCTTTTCCATCCTGCTAATTTAAGGTTTTTCTTATAACGCTTTTTGGGCTGTAGGCCTTACAACAATTTCGTTGACATCCACATCCGCAGGCTGTGATACGGCATACGCTACTGCGCGGGCAATAGCCGCGGCAGGCAGTAAATCTGTCCTAAACTTTTCAATAGCCAGTTGCTTCAAAGCAGGGTCCGAAATGCTTTCCGCTAATTCGGATTCCGTTGCTCCGGGCGCTACCAGCGTAACCCTGATATTGCCGCTTACTTCCTGGCGCAGCCCATCCGAAATGGCCCGAACAGCAAATTTCGTAGCGCTGTACACCGTAGAGGTAGGCCCTACCCAGCGGTCGCCAACCGAAGTAATGTTTACAAACTGGCCGTCTTTCAAATTATCTACACGCCTTGCCCCCAACGCCACCCTGGCACCCAGCCCCGCCAAATGCCGTGCAATTGCTTCACCAATGCCACTACTCGCTCCGGTAATGGCTACTACTTTTCCTTTGATACCATCCATTTTTCTAAAATTTTTATGTTTAAAACCATGGATACAAAGGTGCGCCGCAACCAAGTTCTTGACGTAGCTAAATCAACGAATGATGTAGCCAAATCGTGTCGCGTCCGATTTGATTTCACTCATCGCGCAGCGAGTCGTAAACTAAGCATTGGAAGAATCTAAGACCAGACGTCCATCGGCCCGTCACCAGACTTTTGGTATTAAAGCAGCGTTCCGTCTTGGGACAATTGTGGTGGTAATATGAACATGCGCTCCGGCCGCTCAAAATAGATATACTTAAAGTTGCTTTCGGATATTTCAAAGTTTAGCTTCAGATATTTCAAAATTTGTGCAGACCTTCCGAACCCCGGTGGCCAAGCCCGTCAATAAGCACAGTCATCCATCGGGTTCCAGCAGCACCTGATGGCAAATACACCGGGCCGGAGCAGCAGCCGGCCCGGGTATTTTTTAACTGCGTTCAATACCTTAACAACTGCTGATCTTGCATACGATAGGCCTTACGCCATTGGTCGAACCGGCTTACCCGCCGTCGACTGATCGACACTTCGGCGATTTCGCGTTCTACTCCATCGCTACCTATTTTCGTGTACGGCATCACTAGCCGCACCTGGCGGTTGCGGTTCGGAAGCCGCACGCCATCATCCAAAATGGCCGATTGATGGATAAGTAGGTCGGGTGCCACGCGCATAAACTCATCGGGGTCCAACAGCATCTCCAACTCGTCGAGCGTGTTTTCCAGCACCGGATCCGATCGCTTCTCCGCGTCACGCAGGCATACGCGATTCATTTTATGCCGATGATGATAGCAAAACCGGACGGCCGTTGCCGGGATGTTGCCTTCGAGGGTAAGCAGGTGGGTCAAATAACTGCCTTTCGGCGTAGCTCCGGTAGGTTTGAGCCGCAGTATGCCGTGGATGAATAACACCACAAGGTTGACCAAGACCATGTGCAGCAAGTACACCATTAAGAAAAAAGCATTTGGCGAAAACCTGAAAACACCATCAAGCACCCACTCAAACAGCAGCCACTGCAATCCGTAGGTCAATATCCCTACCCCTACTACCCCTACGGCAACCTGCATCCAGCCGCGGCGGGCCGCCCTACGATTTGCCCATCCAAATCCATTCAGCGCGGATGTAGCGAAGTCAACCAGCGTCACGGCAGTGAATGAAACGGCAAATACCACCGAAAAGACGATCAGGTAGTGGCGGTTAGCAAAGATCAATGCCCAGCGGAGGCCCATGCCATCGCCATAGAGCAGCGAGGCACCAAAAAAGGACAGCCCCAGCGTCAGCCAAGCATGTTTCAGCGAAAAGAAAGAAAAATAAGTACTGTGTTTCTGCATATCCGTTTCATTAAATGCCGGATACGCGTGCAACACCAAAATAGGCTTAGGCACCCGTCACCGGGCCGTCATCAATCCATATACTCATATTGGTCATACTTCTTAACCCAAAGTTAAGCATCGTAGTTTATACGTGCAACCACATATTTTTGTGGTTCGGCAAAATGGCGCACGAATAGCCAGTTTTCCGGACACATTTGGCCAATCGGCGGACGCGAAACGCCCGATGGCGCTTGCAAAAAAGTAGACCAAACGCTACCGCCCATGTACCATCCGCTACCATTGGATGACAAACCTGTACCATCTGCGGAAACTCAATGCAAAAGCTTCTTTTTTCTGCCTTACGCTACCTAATTTTAAGGTTGAAACAAAGTGTTATTGCATATGAAACGCTTCGCACACGGTTTAAAGCATATCGCTATCTGGCTGTGCTGCTGGCTACGCGATTTTGGCATCAACCCAATAGGTGTGTTTGTCTTCCTACTGGCGTGGCGTTGGCGGTGGTCCTACCCAAAGGCGAACCTTGCACCTGCGAGGATCAGCTCGATCCCGAATGGGTGGCTGCCTTGCAGCACCAGCGGAAAACCGACTACGACGCCTTCTTCGAAACACGCGGCACCGTCATGCTATGCGCTGCGCAATGGCTGCAATTGAAAGCGCATCTTGAACGAACAAATCCCATTTTACAAACACACCAAAATTCCATCCAATGAATACACAAGTACTTGACTTTTTTATTGAACAACTGATAGCCAACTGCGACGCACTCAACTCATTCAACTCCGAAATTGTCGTACTGCTCACGCCGCTACTACGCAAAGAACATAGCACGGCCGCGCGCCAATTAATACTCAAGGATCATATTCCGCGCAAATTATACATCAAGCTATCCGGTTTTGCGATGGGCTCGCGCGAGAGCTTTCGCAACCTGTTTCCGGTAGCCCCTTACCTATGGCTGAAACCTGCGTTGATGACCGATTGGCGGGCGTTGCTCAAAAAAAAACCGGCCCGGTTTGACATCTCCGTCGAACAGCACACCGATGTATACTCATTAAGCCTGGCCGATATTAAACTACTTATCGAGCGCGTGCCGGAAGTAAAAACAGCCCTCAGAACGCTCATGAAAAAGCAAAACATATACTTGAACAGCTATGACCGCAATCTGCACCAATACGAAGCCCAAGAACGGTACGCGCATATGGTCGAAGACTTTGGCGATTTGCTGGATAGCATTCCCAAGAAACACCGTGCCGCATATGTGGGCATTGCTCCGGGATCCCTCAGCCGCATTCTCCGCGAAATGAAGGGGAACAATCCGACCCCGCCGCGCCATCCGTTGAGCATGCTCCTTGCCTTTTAGGGAAGAAAAACGGCCTTTGGTTAACCGGGTTAACCAAATCGCTTAACGCGGGTTAATACGGCCTTTTACTCCTGCGGCTACCTTTGCAAGGTAAGCTACGAGGCGTGTCTGTTTTATTCCATATAGACTTTCCCTTCCAAGTCGCCGAAACCCATTACCGGTTCGGCGATCACGCCCCGCTATGCGCTCATCCCATCCCTTTTGCCAACACCGTGGTTTACCACCACCCGCAGCCAGCGGCATTCACCGGCACCCGGCAATACTATGGGAACAGCCTACTCACCATTGATTTGCTGGAAACTCAAAGTGCCAAACCGCTCCTGCTGTCTACCCAACCCGTGCGGCAACCCCTTTACGTACTTTCCATCGTTTTAGAGGGGCACTTTCACTTCGGATCATCCATCCCATCAAATTGGGCGGCATCAGCCCCTGGCACCGCTTACCTCGCCCGTATCGGTGGGCAGCGGTATACTATCCGAGTACCTGCTCACGTTGGGCGACTCATCAGTATCACCATTCATACGGCACAGCTGGCCGTTATTGGCGAAGACTTTGCCGAATTGACCGCACTGTTGGCGGGCAATCCAAAGTCGGACGACTACTACTGTCCATCCGTCCAAGCCGACTCCCTGTTTATGCGCCGCCTTATCAAGCTAACCAGCCCCTCCAGTATCAATCGCCGCAAAGACTTCAACCAACACCTGCAGACCCACTTACAAGGGGTGTTCTCCGCTTTCAAGGGGTTGCTCTACGGCAAGGGGCAAGTCCACTATGACGAAGAAAAACTAAAAGAAATAAAACCCCACATTGCATCCGTTATTTCCGAAACCCATCAAGCGCCCGAACCGAAAGAAATAGCTGATCAATTTCACATCACACCCAAAAAATTAGAGCGCCTTTTCAAAAACGGCACGCAACTCGCGCCAAGCGCTTACATCAAACAAGTGCATATGGAAGCTGCAGGCACTTACCTCACAGATCACCCCGATCTGCCCATTTACGAGATCGCCGATATCTTTGGCTATAATCACACTGCAGCTTTTAGCAAGGCGTTCACCAAACATCACGGTCTCTCACCTCAAGCCTATCGTGTTGCACTCCAGTTGTCCAAAACCGACACGAATTGCTAAACCGTTTGTCTATACGCGACAACTTAACAGACTGGTTGTGAGTATACCTTTGTTTTCATAACTAAAGTATAATGTGATGAAAACGATTCAAACATTGCTCGAAAAATCCAGACACCCCAGCTCCGCCACCACACCAGCGATGATCCAAGCCTTCTGGCAGCGGCTATTCCGCGAGCACACCAGCCAACTGGCACTTGACTGGCTGCATGGATTCGGCAACGTGGTCTATGCCGACACCTATGCATCGCCCTTCATCATCCAGCTGTACCACAACCACCCCCAGGATAAACGGGTGGCCTACCTGTCGGAAACCGCAGGCATCGTGGAGTGGCGCTTCGGCATCAAATCCATGGGCTATCGTCAGTGCTCGGTGGTGACCGATCCAGACAGCATCGCCTGGCTGGACAGCCTGTTCTGGTTTTATACCGCTACCGATTCACAACGCACTAAAAATGGCAGGCTCGGCGACATGAGGCAGGTGGTTGCCGAACGCATTCGCACCATCAAGAAAAAGCAAGGACTATGGAAAAGAAATCCATCCTATTAGGTATGATCAGGTTGGCGTTCCTGGCGTTGTGGGTGTCGGTGGCCGTAGAGAAGCTGTGGGACCTTGCGGGGTTCCACAGCACCCTGCGGCGTCAGCCGATTCCCGGATGGAGCGCCGATATCCTGTTTTGGCTACTGCCACTGGCCGAGCTGGGAGCGGCCGTGCTGCTCGCCTGGCCACGGAACCGGCGGCGCACGCATCAAGGCATGTGGCTTTCGGCCATCCTGATGCTGGCTTTCACGCTGTTCATCGGTTTCGGTGTGCTGGGCTGGTACGAAAAGCGCCCATGCGGTTGTGGGTCAGTCATCAGCGGGCTCACCTGGGAGGAGCACCTTTGGTTTAATGGGGTTGCCCTCCTGTTGGCTATCATCGGCATATGGCTCACGTGGCCTGCACGTCGGGGTGGCCGTCGCAGGCCATACCGCAAGCCGGCCCAATTATTCCGGCAAGCGGATCGATTATCCCCCGTTTCAGGGCGCACCACTGACCAACCAAGTGTGTCTACGTTCCATAAGCGTTTTCCAAGGAGGTTCGCACTCTTCAGGCGCAGGGCCTTATTAGCACTTTACCCTGCCTGTACACAGTACGCAATACGCACTTGCCTAGGGTAAGCGCGGAGGCACGTGACCGGAATCTCCACGTCAGTGACCGGGTATATATAGACACGCAATATGCTTATTCGCACCTTGCAAAAAGCAAACCGCGCAAAGCAAATTGCAATTACAAACAAAACCTTTTTTTGGGGTGCTTTTTTTCCAAATGCGAAAGAAAAGTCCATAACATGGTAAATAAAACCATAACATACATTAAACAGTACTTTTTCATGTTGGCCCTGGCGGCCACGTTTGTCGGGTTTTCGGCATTCAAGGCGAATGAAATGAGCGGTTCAAAGAATGCCGCTCAATGGTACTTCGTAGAACGGATTGATGCGAACGAGGATGACTATTCCGACAGCAACCTGAAGATTTCAGGTCCTGAAACCGAGGAGCCAGCTGATCCCGATTGCAACACAACAAACGCAGGCAACACATGTGCTGTGCAGTTGAACAATCCTTCAAGTACTCCTATTGCTGATGGTACAGCCCTCACCAGCCTGCCCGCGGGTGTGAGCATCCAGGAGCATGCGCAAAGGGAGTTGTAATCCTAAAATTGAAGATGCCCGTTGGGAATACCGTGATGGTCTTTCCAACGGGTTTTTCATATTATCGATCGTTTTGCAGATATCCCCCAAGGTCTATCGCGTTATCCGGAAGCGGCCATACATACCTGTTATCACCTGGCCCCAGCGAATACACATCTTCGCCTAACACTTTTCTGATTGTTTTTGCAAACACCGGCTCCTTGTTCAGCCGTCTAAGGTCTTCCCACCTTATGCCGCGCAACACAAGTTCACGCATCCGTTCCTCGATGATAAAATCCAACAGCGTTGCCCGGTTCCGATCATCAAGGGGTACGTAATGCTCTTCTGCGTACCGCATCTTCAGTAAACTATTCATATCCTGCATCGCCGCTTCCAACGAACCCGTCCTGGCGCGGCATTCTGCCCGGATAAGCAGCACTTCATCTACCGCCAGGCCGGTAAACAGCCCTCCGGACCCCATGTATGAACCTTTGAAGAGAATATTACCGTTGGTGCCTTCCCTGAAATACGCCGCCTTCCGTAAATCATGATCCGAATAGAGTTCAAGAACCGCGCGGCCAACATTCATGCGTGACGACGTTACGACGGCAATGTTGGTCATGCTGCACATGAAAATAACTTCCGGATTACCCAGACCGTAAGTCGGAAATGTATAATTCGCCGTCAGCGGCAGATCGTTCAGATCGACCAGTCCGTGCTGGATGGAAAGGCACAGGTCTGCAAATCTTAGTGCTTCTTCATAATCGCCTATTTGGAGGTATACACGCGCCAGTAGCGCATAAACAGCCGCCTTGCCCGGCCGATGGGAATTTATCGGTATTTCCGGCAAATACGGTTGTGCATTCTCCAGATCCCCAATGAGCTGTTGATAGGTCTGCCGCAAGGTGCCCCTGCCTTTCTGCGCAGTTATATCCGGCACGAGCCGCAAAGGCAATCCCGGATCACGATCAGCGGTAACTTCGTCAAAGGGTTTGCAAAACAATTGGGCCAGCTGGTAGTAATTGAGCGCCCGGAAGAAAAGTGCACTACCCTTTACATTGTTCCACGCCGCTGTTTCGCTTTCGGCGGGCGTTATTTTTTCAATGCCTTCCAAGGCGGTATTGGCAAAGAGAATCCTTCTGTAGGCGTTGTTCCAATCATTGACCTCATTGCCCTCGTAAACGTCGTCCGCCCAGATGTAACCATTTTTCTCGTACGGCCTATTCGGAATATTTTGCCAGACCTGAAAGTCCAGTTCCAGTTCGTCTGCGCCGATCACGCCCAGCTCATGGCTGGAATTGGCGTTCATGGTCCGATGCGCATCGTCCAGCAACGCCTGCAGGTGTTCAATCCGTTCAGGAATGACCTGTGATTGGTCGCGCTTAATGTCCAAAAATTCCTTTCCACACGCCAGGCAACCGCTTATGAGTACGCCCATGATAAGCTGCAATCTGATATTCATCATAATGGTCTATATTAAAATTCTACATTGATACCCAAAGCATACGTACGTGGTGCAGGATAGGCCACATCGATGTACTCCGGGTCGATCCCCACATTGTTTTTCGTCCATAACAGCCCCACATTCCGTACATAGCAGAAGAGTTTGATTTGCTTCAGTCCGGCTGCCTTCAATCGATCGCCGCTATATGTGTAGCTCAGGTTTACATCTTGCAGCCGTAAGTAATGCCCCGGCGTGATCAATGCAGCCGACCGGCTATATGCCGAAGCCTCATAGGTATCATAGGTATCGGAGGCAGCAGGCACATCTGTAAACCGCTCATCGCCCGGTTTCTGCCAGCGACGGAAATAATCCATATGGTAGTTGCCCGGCCCGTTGTATTCGGCGCCCGGAGTGAGCGATGAGCGCCGGAATACATGGCCCGCTTTCCAGATCATATTAGCGGATAGCTGGAAGCCGTGGTATGAAAAGGTGTTGCGCAGCGAGCCGAAATACGGCGGCGCACTGACTCCGGCCACCAGCAAATCGTCTACCGTCCGACTTGAATAGTAGGCCTGATAATCCATCCCGAGCTCGCCATCTACCATCACCAACGACTTGCCGGTCTGTCCATCCAGGCCATACCACGGAAGCATATACACCACATCCTTGGATTGGCCTGCCGTAGGTGGAGGCGACACAAAATAGGTGCTGATGTTGTTAACCTCCGCTGTACTATAGTGTGTAATCCTGTTGCGGTTATAGTTGAAAATCACCCCGGCATCCCAACGGAATCCGGTTTTCAGTATGCCGGCGTTGAGCTGGATATCCACCCCATGCGTTCGCAGATCCGCATAGTTTATCCGGTTTTCCAGCGCCGGCACTGCACCTTTGATAATCCCCGACGTCGGATCCATAAAATCCACCCCGATCAGGTCATAAGCATTCTTCAGGTAATACTCCACGCTGCCTGTAATACGATTGGCTAGCCACCCCATATCCACACCCGCATTAAATGTGTTTACCTTTTCCCACCGCAGGTCCGGATTGCCGGCACTGGTCAGCGCCGCACGGGGAAAGCCCGTCCGTATATCCGTTCCGGCATAGCTGAATATGGGAAATGCACTTACATCGGGATTTATGTTACCGCTGCTGCCGTAAGTTACCCGCATGCGCACATAGGGCAGCGGCTTGAAGCGGTAGAAGTTCTCCCTGCTTAACTCCCACGATCCCCCGGCAGACCATAGCGGCACGCCTTTCTGATTCGTTTTAACGCCAAACAGATTCGATGCATCCCACCTCAGGCTGCCAGAGATTGTATATTTGCCCCGATAGGTATCAGCCCCGTTCACGAAATAGGAGATAAACCTATCGGTGAGCCGCTGGTGCACGGCCGCTGGGCCTGGTATCATCATCGCGCCCACGGGTCGTACCGGATAATACCGCGAATAATCGAGGTTTGCCGTACCGATAAACGTGCTGCGGTCATAGTCGTACATGCGATACCCCGGCAATGTCTCGGCTACCCGTTGCCGGATTTCGGCACCTGCCAAGGCAGTCAGTTCGTGATTGCCGGCAATGGTTTTCTGAAAGTCCAGTTGGGCACGACCGGAATGGCTCAGCGATTCTGTATCCGGCCTGCCGTCCAGTATTCCACCAGCTGGAATCACCCGCAAGCCATCCTCCTGCGTAAAGCGGTTTACCAAGTTCCTAACGAAATAGGTATCCGGTGAATAGTAGGAGTACCCTTCACTTTGGGACCGGATATACTGATATTTCACATGCAGGTTGAACGCGTTTAAAAAGCGGTACGCCAATCCGGTGTTAAGCCGGATTTCCGTTGACTTGCTATGGTTATCTGCCAATCGGATTTCGTCCAGTGGCCGGTAGTTCCAGTCCACCAGCCCTTCGGATGGGGCGCCATCCGCATAGGCTGCGCGGATATCCCTCGGTATGGCCAGCGGATTGCCCGCTTCGTCCGCAAGCCGCTGGTAGGGCGATATACCCACCAACGTACCGGATGACAATCCGTGTGTATACGTAATGCCATCGTTCTGGCTTTGTTGTCCGGTGTACCAAAGCGCGGCATCCAGTTCGAGGTTTTTAGCCACGCGCAATGAATTCTGGATAGCGAGGTTCAGTCGTCGGATGCCGTTGCCCACCACAGATTGCCGGTTATTGTCATATCCGCCCGATACATAGTACCGGTAGTTGGCGCTTCCACCCCGTATATTTAGGGCATATTGCTGGTTCACGCTCGGTTGATAAAGGTACTTCAGAGCGTCGGCGCGTGTATCTGTATGTTGGAGCACAGCTTTTTGTCTGTTGAATTCCGCATCGGATATTTCCCCGTCGCGTTGTTTGATAAGCAGCTCGACGTAGGGTGGGGTCACCGTCTGCGGTTCCTCAGGGTATACATCCCCACGGTTAAACAGTGTTTCCTCGATTTCCATCACCGTAGCTGCCGGCAGATACCGGTTGTTGTAGAATAAGTCCGGCTCTTCGCCTATGGTCACGTTCGAGGTCACTGAAATAGTGGTCCTGTCGTTGTATCTCCCTTTTTTTGTAGTGACCACAATTACCCCATTTCCTGCCCTTGCGCCCCATATCGACGCGGCAGCGGCATCTTTAAGCACCGTGATGCTTTCCACATCGTTCGGATTGATCGTGCTGATATCCGCCTCATATGGGAAGTTATCGACCACTATTAACGGCGATTCGTTCGATTCAAGTGTAGCAATGCCCCGTACCCGGATACCCGGCGACTGCGCCGTGGGGTTTTCCCCGAAAATTTCCCGGCGGTCCATATCCATCCCGTTCACTACGCCCTCAAGCCGGTCGAGTATGTTGGTGGTTACCATGTCGTTCAGCAGCCGGTTGTCAATCTGTACGAAAGAACCCGTAGCGCGCTCTTTCGGAACCTGGTAATAGCCTGTGTTGACCATTACCTCCTCGAGGTCGTGGCTGCCGGTCTGCAGGACGATTTGCAGCGGATTTTCTGTGTGCGTACCAATCACTATGCGATAGCTCTGGTAACCGAGATGGCTCACCAGCAATGTGTCAGGCAGGCGGCTCAATGCAAGCGAAAAACGACCGCCCGTAGCCGTCTTTCCGATGGCGCCACTTCCCAGTACAGTCAGTGTTGCGCCCGCTACCGGCTGGCCTTCCGCATTGGTCACCGTTCCGGAAAGCATGGTCTGGGCATGGCCGGACAGGCAAAAGGCGGCCATGGCAAAAAGAATGAATAAGAAAGATTTCATGATGAGTAAGAAGAGAGTTTAGTTTGCTGTTTCGTGTTGGTTGATAACCAGTACCGGATCCGGACGGTTTTCGATGGAGACCCGCAATCCAAATCGTTTGTAAATAAAGCGGACAATATCCTGCTGCATGGCAACATATGCCGCATCCTCGCCCATTTCCTCGGGAATCGCGACGCGGTAGGAATACCGGAACGTCCGCACCCATGTTTCATAGGCACTGCGGTAGTCGTCCGGATCATCGTATTGGGTAATCAGCGGGCGCGGCATGCGCAACAACGAATCGACTTTATCCCCTGTTTCAAAAACAATTCCGTTGTGGGGCCCGAGACCAGGCGCAATAGAAGACCGATATGCACCGAAAAGCAGGCTTTCAACCAAAGGGAGATTTACCCCGCTCAGGATCAGCATGCCATCTTGATGTACCAAACCAAGCCGTTGTTGCTGGAACCGGGGGTCCCCCGCAGTGAGCTCAGCCGTATACAACAGTTTTCCACTGTACGATTCATTGTCTGTACTAAGCGGATTTGTTGGGTTATATATCAATTTGGCCATCGGGATATCCGGAATACGGTTGTCCAGCATTTCACCGATGCTTTCCGCTGTAACGAATTGTGTTTGGGGCATTGCTGCAACCTTGCCGTCTTTTACCCACACCATGTGCGGTATGCCACTATGCGGAAATATTTTTCCCAGCGTAGTGTCGCCAACAATTCCGTTGAAATGCCAGCCGTATTTTTCATAGGCGCGGGATGCTTCGTCAATGGATTGGTAGGTGACGGGAATTACGACATATCCGTCACCATCGTGGCGAGTGAGGCTATCCAGTTTATTGAGCGAATGGATGCACGGACCGCACCAGCTTGCCCAGAAATCAAGGATGATCAGTTTATCCCGGTGGTCAGCCAGCCGGACCGTTGCCTTCTCCCCTGTTTGCATGTTTACCGCTTGGTGAACGGTTTCAAAGAAGCTCTCGGGCAAAGTCTCTCCGATCCGTACGGTCACTTCGGAAGGCTGGTGGAATTGCGCTTTCGCGATGCCGCATAGCAGCAACACCACCAACCCCAAAGCGAGGCCCAGCCCGCTACGGGCTGGGGCCTTCGCATGGGTACAAACACATGAGTCTTCGATATCTTTTCGACTGCCATGCCGATGGCCACGTCTTTTGTTAGGGATTTCTTCGGTATGGCTTCGGAGCTCCGACTGGACTTGGTTTGGTCTTGGTTTGGACTCCGACTGGGCTTGGCTTGGTCGGCGTCGATGGAGTGCAGAACGAGTTAGCACGGAGCTCAACCCAAGCTCCGAAGCAAACCCCAAGCAGGCTCCAGCAAGTCTCCACCCCATTCCTTGCCTATCCGTATGTTCCTTTCTCCCGCTATATAGCCGCTTACCCTTCGCTAAAGTGTCGCTTTTGGGCCTTTTTACCGAAGTATATGCGGGACATATGGGGATAGGACCCGAAGGAAGGGTAAGGGAAGGTGGGCTCAAGCACGGGATTGACTGGGCTCTCCCAACCGCGGACATACCTTTACCCGACTTTCTCCTGACCCTGTTCTGCCGTCCGCTATCCCCTGGGTATCCCCTAGCCATGCGGTGGCTAACGATTTTATAGCGACGGGTTAGCCAGGCCTTAGCCAATCCATAGCAGATGTCAGGAGAAAGTGGGAAGAAAGTACGAAGAAAAGCCGAACGTGTTTGCGAGTCTACTGCGCAAATATTTCGCTTATCCGATGCGTATTGTTGATGTATATGGTCAATTGCTTGTGTTCGCTTTAGGCAATACAAGCCCCTTAAGCGTAAAAATTGCTTCATCTAATGTTTTTTTAGGTGTAAGAAAAATGGTTAATTCAGGTTTCTTAAACCGAATCAAACGGGTGCTTTGACTGTATTTTTGTAAAGATTGGATGTTGATAGTACCCAGGGCCGGGATCGAACCGAATGGCGATGCTCCCCCTTTTTAGGCGTTTGCTTGGTTAGCTCATGTTGCTTGTGTGGTTCCATAGGTTTTGATAAATATCAAAACCTCGCTGTCCTAGGGTGGTGAAACTCCCGAAGGAGCCGGGCCACTTTTGGTCTGATCGTACAAACGGACCGCGTAGGACGGCACTGCCGAAGCAGCTACTACCAAAGGTAGCACCTGGAACACAAAACCGCAAGTTGACCCGGATCCCCAGGCTATGGGGTGTCCGGGTGCTCACTCACGCCCTTGTGTTCTTAAAGTTTCCTACGCTTTGTACGATCACGAGGCTTTTTGTGAGCACCCTCTAAATTTCGTTATTGGGTGACAAAGTTAATAAAATGTATTATTCCTTTTCTTAATGCAACTCGATAAAAATCCTATCAATCATTCGTAAAGCCATTTCCTAAAGCCTTACTTTTACAAAGTTGAAAAAATAAATTTGCGCATGCTACTTTTTTTAGTAGTTTTACCTCTATAAATAGTTGTTTAATCTAACCGTAGTAACTATGGCCGAACTAAATGAAGAAAACCAATTTACCATCCTTGAAAATAAAGCTATTGGACGCAATTTTGCAAAGCATCGTAAATTCAGGGAAAAGAAAGCGTTGGAGGTAGCTGAACACCTCAGCATGACGGAAGCCAATTATACCAAATATGAGCGTGGGGAAAACAAAATAACCGTTGAAATCATTCAAGGTGTAGCTGAATTTTTGAATATTGACCCCTTGCAATTAATGGCATCTGACTCCGGACATGTAGTGGAAAATAGCAATTCGCCACACTCTCCTATTGCGATTCAAGAGAACAGCACCTTTCACACAACCAACGAAGAACAAACCAAACTTATCACGAAACTGGTAGAAAACGTAATCGCGATGAATGAAAAGATTATGAAGTTGTTGGATAAGGAGACGTAACCAGACCCTGGAATAATGAAAGTTTTACTTACTAAAACAAGATCAGAAGATAAGTGGGCAAATGTTGCGTTAAGATGTCCTCATTGTGGCCATTATGGCACTTTTGAAAGACTAAGTGGTATAAAGGATGTGCTCGCATTAGAGGAATCGGTCCTATCTTATTTCCTTGGTTTAAGAAGATGTCCAAATGCTGAATGTCACGGACATTTGTTCTTTATAGCAGACCATGTTGGATTAGTAAATATTACCTATCCTAATTCAACAATCCCATTTAATAAGGAAAATATACCAGAGAAAATTTTAAATGCCTTTTCTGAAGCAATATCCTGCCACTCAAACAATTGCTTTATAGCTTCCGCTATAATGATTCGCAAAACATTGGAAGAAATTTGTAAAGACCGAGGGGCTGTAGGAAAAACTCTTTATGATCGGCTGCAAGATTTAAGCACCAAAATAGTCGTTCCTAAAGAACTAAGGGATGGAATGCAGGAATTAAGGCTTTTAGGTAATGATGCAGCCCATATAGAATCTAACACATTCGGAGAAATTGGCAAGGAAGAAATCGAAGTCTCCATTGAATTTACACAAGAAATTCTAAAGGCGGTTTATCAATATGAAAGCCTATTGGGGAAATTGAGAGGGTTGAAAAAGGCAAACGTTCAAGAAGCAGAGGAGGCTAAAAAAGTGTAAAATGAATTAGTTTAAATTGCTAGGTTAACCTATATCTGTATGACAAGCCTAAAAAATCATGAATCCTTTTTACGATATCAGTCCAAGTGAATCCGAGTTGGCACATCCGTTCCAGCTGAAAAATCTTGGTGAAAACCAAGTGAGAGCGAGTTATGGAGTAACCATAAGAGACGAATGGGGGAATAAAACCTACGGCGATCCTGGTAGATATGAATCGCCAACTACCGATAAAGATTATGACTGGGAGTTTTTGCGTAGGTTTCAATCTTTTGACCCCATATATGACGCTCCGAAGTTACAACGGACGCGTTCACAATAAATAAACCTAGCGAGAGAGTGTAACGCCAACTGTGTCACTGGATAAAACGAATAAATAGTTAAATTCGAAATATCAAGTGACATGTTAATGAAAGAGAAAACCCCATTTGACTTTGAGCGCTTCAAGCAGGAAGCGATGGAAGGTTTGTACGCTGGTAAGAAAGCCGGTGGCACGGACGGTGTTTTTGCACCACTGATGAAACACCTATTGGAGTCGATGCTCGATGGCGAGCTGGAGAACCATCTGGGGGAGGAAAAAGCCTCCGGTGTGTCCAACCGCCGTAACGGCAAGAGTAAAAAGACGGTCAGGAGTATGAGCGGCGGAAGCTTCGTATCCGCCCGACCAACTGCATCTTTTCGGATTAATTGATCGTCGTTAGCTTTACGCCCAAATATTTTTGATATGAAAGAGCGTAGAGACTATATGTTTACCCTTGTCCGCCAGTGGCGTGAGAGTGGTTTGACCCGGCAGGAGTTCTGTCTGCAGCATGGCATCACCCTGGGTAAGTTCAGTTATTGGATCAGTCGCTGGAAGGAGAATGCGTCCGGCGGTGAGAGCGGTTTCATTCCGATGGGTTCACCGCGTAATGCAGGCCATCCTGTTTTATCCGTTGTTTACCCCAACGGTGTACGGCTGGAAGTTCCTTCGGCCGATCTGGGGCTTTTGTCCGGGCTGATTGCCCTTGCCTGATGTTCAGCCTGGGTTCCTCTCACCGTTATTACTTATACAACGGGCATTGCGATATGCGGAAAAGTTTCGACGGGCTTTGCGGGCTGTTGTCCTCCGGTCTGGGCCGTGGGGCCACTGGCGGGGATGTGTTCGTGTTCGTATGGAACAAGGGAACTTATGGGAGGATGCCAAGGCAAGGACACAAGTGCAACACATGTACAAGGTCAAAATTGCCAAAGCCTTCCATAGGGACGGATCACTCCGTAGTACCGATGAAACTTCTGTAATGGAAATGGAGGAAAGGGAGTGACCAGATCAGTTTCATATAAACAACAACAGTAAAACGGATGATTGATTACTATGAAACAAAGCAACATCCAATCACCAAGAAAATGGTGTTGGATGCTTACCGAAAAGTACGGGCAAATAAGGGGAGTGCTGGGATTGATACGCAGAGTCTGGAACAGTTTGAGGAACGGTTAGCGGGTAATCTATATAAAATCTGGAACCGTATGACCTCGGGCAGTTACCATCCCAAAGCAGTAAGGGAAGTGCAAATTCCCAAGAAAAGTGGAGGTTATCGAGGACTCGGAATACCTACGGTGTCAGACCGGGTAGCCCAACAGGTTGTCAAAAGCTATCTTGAACCCAAGGTGGAGGCGAGTTTCCATCAGGACAGCTACGGTTATCGTCCGAACAAGAGTGCGCATGATGCGCTGGCTAAAACGGTGCGGAACTGTGGGTACTACAGCTGGGTTGTGGACCTGGACATTCGTGGCTTCTTCGATAACATTGATCACGAACTACTCATGAAAGCCGTGCGTGTATATACCGATGAGAAATGGATAATTATGTACATCGAACGCTGGCTTGAAGTGGGCGTAGTACGTGAGGGTAAAGTGCACAAACGCGAAAAAGGGACACCTCAGGGTGGAGTGATAAGTCCTCTACTGGCCAACATCTTCCTGCACTTCGTTTTCGACAAATGGATGGAAAAGCATCACAGTAATATGCCTTTTCAAAGGTATTGCGACGACGCCATCATCCACTGTACCACTTGGAATCAGGCTGTATTTATCAAGAATGCGGTAACCAAGCGTATGAAGGAGTGCAAACTTGAACTCAACAGCGAGAAAACAAAAATCGTATACTGCAAAAACTCGATCCACAGAGAGTCAAATCCAGTACCGGTTTCGTTCACCTTCCTTGGTCATACATTTCGACCATTGGGCAGGCCAACCAAAAACGGCTGGAAACTTACGTATTTTCCGTGTATGAGTCAGGATGCGAAGAAATCCGTTCGAGAGAAAGTGAAGAGTGTAGTGAACAGGCGTTTCATGGGAAAGCTGCAAGACATCGCCCAACGCCTGAACGCAATGGCCAGAGGTTGGATTAATTACTACTGTGTGTATTCAAGATGGACGGTGTACGGACTTTGGTATTGGATTAACCTCAAGTTGGTACGATGGGTTATGAGACGTAAAAAGATGGGAAGAAGGAGAGCACATCAGTGGTTGAGGAAAATCTATAACCAGAACCCAAAACTATTCATCCACTGGACGCTTGCCAGACCGTACTAAATAAAGTAAAAGCTGATTTGGAAGCGCCGTGTGACGGGAGACTGTCACGCACGGTGCTGTGAGAGGTTCGGGGTGAAATTCCCCTTACCTACTCGACCCCATCAAAGTGCTGGACAGCGATAAAAAAGGCGCGGCCCACCAGGGATACTATTGGGTGTACCATGCCCCGCTGGAAGGAACGGTACTTTTCGATTACAGCCCCACCCGGGGCAGCAGCGCCCCGTTGCCCATATTGGGCAGCTTCAGGGGGTACCTGCAGACAGATGGGTATGCGGTGTACGAGAAATATGCACGGAGCAAAAACGTAATCCACCTGGCCTGCTGGGCACATGCACGAAGAGAATTCGAGCGGGCCTTAGACAATGACAAAGTTCGGGCGGAAAAGGCGCTGCTGTTGATCCAGCAGCTCTATGCGGTGGAACGGAAGGCCCGGGAAGAAAAACTGGCCGCCGAACAGATCAAGGAACTGCGGCTGACCGAGTCGCTACCGGTAATCAACGAGCTGGGGAAATGGATTTTTGAAGAAATAAAATCCACCCTGCCCAAAAGCCAGATAGGTAAAGCCATGGCCTATGCGTATGCCCGGTGGGATGGACTGTCGGCCTATTTATACGATGGAAACCTGCATATCGACAACAACCTTGTCGAAAACGCAATAAGGCCCGTGGCGATTGGACGTAAGAACTACCTCTTTGCAGGCAGCCACGAAGCCGCCCAACGGGCAGCCATGATCTATTCCTTCTTCGCTATCTGCAAGAAACATGAAGTGAACCCGTTCCAATGTATCCGGCCTACCAAGTACATATTTTCTGATTAACTGATCGGCTGTAGTTTTACGCCCACAAATAATATGATTATGAAGGAGCGTAGAGAGTACATGTTTAC